>NZ_VDYZ01000100.1 GCF_007673095.1 Corynebacterium glyciniphilum AJ 3170
GCCTTCCCCACCTTCCCCTCCCACCCCACCATCTCCCTACACCTACCCTCCACCAACCACCCCTCCTCCCACACCATCTCCATCCCCTCACCCCCCCTCATCTTCCCCTTCCCCTCCTCCAACTTCTCCTTCCCCTCCCACTTCACCTCCTCCCCCTTCCCTTCCTTCTTCACATCCTCATTCCCACCCCCATCTCCCCCCCCTCCCCCTCCTTCCCCCCGCTACCCTCCTCCCCCTTCTCACCCAACACCACCCCCCACAACCCCCCCTACCTCAAACCCACCCTCATCCCCTCTCCCTGCAAACTCTCCTTCTACACCCACGCCCCGTCGACCGCCCCGCCCCCTCCTCC
>NZ_VDYZ01000101.1 GCF_007673095.1 Corynebacterium glyciniphilum AJ 3170
GAGGAGGGGGGGAGGGGGGAGGTGTTGGGGGGGGAGGGGGGGGAGGAGGTGTGGGTGGTGGAGATGAGGGAGGAGAAGAGGGGGGAAGGGAAGGTGTAGTGGTGGGGGATGAAAGAGGGGTGGAGGGGGAAGATGGTGGGGTAGTGGATCGGGTGGAGGATGAAGTGGGGGGTGGGGGTTGAGGGGGTGCTGGGTCTGGGGAGGGGGGACGGGACGGTGGTACAGTGGTGGTTGGTGGGGGATGGTGGGGGGGAGGGGTGGTGGATGATAATGGGGGGGTGGGGGAAGGGGTAAGGGTTGGGGTTGGTGGGGGGGGAGAGGAGGTTGGGGAAGGTGGTGAGGTGACGGGGG
>NZ_VDYZ01000102.1 GCF_007673095.1 Corynebacterium glyciniphilum AJ 3170
CCCCGACCCGGCCCCGCCGCTCACCTTGCCCCCGCCGCTGACCCCGTCCCCCACCCCCCCCCCCCCTTCTTCCCACCCACCCACCCACCCCCCCCATCCCCTCACTTCCCCATCCTTACCCCCCTCACCCACACCCCCCCATTCCTCTCCTCCCTCTCCACGACCCCCGACATCACCCTTAAACCGCTGACCCTCATCCCCCCGATCTCCCCTCACCCCCTCCACCATCCTCATCCTTCACTCTCTTCTCCAACCATTTCCACTCCCACCTCCACACTCCTTCCCTCACCCTTTACCCATCAACATCATAATACATCACCCAAAACCTCCCACCTCCATCTTCTCACACCG
>NZ_VDYZ01000103.1 GCF_007673095.1 Corynebacterium glyciniphilum AJ 3170
GGGTGGTGTTTATGGTGGATGATGTGTTGGGGTTGAGGTTGGGGGAGGTTTGGGAGGTGGTGGATGGCTGTCGGGGGGCATGGGGGGAGGTGGGCACACCGGGAGGTGGGGGTGTGGGGGTGGTGGAGTTGATTGTGGTGACTGTGTTGGGGTGGGTGATGGGTTTGGTGGTGGGCTGAGGGGTGGTGGGGGTTGTGTTGATGAAGGGGGGTGTGGGGAGGGATTGTGGGAGGTGATTCAGAAGGATGCGGTAGGGGGTGGAGGGGAAAAAGGGTGAGGTTGGGGGGGGTTTGGGGTGGGGGGGTGTGAGGGGGGGGGGAAATGGGGAGGGAAACTGACGGTGAGAGGGGA
>NZ_VDYZ01000104.1 GCF_007673095.1 Corynebacterium glyciniphilum AJ 3170
ATGACGAGAAGGAGGATGGTGAAGATGAGGAGATAGAAGTGTTTGGGGATGGTGTGTTGTGTTTGTGTATTGTAAAGTAGAAAATGTGGGGAGAGGTGTGGTGTGGTTGAGTGGATGGGGTGTGTGAGAGGGTGTTGAGGGGGGTGAGGGTGAGATTAGTGATGTGAGGGAGGTGGTGGGGGGGGACGAGATGAGGAGTCGGAGGAGGATGAGGGAGGAGAGTGAGTAGAGAGGGTTGTTGGGGCGTGGGTGGAAGGTGGTGGAGGAGATGGGGGAGGAGTGGGGGATGGGGTGAGAAGGGAAGTTGGTGTGGGTTGGCGTGGGGGAGGGGGGAGGCCAGGTCGTGGGCG
>NZ_VDYZ01000105.1 GCF_007673095.1 Corynebacterium glyciniphilum AJ 3170
GTTGAGACTGAGGCTATGATTGAGAATGGTGGGTGGGTGGGGAGGGTGGAGGGGTTGGGGGGGAGGGAGAGGGGGTAGGGGGAGGAGAAGGTGGTGGGTGGGGTGGGAGGGTGGATGGGGAAGTGGGGGTTGGATGGGGGGGACTGTGTGAGGGGGGTGAAGGAGTGGGGGTGGAGTGGGAAGAGGAGGGGTGGGGGGTGGTAGGGGAGGGTGAGGGGTGGTGGTGGGGGAGGGGGAAGTGAGGGGGTTGGGGTAGGGCAGGGTGAAAGGGGTGGGGGGGGTGTAGAGGGATATGTTGGTGGGGGTGTGAGGGGGGGAGGAGGGGGGGAAAGGAGGGAGGGGTGTGGGT
>NZ_VDYZ01000106.1 GCF_007673095.1 Corynebacterium glyciniphilum AJ 3170
GAAGGAGTTGATTTGCAGTCGCGTGGGTGTGCCGGGAGACTGGGGTGAGGTGGTGGGGGGGGGACAGGGGTTGGGGGAGGATGGGGGTGGTGGTGGAGTTGGGGTTGGTGGGGGTGAGGATGGTGGAGGGGGGACGGTGAGGGAGGTGGTGGATGAGGTTGGGGTGAATGATGTGGGGGAGGAGGGGGGGGATGGTGATGAAAAGTGGTGAGGAGATGTGTTTCAGAAGTGTTGTGAGAGTGATGAGGTGTTGTGGGTGTGAGAAGAGTAAGGGGAGTTGGGGGTGTCCAGAGATTGGGAGGGGGGGGGGTGGGAGGCGAAGGGGAATCGGGGGAGGAGGTGCGGG
>NZ_VDYZ01000107.1 GCF_007673095.1 Corynebacterium glyciniphilum AJ 3170
AAGAGAGATTGGGGATAGAATGAAGATGTATTCTTGTAAGAGTGGATTGGGGGAGGCGTTGAGGAATGGGGGAGTGTTGATAGAGAGGGGTTGAGGGGAGGGGTAGGGGACACCGGTCTGGAGATGGGAAGGGAGAGGGGAGATGGGGAGGCGGAGGAGTGGGGGGGCGTGGTTGGTGAAGTCGTGGGGGGGGGGTTGGTTGAGGATGGTGTAGGGGTGTGGGGGGGTGAGGTAGTGGGGGGAAGACTGAGAGGACGAGGCGGAAGAGATGGAGGGGGTGGTGGGGGAGGGGATGAGGAGGGAGGAGGGGGGGTGTACCGGCGAGGAACGTGCGGGGGGGTGGGG
>NZ_VDYZ01000108.1 GCF_007673095.1 Corynebacterium glyciniphilum AJ 3170
GGAGGAGATGGAAGATGAGGGGGGGAACGTTGATGGAATGAATGATGAGCTGATTGCGACTGTGGAATAGGAGGACGAGAGTGTGAAGGATTGTGGGTGAGTATGAAAAGGAAGTGTGAGGTGTGGTGAGGGGGGGGGGAGGGTTGGTGGATGGGGGAGGGGAGGTGGGTGGGGGGTGGAGGTTAGTGGGGGTGTGGGGGGGGTATGAGGTGGTGTGGGAGGAAGAGGGTGGTGGTGTGGGGGGTGAGAGGGGGAGATGTGGTGATGGGGTGGGGGATGGTGTTGTGGGTGATGATGACTGTGGTCAGGGAAGTGTTGATGAAGAGGTGGATGGACGAGGTGG
>NZ_VDYZ01000109.1 GCF_007673095.1 Corynebacterium glyciniphilum AJ 3170
GAGGTAGATGTAGGTAGAGGTGATGGTGGGGAGAAGTGGGGAGAGGATGGTGGGTGTTGGGTTTACGGGGAGTAGGAGGTATTATGTGTTGTTGATGACGAGGAGTGGGAGGGGGTGTGGGGGAGAAGGGGGAAGGCGGAGTGGCTGGTGGGGAGAAGGATGGAGGAAGTGGAAAGTGGTAGGGTTGTGGAAGTGGATGGGTTGGGGGGGATGATGGGTGAGGAGGTAGAGGGGGGTGGGAAACGGTGGGGGGTGTGGGCAGGATCGTTGGGATGGGTGGTGGGGGGAGGGGGGTGTGTGGGGGGGGGAGATTGGGTTGGGGGTGGAGAGCTTCGGGGAGGTG
>NZ_VDYZ01000010.1 GCF_007673095.1 Corynebacterium glyciniphilum AJ 3170
CTGGCGTAAGGGCATCAAGACGTTGTACTACATCCGGCTGCGTCAGACGGCCATGGCGGGTACCGAGGTCGAAGGCTGCGTGAGCTGCATGCTCTGAAGCACGAACCTCATCACCGCGAGACAGACAAGAGAGAAGATACACATGAATATCACCGGTCCGAGAATCAATAACCCAGCAGTCCTCGACTTCATTCGCGAATGGGCGGGGATTACGGAGCCTGACCGCATTGAGGTCATAGACACCCATGACGACGCGCGTCTCATCGGTGAGGCCCTCGCTGCCGGAGAACTGCAGAGGGTCGGCGACAACTGCTACTATTCGCGCTCCCACGTCAAGGACACGGCCCGTTCAGAAGAACGCACCATCGTCGCCACGTCCGATCCCGACGACCGCGGGGCCTACAACAACTGGAGACTCGCCGATGACGTGAAGAGTGAGATCGTCACACGCATGGCCGGCCAGTCAAAAGGGAAGACCATGTACGTGGTCCCGTATCTGATGGCGGTACCCGGCAGCCCACTTGCGCGGTACGCGGTGGGTGTCGAACTGACGGATGACCGGACAGTTGTTCTCCAGATGTTGCGTATGGCACGGGTCGGTATCGACTACGTCGCCGACGTGGCCGGATTCTTCGTGCGGGGAGTCCACGTGACAGGGGACCTCGATACGATGGGGCAGGGCACCGACGGGGACCGCCGAATGTTCGCCACCGTCGCCGATGAGCGCATGATCCTGCACTACGGCTCTGCATACGGTGGAAATGCCCTTCTGGGAAAAATCGCTCACGGGCTGAGACTGGCTTCCTATGACGGAAGAAAGTCAGGGGAGTTCCTTGCCGAACAGTTCATGCTGATGGGGATCACGGACACTGAAACGGGGAGAACCTGGCATGTTGCCGGAGGATTCCCGAGCGCCTCGGGGAAGACGAACCTCGCGATGACTCTTCCGCCGGACGCTCTCGGTGACCGGTACCGGGTGAGTTTCTACGGCGATGACATTGCCTGGATGTGGGCAGGTGAGGACGGGCGTCTCTACGCGATGAACCCGGAGAACGGAGTTTTCGGGGTTGCACGCGACACCAATCACCGAACCAATCCGGCCGCCATGGATGCCCTCGCACCCGGAAGCGGGACAATCTTCACTAATGTCGCATTCAACGATGATACCGGTGAAGTGTGGTGGGAAGGTCGGACGCCCGGGCCGCCTGACGACACCACCGGATGGAGAGACTGGACAGGCGTGCTGATCGACGACCGGGGTCCCAGCGACGAGAACAAACCGTGGGCACATCCGAACAGCCGTTTCACGAGTCGTCTGTCGAACGTCCCGACAGTCGCCGATGATGCTGACGATCCGGCCGGTGTCCCCGTCGACGTGATCATCTTCGGCGGACGCACCCGGGATCGTGAACCACTTGCCCGTGTGATCGGCGGCGTGGCCGACGGCGTCTACGACGGGTTCACCCTCGGCGCCGAAGCGACGTTCGCTGCAGAAGGTGTGGAGGGTCGACTCCGGTACGACCCGATGTCGATGAGACCGTTCATGTCGTACGGTGAAGGGGACTACCTGAAGCATTGGCTCGAGATCTTCGACAAGCTCTCTGATCCGCCGACGATCGCGCACGTGAACTGGTTCCAGCGCGACCCACAGGACGGGCACTACCTGTGGCCGGGGTTCCGGGAGAATCTCCGGGTCCTGCTGTGGATCCTGGAGTACAGGGAAGGAAACGTCCGCGGAACAGAGACGCCCGTAGGCACATTACCGGTCGCAGAGGAACTGGATCTCCGGGGACTGGAATCTGC
The DNA here is from genome assembly GCF_007673095.1 of Corynebacterium glyciniphilum AJ 3170. Classification (GTDB taxonomy): domain Bacteria; phylum Actinomycetota; class Actinomycetes; order Mycobacteriales; family Mycobacteriaceae; genus Corynebacterium. The sequence continues at coordinate 1,804 of NZ_VDYZ01000010.1, forward strand.
AGATCTCGGCGTCGGTGACCTTGCACAGCTACTCAGTGTCGATGCAGTCCGGTGGGGCCAGGAGATGCAGGCTCGGACGGAACACATGAAGACTTTCGATCGCATCCCGAAACGGGTCGCCGAGGCTCACCAGAGGATGACGGACGCAGTTTCTGAGCTTCAGTAGGCCACCGTCTCGGTGTACGGCCCGCCGCTGTACAGGCACTGCGGTTGCTTCACTGGCGGGCACCGGGGAGGATGATCATCTGGTCATCATCTCATCCCCGCGCACGACCCCACTGTGACGGAGCGCCGACCCTCAGGCAGCGATAGTCGCGTTGGGTGTGTCGGATGTACTGGTGTCGCGTCCTGCCCGTTGCCGTACCGAACGGGATGCCCGTGAACCGGCCAGAACGACGAGGAATACGATCCCGTAGAACACGGCCATGCCGGCGCTCGTCGGGGTGTCCAGTGTGTATGCGGTCCAGAATCCCGCGAGGGCTCCACTCACGGCGATGACTGCAGTCAACGCCAGCATCATCGGGAGACGCGAACTCACCAGGTATGCGGTGGCGGGGGGAACGATCATCAGGGCCACCACGAGAATGGCCCCTGTGGCGTTGAATGCCGCAGTGACCGTCACCGAGACCAGGAACATGAACGTGGTGTTCAACAACCGGGTACGCATACCGAGGCTGGTGGCGAACTGAGGGTCGAACGTCGTGACCTTCAGCCGGGTATAGAACACTGCCAGGAACGCGATGTTGACGGCCAGTACCACGAGCATCACGTAAAGGTACCGGGGGCCGATGGACGTACCGTTGACCGTCAGATGCTCGAAAGCGGCCAGGTTGAGGTCCCCGACCAGCACGGCGTGAGTATCGAGATGCACGTTCGCGAAGTTCATCGTGACCATGATCACGCCGACGCTGAACAGTGCGGGAAAGACGAGCCCCTGGGGGGAGTCCCCGGTGAGCAGTCCGGTCTGCGACAGCCACTCGCTGCCGAGGACCACAATGAGCCCGGCCAGTGCCGCACCGATGATCAGCACGGGGGAATCCATGTCGTGGGTGAAGAAATACCCCACGACGATGCCGGGAAGTACGGCGTGCCCGATGCCGTCGACGAGCATGGAGTTCCTGCGAAGGACCACGAACACTCCGGGCAATGCGCAGGCGAGCGCTGTAACCACCGCCAGTAGTGCGGTGCCGACGACGAAAGTCACGGTGCCACCTCCAGTTCCCTCTTCAGGTCCCTACGCGCCCGGTACCGGGACACCATGTGGGTGACGATGCTGCGACGGGGTGACAACAGCAGGGACAGCACGAAAATACCGAACAGCGTCAACACGATCAGCGGACCGGTAGGGACCCCACCCAAAGCGATCGACAGGTAGGCGCCCAGGCCGCTTCCTGTTGCGCCGATCAGCGCCGAGAGCACGACCATACTGGGTAGCCGCCGGGTCCACTGTCGTGCGGCTGCCGGGGGCGTGACCACGAAGGCCACCATGAGCACCAGACCCACCGCCTTCACACCGATGACCGTGGCGATCACGATCGTGGTGAACATGAGGGTGTCGATGACCCCGGCGCGGAAGCCGAGGACCGTCGAATGCTGCGGGTCGAATGTCCGCAGCGCGAACTCCTTCCAGAACACCGCGGTGAGAATGAGGGCCACGGCGCCCACGACGATGCTGGTGATCAAGTCAGCTCTGGTGATGACCGAGGCATTACCGAACAGGTAGTCCTGGATACCGCCCTTACCGGGGTAGGTCCCGTCGGAGATGATGCGCATCAGGAGCATTCCCGCTCCGAAGAAGACGGTCAATGAGATCGCCATGGCGGTGTCGATGCGGATCTTGGTCGCGCGCGAGATGCCGTTGGCGAGCAGCACAGCTATCGTCCCGATGATCACGGCACCGATGATCAGGGCGATCATGTTGCGGCCGTCCGTGCCGAGAATGACCACCGAGACGAGGAACGCCAGCAACGTCCCGGGAAGCGCAGCATGCGAGATGACGTCACTGATCAGAGACTGTTTGCGCAGATACGCGAAGGATCCCAGCGCGCCGGCGACCAGACCGATCGCCATCGTGCCGAGGAAGACCATCCGGTAGGTGTGGTTCGAGAGGAAGTCCGCCGGACCTATGAGATTTTCCAGGCTCATGCAGTGAACCCCAGGAATGCGTCGCTGTCCGGGCCGTCGCCGGTGACCTCGTAGGCCGTCCGGATGTTCTCGACCGTATATGCCTCGTCCACCGGGCCGGTGGCGACGATACGACGGTTCAGGAGCGTGACGTGGTCGCAGTAGTCCTTGACGGTGGCCAGGTCGTGGTGCACGATCACCACTGTCTTGCCCTGCTCGCGGAGTGTGTGCAGGACGTTGACGATGGCCTGCTGGCTCTTCGCGTCAATTCCCTGGAACGGCTCATCCATGAAATACAGGTCCGGTTCCTGGACCAGGGCACGTGCGAGGAAAACCCGCTGTCGCTGCCCTCCGGAGAGCTCGCCGATCTGGCGGCCGGCCAGATGGGGTATACCCGTCTGCTCCAGAGCCGCATCCGCGCGTGACCGTTCGTCCCGTCCGGGGCGCCGTAGCCAGCCGAGTTGGCCGTAGGTCCCCATCGTGACGACATCCCGCACGGTGGTCGGAAAATCCCAGTCCACGCTGGCCGACTGGGGCATGTAGCCGACACTCTGACGCACTCGGGCCAGTGGACGGCCGAAGAACCTGCTGGTACCGGTGAGAGGTTTCACCAGGCCGAGCATCGCCTTGATGAGTGTTGACTTCCCGGCACCGTTCGGTCCGACGATCCCCATCACCACGCCGGTGGGGACACTCAGGTTGATCTGCCGCAGAACGGGTTCGGCGCGGTAGGCGACACTGAGGTTGTCGGCCTGGCAGGCCGGGACGCGAGTTGTGGTGGTCATTGTGGTGGTCATCGACACAACCTCCTATTCGGCGGAACTTCCGAGGGCGTCAGAGACAGCGCGGGCGTTGTGCAGGAACACCTCGAGGTAGGTGTCCACGTCTTCGTCGGCGCCCAGCGAGTCCGCGTAGAGTTCCTCATCCGACACCGCGACATTCCAGCCTCGTGCGTTCACCGCCTCACGCAGGCTGGTGATCGCCTGCGGGTTGGCCTGGTTGTCCTGGAAGATGGTGGGTACTTCGTTGTCGGCGATGAGGTCAGCCAGTCCGCTGATCTCCTCGGGGCTCAGTGCAGCCTCGGTGGAGACGTAGTCGGTGGCGTGGACCTCGAGATCGTAGGTGTCGCCGAAGTAGTTGAATGCGTCGTGGCCGGTGATCAGCATCCTGGGGTCCGGGATATCGGCGAGAAGATCTTCGGCTTCGGCGTCGGCATCCTCGATCTCCTGCTGGTACTCCTCGGCGTTCGCGGTGTACTCGTCGGCGTTGTCCGGGTCGATGTCGCCGAGATGATCCGCGACGTAGCCGACGACCAGGGACCACGCCTCCGGGCTGTTCCAGACGTGCGGGTCATGCAGCGGGTTGCCCTCGTCGTCGGTCTCCGGCCAGTCCAGCAGCAGATCCTCCGGTAGCTGGTCACCGACGGCAAGCTGGGTGTCACCGAGGCTTTCGAGCTGGTCGATCATCTGTGCCTCGAGATGCAGTCCGTTCCACAGGACCGCATCGGAGTTCTGGATCGTCTCGATGTCCTGGGTGGACGGCTGGTAGGTGTGCGGGTCACCCCCGGGGCCGACCATGGTGGTGACCTCGGCGTCAGGTGCGATGTTGGCCACGGCGTCGGCGAGGTAGCCGGTGGTGGCGTAGACCGTGAGTCCGTCACCGCCGGGGCCGTCGGATGCCGATGAGCATCCGGCGAGTGTGAGACCTGCGGCGGTCGCGAGGCCGGTTACGGCAACTGTTCTCCGTGAAAAGTGCATGTCATCCTCTTTATCGTCGTGTGGAACACCAAAGTTCGTCCAATTGTACTTCACTCATTCAGCGAATGAACAAGTGGTGCCGTCCGCGAACTGACAGGGAGGCTCGTCGCGCGCTTCATCGAGGGGGCCGAAGGCGGGTGGGGTAAGCTGTCGGGCATGCATGTCACCGATCTGCCGGACCGGTCGCAGGACTACCTCAAGAAGATCTACGATCTCCAGGAGTGGGACCGCAGCGGCGCGTCCCTCTCCGTCCTCGCCGATGAGCTGGGGCAGCGCCGCTCCACCGCGTCGGAGGCGGTGAAAAGGCTCGTCACCGAGGGCCTCGTCGTCCACGCGCCCTACGGGGACATCACCCTCAGCGAGGACGGCCGGCGGCTGGCACTGCAGATGGTCCGCCGCCACCGGCTCATCGAGACCTACCTGCTGCGCGAACTCGACTACGGCGTCGACGAGGTCCACGACGAAGCCGAAGTCCTCGAACACGCCGTGTCCGACACCTTCATCGCCCGCATCGACGCGGCGATGGGCCACCCCGTCCGCGACCCCCACGGCGACCCGATCCCCGACGGAGACGGGAAGATCGCCGTCCCGGACACCGAGCCGCTCTCGGAGGCGACGGTGGGCCAGCGGCTCCTCGTCGACCGGATCAGCGACCGCGACGGTGCGCTGCTGCGCTACCTACAGGACAACGGCATCGCGCCGGGAGTCCACCTCGTCGTCGGTGAACGTCCCTATCCGGACATGGCTGTGGTCACGGTGGAGGGGCGTGACGTCCAGCTCTCCGTCGCGTCACTGTCGGCGATCCTCTGCCTCGTGGAGGACCGGTGACGGCAGGCACCCGTCCGAGTGGCCGTGCCGGGTGCGGTGGATTCCTCGGCCTGATCGCCACCGTCCTGCTCGTCGTCATCGTCGTCGGGGTGTTCCTCGTCGACGAGCAGGAACCGGAGGAAGAGCGCGTCCCGGTGCCGGAGGACGTGCCCCCGGCACGCGCCTCGACCGTGCACGACCTTGCCGCGACCGCCGAGTCACTCTCGATGCCGGAGGACCATCTCGCCGGTTACATCGATGGCGCCCAGACCGTCGCGTCGGAGTTCCCGTCCTGCAACATCGCGTGGAACACGCTGGCGGGTATCGGCTTCATCGAGTCGCACCACGGCACCTACGGCGCGGGGGAGGACGGCGGCCGCATCATCGGTCCGCGGTTGGACGGCTCAGGTGAGTTCATGGAGATCCCGGACACCGACAACGGCGAACTCGACGGTGACCCCGAGTACGACCGCGCCGTCGGGCCGATGCAGTTCCTCCCCGAATCCTGGGGGATCTACGGGGCCGGGGGAGACCCGCACGACATCGGGGACGCGGCCGCCGCCGCCGGACGCCTGCTCTGCGGGCACGACCGGGACCTGGACACCGCCGACGGATGGAGCCGGGCACTGTTCAGTTACAACCGATCCGAGGAATACATGATCTCGGTGCGCGACGCCGCGGCGAACTACGCACTGGGTCAGGCCGCCTGACCGGCTGGCTGACGGACGCGGTGCCGATAGGGCAGTATGGTGGTGACTGATATCCCACCGACTTCTCCAGCCGAGGAGGCTGACACCCACATGGCCGAAATCATGCAGATCATCGCCCGCGAAATCCTGGACTCCCGTGGTAACCCGACAGTCGAGGTCGAGGTCGGTCTGGACGACGGCTCCGTCGGACGGGCCGCCGTGCCCTCCGGCGCCTCCACCGGTGTGCACGAGGCACACGAACTGCGTGACGGTGGCGACCGCTACCTCGGCAAGGGCGTGCTCGAGGCCGTCAAGAACGTCATCGGTGAGATCGACGAGGCCCTGGCAGGCATCGAGGCCGACGACCAGCGCCTGGTGGACCAGGCCATGATCGAACTGGACGGCACGCCCAACAAGTCCCGCCTCGGCGCGAACGCCATCCTCGGCGTCTCCATGGCCGTGGCCAAGGCCGCCGCAGACTCCGCCGGCCTGCAGCTCTTCCGTTACATCGGCGGCCCCAACGGCCACGTCCTGCCCGTGCCGATGATGAACATCCTCAACGGCGGCGCCCACGCCGACTCCGGGGTGGACGTCCAGGAGTTCATGATCGCCCCGATCGGCGCGGAGACCTTCAGCGAGGCCCTGCGCATCGGCGCAGAGGTCTACCACTCCCTGAAGAAGGTGCTGAAGGACAAGGGACTGTCCACTGGCCTGGGTGACGAGGGTGGCTTCGCCCCCTCCGTCGACTCCACCCGTGCCGCGCTGGACGTCATCGACGAGGCGATCTCCGCCGCCGGCTACACCCTCGGCACCGACGTGGCCCTCGCGCTCGACGTCGCAGCCTCCGAGTTCTACGAGGACGGCCACTACAACTTCGAGGGTGGCAAGCGCACCGCCGAGGAGATGGCGAAGGTCTACGGCGAACTCGTCGAGGAGTACGCGCTGGTCTCCATCGAGGACCCGCTGCACGAGGACGACTGGGAGGGCTGGGCCAGGCTCACCGCCGAGATCGGCGACAAGGTCCAGCTCGTCGGCGACGACCTCTTCGTCACCAACCCGGAGCGCCTGCGCCGCGGTATCGACGAGGACGTCGCCAACGCCCTGCTGGTCAAAGTCAACCAGATCGGTACCCTCACCGAGACCTTCGACGCCGTCGCCCTGGCACACAACAGCGGCTACAAGTCGATGATGTCCCACCGCTCCGGTGAGACCGAGGACACCACCATCGCCGACCTGGCCGTCGCACTGAACTGCGGCCAGATCAAGACCGGTGCACCGGCCCGCTCCGAGCGTGTCGCCAAGTACAACCAGCTGCTGCGCATCGAGAGCTACCTGGAAGGCGCCGCGGTCTACGCCGGTGCGTCCGCCTTCCCGCGGTTCACTGCGAAGTAGTCCCGGGGCAACGGGCTAGAATCGGTCCCCATGGGTACACGTGACCGGAGGGACCGGGAAGACACGAGACCGTCGGACGAGCGCGACAGCGCCCGGGCCGACGGTCCTGGTCTGCCACGACCACGGTCGGTGGAGAAGCGGGACCGGCGTCAGCGCGAGGTGCGTCAGGCGCCGCGCAAGCTGGCACGTTCCTTCGTTGAACTCCCGAAGAAGATGAACCCGCTGGTCACCGTCGCGGTGATCCTGGTGGTGGCGTTCGTGGCACTGTCCGTGGCGACGCCGCTGCGCAACTACTTCCAGCAGCGTGCCGAGATCGCCGAGGTGAACGCCACCATCGAACGGCAGCTGGCGGAACGCGACGACCTCAACGCCGAACTCGACCGGTACAACAGCGAGGCCTACGTCCGGGAACAGGCCCGGACGCGCCTCGGGGTCGTGGAGCCGGGGGAATCCGCCTTCCGGCTGATGGACCCGCGTATCGACACCAGTTCGCCGACGGACCCCGGCGTGGAACACGATGATTCGGAACCCGACCCCTGGTACACCCAACTGTGGGGTTCCGTCGCCACCCCCGACGACGAGGACGGCGAGGCGGGGGAGGCCGGTGGAGACGGCGGGTCGGGGCAGGACGACGGTCGCGACGGTGAATCCGGTAACCTCCCGATTGACCCGGACCAGCCGGAGGCACCCGCCCAGGAGGGCGACCCGGACCTGCAGCGCGAACTGCAGGAACAGCAGCAGCAACAACAGCAGGGAGCACAGTAGTGACCGACGGCACTGAGAGCACCGGCAGCACCGTGAGCGATGCCGACTACGAGACCATGTCCCGCCAGCTCGGACGCAAGATCCGTGGTGCGATCGAGGTCTCCTACCGCACCCCGGACGGGGCGCCGGCCGTGGTCAAGACCGCCCCACGTCTGCCGGACGGCACGCCGTTCCCCACGCTGTACTACCTGACCGATCCGCGGCTGACCGCCGAGGCGTCCCGCCTGGAGGTGGCCGGGGTGATGCGCACGATGCAGGCCCGCCTGCGGGAGGACGCTGAGCTGGCCGCCGACTACCAGGCCGCACACGAGCACTACCTGGCGGAACGCAACGCCATCGAGTCGCTGGGCACGGACTTCTCCGGCGGCGGCATGCCGGACCGGGTGAAGTGCCTGCATGTGCTCATCGCCTACGCGCTGGCCGAGGGACCCTCACGCGTCCGTCTGGGTACCGAGGCGGTGGCGCTGGCGGCGGCACACACCCCGAAGCTGTCCGGCACCGCCATCCCCGCCGACTGGCCCACCCCGGAGGACCTCGGGACGTCCATCGAGGCGGCGTTCGACGAGCACGTCGACGAAATGACCTATGACCGTTCTGACGAGGAGGACCAGTGACCGGCACCTACGCCGCCATCGACTGCGGAACGAACTCGATCCGCCTGCTGATCAGCGAGGTCCTGGAGGACGGGACGCTGCGGGAGATCAACCGCGACAACATCATCGTCCGCCTCGGCCAGGGTGTGGACGCCACCGGACGTTTCGCCGACGCCGCGCTCGACCGCGTCGACGAGGCACTGGGCATCTACGCCGACCGGATGATCATGAACGGTGTCACCGACGTGATGATGGGGGCCACGTCCGCCACCCGTGACGCGGAGAACCGTGAGGACTTCTTCGCCATCACCCGCCGCCACCTGGGCCGCGTGGCCCCGGGAGTGCAGGCGGAGGTCGTCACCGGCATCCGGGAGGCGCAGCTGTCCTTCGCCGGGGCGGTCGCCGACATGGAGCCGACCGACGGTCACATCTGCGTGATCGACCTGGGCGGAGGATCCACCGAGTTCGTCGTCGACGCCTACGGGGAGGGGAGTGGGCAGGCCTGCTCCGCCGACATGGGCTGCGTGCGGCTCACCGAACGCTACCTGCACACCGTGCCGCCCACCGACGAGGAGATCGCCGAGGCCCGGGGTTACGTCGACGGGCTGATGGCGACGGTGGAGGAGAACGTGGACCTCGACAGCGTCACCCGTGTCGTGGGTGTCGCGGGCACCGTGACGACCGTGGCGGCAATCCAGAAGGGGCTGACCGAGTACAACCCGGAGAAGACCCACATGTCCGAGATCGATCTGGCGGACTTCCGGTCCACGGCCCGGTCTCTGCTGGGGGAGACGGTGGAGCAGCGTCGGGAGCACCCGGCGATGCACCCGGGACGTGCCGACGTGATCGGTGGCGGTGCGATCGTGATCGACGCCTTCGCCACCCGTTTCCTGGACAAGGGGCTGACGTCGATCACGGTCAGTGAGAAAGATATCCTGGACGGTATCCTGGCCGAGGTCATCGAGCGCAACAGCTAGACGACCCAGGTCGTGCGCCCCTATAGCCCAATTGGCAGAGGCAGCGGACTTAAAATCCGCGCAGTGTCGGTTCGAGTCCGACTGGGGGCACAGTGCGAATCCGGAGATATGTGTTGGTCGGCAGGTGACGGTGGCCGAGCGGCAGCGTGCATGCCACGTCAGACTCGTTGCGCCCGCTGCGATCACCGGCGGCGGGTGGCGGCACGTAGAGGACGGTGCCGCGCGACTCAGGTGCCAGAATCGGTCAGCGCAGAGCCGCTCGTCGGACCGATCCTGGCACCTGAATTACGCGGTCACGTCCCGGTAGTTCTGGCCGGGACCGACCCCGACAGCTCGTCGCGACGCGCACCTACTCGGTGGCCGCGACCTCCGCACCACGCGACCCGGCAGCGGTCTCCCGCAGGTTCGGGATCACCGCGGCGAACTGGCCGAGCAGCTTGGTCAGGTCCTGACCCTCGCCGACCATGGTGAGGTTCGCGCCGGTGAGACCCTCCGCCATGGCCGAGAAGATCTCCGGGAGCTGATCGACGACCTGCTTGTCCAGGATCACGCCGTTGTTGGACGCCACTGCCGCAGCCTCGGTCCGCAGGGCCGCAGCCTTCGCCTCGGCGTTGATGCGGGTGCGCTCTGCCTCGGCCTCCGCCGGCTTGATGACCTCAGAGACCAGTTCCTGCTCACGCAGCGCGGCCTGCGACTCGGCCAGGCGGGCCTGCTCCTCGGCGACCTCGCGGTCAGTCTCGGCACGGCGACGGGCCAGGGCAGCCTGCGCGGCGATGACCTGTTCCTGGGCCTCGGCCTCAGCACGCGGGCCCGCGGCGTTGGCCTCGGCCTTGGCGGCGGCGATCTCCTTGGTGTTCTCCGCGACCTTGGTGTCCGTCTCGCGCTGGAAGTCGGACTTGCGACGCTCGGACTTCTGCTGCTCCTCGGCGATCTCGGCGTCACGCTGGGCTTCGGCGACAGCACGCTCACGCTGAACGCGGGCCAGTTCCGGGGCGGACAGTGCCTGGATGTAGCCGTTCGGGTCGCTGATCGAGTTGATCTGGAAGCTGTCGATCTGCCAGCCGAACCGCAGCATGCGTGGCTCGGCGTTGGAGAGCACCTGGCTGGCCAGCGCCGTGCGGTCGGAGATCATCTCCTCCACGGTGAGCTGACCGATCATGGCGCGGGTCTCGCCGGAGAAGATGTCTTGCGCGGTGGACACGATCTGTCCCTGATCGACGCCCAGGAAACGGTTCGCGGCCTCGACCACGCTGTTCTTGTCCGCGGTCACGGAGAACACCACCGACGCCTCCACGTCCACGTCGACGTTCTGCTTCGACTGGGCACGCACCGCGATGTTCACGGTGTTCGCACCGATGTGGAAACGCTGCACCCGGTGCAGCACAGGCACGGACCAGGCGCCGCCACCGATGACGACGCGGTAGGGGTTGTCGGGCTTGCGGGCGATCATGCCACCCGTGATCAGCAGGGCCTCGGTGGGCTTCGGGACGTCGTAGAGCATTCGTCTTCTTTCTGTCGCAGCGGTGGACGTGCAGGAGAACACTTAGTACACCCTGAGCATATCGTAGTGACCGCGGCTTTCTCAGGGCGGTTGCAGAACCAGGGGTGCCCTCCGGCGAGCCCGCCGGGAACGCGTCGTGCCCAGGGTGTTTATGCTCGATCTCTGTGTCCACCGTCGCGATCGTCCTGATACTCGCCGTCCTCGTCGGAGCCGTACTCCAGCGCATCACCGGCATGGGTGTCGGCCTCGTCGCCGGCCCCGTGCTGTCTGTCGCACTCGGCCCGGCTGCCGGGGTGACCGTCGTCAACGGACTGTCCACCGTCAACGCGGTGAACAACGCCTGGGCGGTGCGGGCCAGGACCGACTGGCGGCGATTCAGCTTCCTCGCCGGAGGACTGGTGCTCGGATCACTCCCGGCCGTATTCGTTGTGCTGGTGATCGACGGCCCCTGGCTGCTGGTCACCGTCGGTGTGCTGGTGCTCGCCGCGCTCGGGGTCACGCTGTTCCAGCCGGAGAAGGCCCGGCTCTCGGAACGGTCCGTCCTGCCCATGGTGCTGGCAGGAGCGGCGGGCGGGTTCATGAGCACCGTCGCCGGCATCGCCGCGCCCGCCTTCACCGTGTACGCGCGGTTGACCGGCTGGGACTACCGTGATTTCGTGGCCACCCTGCACCCGGTGATCGTGGTCGCGAACCTGCTGTCCTTCGTACTCAAGATCGTCATCTTCGGTGGTGTCGACGTCGGTGGTCTGCCCGTCTGGTTGTGGATCCTCGCTGTCGCGGCGATCTTCGTCGGAGCCTGGTTCGGGGACCGGCTGTACGACCGGATCTCCAGCGAGGGCACCCGGAAACTCGCCACACTGCTGGCTTTCGCCGGTGCGGTGACGCTGGTGGTCAACGGTGTTGTTGCGATGTACTGAGCCGCTGCAGGGCCCGGTGCGTCGGGGAATCCTCCGCTGCGGTCCAGATCACGAGCTGTTGTTCTGAGTCGTCGGCCTTGACCAGCGTGTCCCAGTCCAGGACGAGTTCACCGACGTCCGGGTGGACCAGGGTCTTCGTCCCCGTTGTCAGGCTCGCCACCGTACGCGCCGCCCACCAGGAGGCGAACTGGGGGTCGCCGACGGACAGTTCTCCGACCAGGTTCGCCAGCCTGGCGTCGTCCGGATACTTCGCCGCCTCCATGCGTAGCTGGGCGACGGCGGTGCGTGCCACCGTCTCCCAGTCCTTGTACAACGAGCGCATCCGCGGGTCCGTGAAGAGGAGCCGGACGTAGTTCCGACGGGATTCCGGTATCCCGGAGAAATCGAGCATCATCGCGGCGGCCAGGCCGTTCCAGGCGAGGACGTCCATTCTGCGTCCCATGACGATGGCGGGCGTCGTCCGGAGGTCGTCCAGCAGCCTCCGCAATTGCGGCTGGACCTTCTGACGGGTACGACGGGGTGTCCGGACCTCCTGCCTGCCCGACAGGCTCACGAGATAGGACCGCTGGTCCTCGTCGAGCTGCAGGACATCCGCCAGGACGGTCAGGACCGGTGCGGACACCCGGATGCGTCCCTGCTCGACCCGCGTGTAGTAGTCGGTGCTGATATTGGCCAACGCAGCGACCTCTTCACGCCGCAACCCCGGCACCCGACGTGGCCCCGGGGTCTCCACGACACCCGCCTGGCGCGGGGACAGTTCGCTGCGCCGTGCCTTGAGGAAGGTCCCGAGTTCGCTCATCCTGGTATCGCCGCTCATGGTGGCCAGTATTCCAGCGGGGGAGCAGCGCTGTGAGGGGGAGGGATTTGTCCCAGGATATTTTTCTCCGCTGTGACGGCGAGGCTGCGAGACGATCATGGTGTGCAGTCAACAGATGAAGGAGATGACGATGCGCGCACTGATCGCAGGACGGGGGCCGGAGTGGGTCCTCGACGAGGTTGATGTACCGTCCCCCGGGCCGGGGGAGGTCCTGGTCCGTAACCACGCGGCCGCGACGAACAATGCGGATCTGCCCATGCTCGCCGAGGCTGACCCGTCCCACGGTGGACACGGCCGGGAGTTTACAGCCGGTTTCGAGTACGCCGGCGAGATCGTCGCCGTCGGAGAGAACGCGGGGCACTGGGCCGTCGGCGACGCGGTCATGGGATCTGTGCCGGCGTCGTTCGCGGACTATGTCGTGGCCGACCACCGGTTCGTGCTGCCACGGCCGGAAGGTCTCTCTCCGGAGATCGCCTGCGCGTTGCCGACGGGACTGCTGACCGAGCACGGCGCTCTGTCTGTGGCCGGCTTCAGACCAGGTCAGAGTGTCCTGGTGACCGGAGGCACCAGTGGCATCGGGATGATCGGTGTGCAGATGGCGAAGGCGCTCGGCGCGTCCTCCGTCATCGCGACGACCAGGAGGTCGGCCGGACGTGACCGGTTGCTCCGGCTCGGGGCCGACACTGTGGTCGTCACCGGGGAGGAGGATCTCACCGATGCGGTCCTCGACGCCACGAACGGGCGTGGGGTGGACGTGGTGCTCGACCACGTTGCCGGGCAGACCTTCGCCGAGTGTCTTCCCGCTACCGCGGAAGACGGGAAGGTGGTGAACATCGGGCGGCTCGCCGGAGCGGCATCGACTATTGATCTTGATGCGCTGTCGTACCGGCACCTCACCGTCCACGGTGTGTCGTTCGGGTTCACCCGGGACACGGAGATGGCCGGCGTCATCGCCGGGCTGCTGCCGGACGTCCTTCCTGCCGTCGCCCGGGGCGAGATTCGTCCGGTCATCGACAGGACGTTGGACATCACCGATCCGGCGCACGTTGCCGATCGTCTCCGCTCCGGCGAGGCCGACGGCAAGATCGTCCTGACCATTGTCCCGGGAGAATCCGGGGAGAAGAAGAATGACTGATTCAGGGTATGTACCGACTTTCCCGGTAGGGGACCCCAACACCGCCTACGCCGAGAACTTCGTGGGCCAGAGCTTTCTGAACATGCTCACCACCGAGGGCGTCACCATCGGAAACGTGACTTTCGAGCTGGGCTGCCGTAACAACTGGCACATCCACCACGCCTCGTCGGGTGGCGGCCAGATCCTGCTGTGCACCGACGGCAGCGGCTGGTACCAGGCCGAGGGGGAGGCGCCGGTGAGCATGACACCGGGCAGTGTGGTGAGCATTCCCGCCGGGGTGAAGCACTGGCACGGGGCGAAAGCGGACTCCTGGTTCACCCACCTCGCCGTGGAGGTCCCCGGTGAGGACACCCGCAATGAGTGGCTGGAACCGGTCACTGACGAGCACTACAGCACGCTATCTCAGGAGGACTGATGAGTTACAACGAGAGCTACACCCTGTCCAACGGTGTGGAGATCCCCGCGCTCGGATTGGGGACCTGGTTCATCGACGACGACAAGGCCGCCCAGGCGGTCCGAGACGCCGTGAGCGCCGGCTACCGCAACATCGACACCGCCCAGGCCTACGGCAACGAACGGGGCGTCGGCGAGGGCGTCCGCACCAGTAGCGTGGCTCGCGGGGACCTGTTCGTCTCCACGAAACTTGCCGCCGAGGTTAAGGACTATGACGGAGCCGTCGCCGCGATCGACCAGTCCCTGGAAACCATGGGCCTGGACTACATCGACCTGATGCTGATCCACAGCCCGCAACCCTGGGACGACTTCCGGGGCGGTGACTACGCCGAGGGCAACCGAGAGGCGTGGCGGGCGTTGGAGGAGGCCTACAAGGCCGGCAAGCTGCGCTCGATCGGAGTCTCGAACTTCCGGGAGGACGACCTGGACAACATCCTCGAGAACGGCTCGGTGGCCCCCCACGTGAACCAGATCCTCGTCCACGCCGGGAACACCCCCAGCGAGCTGATCGACTACTGCGCGTCGAAGAATATCGTGGTCGAGGCCTATTCGCCGATCGCGCACGGTGAGATTCTCGGCAATGAGAACGTCGCTGCGATGGCGGCCAGGTACGGGGTGAGCGTGCCGCAACTGTGTATCCGGTACACCCTGCAGCTGGGTGCGGTGTCGCTGCCGAAGACCGCGAACCCGGAGCACATGCGCTCCAACGCTGCGGTCGAGTTCGAGATCTCCGCAGAGGACATGGAAGTCTTGCGGAACCTTGATGAGAAGGACTACGGGGAGAGCAGCGCGTTCCCCGTGTACAGCGGTAAGTAGCGGAAGAACAGAAGAAGGAGGAGGAGGTCAGCGCGATGGCAGACAAGGTAACGGCAGGCAGGGACGTCCTGGGGGAGTTCGCCCCCAAGTTCGCCGAACTCAACGACGACGTGTTGTTCGGGCAGGTCTGGAACCGCGAAGACCAGCTTTCCGCACGTGACCGCAGTGTGGTCACTGTGACGGCCGTGATGGCCAGTGGTGTGCTCGACAGTGCCCTGCAGGGCCACATCGAACGGGCCAAGGCAAACGGGGTCACCGCCGAAGAGATGACGGAGATCTTGACGCACGCGGCGTTCTATGCCGGATGGCCGAAGGCTTGGGCGGCGTTCCGTATGGCCAAGGACATCTACGGGTAAGACGGAGACAACAGGAACGAACGCCGGTCACTGTGAAGTCCGGTGACGCCGTTCGGCGGGGACGATCAGTACAGCGGCTGCCACTACCGCGACGACAAGCATCACGGTGCCGCCGACGTAGGCGTCCACGACGTGTTCCTCGAGTGTGGCGGCGCCAGCCGCAGCAGCGGTGAGTACGGCGACGCCGAGGGTGGAGCCGAGTTGGTGGGCGGTGTTCACCAGGCCAGAGGCTGCCCCCGCGTCCTCGGCACGCGCGCCAGCGACACCGGCCGAGGTCAACGGACCGAAAGCGAACCCCTGGCCCAGGCCCAACAGGATCAGCGGACCGACTGCCCCGAGAACAAACGGGGTCTGTGCACTGATCTGGGTCATCCACGCCATTCCCGCGGTCACCAGCACCAGCCCGGCGACAACCAGCCAGGCGTTACCGAACCGTCGTGTCAGCCGGGAGACGAACAGGGACGCGGCGAACTGGACCAGGCTCATCGGAAGGAACCCGAGGCCGGCCTGCAAGGGGGTCCACCCGTAGACGCCCTGGAAGAACTGGGTGGTGAAAAAGAAGAAGGCGATCATCGTGCCGGCGAACAGCAGACGGGCGACCGCCGCACCGGAACGCTCGGCACTGGCGAACAGCCGCAACGGCATGATCGGCTGCCGTGCCCGCCACTCATTGACGACAAAGACAGTCAGGATGACCACACCGGCCACGATCGGCCAGACGGTCAACGGTTGGGACCATCCGGTCTCGCCGGCGTTGATGATCCCGTACACGAACGCCCCCATGCCCAGCGTGGAGGTGACCGCGCCGACGATGTCGAAGCGGCCCTTGATCGTCTCGAAACCCGGTAGATACTTCACCGCCAGGATGATCATCACCACCGCGATGGGCACGTTGATAAAGAAGCCGGCCCGCCAGGACACCCAGGACGCCAGGGCACCACCGACCACGAGTCCGAGACTGGCACCCAACCCGGCCGTCGTGCCGTAGGCTGCGGTGGCGCGGGTGCGCTCAGGTCCCGCGGGGAAGACCGCCGTGATCAGTGCCAGCGAGGACGGGGCGACGATCGCCGCGCCGATGCCCTGGAACGCGCGGGCCGTGACAATCCATATCTCGTTCTGCGCGGTTCCCACCAGCAACGACGCCAACCCGAACAGTGCAAGACCGACGATGAACACACGACGGCGCCCCAGCAGGTCGCCCATCCGTGCCCCGAGCAGGAGAAGTCCGCCGAAGACCAGGGTGTAGGCGTTCTGGGCCCAGGCGAGACCGCCGGGTGACAGGCCCATTTCCGCCTGGATCTGGGGTAGTCCGGTGAAGATGATTGAGTTGTCCAGCACGATCATGAAGTAGCTGACCAGCACGATCGCCAGGATCGCGCCGGTGTGCAGACCCCGGGTGCGGGTCGGCGCAGTAGTCGGCGCAGTAGAAACAGAGGAAGACA
This sequence comes from Corynebacterium glyciniphilum AJ 3170, assembly GCF_007673095.1. Lineage (GTDB taxonomy): Bacteria > Actinomycetota > Actinomycetes > Mycobacteriales > Mycobacteriaceae > Corynebacterium. Next base: position 18,345 of record NZ_VDYZ01000010.1, read on the forward strand.
TGACAGCCAGTGCACTCCTGTCGCTCGTCGCGGGGAAGTGACCGGTGAAACGTGTACCGGCTGTACACCCCACACCGGCTGTAGTGCGCCTAGCGTTGTGGTCATGGATCAACGAAACAAGGTCGGCGAGTTCCTGCGCAGCCGACGTGACCGGCTCGCTCCCGAACAGGTGGGCGTCATTAGCGGGGGACGTCGCCGCGTACCGGGGCTGCGCCGTGAGGAGGTGGCGATGCTGGCGGACATCAGCGTCGACTACTACGCGAAGATGGAGCGTGGTGACCTGCGTGGTGTGTCCCCGGAGATTCTGGACTGCGTGGCCAGGGCGCTGCAGCTCGACGAGGCGGAAACCGATCACCTGCATGATCTCGCCCGTGCCGCCGAACCTCACCCGACGCGTCGACGCAGGTCCAGGGAAACCCAGACGGTCCGGCCGAGTCTGCAGCGTTTCCTCGACGCTGTCACCGGGGCGCCGGTGTGGGTCCGTGACCGGCGCATGAACGTCATCACCGCCAATCCTCTCGGTCGAGCCCTGTATCAGCCGATCCTGGATGACGCCGACGGGCGGGGAAACACCGCCAGGTTCGTCTTCCTCAGCCCTGCTGCGCGTACCTTCTTCCCCGACTGGGAGCAGGGCGCCGATGACATTGCGGCGACGTTGCGTGGTTATGCAGGTCGGTACCCGCGGGACAAGGCACTCACGGATCTGGTCGGTGAGCTCGTCACCCGCTCGGATGCCTTCCGTCAGCGGTGGAGCGCCCATAATGTCCGCCATCACCGCACGGGTGTGAAGCGGATTGTCCACCCCGAGGTCGGTGACCTTGAGTTGGTGTACGAGGCGATGGACCTGCCGGCGAATCCGGAGTGGTTCATGTTCGGCTACACCGCCGAACCCGGCAGTCCCACCGAAGAGAGGCTGAAGCTGCTGGCCAGCCTCGCCGCGACGATAGACAAGGCAGCCGGGAGCAGAGCCACACATCAGTGAGCCGTCAATACACATCACCAGAAATACCGACCGAAGGGACAAGAATCATGGACATCACATTGAACAACGGCGTCGAGATGCCGGCTCTCGGACTCGGTGTCTACCAGAGTCCTCCTGACCAGACTGCAGCAGCGGTGGAAACAGCGCTCCGGGCGGGATACCGTCACATCGACACCGCCGCCTCATATGGAAACGAGCGGGAGGTGGGGGAGGGGCTCCGTGCATCGGGACTGGACCGCCGGGACGTTTTCATAGAGACGAAGGTGTGGACCAGCGACTACGGTCACGACGAGACCCTGCATGCATTCGACAAGTCCGCGGCCAAACTCGGCCTCGACACCATTGACCTGCTGATCCTTCACCAGCCAGCTCCTGATCACTTCGACCGGACCGTGGCTGCGTACCGGGCGTTGGAGCAACTGCTCGCCCAGGGTAAGGTCCGCGCAATCGGCGTATCGAACTTCATGCCGCACCACCTGTCAGAGCTCCTGGAGCAGATTGATGTGGTGCCGGCAGTGAATCAGATCGAATGTCACCCGTACTTCTCTCAACCCGCGGTGCGGGCAGCGAACGCCGAGCACGGGATTCTCACGCAGGCATGGTCGCCGATCGGTGGCATCACCTTCTACCCCGGGTGGGGCGACAACCGGAGAAGCGTGCTGACGGACCCGACCGTGCTGAGTATCGCACGTCGGCACGGAAAGAGCCCGGCGCAGGTGCTGTTGCGTTGGCACATCCAGGAAGGGCGCTCGGTGATCCCGAAATCTGTGCACGCAGACAGAATCAAGGAGAACATCGATGTCTTCGGTTTCATCCTCAGTGACAGCGACGTCGAGTCAATCGATGCGCTGGACACGGGTCATCGTCATGGGCCGGATCCGGATGAGCCGCTACCGGAGCATATTCGTGACCGGACGATCCCGGAGGCCTAAGCTCGAGATCATGGCACTTCAACGCATGGACCATGTCACCGTCGTCGTCCGGGATCTCGGCGCGGCGGTCGACTTCTTCCGTGAGCTGGGGATGGAGATTGACGGCACCACGCAGGTCCGCGGTGAATGGGTGGACCGGATCTGCGGCATAGACGGGGTGACTGCTGACATCGCGATGCTGCACACCCCGGACGGCCACGGGCGTATCGAGTTGACGAGGTACCTGAGCCCGGAACCCGACTCTGGCGTCCGGAATCCGGAACCGGTGGAGACGCCCGGACTGCGGCAGGTCATGTTCGCCGTCGACGACCTGGACAGCACCGTCCATCGACTCCGTGAACACGGCACCGAGCTCGTCGGCGAGATCGTCCGGTACGAGGACGTCTACCGCCTGTGTTATCTCCGCGGTCCGGAGGGGATCATCGTCGCACTGGCGGAAGAACTTCGCTGAGACGCGTATCCTGGTGTGCGCAAGGTATCCGACACGTGGACCAGAGACAAGGGAAGTGGAGGTTACGATGAGTGACGACAAGAAGCGCGACGACCGTGACGATGTCGACCCGGACCTGAAGAAGGTAGCGGACGACGAGTCGGAGCGCCCCGGTTCCGGCAAGGAAAGCGCTGAAGCGGCTGAGCGTCGCGTGGACCAGTGGGAGGAAGAATCCTTCCCCGGCAGTGATCCGCCCGCCCACTACTAACGTATCTGCAGAGTCCCCGCCTCCCCGTCCTGACGAACGGGGAGGCGGGGACTTTGGCACGACGGGGGCGGGGGTAGTACCCGAGGGGGTATGGAATACAGCGCTGTTGCGAGCTGTTGGCTGACACATGCGTGCCATGACTTACCCGGAGTACGGAGATCCTGACATTCTGCAGCTCAACGATGTGCCGGTGCCCAAAGTGGGTCCCGGAAGCATCCTGATCCGGGTCGAACGCGCCGCCGTGAACCCCGTCGACTGGAAAGTGATGTCAGGCGGTCTCGACCCCATGCTGGAGGCCGTCTTCCCCGTCATTCCAGGGTGGGACGTCGCCGGTACCGTCGAAGCGACCGGTCCTGACACCCCGGAGTTCTCGGTGGGCGACCGGGTCGCCGCCTACGCCCGTAAAGAGGTCGTGCACGGTGGTACCTACGCGGAGTACGTCGCCGTTCCCGCTGAGTCAGCTGCCGTCGTCCCCGCGGACGTGGACATCGACACCGCTGCCAGCATTCCGCTGGTGGGCGGTACCGCACTCCGGGCCCTCGAGACCGTGCAACTGTCACCTGACGACACACTGCTGATCCACGGCGCGTCCGGCGGGGTCGGGCACATCGCCGCGCAACTCGCCGTCGACTACGGGACCACGGTGATCGGTACGGCATCGCCGAAGAACCATGACCGGCTCCGCGAGATGGGCGTGACGCCGGTCGCCTACGGGGACGGACTCGAAGACCGGGTGCGTGAGATCGCGCCGGACGGGGTCACCGCCGTCGTCGATTTCGTCGGAGGTGTGCTGGGCCAGAGTCTCGCGCTCCTGGGGGAGAAGCAAGGAAACCGGCTGGTCTCGATCGCCGACAGCGACGTCGAGGAACACGGCGGGCGCTGGGTGTGGGTACGTCCGGACGGTGGACGGCTGCACTATCTCCTGGAGAAGGTCTCCGAGGGTGCGGTTTCAGTGCACATTGACCGGACATTCCCCCTGGAGTTGGCCGCAGAGGCGCTGGAGGTGTCGAAGTCGGGGGAGGCCAACGGCAAACTGGTCATCGACGTGACCCGCTGACACCCATACCGGAGCTGGGTTCGGGAGCGTCTTCGGAGAGGGACTCCAGGGCGGACCGGATGGACTCCGCGAGTGCAGTCGCACCGGTGTCTCCGGCGGCCTCCGCACGGGTGGTGAGCTCTTCGAGGGTGTCGGTGGCGTATCCACTGGCGATCAGCCGGTCGTAGAGATCGGTGTAGGCGCTCTCGTACATGGCGTAGAACTCGTCGTTGTCGAGGAACCTTTCCTTGAGGATGCTGCTGTCGCTGCCGCCACCCGGGCCAGCGCCTTCCTCACCGTCGCCGCGGTCGGGCATCTGCGGGAGCTCGCCGTTCTCGGGCATCTCCGGCATGCCGCCGCCCTGCGGCATCTGTGGCATGCCCTCAGTTCCCTGGGCAGCATCGCCACCCATGCCGCCCATGCCACCCATCATTCCGGACAGGGCCATGTTCAGGTCCCACGACAGGACCGTGAACTTCTTCTCCGTCGTGTCGTACCAGAGGTAGTAGTTGTTGCCTGGGCCGTCCATCGCATCGTTGTTCGACAGGATCTCCTGCAGGGCGAGATACTCCGCGAAGGACTCTGTGTCGACGTAGTCGTTCAGGTCCTCGGCGAACTCCTCGTCGGAGGACTGGTTGAGGAACTTCATCAGCGACATCACCGGCTGGAGGTCGTAACCACCTTCACTGTTGATCTGGTTGAAGGACTCCTCGTAGTCCGTCGGGTCGTCCCCGATGTAGTCGAGCGACCCGCCGGCCCGGGCTTTGTACAGCACACCGTCGCCGAGGTCATCGGCCCATGCGGTGTCCGGTGTGTCGACGACCAGACGCGAGGTGGACTCTTCACCGTTCACGGACACCGAGGAGAAGCTGTAGTCCTGGGTGGTCTGTCCGCTCTCCGCCGTCATCTCGAGGGCGAGCGCCTCGTTGAGGGCGACGTCTGAACCACTGGCGGCGGGACGTAGAGCAATTTCGGTCTTGCCCTGGTAGGCCCGGCCTTCCTCGTACTCGTCGAAGCTGATCAACCAGGGGAGTTCCTCGGGGGAGTCCTCGGAGAGTTGGGTCATCATGCCGCCCATGCCGCCGCCTTCGCCGCCACCGGGCCCCATGCCCATGCCGTTGCCGCTCAACGACGAGAGTGTGGAGTTGCCCTTGAGCCGGAGCGCCACGTCCTCGATCAGGGTGCCGTCGATGGTGATGTCGGCACTGATGAAGTCCTTCTCGCCGTCCTTCTGGAAGGTCGAGATCATGTCGTCGTACTCGGCCTGATTGAAGGTGATCTCGATGGTGTGGTCGCCGTCGTCGAAGAGGCCGGACTCGCCCTCGATGTTGTTGGTGATCACGGTTTCCGAGACCAGGTTGGAGGTGATGTAGGGGCGCACCATGCTGGCCCCGAAGACGAGGGCGATGGCCAGGCACACCGCCACCGCTGCGACGAGCAGCTTCCAGTGGTGCCGCAGCCGCACCGGCAGGCGGTGACGCAGCGGCGTCCGTTGTGTGTTGGTGGGCTGGGTCATGTCACATGTCCGTCTGGTCGTACCCGGTCAGGACGGTGGCCTTCTGGCCGGCGTTGACGACACGTAGCTCGTTGATGAGGTCCGCGGCCTTCACGTTCTTCTTCAGCTTCGCGGTGTAGCTGTACTCCACCAGCGAACCACCGCGCACGCTTTCGGTGCTGATCAGCTCGTACTCGGTGGTGTTCCGGATCAGGATGTCGTCGATCATCGGGGCGTAGTCGTCGCCGTCGGCGGGGACCTGCAGTTTGACCACCTGACGCTGGACGTCCAGGGCGAACCAGTTGAACCGGTGCATCACCAGGATGACCGCACAGATCACGACAGTGGCGAGGATCGCCAGCGTGTAGAAGCGGGTGCCGCATGCCATACCGATACCCATCACCAGGAAGATGAATCCCACATCGCGGGTCTCCTTGATGGCGTTGCGGAAGCGGACCACGGACAAGGCCCCGACCAGGGCGAAAGCGCGGGCCACGTTCGAGCCGACCACCAGCATGATCAGGGAGATCAGCATGCCGAGGATGATCAGGGTCTGCACATAGCCCTGGCTGTAGCTGATGTTCTTGTGGGTGTTGCGGTAGACCCAGGCGACGACGAGACTGCAGACAAACGAGAGTGTGAGGGACAGGAGCACGTCAGCGACGCTGAAGGTGCCGGAGAGGTCTGTGAGACCGAAATCGAGATCCATGGAAGACTTTCTTTCTCAGTTGGTGCGGACGAGGGAGGACGGGTCGACGTGCTCGTCCTCCGGGGCGTGGAAGAGTGACCGTGGTGCCAGGCCGTGGGCCTCGACGCTCTGGCAGTACTTCGAGATCCGTTGGACCTGCATGTCGTGCCGGGCGGCCATGTCGGTCACCCAGTAGGGGGCACGCTCATTGACCTTGACCTCCATGACCGCCAGGTCAGGACGGATGATGTAGCGGCTCTCCGTCTCGGAGCGCAGGTCGAAGTCGCGGTCACGTCCTCGGACACGGTGGTCGAGGGTGACCCGCAGGCCGAGGTCCGCTTCCGTCCCGACGTACGGCTCACGCCGGTACCCGGTCATCGCCGTCGGACGAAGGTCGAGTCTGATCACCAGGTCGAGGACTTCATCGATGAAACTCTGGTCGGCACCCGGGTACTCGACCCGCAGGCGACGGTCGCACAGGTCCAGTGCCAGGTGGTAGGGGAGCATGACGCGTCGCTTCTGGGTGACCCGGTTGACCCGTTGCTTGATCTCCACCGAGACCATCGAATCCGCCGAGACCGGTTCGTCGGCCCCGCCGGTCTCGCCGTACCGGCGGATCCGCAGTTTACGTCGGAACTTCAGCCCCTCGATCTTCTCGTAGTAGAAGCGCAGCTTGTCGGTGTCGTAGTAGACACTCCACACGCCGTAACCACCTGGGCCGGCGTGGGGGTCGTGCTCCATCCGTCGGGACAGTTCCTCGTGGATGGCAGGTATCTGCGCTGCAGGCACCAGGTACTTCAGCTCGTAGCGGTTGAAGGCGTGGAGCTTCCCCGGGGCACGCAGTTGATGGCTGATCTTGTTCGGTGGGCTGGTCATGTGACCATTGTTTCGGGATCGGCACCGCTCCGAATCCCACGGACATGGGATTTCACGTACCGCAGTCGTGGTACGCCGTCCGTACCCCCGTCCCCCTGTCTACGGAAGTTTTTCCTAGACCAGCACGGCGATCGTCGCGTTGACCAGGGTCAGCAGGCCGGCCGACCAGAAGAGCGCCGGAGGGACGGCGCCCTCCCGTTTCTGCCGTGCCGCACCGATGCCGAGGACGGCCCCGATGGCGATGAGGACGATGAGCTTGATGCCGATCTTCATGTAGTTCAGGTCGCCGTCGAGGCCCCACGGTGCGGCGAGGGCGAGCCCGGAGACGAGAGCCACGGTGAGCCCGATGTGCATGGCGGAGGTGATGCGGATCCGCCGGGCGAGGGCTTCGACGGCCCAGGAGCCGAAGAGGAGGGCGAAGCCGATGAGGTGGAGCACGATGACAATGTCGCGCAGAAGTTCCATGGATAGTCAGTCCTGTCAGTCGGTCGAAGTGGATCAGTCGCCGACGGAACACTGCATGTCAGCACGGTGAAATAAGGTGCCCGCCGGGCATCCTCAGGCTAACAGCGCACCCGGTGTGAACGTAATTTACCTGTACAGGTCGCGGAGCAGGCAGACCTCGGAGAGGTGGTGGATCATCTCGCGGTGAATATGCAGGACCAGGCGCGCCAAGGGGTCATCGGCGAAGGGGCCCTCGGCTTCCCCACAGGGGCGTGAGAGCCCGTCCTCGCCGAGGGACGCCACTCCGTCCTTCCATACCCCGTACTGCTCATCGAGCTGGGCCAGGGCGTCCTGCGCCGTGGTGGCGTAGGTGAAGGAGTCGTAGTCGACAGGTGGACCACCGAAGTGGGAGGCGTTCCGCATGCCGAGGACATCGACAATGACATGTCCGAGCCGCCAGGCGATCGTGGTCACCGGAGGTGGGGTCGGCTCGGGGAACGCGAAGTCGATGGTCATGGACCCTGCGCCTGCCTGCACTGGGGCAGTGCCGGTTCCCCGGGGCCGGATACTCCAGCAGCCGGCGACCGGCTCCCGGAAGTACTCGTCGTCGGTGAGTCCGTCGAGTCGCGCCCGGAGCTGATGCGTCCAGTGCCAGTCCATCTGGTCGAGGAGCAGCGAGTTCCAGCTGTATGTGGTCATGACACCCATGATCCTCCGGTTCCCGGGAAGTTTCCACGACGAACTGTGATACTGGGGCGGTCAGGCACGTCCCGCAGAGACGACAACCAGGAGAGATGCCATGGGAAACAATGACAGTGCGCGCGAACTCAGCTCGTCGGTCACCATCGATGCGCCGGCGCGGGACGTCTGGTCGGTGATCACCGACTTCCGGAACCTCGCGGCGGCCAGCCCCGAACTCGTCACCATGGTGCCGATCCTGCCCGGCGGGCTCCGCGAGGGCCAGAACTACATCGGGATCAACCGGCGCAAATTGGTGGTGTGGCCGACCCGGAGCCGTATCCGTACCGTCTCTCCGGACCGGGAACTGTCCTGGGACACCGTGACCAGCGGGGCGCGGTGGGTGTACGAGCTCAAGGAAACCGACGCCGGCACCGAACTCACCCTCCGCCGACCCGTACCAGGGACGCTGACCGGCGCCAGCAATCTTTTCGCCCGCTTCCTCCTCGGCGGAGCAGACAGCCACGCCGACGAACTTGAGCAGGGAATTCGTCAGACCCTGGATGTCCTCAAACAGCGGGCGGAGAAGAACTGACCTCAGATCTCGATGTCGAAGTCATCGGCCTCGCTGAAGGAACGCCCCTCTGCCTGGTAGCTGGCCGCAGCGCGCAGCCGTGCCAGATCCGCCTGGGTGCCGGTCCTGCCACGCCGCCAGTACCCGAACACCTGGACCTGTTCTTTCGGTAGACGCAGCGTACGCAGGCAGTGGTGACGCACGCCCCGGATGTCTTCGCGCTCACCGGCGGCCCAGAACACCGTCGAACCGTCCGAGGGCAGGGAGCCGACCCCGTCAGCGAGGGGAGTGGGCGAGGACCTGTCGGCGACGTGGAGCGTCGCGCCGGGAAAATCACCGGAATAGCGGTCGACCGGGCCGGCGTCGGGAAGTGCCAGCGTGACGGTGTCGACCGGTACCGCTCTCGCGATCGCACTGGCGGCCGGATAGGCTGAACCGTCGGCCAGAAGATGTATGCGCCGGTCGTCGGAACCTCTGGACGGGGCGGGATGGGGCCGGGGGCCGGCGAAGGGGACACGGTCGCCGGGGGCAAGATCGCGCAACCAGGACATCATCGGGGAGTCCGAGCCGTGCACCACGATGTCGACGGCCACTGTGGACGAGCTCCGGTCGAACTCCGCGATGGTGTACACCCGCCGGCACATGTCGGGTTGGCCGGTGAGCGCACCGATCTCGTCGCCGGGGTCGGGGATGGCCAGCCGCACCGCGAGATTGGGGTGCTCCCAGGCGGTCGTGTCGGTGATACCGGCGACATGACCGGTGACGCGGGCCAGCCACGGGTAGCGGCGGGACACTGAGGTGACGTCCAGGACCAGTTCGCTGAGGCCCTTCCGGTGCTCTCTGCTGTTGAGGACGGACGTGACGTCGCGGGCGTCCTGCGTGGTGCGGTCTGCTGAGTGGTTCATGTGGTTGTCCTCCCGGAGCGCGGTGTCAGAGATTGGCGAAGTAGGGTTCGAGCTGGTCGAGGAGCCAGGGGATGCTCAGGGCCGTCGGTGCGCCCAGGGCGGTGGCGGCAGGGGAGTCCAGCTCGGCTGCGGTACCGTGTTCGACCGACGGCAGTGACGACCAGCCGGCGATGCCGTCGGGGCTGTCTGCACGCACCCACAACGCCAGCAGGTCCATGTCGAGCAGACTGATGTTCTCGGCGGACACCGAGATACCGCGGTTGGTTTCGGCGCCGGAGATGTCGTCAGTGGACAGCGTCATCCCCAGGTCGGTGAAGAAGCGGTTCGCCGCGTCCTCCGGCGACGAGATCACGCTGAAACTTCCCTCGGAGTAGGCGGCGTAGGCGAAGGTGGCACCATCCACCGCGGGATGGTCTTCGCCGACCTGGTGCATGAGGTCATCGACCCCGGCGATGACGTCCTCGGCACCGTCCTCGTCACCGAGGATGCTGCCTGCGGCGGTGGTGACCTCCCGCCAGTCATCGACCTTCCCGGTCCCGACCGTGGCCACCGTCGGTGCGATAGCGGAGAGTGCGTCGAAGGTCTCCTGGTCGGGGACGTAACCGGCGAAGATGACGTCCGGATTCTTCGCGGCGATCTCCTCCACCCCGAAGGATGAGATGGCGTCGGCACCGCCACCAGAATTGGTGATGGATTCTCCGGCGGCCTCTGTGGACCAGGGCACGCCCGCGTCGAAGAGAGTGCTGACGACCTCTGTCGCCACGGGATGCCCGAGGGAGGCGAAAGCATCCGACCACGCCTGGCTGAAGCTGATGGCCTGTTCGGGGTGAACCGGAACGTCGGTGCTTCCGTACGCGTGCTCGACAGGTACCGACGCCTCCGCAGGCTGCGACGCCTTGCTGGTGGCAGCCCCTTCAGACTCGCTGGTTTCGTTTGATCCGGCACACGACGCCAGTCCCGTCGCACATGCGCACGCGACGACGACCGCGACGCAACGGCGTGGCCAACCCGGTGTTCTCATAATTCTCCTCCTGTAGCTAAGCCTTACTTTCCTCACGATGGACAAGTGTAGGGTCAGCCTCATGGACCGGATTGACCGTATGGCGCACACTGTTGAACTGAGATTTCCAGTCTTCTACTGGACGGTCTCCGGTTCCGCGCAGGTCGTCACCAGAACCGGAGCTGGCGGCACAGATGGCGTCCGTAGGGTCGGGGCAGGCCGGGGGATCTGGGTCGACCAGGGGGTTGGCCTGAGGGTGGACCGCGCGCCAGGCGCGGGAGTCATCGGATTCCGGTGCAGGGACACCGACGTCCTGCCGTTTCGGGTGGGAGGTACCGTGTCCGGCGGAGTGGTGGGGGAACAGTGGAGGGACAGTCTCGTCGAAGAATTCGCATCGAGTCTCGGCTACCTGCGTGAGACCGGTCCGCCCGCGACAACACCGACGGGAATCGCCCGACCGCCGTTACCGACCTCAGCCGGCGCACGTGCCGCGGCGAAACTCATCCTCGATGATCGGGCGTCGACGGGGACGGTGGCGTTCCTGGCGGATGCCGTCCACCTCTCGCCGGCGACCCTGAACCGGCAGTTCCGGAGCGAGACGTCTCTGTCCGTCGGGCAGTGGAGGGCGAGGGCACGGATCGCGACAGCGACGGCGCTTCTGCGCGGCTCCGGGATGACGCTGGAGACCGCGGCGCACCGCGTCGGACTATCGTCGGCGTCGGCGCTCGCGCGGCTGTTCCGGGAAACGATGGGGACAACCGCTGCACGCCTCCGGTCACCGGGGAACTCGGGACGCGCCGAGCTACCGGGGTCGGGTACCGGAAGTCAGAGGTCCACCTGGCCGCGGACCAACAGGATGCACGTCCTGATCTGGGTCTACCGAGGTTCTGCGCAGGTGTCCGCCGGTGGCGGCACCCTGGAAATGGAGGAGGGTGACCTGGCTTGGCTTCCCGCGGGCATCCCGAATGTCGTGCACATGGGGAGTGACAGCCTGGTCCTACCGGTCGGGGCCCGGGTCGGTCGGGCACAACACAGCGGAGGCCCGGTCCGACTACGCGCAGAGGGCCTGAATGCAGACACTCTCCTCGGAGCGTCGGCACAGGAATACGATCCGCTCTTCGCCAGACAGACGGCACTGGTGGACGGGCTCTTCTACACCTACCTGGCCAGCGGGAGCGACGGAGACGTACAGGACTCCAGACTGATGACACGACTTCTGGAGACGTTTCGTCGGGACCCGTCCTCGGACCGCACCGTGGAGGAGTGGGCGGAGCATCTCGGGTGTTCCCGGGCGGAGCTGACCGGTGCGCTCGCCGCGGACGGGGCCGGGGCCTTCCGTCAGTGGCGGACCTCGATGAGGATGGGAATCGCCCGCCAGCTCATCTTTGCCGGAGTTCCGGTGACCAGGATCGCCCACCACCTCGGGTACTCCGACACCAGTTCCTTCAGCCACGTCTTCGCCCGACACCATGGGGTCCCCCCGAGCAGGTACCGGGGCTATGTGTGAGACGGTCATGTCCGACCACGGGATGAGCCGCCCCACACGGTAGTTCAGTCCTGGGCACGATGACCCGGCGTCCGGAACCGGGGATAGTGACCACCATGCACACCGCCTCAGTGATCTCGCTCGCCGTTCTGACGATCATCGCCGGGGTGACCGTCTGGCGGATACGGAGGCATCCGCGACGCCCGTCCAACGGGTTCTGGCTGCTCGCCACCGTCGGTGCACTCTGGTACGCGGTACTGGCACTGACCTCAGCACTGATGCCGGTGCACGCCGTATCGGTGCCGGCACTGATCGGTACGGCACCGACGCTCATCCTTCCGGTCCTGGTGATCATCGCGGGGCTCTCCCTCATCGCCAACACCGGGGTCGTGGTACGCCGTGAGGGGGTCCGTCTGGCGACCCTGACTCCTGCGGTGATCGGGGTCGCCCTGCTGGGCACGGTGGGGCTTGCGGCGACGGCGCTCTATGTCGCGGCGGGTGACGTGACCGTCTTGTCCTGGTCCGCCCGTGCGGCGGTGAATGTCGCCGTGTTGGCCCTGATCCCCGGTGTCATGCTGATCGTCGAACTGGTCGGCTACACCGTGTACGCCGTGGTCTACCGCTGGATCCCGCACCGGGGCGACGCAGATCTCGTGGATGTGATCGTCGTCCTCGGCTGTGGACTCGTCGACGGCGCCGTGTCGCCGTTGCTGGCGGCACGGGTGGACAAGGCCATCGCCGAGTACACCTCCCGGGAGGACACCGGAACACCTCCGCTGCTGGTCATGTCCGGTGGTCAGGGGGCGGACGAGATGCGTGCAGAGGCGGAGGCGATGGCGGAGTACGCACGGGGCCGAGGGATCCCCGGCGACAGGATCCTCATGGAGACCCAGTCCACGAACACCGAGGAGAACCTGTTGTTCACCGAGGAGGTACTGGAGGACGCCGGGCTGGTTGACCCGGCTCTGCTCATCGTGACCAGCAACTTCCACGTACTGCGGTCGGTGTCGCTCTCACGCCAACTACGCCTGCGGGTCCGCGCACTGGGGTCGGCGACCCCGTCCTACTACCTGCCCTCGGCGTTCCTCCGGGAGTTCGCCGCACTGGTGGTGCACTACCGGTGGGCGAATGTCCTCGTCTGGCTCACCCTCACTGCGCTGTGGGCCGTTCCGCTGATCTTCATGTGACCGTAGACTCGTGCCACACCGCCGGAACCCACGCCGACGTCACACACGGGAGCATTGATGAGTACAGATTCCAGATTCACCGTCGCCGCCATCCTCTTCGACATCGACGGCACCCTGGTGGATTCCACCGCGGCCGTGAACCGGGCCTGGCGCGCGTGGGCAGCCGAGCATGAGATCGACGCCGACGAGGTCCTCGCCGTGTGCCACGGCCGGCGTTCCGCCGACACCATCGCGGACTTTCTCCCGGCTGACCAGGTGGCCGCCGAGGCGCAGAAGCTGGAGGAGAGGGAAGCCGGTGACGTCGACGGTGTCATCGCGCTGCCGGGTGCGGCAGACCTCCTCGCGTCTCTGCCCGTGAGCCTGTGGGCGGCAGTCACCTCGGGTTCGCAGGCGCTGATGCGCGCACGGCTCGGCGCGGCGGGGCTCCCCGTCCCGGAGAACCTGATTGCCGCCGAGGACGTCGCCGAGGGAAAACCGGACCCGCAGGGGTACCGGAAGGCGGCTGAGGCGCTGGGGGTGGATCCGGCGGACTGCCTGGTCATCGAGGACGCGCCGGCCGGACTGGGCGCCGGACGCGCTGCCGGGGGCCGGGTACTCGCCGTGGCGACGTCCCACCCGCGTGAGGAACTGGAGGCGCTCGGACGCGAGGCGGCGGCGGACGCCGTCCTCGATGACCTCACTGACCTCGTGGTCGAGGTGCAGGACGGTCGGCTCGCCGTCACCGTCGCCGGTGGCGGGGAGAGGCACGTCTACTAGAGTTGGGATATGGAACACACCACAGACTCAGTAGACATCAAACCCCGCTCCCGGGACGTGACCGACGGCCTGGAGAAGACCGCGGCCCGGGGTATGCTCCGGGCGGTCGGCATGGGCGACGACGACTGGGACAAGCCTCAGATCGGCGTCGCCAGCTCCTGGAATGAGATCACCCCCTGCAACCTGACCCTGAAGAAGCTCGCCGGTTTCGCCAAGGAAGGCGTGCACGCGGCGGGCGGGTATCCGCTCGAGTTCGGCACGATCTCGGTGTCCGACGGCATCTCGATGGGGCATGAGGGCATGCACTACTCACTGGTGTCCCGTGAGGTCATCACGGACTCGGTGGAGACGGTCATGTCCGCCGAACGACTGGACGGGTCGATCGTGATGGCGGGCTGCGACAAGTCCATCCCCGGCATGCTCATGGCTGCGGCGCGGCTGGACCTGTCCTCGGTCTTCCTCTACAACGGTTCGACGATGCCGGGTGAGGCCCGCCTGTCGGACGGGACGGAGAAGGAAGTCACCCTGATCGACGCCTTCGAGGCGGTCGGAGCCTGTCGGGCGGGCAAGATGTCGGAGGAGGACGTCGGAATCATCGAGCGCGCCGTCTGTCCCGGTGAGGGGGCGTGCGGGGGCATGTACACCGCGAACACCATGGCCTCGGCCGCCGAGGCGATGGGGATGAGCCTGCCCGGGTCCGCCGCGCCGCCGGCGATCCACCGGAACCGTACCGAGTACGCACGACGGTCCGGGGAGGCCGTCGTCGGTCTGCTGCGTGAGGGCATCACCACCCGCGACATCATCACCCGTGAATCCCTGCTCAACGCCGTGGCGGTGGTCATGGCCCTCGGTGGTTCCACCAACGCCGTGCTGCACCTGATGGCCATCGCCCATGAGGCGGGTGTCGACCTGAAGCTGCAGGACTTCAACGACGTCGGCGACCGGGTGCCGCACTTCGGCGACCTCAAACCGTTCGGCCGGTACGTGATGAATGACGTCTTCAAGGTCGGCGGTATCCCGGTGGTCATGCGGGCGCTGCTGGACGCCGGACTCATCGACGGCAGCTGCCTGACCGTGACCGGCCGGACGGTCGCGGAGAACCTCGCCGAGATCAACCCACCGGACCCGGACGGGAAGATCCTGCGCAGCATGGATGAGCCGTTGCACGCCACCGGCGGGCTGAGCATCCTCAAAGGCTCGTTGGCACCCGAAGGGGCGGTGGTGAAGACCGCCGGCTTCGACGCCGAGGTGTTCGAGGGCACGGCGCGGGTGTTCAACCAGGAACAGCCGGCGATGGACGCCGTTCTCAACGGTGAGTTGAAGAAGGGCGACGTGGTCGTGATCCGCTACGAGGGGCCCAAGGGGGGCCCGGGTATGCGGGAGATGCTGGCGATCACCGGTGCCATCAAGGGTGCCGGCATCGGCAAGGACGTCCTGCTGATCACCGACGGCCGGTTCTCCGGAGGATCGACCGGCCTGGTGATCGGACACGTCGCCCCGGAGGCGGTGGACGGCGGCCCGATCGCCTTCGTCGAGGACGGAGACCCCATCCGGGTGGACATCCCGTCGCGCTCCATCGACCTCCTCGTCGACGAGAAGACGCTGGCGGAACGGGCCGAGGGGTGGACTCCGCCGCCGAACCCGCGGTTGCACGGGGTGCTCGGGAAGTTCGCCAAGCTGGTGCAGTCCGCGTCGGTGGGAGCGGTCACGAATATCTGAGGAACTTCTGGGTTCCCGGCGCCCGTGTCCGTAGCGACGGCTAGGGTACTTCCCATGTCGAATGAAATGTCTTGGGCGGCACGCGCCATCATCACCACCCCCGACGGCACGCGGCCCGCCCCGAGACAACGTCGACGGTCCTTCTACGACCTGGCGAAGAACCTGATCCTGTGGATCTTCTACCTGCAGAACATCCGGGTCGAGATCGTCGGGGCGGGCAACATCCCCCTCAGCGGCGGGGTGATCCTCGCCCCGAACCACCGCGCCTACTACGACGTCATTCCCGTCAGTGGGCCACTCCAGCTCCGCGGCGACCGTAAACCGCGGTACATGCTGAAGAAGGAGGCGTTCGCGAACCGGTGGATCACGAAGCTGTTCGTCGAGTTGGGCGGCATCGCCGTCGACCGCACCCCGGGGAAGGGGCGGGAGTCGTTCTCCGCGGCAGTGGACGCACTGCAGGACGGCGAGGTTGTCGCCGTCTTCCCCCAGGGGACGATCCGGCATGACCGGGAGATCGGTGAGATGAAATCGGGCGCGGTGCGCATGGCCGCACAGTCGGGGGCGGTGATCGTGCCGGTCGGGTGTTCCGGGACGCAGAAGCTCTGGACCCGCGGGGAGCGGCCCCGGCTGGGCGGGCGTCGGGTGACGGTGCATGTCGTGGTCGGCGAGCCCTTCACCGTGGACGGCGACGATCTGGATGCGGGGACCTCAGAATTACGGGCCCGTCTGCAGTCCGCCAAGGACCTGGCCGACGAGGCGGCCGAGAGGCGCGCCTACTCCGGAAGGTAGTCGTTGGTGGTGGCGTCGGCACCGTTGATCAGGGCATTGCTTCCCGTCGCCGCATCGAGCAGCCCGTTGTCGCGCATCCAGTCGGCGTAGTCCGTCCACGCCTGCGGGTTCTGAACACCGAAGGTGGTGTCGCCGTCGCTGTTGCCCTTCTTCAGTATCCCGATGGTCGCCTCGACCATCTCTGCCAGCAGGTCGGGGTCGTAGGCGCCCTCGGTCTCCGGGGTGAGCGCCTCGACGGCCAGGGACGCATCCCGCATCGCGGCGTCGTGTCCCTCGGTGGTGCCGGCGAGGAAGTTGCGGACCCGTTCGGCGTAGGCGTCGTCGTCGGCGAGCCGGGTGGGGTTGGCGATGATCACCAGTTCGGCGGACGACGGCACCCCCATCTCGGCGGCGGTCAGCGTGGTGATGTCGGTGCGTTGTGAGAGCTCGACGCCTTCGATGTTGGGGTAGGCGCCGAAGATGGCGTCCACCTGGTCGCTGAGCAGTGCCTGGTTGAGATTCTGCTGGACGTTGGGCATGGTGATCGACTCCGGGTCGATCCCCGCCTTGTCCGCGATGTAGTTCAGGGTGACCTGCTGCGACGGCAGGCCTGAGACGGCAACGGACTTTCCGGCGAGGTCCGCGGGTGCGGTGATCCCGGAGCTGGTCTTGGTGATCAGCGAGTTCAGCGGTGTGGGGATCAGCGCCCCGACATTGACCACATCCAGCCCCTCGGCCCGGGCGAGGATGGTGTCGGTCTCGTAGCTGACCGCCAGGTCCGCCCGCCCCAGCGAGACGTCTTTCGCGGCGTCGGCGGTGTTTCCGGGCAGCAGGAACTCCACGTCCAGACCGCGGTCGTCATAGGCGCCGGTGTGTTCGGCGGTGTAGAGGGCCAGATGGTCGGGGTTCGGGTTCCAGTCCAGCAGGACGCGGGTGGGGGTGGTGTCGCCGTCTTCTGCGCCGCCGCAGGCGGCGAGCGAGAAGGTGGTGGCGGCGGTCAGCAACACAGCGACAGAGCGGGTCAGGAGTTTCATCGGGGACCTTTCGCAGGACGTGAGGGGGTGGGGGACTGCCACGGGCAGCAGAGGCGTTCCAGGACGGTGGCGGTCAGCAGGAGCGTGGCGGACATGACCGTCAGCACCACGACGAGGGCGAAGACATAGTCCGTCTGCAGGCGGGGGATGGCCTGGAGCAGCAGGTAACCGAGACCGTTGGTGGAGCCCGTGTACTCCGAGAACACGGCGGCCACCGGCGCATAGGTCACCGCCACCCGGAGCCCGGCGAAGCCGGCGGGCAGGGCGGACGGGAACCGCAGCCGCCAGAACACCGAATGGCGGGTGCCGTGCAGGCTGCGCATCGTGTCGACCAGGCGTTGCTCAACGGTGCCGACACCTGACAGCAGGTTCATCGCCACCGGGAAGAAGCAGACGAGGGCCACCACGATCACCTTGGGCAGCATCCCGTAGCCCAGCGCGATCGTGAGGATCGGGCCGAGCACGATCGTGGGGACCGCCTGTGACGCCACCAGCAGTGGCGTCAGTGCACGTCCGAGCAACGGCAGGTAGCCCGCCGCAACGGTGACGGCCAGGGCGACGGCCACGCCGCACAGGATGCCGAGCAGCGTTTCAGTCAGCGTGAGCCAGGTGGCGGGGGCCAACCGTCCAGCCCAGTTGTCCCGTAGCGCATCGAGGACCGATACCGGAGAGGGAAGGACGTAGTCTTCGATCCGGGTTCCGGAGGTCGCCGCAACCCAGAGCAGCGCGATGAGGACCACGGTGACCAGGGGAGGGGCGATGGAGGAGAGGACACGTGTACTCACTGCACACCCCCGGCGAGTTCCCGCAGCAGCCCCGACCGCGCCTCGGCGAACTCGGGATCGGCGAGGACGTCCTGCCGGGGACGGCCCCCACGGCGTCCGAACCATCCCGGCCACGTCTGGCGCACGCGGCCGTCCGCCAGGAGAACGACCCGGTGGGACAGGAGCAGGGCCTCGTCCACGTCATGGGTGACCATGATCATGGTGGTGGCCGCACCGTGGGCACTGTCCGTGGGCGGTTCGCTGAGCACGGTGTGGAGCCAGTCCTGGATTTCCGCGCGGGTGATCGCGTCCAGTGCGCCGAGTGGTTCATCGGCGAGCAGGACGGGTTTCCCGGCGAGCAACGCCCTGGCCAGTGCGGCGCGCTGGCGCATGCCGCCACTGAGCTGGTCAGGACGCCGACGGGCGTGGTGCTCCAGCCCGCACCAGGCCAGTATCTCGGCAGCCCGGGCGCGCGCGGCGCGTCGTCCCACGCCGGTGTTGCGCAGTGGAACGGCGACATTGTCACGGACGCTGAACCAGGGCAGCAGGCTGTCGCCCTGGGGCATCAGAGCACAGTGGTTGAGCCGTGCGGAGTCGTCGGTGTCGCTGAGGACGGTCACGCTGCCCCGGGCTGGGGAGAGGAGACCGCCGATGAGATGCAGCAGTGTGGATTTTCCACACCCGGAGCGGCCGATGACGGCGACGTGCTCGCCGACGGGGACAGTGAGGTGGACGTCCTGCAGGACGGCAGGGGAGTTCGGGTAGGCGACGTCGACGCGGTCGATGGTCACCGCCGTGACAGGCGGCATGGGACATTCCTCCGCTCATGTGAATGAGGTCAGGTTCAGCGGGTGTGATCTCAGCCCCGGCGCAGCGCGGGCGCTGCGTGGCGGGACACCCCGTGTCTGTGGGTGGTCAGGTATTCAGTTGGTTACGTGTTCTCTGGAGACATCATAGGGTATCGGCGGGGCGGAGAACCTCCGATGGGGGATGCTCCTCCGGTCGTCGTGACGTCAGCCTGTAACACCCCGCTATCCTGATTTTGAGGTGGATCACAGTACGGGAGCGCTTGTGGTCGTGGTACCGGACGAATGACCGATACCGGCGGGCGTATGCCTCTGGTAGTTTCTGTGGACGGACTACGGGGAAGGCGAGCGTTGCCCGAGGGGGAAAGACACTCCGTAGTTGCTGGCTCGCCACCTTGGAGACTGGGATGGAAGGTCAGATCCAGCCGTAACGATAGGCCTCGAAGGCTGCGGAGTGACGATTCGCTGCACCGAGTTTCATGATGGCGTCGGAGAGGTAATTGCGTACCGTTCCCAGCGCCAGATGAAGGTTTCCGGCGATCTCCGAGACGCTCTTTCCTTGCCTCGTTAGGCGCAGTACGTCGAGTTCACGACTGGTTAACGGGCAGTCGAACCCGAGGGCCGTGACGGCAAGATCGGAATCCACATAGCGCGTGCCATCATGCACCCGCTCGATGACCCGGGCCAGCTTCTCTGCAGGGGTGTTTTTGGGGACGAAGCCGCGGGCCCCGACAGTGAGTGCTGAGCGGAGTATTCCGGGACGTGCATGGCGGGTGATCATAACGATTTCGATACCGGGATCGCGGGCCAGTAACGTGCCGGCAGTGTCTATGCCGTCGATCCCGGGCATTTCCAGGTCGAGGACGTAGACGTCGACTTCGTTGGGGGGTGAGTGGTCGAGTGCCGCCTGGCCGTCGGAGCCGTGACCGACGACGGTGATCGTCTCTTCGAGGTCCAGAAGTGCGACGAGGGCTGTGCGGAGCATGTCCTCGTCATCAGCGATATAGACATTGATCACGGTGCCACCTCCAGCTTCCCCGTGACGGTGAAGCAATCGTTCCCGTCCATCCACTCGAAGGAGCCCCCGGACTCAGCGAACCGTTGTTGTAGACCGGCCAAGCCATGTCCAGGCCGGGGCTCCCGCGCAGCAGGTGTATCCGGGGCCGTCGGGGAAATATTGTTGCTGACTGTCATGTAACTGGGACTGACCTGGATATCCACTTCTGTCGCATCCGCATGTCGCAGGATGTTGCTTGTGGCTTCCCGCGTCAGTTCCGTGAAGAGGTGCTCTTGATCCTGTGGCGGTGTGCCCTGCATTCTGATCTCCACGGCGATTCCGGCCGAGTTGAGGAGTTGTTCGACGTTGACGAGCTCGGTGGTCAGCGGAAGTGCACGGTAACCGTGGGCGAGGTCCCGGGTGCGGTCACCTGCCTCCACCGCAAGTTCTTCTATGCTCTGCAGCTCCCGTTCGGTTACTCGAGGGTCCCGCCTCAGGTTTCGCCGGGCGAGTTCGGCCTTGAGCTTGATGGCCAGAAGGCTGTGGCCCTGTATGTCGTGCAGGTCGGTGGCGAACCGTAGTCGTTCGCGGGTTAGGACGAGCTCGCGTTGGTCGGCGTTGTATCGGTCGAGTTGCAGGTGGAGCTGCCAGCTGGCGAAGGTAGCGGTGAATGCGACCGTTGCGGCACCAGTCAGGATCAGTATCATAAGCCCTTCCCTCGCGGGGATCGCATCGTTGTCCAGCGCGGCGGTAATTGCAGACGCTGAGAAAGCGGCTATGCCTGCGGCCGCGACCGGTAACCATAGTGGTCGTCCCCGGGCGATCACGAAGGCGAAAGGCAGACCTGTTGCGAGAGCGGACAGTGGTTGGGCAGAGAACGTGAACGCGATAGACGCGAGAACAACCGCGACAACCATATATACGGAGAGGACCAGCACGGATCGTTCGGCGCCGTAAGTCCAGGCGAGGTGGAGGGTGAGCATCACACTCGCAACACAAGAAGACGCTGACAGCAGCAGCATCAGCACTGTCGGAGCGGTTATCACAACGAACATTACACCACTACCGCCGAGTAGAGCTGTCGTGTACAACAACACCTTACGAAGCTCGGCGGGAAGCGCGCTGGTCGGCCACATCAACATCGGGGGCGGACGACGAGTGGCTGTGCTCACGAGTTTTCCTTTCCGAGAAGACTCCTTCACTGTCGCACAGCGACTCTCGGCTCCGGTAGTGGCGTTCATCATTTCTGCCCGTGACATCTGTCATCTCAGGTGTGTTGAATTATCAGAACAGGTGGTGACTCCCGGCCCTGTCGGCCAGAGGCCGTGAAATGTGAAACTGTAAATGCCTGGAATTCCGGTAAAAACAACTCTCATTTTAAGGAGCGCGACATGTCCTTTGATTTTGTCCAGGATCTTTTCGTCCGTCTGACGCAGTTCGCTGCGGGACTCGACTCGCGGGAACAGGTTGCGGTCCTACTGGTCTTCGGGGCGATTCCGTTCATCGAGTCCTATTTCGGCAGCTTCATCGGCACGATCGTGGGGATCGATCCGCTCATTGCGGTGCCCGCGGCCGTGGCGGGGAATATCGTGTGTACTTTTCTACTCATCGCGCTAATGGGGCGGACCCGTAACGCTGCAATGCGCGGACGGGAAGGGCGTCCGATTTCCAAAGGGAAACAGCGTGTGGCCAGGTATCTGCAGCGTTTCGGCGTGCCGGGCACAATTATCCTGGCGGCTCCGTTTCTGCCGAGTCAGGTGACTTCGCCGACATTGGCGGCGCTCGGGGCAAGGAAAGGCACGGTATATCTATGGACGGGGATCGCCATCACCCTGTGGGGCATTCTCTTTGGCTTCTTCGGAGTCCAGATCGTTGAATGGCTCGCCTGACCAGCATAATCCATCTACGAGCATAGGGATCATTAACACGCGGTTCTTTGCGCGTCGCTGCCGTCCCCGTCAGCTGGTAATATGCCCCCTGATGAACATCGATCTGATTGGCGTGCCCTTTGACGGCTACGGTCGGACTGGACATCAGGATTACGCTGCCACAGTGCTCCGCGAAACCGGGCTGGTTGAAGCCGTGCGTCCCCATGATCTCCGGGACCGTGGGGATCTTCGACTGCCGCCGGGGGAGTCCGTTCGAGGAGCGCAGACAAACCTACTCAATGAACCTGCCCTTATGGAGATGACTGATCAGCTGAACATGAGGGTGGCCGAGTCGCTCGGGGCTCACAGGTTTCCTGTCGTCGTCGGGGGTGACTGTTCACTGCTGCTCGGGGTGGTTACCGGGGTGCGTGACGCTCTTGGCCGCATCGGTCTGTTGTTTATCGACGGGCACGAGGACACCATGCCACTGGATGTCGTTGAGGATGGCGAAGCTGCGAACTGCGAGATCGGTTTATTGCTCGGACTAACGGGCCGTCAGCTAGCGGGTCCACTCGCTGGAAAACTCCCGGCATTGGATCGGCACCGTCTGGCGATGATAGGTCAGCGTGACGCAGAATGGCGCCGACGGTTCAATGTCGGCAGCCTCGCAGACGTGGGGGTGTGGTCGAGGAACCTCGATCAGATGCACAGTTTCCCGGAGAACTCGGGTCGGGGTGCGGCGGAACACTTGCGTCAACATGCCGACGGTTGGTGGTTACATGTGGATCTGGATGTGCTCGATCCAGTGGTGTTTCCCGCCCAAGGCCTGCCTGATTACCCAGATGAACCTGGTGGACTTGATATGGCGCAGCTGAAGGCTGTTGTAGGCGGTGCTGTTCGTGCCGGGGACTGTGTGGGGATGAGCGTGACGATCTATGACCCTGCACAGGATCCAAATCGGTCAGATGCCGAGGCTGTTATCGGGTTGATCGGCGAAATCCTGCGAGAATGTGCCGACGATTTACCTGACTCCTAAGGAAGGTAGGTGATGAGAATGAACCCGCGTGACCTTCGATGTGAGGCTGTTGTTTTTGATCTCGGAAAAGTTCTCATCGGCTGGGACCCTTATCTGCCCTTCTGTGATGACATGAGCAGAGTTGAATGGAAGGAGGCCGCCTACAGGGCAGACTTTAGTGCTCTGAACATCATGGCGGATAAAGGTGTTCCGCTGGACGGGGTAATTTCCCAGGCATACGAGAGAGGAATCCGGTACGGTGAATTCATCGAGCATTACTATGCTCACTTTGACCGGTCGCTGACGGGGCCCGTTCCTGGAACCGCGGAGGTCGTCGACGACCTTGAGGCCACGGGTGTGAGACTGCTTGGGCTGACTAACTGGTCGGCTGAAACCATACATCATGCGCGTCGTCAGGCTCCTTGCATCCGCAAGCTGGAAGGTCTTGTTGTCTCCGGTCAAGAAGGAGTAGCTAAACCCGATCCGGTAATTTTCCGTCGTCTGATCCAACGCTACGGTATTGATCCTGCCACGTCCGTATTCATCGATGTTTCAGTGCATAACGTCGAAACCGCGAATGAACTCGGTTTCACCGCGATCCAGTTCGTTGGTGCGGAGAACTTACGGGAGGTGCTTGGTCATCGTGGAATCTTGAGTGCCTGAAACTGACATAGTTGCGGGCTCGGATCAGGCGAAGATGGACAACCCGAACACGAAGAACACCATTAGGTGCGCTGCGCCGTGGAGGGCCGTGACCCGGCGCCCGGTGAACGTCGCCACCGACAGCATCAGCGTGACCGCCACGAGAACCAGGTTCGTCGGCGACTCGAAGAGCTCGACCCGCTGGCCGGTGAGCATGCCGATGGTCAGCACCGCCGGGATCGTCAGCCCCACTGTCGAGACCAGGGCTCCGTGGCACAGGTTGCTGACCCGCTGGATCTCACCCTGGTGCGCGGCCCGGATGGTGGTGAGTGTCTCGGGGAGGAAGACAACCATGGCGATGAGCACGCCGGAGAGCGCGACCGGTGCACCCGCGCGGGCGAGTCCGTCGTCCAGCAGCGTGGCCATGTCGTGGGACAGCAGCACGATGGGCAGGACCGTGAGAAGCAGGATGGCCGAACGGGTGAGGATCTCCCGGCGGTGGTCGACGAGGACGTCGCGAATGCCGGCACTCGGTGCGGAGGCTTCCTCCGGACGGGAGTCGACCTCCTGGAAATTACCGCGCTGTGCCCCCATCTGACGGTAGAGGAAGAAGACGTAGAGCATCACCGTGAAGACGATGATCGGGATCTCCTGGGCGGTGGTGTAGGTGCCGTCAGAGCCGATGAGGCCCGGCATGACGAAAGCCATCGTCGTCAGTACGACCAGCACCGAGAGGTAGGCCGACGTCCCCGTGCGGTTCGGGAGCATGCCTCCGTGGCGGAAGCCTCCGACAATGAGCGCGACACCGATCACCAGGTTGAGGATGATCATCGACACGGCCATGACGGAGTCCCGGGCGATGGTGGTGTGGTCACCCGGGCCGAGCATGACCGCAGAGATCAGGATGACCTCGATGATGACGATCGACAAGGTGAGGATGAGGGTGCCGTAGGGGTCGCCGAGACGGTGGGCCAGATGCTCCGCCTGGGCGACAACACCGAAGGCGCAGAGGATGATGACGGTGATGATCCCGATGAGAACTGCGGTCAGCACCGGTGTCGACAGAGTGCCGTGGAGCCACGGCCGGGCGACGAGGGTTGCGACGAAGGTGCCCCAACCGAGGATGAGGCGAAAGATGACGGCGGAGGAGAAAGCGCCGCGCAGGGTGGTGGGGTGCCCTGCACGATCGGATGCACTGGTCATAGCTGTGTACCCGGGGTTTCTGCGGGGTCGTCCCTGCTCGAGAGGTAGCCGTACGGGTCGTCCCGCCGGTGTCGTGACGAGGCCATGCTACCACCGTCAGCCCACCTCAGAACGGCAGGAACACCAGCAGCCACGCCAGCAACGGTCCGATGACCACGACGACGCCGGAGTAGATGAGCATCTGGCGGAAGAACCGGTCGCGGTGGGCGGCGTCGACATTGGCCAGGACCATTGCACCGTTCGTGGAGAACGGTGAGACGTCCACGACCGTGGCCGCGATGGCGATCGCCGCGGCGGTCCCTGCGATCGGCAGGTCACCGCTGACGAGGAACGGTGCGGCCATGGTGATGGCGATACCGATCGTCGCGATCGAGGACGCAAGTGCCGAGACGATCCCCGACAGGTAGCACAACAGCAGCAGTCCGATCAGCGGGGCTCCGAGGGAGGATACGGCGTCGGAGATCACGTCGACCGTCCCCGCCGCCTCCAGAACCTCGATGTAGGTGATCATGCCGCCGACCAGGATGATCGTCGACCACGAGACATTGGACAGTGCGGTGTGGGAGGCGGTCGGTTTCAGGATGGCCAGACAGCCGCCGATGATCAGTGAGACGACACCGATGTTCAGGCCGAAGATTCCGGCCCCGATCACGAGCGCGGCGAGTCCCACCATCGTGGTGATCTGGTACGGACTGACCCTGGTGCGGGTGGTGGTTCCCGCTTCCGCGGGGACTCCGTCCGATTCGTCGGCGTCGATGAGGTCCTGGTCGGCCCGCGCGCGGGCGCCGAAGAGATGGCGTCCACCGAGGAAGATGTAGACGATGATTCCCATCAGCACATTGAACCCCAGCGCCATGAGGAACAGTGTCCACTGGTGGTCGCCGAGATCGTTGGTGCGTAGGAAGTCGTTGACGTAGATGCCGTACACACTCAGCGGAGACAGCAGTCCGGCCATGCCCCCGTGGACCACCATCATGCCCATCATGAGCTGGTTGATGCGGTAGCGGCGGGCGAACGGAATGGCGAGCGGGGAGATGACGCCGATGGCGAAGATCGCACCGATGGACATGAACGCCCCGGTCAGCGCGAAGAATATCCACGGCATCACCGCACGGTTTCCGCGCACCGCCTTCATCGCCCAGCCGAGGATGATGTCGATGGTGCCGTTCTGCTGGGCGAAGCCGAACAGGTAGGTCAGGCCCATCAGGGCGATCATCAGGTCGACAGGGAACCCCGCGAAGACCTGGTCGAAGACGCCGTCGGCACCACCCCCGGTGTCGTCACCGAAGCCGGGGACAGCAAGGCCGACGATGAATGCCCCGATAAGTCCCAGAATGCCGAGGTTGACATTACGTAATGTGCCGATGAGGAAGATCAGCACCAGGACAGTGATCGTCAGGACGTGCGGGCTCACGGTACTCCTTGGGAGAGACAAGTTCGCTGCCTGTGCCGGGGCGGTGACGGTTACCGCATGGGGTGGGCGGTGACCCGTTACCGCGCCTGGCAGAGGCGGGGGACTCGCCGCGACATGCCGTGGTGGGGCGTGCGACCGGAGTGATGGTACTCCTGGGCGCAAAACATCACCGTCGGTGGGTCGGGAGAATGATGTTCCCGGGCTTTTCCCCTGTTCGGGCCCCGGTTCGATCATGGCGCTGTACGCTGCTGACTCATGATCCAACTGAATACGGGACGTACCGTACACCCCTCACCACTGTTCTCCGGCGTCTCCGCTGCCGCCGCCACTGTCGCCACTGCGATCGCTCTCGCAGGTTGTGCCGTCCCCGCGGCGGACGCAGCCCCGGCCGTCCCGGCGGGCTGTGAGACGTACGTTCCCCGTGACGTGGAGGACGTCGAGGAGGAAGCTGCCTCCGTGTCAGGTCAGGACGGGGCAGAGACGTCGGCCGTGCAGGACGCTCCCGGAGCGCTCGAATGCCAGGTTCCGTCTCCTTCGATGGGACGCGACTTCTCGGTGATCGTCCGCCCGTCGCTCACTTCGCACAACGACAATGTTGCACTGTTCCTCGACGGCGGTGATTCCGGTGAGGTCAACGGCTGGGTCGAGAAGGCGGGCGCGGTCAATAAGCTCACTGACGTCGACATGACCCTCGTCTTCCCGGTCACCGACCCGTGGACGTGGTCGCAGAACTGGGACGGGGGAGCGGAGTCGTCCGACGCCCAGTTCGAGACATTCCTGTCCAGCGAGCTCCCGGACTACCTGGAGACTTCTTTCGACGTTCCTGGTGGTGGCCGGGGTACGACGGGTGTGGTCGGCCTCAGTGCCGGTGCCTACGGGACGTTGAATCTGGCGACGAAACACCCCGAGCAGTACAGCTCGGTGTATGCACTCAGCGGGATCTACGATCCGCAGTCTGCGGGTGGACGGTTCGCCATCGATGCAACCTCGCGGTATCTCAGCGGCAGGGACCGGGCACCGTGGACGTCCGAGGCGAGCCGGGCTGCGAACAACCCGATGCGCAACCTGGACAAGCTCACCATGCCGACGATCGTCAACGTCTCCACCGGGATCGTTCACCCCGAAGAACTGGCGGGTAAGGATCCGGTCGCCGCATTCTTCGTCGGTGGCCCGGTCGAGACCGGGACGTTCGTGATGACTGCCCAGCTGCAGGCCGAGGCCATCCGCCAGGGCAGGGACAACATCGACTTCCGCTATGACATCCTCGGCGGGCACACCTGGCCCACCTGGCGGCGCGCGGCTTTCGACAACGGGACGATCCGTACCTTCCTCGAACGGATCTGAAGTCATCTGAAGTCTAGGGCTGGCCCCGGCGGGTCTCGCGGCGGATAGCGGTGAAGGGCTCCTGGTCGGCGGTCAGTGACAGGACCTCGTGGGTGTCGTCCTCGAAGATGCAGGTCATCAGGTTCCTGGCTTCGGGCTCGTCGTCGACGATTCCGGGTAGTCCGAGGCCGAGGACGGTATTGATCAGCATCCCCTTGGCGAGGAACTCCTCGCATTGTGTATCCGTGAGCCCGACCTCGTCACGCAGGACACGGTAGATGTCCAGCATGCCCGTCCTGGCCAACGGCCCGAAGCGGGGGTGGTGGCCGAGTGTGAAGAGATGCATCGTCGTCAGCAGGATGCCGCGGTCGGCGACGAGATCGACGTATGCGCGTCCGAGGACCGACTGCATGTCGGCACCGGGTGCGGGGGAGCGGGTGCCTGCCTCGCGGAACACCGCGGCGATGCGGTCGATCGCGCGGGTGGCGGCTTCGGCGAAGAGATTCTCCTTCGAGCCGAAGGTGCGCACCACGTACGCCTGGCTCACCCCGGCCGCGTCGGCGATCGCGTCGGTGGTCGCACCTGCATAGCCCCGTTCGCCGAAGACGACGCTTGCTGCGTCGAGCATCAGTTCGCGACGTTCGGCCGCGGGGATCCGTCGGGGTGCGGGTTTGTTCACGTTGACAGGCTATCAGTTGATTACTTAGATTAGTTGTAATCAACTGATTACAACTAAGGACACGTGATGGCTGACAGGACCCTGCGACAACAGGACCAGGCACGACGGCCGGTCTGGCTGGTGATGCTCGCCGTATCGCTGCCGATGTTCATGGCGGCACTCGACAACCTCGTGGTGACCAACGCACTACCCGTGATCCGCGAGGACCTCGGCGCCTCACTGGAAGCCTTGACGTGGACCGTCAACGCCTACACGCTCAGCTTCGCCTCCCTGATCCTGATGGCTTCGGCCCTGGCGGACAGGTTCGGGCGCCGGCGGATATTCATGGGCGGACTACTGGTGTTCACACTCGCCTCCCTCTGGTGCGGGTTCAGCGAGGACGTCGGAATGCTCATCGCGGCCCGTGCACTCCAGGGAGCAGGGGGAGCGGCAGTCATGCCGTTGTCGCTGACCCTGCTGAGCACCTCGGTTCCTCCGCACATACGTCCGGCGGCGATCGGCATCTGGGGCGGGGTGTCCGGTCTCGGTGTCGCATTGGGGCCGATCATCGGTGGAGCGGTCGTAGAAGGCTTGAGTTGGCAGGCGATCTTCTGGCTCAACGTGCCCATCGGCCTGCTCTGTCTGCCACTGGTCCGCTATGCGTTGCCGGAGTCGCACGGCCGTCCCGAACGACTGGATGTCCTCGGTGTTCTTCTGGCCGCGGCCGGGATCTTCGCGCTCACCTTCGGCATCGTCCGAGGTAATGATGCCGGTTGGGTCAGCGGCGAGATCGTAGTCCCGCTGGTGGGTGGCGCGGTACTTCTCCTCGCATTCATCGCCTGGGAGACCATGGCCCCCGCGCCGCTGCTGCCGCTGCGCCTCTTCCGGAACAGGAGCTTCGCCGCCGCGAACGTCATCGGTGTCGTCTTCTCTTTCGGGATCTTCGGTGCCGTGTTCCTCCTGATCCAGTTCCTGCAGCTCGTGCAAGGGGCCAGCCCACTGCATGCGGGCATCATGACGATGCCCTGGACGCTCGCCCCACTGGTGGTGGCACCGTTGACCGGGTTGATCACCCCACGCACCGGGACCCGCCCGGTCCTGATCGTCGGCCTGCTGTTGATGGCAGGTGGACTGACCGGGATCTCGGTGCTTCTCGACCCCGCCGTCGAGTACCGGGTGCTTGTTCCGGCGTTCGTCGCTGCCGGGGTGGGGATGGGCCTGGTGTTCGCCCCGTTGGCGACAGCGACGCTCCACGGGGTGACGCCGGACGACCAGGCGACGGCATCGGGTACGAACTCAACGGCCCGCGAACTCGGTATCGCACTGGGAATCGCCGTGCTCACCGCCGTGTTCACCGGATCGGGAGGCGAACTCACCCCCACCGGGTTCACCGAGCCAGCGGTCCCCGCTGTCCTTGTCGGAGCGGCGGCCCTGGTGGTCGCGGCGTTGACGGCCACGGTAATTCCACGGAACTCCGGCATGGTGACTGCCCAGGTGGGTACTCCCTGACCATTCGTGTGAATAACATCACGGCGCCGGAACAGCACTCACCCGCTTACGGGGTTGAACCTGTCGGGACGTCAGGCGGACAATGGAACGAGATCATCGCGGACCGTCCATGGCCCCGGGTGGGAGATTCTCCCACACCCGGGGTTTCTTTCTGTCCGTTCGTTCACGTCCTGTGAAGGAGTTTCCACTATGGGGGCAAAGGCGCAGCTGTCGTCCCGTCTCACCCGTCTTTCGCCGTCGCAGCTTGCGCAGCGCAAGCCCGTCCCGCGGCAGACTGAGATGGGACGCCGGCGACGGCCGATCGCCATGCTCGCCCTCGCTCTCGGCGGGTTCGGCATCGGGACCACGGAGTTCGTCTCGATGGGCCTGCTCAACATCATCGCCGACGATTTCGGCATCAGTGAGGCCCAGGCGGGTCACATCGTCACCTCCTATGCCCTCGGCGTGGTGGTCGGCGCGCCGCTGATCACCACGCTGACCGGACGTGTGCCGCGACGCCGGTTGATCATCATCCTGATGGCGGCGTTCGTCATCGGAAACGCCATGAGCGTGATAGCCCAGGGCTACGGGATGCTGCTGGTGGCGAGGTTCATCGCCGGACTGCCGCACGGGGCGTACTTCGCCGTCGCGAACCTGATCGCCGCGTCGATGGCCGATCCCGGGAAGCGGGGGCAGGCGATCGCCAGGATCTCCCTGGGACTGGCCACAGCCACGGTGATCGGTGTGCCCGTCGCCCAGTGGATCGGGCAACAGCTGGGCTGGAACAGTGCCTATGCGTTGGTGGCGGTCATCGGCCTTCTTTCATTCGCGGGACTGTGGCACTCGATGCCCCACATGACCCTCATGCCGATGACCCGGCCGTCGACCGAGATCGGTGCACTGGTGAACCCACAGGTGCTCCTCTCCCTGGCGGCAGGTGCAATCGGCTTCGGCGGGATGTTCTGCGTGTACACCTACATCTCGTGGACGATGACTGAGCGCGCCGGGTTCCCGGAGAACCTCATGTGGTTCGTACTGATGGTCTACGGGATCGGCATGGTGGTCGGTAACTGGATCGGTGGACGGTTCGCCGATATCAACGTCGACGGAGCTGTGGTCGGTTCGCTGGTGACGATGGTCGTCATGCTGGTGCTGTTCTTCTTCGGGAGTACCGTCGCGCCGTTGGCGATCCTGCTGTTCGGACTGTTGTCGGTCGGTGGTGGAGTGTTGACGGTGAATATGCAGACCCGGTTCATGGACGTCGCCGGAGAAGCACAGAATCTTGCCGCGGCGATGAACCAGTCGGCGTTCAACATCGCCAATGCTGCCGGTGCAGCCGTCGGTGGTGCGGTGATTGATGCTGGATTCAACTACTCGTACCCGGCGCTGGCCGGGGCGGCGCTGGCAGTCGGTGGTCTGGTCGTATTCGTGCCGACGATGCTGCTGCGTCGGCGTCACGTGGACCGTGCTGCGTCGTCCCCGGTGATGTCGTAGCGGTAGTGCAGAAGCGTCGTGGTGTGCCCGGACGGAGCACGGTCTGCCGATCGTCCGACGAGGGTGAAGCCTGCTCGGGTCAGGATGTGCCGGGAGGCGGTGTTCGCCGGCACGGTCCGCGCTGTCAGCTGTGACAGACCGCTGCGGCGAACGAATGACACCGCCAGGTCCAGGGCCTCGGCTGTCCGGCCCGTTCCACGGTGCGCCGGATGGAGCCAGAACCCCACCTCGGCACGGTCATCGGTGGCGTCGAAGAGAACAAGACTGCCGCAGAAGTCGTCGGTGGAGACGTCGGCGATCGTCAGGACGGCAAGGTTGCCGCGGGCGAGGCCAGGGACGACCTCGTCGCGGACCATGGCTGTGACGGACTCGGAGGTGTAGGTAGGTTCCGGAAGGTGGCCGTACTGGCGGACGGCGACGTCCTGGGTGCCCTCGGCGAACGCCTGCGCATCTTTGTCGGCGAGCGGTCGGAGGCGGGTGCCGGTGCCTTCGAGGGGGAGGAGTGAGCTGTCGAGCATGCACCAAAACTAACATAGATAGTTTAATGGTGTCGACGAGATTGAGGTTCAGGGTTCTGCAGCATGCGCCGCGAGTGCTTCGAGTCCGGCAATGACAATCGCCTCGGCATTGACGGAGTGTCGGGCGTGGAGCCGGGAGTACGTCGGCGCGACCCCGGCATCAACGGCGGCTGTGCGCTCGTTGTCCACCATGGGGGACGCGTTGGCACTGCCGACGACGAAGTTCGAGAGCATGTAGGCAGACCCGAGTGGGTCGGTGGCTCCGACATCATCGAGCAGGACACACATCCGCTCTGACAGTCGGAGATAATTCGGGCCGCGGGGAGCCCGCATGCCGATGACCTGACAGGCCCACCGGTGTCGCACCAGGTGGCGGTAGTAGGCGAGCATCAGTGGCTGGATGGAATCGCCCTCCAGTGCCGCGGATATCTCGGGGTCGCTCCCGAGCGTCTCGTCCAGTGCGAGATCGAAGAGATCCTCCACTGATTCGATACGTGAGTAGAGACTCGGTGCGGCGACGTCGAGTTCTTTCGCGACCGCCCGGACCGTCAGTGCGCGTAGCCCACCGGAGTCGAGGAGTGCGGCGGCGGCGCGGGCGATGTCGTGCTCCGTGATGGTCCGCGTGCGTTGGACGGGCTTGCGGTGCTCCCAGTAATTCACGCCCACCAGCCTAATGGCTGGACATCACCACCTAAGCGATCTATGTTAGGTTTGCGTCCATGCCCATGGATGACCATTCGCTGACCGTCCTGACCACGCACCGCCTCCGTCTCCGACTGCACACGCCCGGTGACGCCGGCACCTTGCGGCGGATCTACTCGCAGAAAGACGTGGCCCGGCACCTGTTGGACGACCCCTGGACCGAGGAAGACGCTGCCCGCCACGTTGCGGACCGGTGCGTCAAGATCGGTATGGACGGCGACAGTGGGGCTCTCGCCGTGATCATCGAAGAGGATGGACAGGTAGTGGGGGACGTCCTGCTCTGGTGGACTGACCGGGAACACCGTATCGCGGAGATCGGTTGGGTCCTGGATCCTGCGTACGGCGGTCGGGGGCTGGCCCGCGAAGCGGTCAGTGCTGTTCTCGATCTGGCATTCCGGCATCACCAGGCGCACCGCATCGCGGCACAGATGGACGCACGTAATGCGGCGTCGTCCAGACTCGCGGCTGCTGTCGGGATGACCCGTGAGGCACATCTTCGTCAGGACTGGTGGAACAAGGGGGAGTGGACCGACACGGTCATCTACGGAATGCTCGATTGTGATGTTGATTGAGGGTACGGTCTAGACTATGGCGATAATCATCGTCATTATAGGCGTTAATGGCTATAAAAATCGTCACATTGGAGTCTTCACATGGCGGGGTACAGAATCGACAGAGAGGTCGAGGCCTTCGGTGGACACATCCGCGGCTGGCGCATGGTCCTTGGATTGACCGCACAGCAGGTTGCGGAGCGTGCCGGCATCACGCGTGACACCCTCCGAAAAATTGAGACGGGTAATCCATCGGTCAGTTTCGCCAGTGTGACTCAGGTGCTGCGCGCGCTCGGGGTGCTCGACCAGGCGATAGACGCGGTCGACCCGTTGAACAGTGACATCGGACGGCTTCGTGCGGGAAAGCTGGGAAGGAAGCGTGCGCGATGACTACTGTCGAGGTTCACCTTGAAGATGCTGGGCGTACCTGGACGGTGGGACAGGCACACGTCACCCGGGGTCGGCGTGGTGAGGTGTCGACGACCTTCCTCTACGATCCGGCTTACCTCGCTGCGGGTGGCATGAACATTGACCCTGGTCTCCTCCCCGTCTCCGGAACGCAACACCAGCGCGGCCTTCTCCGAGCATTCGCTGACAGTGCACCGGACCGGTGGGGCCGCAATCTTCTGGACAAGGCGGAACGCAGCCGTGCCCGAAAAGACAACAGCGTGCCCCGGCGACTCGATGAACTCGATTACCTGCTGGGTGTCAGTGATGACACACGCCAGGGTGCCCTACGTTTCCGCCTGCAGGGACAAGCAGAGTACCTGGGGGAGCGGGCGAACGTTCCCCCACTACTGGATCTGCCGAAACTGCTGCGCGCCAGTGATGAACTGGCGTCCGACCGAGATCCGTCCTCCGCCGTGAAACAACTACTCGACACAGGCACCACCGGTCTGGGAGGGGCACGACCGAAAGCCTCCGTTCGTCTGCAGGACGGGGCACTTGCGATAGCGAAGTTCCCGCATTCCGGAGACCAGTGGGACGTGATGGCATGGGAAGCCACCGCACTTGGCCTGTTGGCGAACGCGGGGATACGGGTGCCGCAGCATCAGCTGACACCTGTCGGCCAGCGTCACGTCCTCGTCCTGAACCGGTTTGACCGGACTCCCTCAGGGGGGCGGGCCGGCTACATCAGCGCAATGACCGCCACCGGTTCCAGGGACGGCGATCACCGGGACTACGTCGACATCGCCGAAGCGATCCGTGACATCTCGCTCTCCCCGCGGCGTGACCACCATGAACTGTATGACCGGGTCATCGCGAGTGTTGCCATGGGAAACACCGACGATCACCTACGGAACCACGGGTTCCTCGCAGAGCGCGGCTTCTGGACGCTGAGCCCTGCTTTCGACGTGAATCCAACGCCAGACCTCACCAAGAGCCGGGCGACCTCGATCGCCGGCGCCGACACCCAGCCTGATGAGGTCGATGGACTCCTTGCCCTCGCAGAGGACTGTGATCTGTCCCTGTCTCAGGCGCGTACACGGATGGAGCACATCGCGGAAGCTTTGAGTGGATGGCGGGAGGTGGCCCGGCGTAAGAGAATCACCGAGCATGAGATCGCGATGATGGCGGAATCGTTCCAACCGCGCCTGGACAGCGTGGCGACAGCGGGCCGAAGACGTCAGCTGTAGCAGACCGCGCGGTGAGAATCCCGCCTCGTTATCGGAGGTGTTGATCCGGCAATCGACGCAGCGAGACGGCGCCGAGTGCCGCGAGAATCGCGGCGGCGATCAGCATTGCGGTGGTGAAGCCCGCGTGTTCGACGGCGAAGCCGGTTATCAGTGGACCGCCGGCGAGTCCCACGGCGTAGGCCAGTGTGTAGAGAGAGAATGAGCCACCCAGTGTTGGTGGTTGTGCTTTGAACCCCTGCTCACTGATCAGCGTTGTCGCCGGGGCGTGGAGGAGGGCAGCGGACAGGCCGAGCAGGCCCATGCCGATCGCCGTCTGCCACAGTTCGGTTGAATAGCCCACCGTGAGGAGCGAAGCGACGACGGCTACGATCCCGAGTCCGATGAGGATGCGCGACGACACCGAAGCCACCAGGCCACCGACAATCGGGTTGGCGATGACGCCTGTAAGGGCGGCGAGTCCGAACAGCAGGCCGATGGTCAGTGCGCTGGCATTCAGGTGGACGGGCAGGACAGGTTCGACGCCTGCCATCACGGCGGCACCGATCACGATGGCCACGACGATGGACACTGAGCCGGGAACCCGGAGGACCGCGAAAGGACCGGAGGTGTCGTCGGCGACGCGGGGTGAGTCCTTGACCAGGATGATCCGGAGGACGCCGTCGATCAGTGCGACGGCGGCGGCGAACAGGAACGGTGAGGCGGTGCCGAAGTGTTCGACCATGACACCGGCCAGGGGCGGGCCGATGAGTACTCCGACGGTGATCATGGAGATCGCGATTCCCATCTGCTGGCCGCGTTTCTCGAAGGTGGTTGTCGCTGCGATCAGTGACAGGGCGGCGACCCAGGACATGCCGCCGGATATCCCTTGGGCGGTCCGCGCGAGCAGCAGCAACCAGTACGGGCCACCGGTGGCGAACAGCAGGGTGGCGGCGGCGAGGCCGACCATCCCGATCAGCAAGGGGGTTTTCGGTCCGTACCGGTCGACGAAGCGTCCGGCGACAAGAGCTGAGATCACCACGGCCACCGCATAGGAGGCGAACAGGACGCCGGTCCACGTAGGGCCCGCGTCGACGACACTGGGCAGCAGGGGGAGGACGGGCACTGCGAGCCCGACGACGAGATTGTCGGTGAAGAGCGCGATCGAGGCGACGATCAGGGCACGGGTTGATGAGGTACCCCGCGGTGACGGGGAGGAATCATGGACAGTCACGATGTATCGGTGTTCCTTAGGTGTTGAGCAACCCCCTCACCAGCGCTGACATTGCAGCGTCCAGGTCATCGGGGTGCGGGAGATCGTGTGGTCGGGTCACCGCGGTGACGGTGAGACCCTGGAGAAGGGTGAGAACCATGCCGGCGACCGTCTCCGTGGACGGTGCAGGGGCCTGTCGTGATGTCTGTAGGACGACGGCATCAGCGATGCGGTCCTTCCATGCGTCCAGTGCGTGGGTCTTGGCGTCGCCGGGGTCTGTTGCCTGTGGGGCGACGAGGACCGTGGTGGAAGCCAGCGCCCTGAACTGGTCGTCTCTCTGCAGTAGCGTGACATAGCCGGTGAGGAGGTCAGTCAGCCACCGGATGGAGTCCTTGACGGCGGGATTCTCGGGGAGGTCGTCAGTGAAGAGCCGGTTCCCGTAGGTGCGCCATCCCCACTCGAGTGCGGCTGACAGCAGGTCAGTCTTGGATCGGAAGTGGTGGTTGAGCGCCCCGCGGGTGACGCCGGCACGTTCGGCGATGTGCTCGAACGTTGCCCCCCTCCACCCCTTCGATTCGAAGGACATCAACGCCGCCTGCAGCAGCGCCAGACGCGTCTTTTCCGCGTCCTCGGCTGTTCGTCTCATACATACAAACTAGCATGTATGTAAAAGGGGTCAAGCCAGCGTCACTGGAGACGTCGGCTGGTTCAGAATTGCCTGGGCTTCCGCCAGGTCAGTAGATAGCGCCAGAACAGTAGACGACGTACCCGGGCCCCGGGCAGAACAGCAGCTGCCGTCTCGGCGACCTCACGGGTGTTCAACGCCGGCGAGAGGTTCACCGGCATGACGTCATCGGCGGGATCTGTGGCATATGGATTCCGGAATCCCAGTGACTGTCTGACGAGGAAGAATCCCCCGAGTATGTGGTGGGTGGCGGTTGCCGCGAGCTCAATCGGCCACTCGCGCCGGAGGTCGGTTTTCGGTAGCGCGATAGCGGCGAGTATTCCTCCGGGACGCAGCGCGTCGGCAAGTACCGGCAGCACATCCGTCAACTCCATGTGGTGCAGCGTGCTGATCGAGACGACAGCATCATAGGTGTCCGGCGAGGGAGGCGACTCCAGCACATCTGCGACAGTGCACGTCACGTTATCCGGGACGTGTCGCCGTGCCCGGTCGATCATCCGGGGAACCCGGTCGAGCGCATCGACGTGGGGCGCATGTTCGGCGGCCTTGGCCGCGAACGTTCCGGAACCACAACCTACGTCCAGCACCCGGTCGCAGACCTCCGGCAA
Organism: Corynebacterium glyciniphilum AJ 3170; assembly: GCF_007673095.1. Taxonomy (GTDB): domain Bacteria; phylum Actinomycetota; class Actinomycetes; order Mycobacteriales; family Mycobacteriaceae; genus Corynebacterium. Next base: position 55,165 of record NZ_VDYZ01000010.1, read on the forward strand.
CTGCCGGAGGAGCAGCCGGTGGTAGTAGGCGTTGTGGTCCCAGGGGAACATGACCGCATGCTACCTGGGCTGCGGGACATCATTCTTCGTGAACTGCCCGGTCCGTCCCCACAGGAACCACAGGGCCGCGCCGAGGATAGGGAAGGCCAGGATCAGGAGGATCCACACGGCCTTTCCACCGGCCGCTAGGACATCACTGGTGGCCACACTGACGATGGCGGCGATGACGAAGGCCAGGATCGCGAGACCGATGACCGCGATAACGACGAGCAGGGCGATGGCCCAGCCGCTGGACAGGCTGCCGTCGGAGTTGGTGACGGCGGCAAGTGTGTACTGCATGATTCCTCCATGGATGGTGGGGATTGAACTCGGCTATTATCTGGCGCTGAGTCCAGTGCCCGCATCATCCCACGGTCTGATTATTCTTGGACGCCGCCCTCCGTCACCGTCGTGCCTCGATGAGATGCCGACTCGAGTAGGCGATGAACGGACGGCCGGCGCGCATCTGCGCATCCAGCTCGCGCAGCCTGCTGCTGTACCGGTCCACGGAGAAATCCGGGACCCACCACACGCATTTGCGCAGAATCCACACCACGGCTCCCACATCGAAGAACTCCATCCGGCAGCGTGCCTTCTCCAGACGTTCCACAGTCAACCCCGCCGCCTCGGCGGCGGCGACTTCTCCGTCAGGCCCCTCGGGATCGCGGTCTTTGCGTTCCGCTGGGCGGGGGCCGAGAAAGAACTCGATGAGTTCGAATCCGGAGGCCGGTCCCACGTGTTGTGCCAGGTAGTGTCCGCCGGGTTTCAGGACGCGGTGGATTTCCTCCCAGTTCGGGGTCACCGGGTGGCGGGCGCTGACCAGATCGAAGGAACGGTCGGGAAAGGGGAGTGGGTCATTGCCGGATACGGCGGTCTCGACGACATCGACGCCTCGCGGTTCCAGGAGTTCGCGTGCACGGTCAGCATTCGGCGCCCATGCTTCGGTCACGGTCATGTGGTGCGGCAGCGTCGGGGCCTCATTCACGACCTCGCCGCCGCCGGTGTCGATGTCCAGGGCTGCGACGCTGGAGGTATCGGAGGCATCGGGATCCGACTCCGCCAGAGCACCCAGGCGGGCTGCCAGCAGGCCCGCATACCCCCAGGGTGGCCGTTCCTCAGTGGCCCGGCCGTCCAGCCAATCGAAGCCCCATCCGTCCACGTCGGCGGTTTCTGCTTCGACGACGAGCTCATCGAAAGATCTCATGGTGACGACTGTATCGGACGGTCGGAGGCACCCTGTTTCTTGACCGTGCGACAATTCTCGCACTATCATCGTGCGGAAATAGTCGAACGAATAAGGAGCACGACATGTCCCCGTCCCGGACCTACGAACATCCCGACACCGACGACATCACCATCCACCGGGTGCTCTTCGCGCTCAGTGAACCCCTGAGATTGAACATGGTGCGGATCCTGGCCGACCGGGGCGAGGTCGACAGCATCGACCTCGGACCCGACCTGCCACGCTCCACGCTGACCCATCACACCAGCCTCCTACGGGAATCGGGCGTGGTCTTCGTCCGCGCGGAAGGACGGAAGTGCATGATCCGGTTACGCACGGCCGACCTTGAATCACGGTTCCCGGGGCTCGTCGACACCGTGCTGAGCGGATATGAGGAGGTAGGGCAGTGATCCGGAAGGTCTGGCCACTCACCGTCGCCGCCGTCGCACTCGGCATCGACGCCTACGTCCTCGCCGGCGTCCTACCCCAGATCGCCGACTCCCTGTCCACCACTGCAGCGATGATCGGACTCGGTGTCACCGCGTTCACTGCCGCGTACGCGGTGGCGGGTCCCCTGTTGTCAGGACGGCTGACCCGCGGCAGCACCGCCCGTGCGTTGTTGATCGCCCTCGGCGTGTTCAATCTCGGCAATCTCATCACCACCCTGGCGCCCGGAGTGGAGGTTTTCCTCCTTTCACGGGTCATCGCCGGCGCTGGTGCCGGCATCCTCACCGCAGTCGCGACGGCGACGGCTGCAGCGATGGTGGAGGACGCCGAACGGGGCCGCGCGATGTCGATGGTCACCTTCGGATTGTCCGCCGGAACAGTCGCCGGAGTCCCGGTCGGCATGCTGATCGGCGACACCGCAGGTTGGCGGTGGACGATGGCCCTGGTCGTCGCATTCGGAGTCTGCAGCATGGTGGTACTGGCCACGCGCGCCCGCAGCCTCCCGGTGCTGGACAGCGGTGGAGGCACACCTGTGTTCAGCGTGCTGCGTTCGGCGAAGACCGTTCTCGGCGTCCTGTCGGCTTTTCTTCTCGGTATCGCCAGCCTCGGGCTCTACACCTATCTCCTGCCGATGGCGGAATCCCGCGGCCTCGGGGACTGGGGATTCGCACTGGTCTGGGCCTGGGGGATCGGTGGTGTCGGAGCGACGGCACTGATCGGACGGCCGCTCGACCGTGTCGGCCCGCGACCCTTCCTCATCGTCCTGCCGGTGATCCTCGCGCTCGGTTTCGCTGTGGCTTGGCTCAGCGGCAATCCCGTCGCGTGGATCATCGCCGCGGTGCTGTGGGGCGGGGCAGGGTGGGCGACGGTCCCCACACTGCAGCAGGCGTTGACCGCCGACCGGCCGGCTCAGGCCATGCCGGTCATCGCCTTCCAGATGGCGGCGATGTACCTCGGCTCAGCCGTCGGCGCCGCGCTCGGAAGCAGCCTGCTCAGCGGTGGCACAGTCGCCGCGGACCTTGCCGGATGGGCGCTGATCCCCGCCCTGGCAGCGCTGTTGTCAGCCGGGACGGTCAGCCTGCGATACCTGCAGGCGAAAGGCTCTGTCAGGACTGCAGGTCGATCAGTACCTTGATGTCGTCGTCCTGGTGCTCGAACGCCTCGGCGAACCGCGACAGCGGCACGGTCCGGGTAATCAGCGACGACAACCAGTCGCGGTCGGCCTTGCCCAGCACTTCTGCCGCGGTACGCCAGTGGTCAACATTGGCGTTGACCGAGCCAACCACGGCAGTGTTGTTGAGCACCATGCCTTTACCGGCAGCTGCGATGTCGACCTCCATCTCGTCACCCTCGCGGATGCCCAGCAGGCAGATCACCGGATAGGGGTGCTCGTGGGTGAGCGCGGCACCGACGAGCGGGCCGGCGCCGGTGGTCTCGATGACGATGTCCGGGTCGACCGAGTCCAGGATCTCCCGGAATTCTCCGGTGTGGTACTCGGCGCCCAGGTCGGCGACGAGTTTCGGCTTGATGCCCTCGGTGACGCGGTCGACGACGTGGACGTCCAGACCGCGTTGCTTGCCGATCAGCGCGGCCAGCAGGCCGACGGGCCCGGCCCCGGTCACCACCACCGAGGACGGTTCGAACCAGGCGCGGTTGCCGAGACGGTCCACCTGGTCCCAGGCCTTGGCGACCACCGATGTCGGTTCCAGCAGGGCACCGGCGATGCCGAGGGCTTCGTCGACCTTGACCACGAAGTCCTTGTCGATGACCCACTGCTCGGCACCGAAGCCGTCGATCTCCTTGATGCCACGTTCGCGGTACTTTCCGTTACGGCACATGTCGAACTCGCCCCGGGCACACGCTCCGCAGGGCTCCGGGTCGGGGCGTCGTACCACGCCCACCACATGGTCACCCTCCTTGAATCCGGATCCCTCCGGGGCTGAGATCACTTCACCGAGTGACTCGTGACCGATGATCAGCCTTTTGTGGCCTTCCGGGGCCCAGCCGTACCCGCCGGAGTTGAGGTCGTGGTCGGTGCCGCACACGCCCAGTGCGAGACCTCGCACCAGAAGCTGCCCGTCGCCCGGTGTGGGGGCGTCAAACTCCTCGACGGACAGCGAGTCCGCCTTTCCCGGTTCTACGGTGATGGCTTTCATGCTTCCTCCTGAGCTAGTGGATTATCCGGCGAACGGCCGTACCGGTTGTCCGCGGGCCCCGGGGACGGCGACGTACACCGCACCGGCGGTCGGCTGGGTGCCGTCCGGCACATTCTCCCGGGTCGTGGTGATGAACAACCGGTCCAACTCCGGGCCGCCGAAGGTGCACGCGGTCACATTGGTCACCGGGAGTTCCACGACGTCGACCAGGACGCCGGAGGGGTCGCGGCACTCGACCCGGGAACCTCCGTAGATAGCCGTCCAGACATTGCCCTCCGCGTCGACGCACAGACCGTCCGGGCCCCCGGCCGGGTCACCGTCATCGAGAGTGAACAGTGTCCGACCGTCGTGCAGCCCGAGATCGGTGTCCCACGAATAGATCGTCGTCGACCGGGTCGGGGTGTCGTTGTAGTACGCCAGTGTTCCGTCGGGGCTCCAGTCCAGACCGTTGGAGACGGTCACACCGTCGCGCACGGTCGTCACGGAGGTGTCGCTGGCCACCGAGACGAGGACACCGCCGCCGGACGCCTGGTCATAGCGCATCGATCCGCCGTAGAGGGTGCCGTCCGGTGCACATCCACCGTCATTGAAGCGCACCTCGGGGGAGTCCAGCACCGTCACGACAGGACGGAGGTCCGACAAGGCGGCATCGTCGGCCAGGCAGACCGCATGTTCGGTGGCGACCACCGCACCACCGTCGGCACGGGGGCGGAAGAACGCCGCGACCGGGCTGCCCACGTCCGCCGCTGTGACGGAACCGTCCCCGTCGGCGGTGAGAATCCGACCGGCGGTCATGTCGACGTAGCGCAGCGTGCCTGCCACCGGCGACCCGTCCTGAGGCCACCACACGGGGCCTTCAGCGTGGTAAGCGACCGGGTCGGTGAACTGCACTGCCTTCATCCCGCCGAGTCTAAGCACACTGCCTGACGGGTGCAGCGGTGACACCCCCGCACCCCACTCGGAGTACCGTGGCGGCGACATCACCGGCGAGAGGAGAACGACGTGGCGAAACTAGGGAGCCGGGAGACGTGGCTGCGCAGTGGTTATTCCCTGGTCGGGGTGATGATCATCGGACTGGGGGCGGCGATCCTGCAGACCGGGGGCGTGGGTGTGGACCCCTACACGGCGCTGAACACCGGCGTCAGTTCCACCATCGGGTGGACGCTGGGAACCTACCAGCTGGTCAGCAACCTGGTGTTGTTCATCCCCGTGCTGATCTGGGGACGGAAGTACATCGGGCCCGGCACCGTGATCAACATGGTGCTCACCGGGTTCTTCATCGACCTGTTCTCCTTCCTGCTGGGACCTGTCATCCCGGACGACCCGTCCCTGTTGCTGATGACCTTCTTCTTCGCCGCCGGGATCTGCGTCTTCGCCTTCGGTGCCAGCGCGTACATGAGTGCAGGCGTGGGCACGGCCCCCTATGACGCCATCGCGCCGATGATCGTCGACAAGACCGGATGGAACTACACCAAGGTCCGTGTCCCGCAGGACGTGCTGACGGTGATCGGCGCGATCCTGTTCAAGGGCCAGGTCGGCTTCGGCACCGTCATGACCGCTTTCTTCAACGGTCCGCTGATCCAGTTCTTCACCGAGAAGGTGAACCAGCCCGCGGTCGACCGGCTGGTGGGTAAAGCCTGAGACGCCTGAGACCAGGGGTCTAGAAGACCGGCCAGGGTACGGCAGGTAACCCGGGCTGCGGACCGGGGAACACCCCCGCAGCCAGCAGCTGGTCGCACCGGTCGGCCACCGCGGTCACCTCGGCGGTAGCCAGCAGCTCTCCCAACGCTTCTCCGAGGGAGTCATCCCGACCGGAGTCCAGCTGGTCGCGGACGCTGCGCACGGCAGCGAGCTCCTCGTCTGACAAAGGTTCGGCGACCCAACCCCACAGCACGGTGCGCACCTTGTTCTGCGTGTGGAACGTCAGTCCGTGGTCCACACCGAAACGGTGTCCGTCGGCCGTCGGCAGGATGTGCCCGGCCTTCCGGTCGGCGTTGTTGGCGAGCAGGTCGAAGATCGCCATCCTGCGGAGTGCTGCAGAGTCCTCGTGCAGCAGGACGACAGGCTCGTCCTCCTCGTCCACGCCGTCAAGAACCCGGCACCACCCCGCGTCCTGGAGGACGTCGGCCTCGTCCGGGGAGACGAGGTCCACGGGGTGCCGGCCACTTGTGGTATCACACCAGAGCTGCGCCATCCCCACGCCGAAAGGCCCGTCGCGCAACCAGGTCAACGGAACCACACCGAATCCCAGTGCCTCCGACAGCAGGTAGGCCGCGACCTCGCGACGGGCGAGTGTGCGGTCGGGGAAGTCCCACAGCGGCTTCTCGCCGATCAGGGGTTTGTACACCACCGTCGTGTCACCGATCTGTCCCCGGAACGTCGCGTTCGAGGCGGTGACGATACGCCCCTCCAGCTCAAGGTCGCCCTCCGGCGCGGTCACGTCAGAACCCGTCAGGGATGTCACACTCGTGACCCTCCGGGTCCATCGGTTCACCGCAGCGTGGGCAGAGGGGGCGACCGGAGTTCACGATCGCCAGTGTCCGGTCCACGAACGCCTTCGCCGCGCCGACGGGGATACGCACGGAGAACAGTTCGTCCGGCTCCACCTGGATCTCGACGGGTTCATCGGAGTCGACGGACGCCTGCAGTTCCTCGATCTCCTCCGGATCGAGCTCAGGCGGGGGAGCGGCCTCGATGACCACCTGGGATGTCTTCGGGTCCCAACCCAGACTCAGGACGCCGACGCGGAACTCCTCGTCAACCGGCATGTCCAACGGCTCGTCATCAACGAGCAGTTCATCGGTCTCATCAGGGACGTTGAAGGGGTTGCCGTCCTGGTTGCGCAGCTTGCCGAGCAGCTCGGCGACGCCCTCGGCGAGCGCGGCGGACTGCTGCTTCTCCAGTGAGACGCTGACGGTCACACCCCGGTCACGTGCCTGCAGATAGAACGTCCGGTCACCGGGCAATCCCACAGTGCCGACGACGAAACGGTCCGGCCAGTCGAATCCATATGTGGTGGTGGGCATAAGCGCCATTGTAGGAGCCTTACGCTGATTGGTGCAGCGAATGGTGCAGTGAAAGGCGTGCACCGGACGCGCGGGGGAACCAGGTCAGTCGGCGTGACCGGCGCCGCCACCGACCTGGGCACCGTCATCCGTGCTGTCTTTCTGCTGGTCGGGGGACGGCGCCAGCCAGGACAGATCACCGGCCTCGGTGTTGACGCAGAGCACGTGCGGCATAGCCTCGGTGTAGCGGATGACCGACACGGAGGCGGGGTCTGCGTGGACCCGCTGGAAATGGTCGAACGGCATGCCGTAGGCGTCGGCGATGACGGACTTGATGATGTCGCCGTGTGTCACGGCCACCCAGACCGCGCCGGCGCCGTGGTCAGCCTCCACGGCTGCATCGTGCCGCCGGACAGCAGTGACCGCCCGTTCCTGCATCCCGGCCAGGGATTCCCCACCGGGGAACACGGCCGACGAGGGGTGCCCGACGACGGTCTTCCACAGTTCTTCCTTACCGAGATCGGTGAGCTTGCGGCCCTGCCAGTTGCCGTAGTCGCACTCGGTGATGCCGTCGTCGGTGGTGAAGGACGGGGTGCCCGACTGCCGCCCGAGGATGGCCTGGGCGGTCTGCCGGCACCGTTCCAGAGGGCTGGAGACCACCCCACGCAATGGGACGGTCGCGAGACGGTCTCCGGTGCGCTCGGCCTGCCGGTGGCCGGTGTCGTCGAGGGTGACGCCGGGTGTTCGTCCCGCCAGGGTGCCTTCGGTGTTCGCGGTGCTGCGTCCGTGCCGGACCAGGATGACTGTGGCCATGCGGCCGAGGTTAGTCGGGACGGGGCCAGTCGTGCAGTGGTGCCGGTGCTGTCCCGTTGAGGTAGCAACCCCGCAGGTTGGTGCGACCGACCTCCGGGGTTGCTGACTGCTGCTGGGTGGGTAGTGCTGAGGGGTCAGGTGGGCCGGGGCCAGTTGACGAGCCGGTTGTTCGCTACGATGAGCGCCCGGGCCGGGGTGAGTCGCAGTGCTCCATCGCGTAGACCGGCGAGCAGTGGATTGGACGCTTGGGCCACCCGCCCGGCCGTACGAGACCCCCTCATTACTGAGGTCGTGCGGGGTCGGCGGAGTTCGTCATAGGTGAGCAGCGTCGATTCGAGGGCATCCGGGGAGGCGTCCCGTAAGAGGACGGTGAGCGTCGCGGCGTCCTCAATGCCCTGGCCCGCCCCCTGGCCGAGATTCGGGGTCATGGCGTGGGCGGCGTCGCCGATGACTACGGTGCGGCCCTTCACCAGGGAGGGGAGTGGTGCGGCGAGGTCGTAGACGTCATGTCTCAGGAGCACTTCCGACGGGGTCGCTTCGATGCATTCCTGGATCGGCGGGTGCCAGTCGGCGAAGCGTCGGCGGACCTCTGCATGCTCATCGGGGAAGGTTGACCCGGCGGGGCAGTTCAGCGTTCCGAACCAGTAGATGCGGTTGTCGGAAAGGGGGACGATACCGAAGATCTGCCCGCGTCCCCACGTCTCGCCTGCCTCGTGGTGGACGTCCACCGGCGCGCCGGTCACGCCGCGCCAGGCGGTGTAACCGGCGTAATGCAGACCGGTGTCCAACCCAAGAATACGACGGTTGGGGCTGTGGATCCCGTCCGCGACGACGACCAGGTCGACATCCTCGGACTGGCCGGCCGCGACGATGCGTGGTGTCCCGTCGGCCGAGACAGTGGCGGGCGTGCCTGTGCGCAGCGTCCCCGTGTGAAGGGAGTCTATAAGGACTCGGTGCAGGTCACTGCGATGAATGCTGCGTACCGCTCCTGAGGTCGACGGAGAAGCGGTGGTCATCCAGCGTCCTGAGGGAGTGCGTTGTCCGGCGCGCATCGATCCGATGGCGGTGCTCGACACACCCCGGACAGTATCGCCGAGTCCGACGAGGTCGAGGGCTTCGAAGGCATTGCCGAACAACGTGAGCCCTGCACCCACGGCATCGGAGTTGGAGCGACGTTCGAAGACGGCCACGTCGTGACCGTCTCTCTGCAGGCCCGCGGCGGCGACCAGTCCGGCGATCCCGGCACCGATGACGGCGATTCTCATGGCGTACACCCTTTCGCGTTATCAAGTACTCTACATATGTAGAGTACTCGATGTGCACTAGGATTGCCGATGTGTCGGAGCAGTCACCAGGGCAAGACCGCCGAACAGAGATCGCTGACGCCGGGATCCGGATCATCGCGTCGCGCGGTGTCCGTGCGCTCACCCACCGGGCCATCGACACGGAGGTGGGACTGTCCGCCGGATCGACGTCGTACTACGCCCGTACCCGGCGTGACCTCATCGTCCTCATCGTGGGGCGGTTGGCGACGCGCACGACAGCGGATACGTCAGCGGTGCGGTGGCCGGAGTTTCTCACGGTGTCTACCGCAGCGACGCTGGTTGCACGGGCCATCGGGGCGACGCTACGGCGCGAGGAGGAGCACGTCGCCCGGATCGCCCTGCGCATCGAGTACCGTCACGACGACGAGATACGCGTCCTGTTGGCGGGGGACCTACCGGTGCGTCCGCAGCTGGTTGCAGCAGCCGAGCGGTGCCTCCAGCTCCTCGGGGTGGATGACGCTGCGGAGGCGGCCGCCGATTTTGTCGCGTTGGTCGATGCCCTGCTGACGCAACGGATCATTCGGGGAGGCGGTGTCGACGTGAGCGACGATGCCGGCGTGGAGCGGATCGTCCGTCACTACCTTGCCGGACTGGTCACCGGCGAACGCTGACGGTCGCGGTTCGGCAGCCCCACGGGCTATGGCTGTCACTGCCGGTGCTAGTCACGGCAGGGGCCTGGCTACCTGGTTCGCGCCGGGGCACGGTGACGGGCATGGAAACAGTAGAGGAGACTTGTTCACCCGGTATGTCGCGACGCACCGCCTCCCTGGCCCTGCTCGCGTTGAGTACCGGTGGTTTCGGGATCGGGCTCACGGAGTTCGTCATCGCCGGACTGCTCACCGAGGTCGCGGACGACCTGGGGGTGAGCATCAGCGTCGCCGGTCATCTCGTCGGTGGTTATGCCCTGGCGGTGGTGCCCGGTGCGCTTGTTCTCACACCGTTGCTGATGAAACGTCCGCCCAAGCAGGCGCTGCTGGTACTGCTGGCGTTCTTCATCGCTGGAAGCCTGTTGTCCGCCTGGTCGCCGAACTACGAGGTCATGTTCGCTGGGCGTGTCTTCGCCGCGCTCGCCCACGGCGGCTACTTCGGAATCGGTGCCGTGCTGGCTGCATCCCTGGTCCCGCGTCAACGGCAGGCCTCCGCCGTGGCGGCGCTGTTCGCCGGGCTGACTATCGCCAATGTTCTCGGTGTCCCGGCCGGGTCGTTGATCGGCCAGCAGTTCGGGTGGAGGACGGTTTTCTGGGTGATTTCGGCGGTGGGCGTGGTGGCTTTCGCCGGACTCGTCGCTCTCGTCCCGCGCACTGAGCCGGAGGAAGAGCAGCTTCCGGTCGGCCAGCAGTTCAGGGCACTGGCACGGCCGCAGGTGCTGGCGTCACTGCTGACCACCGCGCTGGTTTTCGGAGGCATGTTCGGCGTCTTCACCTACATCGAACCGCTGCTGCGCGAGGTCAGTGGCTTCTCGGCTGCGACGGTGCCGTGGCTGTTGGTGTTGTTCGGTGTGGGGCTGTTTCTGGGGAACATCGTCGGCGGAAAGGCGGCTGACCGCAACGCCGACAACGCCGTGCTGATCCTGTCTCTGCTGCTGCCTGTCGTTCTGCTCGTCCTCGGGGCTGTCGCTGCGATGCCGGTGGCTACCGGCATCATGCTCTTCCTGCTCGGGCTCGTGGGTTTCGCCACCGTGCCGGGGCTCCAGGCGCGGGTCATGCGGCATGCTCATGGTGCAGCCACCCTGGCGTCGGCCACGAATATCGCGGCGTTCAACCTCGGCAACACCATCGGTGTGAGTATCGCCGGAGCTGCCATTGCTGCCGGGTTCGGGCTGCGGAGTCCGACGTTCACCGGTGCTGCACTGACTGTTGTCGGGTTGATTCTCATCGTCATTGCCAGAGCCGCTGCCCTGCGCCGTACGGAAGCGTAGGCCGGGGAAGGAGAAGCTGGCTATCACGTACGGCCGTCTCAACGGCCGCGGGGGATGGTCAGGGCGCTCTTTTCGTTATACATTATTGTCATGAGCGAGAATGAGACCATCAACGGGATACCTGTTACTGACGACCAGATTGAAGCGTGGGCGGAGGAGGCTGAGGCAGGTTATGACGTCAACGCGCTCAAGAAGCGTGGTCGTGGGCGTCCTGGCCGCGGTGCAGAACCTTCTCAGGTGGTCGCCCTCCGTCTCACTTCCGAGGAGATCGCCGAGGTTGATGAGCGGGCCGGGAGAGAAGGGAAAACCCGCTCCGATGTTATCCGCGAGGCTCTGCGCAACTCGGTCGCATGAGAGTTCATGATTCGGCTCTGAAGCATGGAATTCCGCCTCAAGATTCGATTCAGGCGGCTTCGCGGCCGTTGTGGATCGATGATCTTGATGAAGAATCCCCGTCACGACAGCTGAGACTTGGTTTTGATACTCACGGAGAATGCTTGAGACTGTCGTGCTGGTATTCGACAGTGGCAATGAGCTGATCATTCATTCGATGAAGGTTCGGCCGCACATGTTGGATCTGCTCCCTTGAGGATATTTGTGCTGTTCCACCGCTAGTCCGTCCGTTCAGTAGGTAATTGAGCTGGCGGGAGTGCACTGTCGGCAATTTTCGCGATTGCCTCCAAGCTGTGCCGCGGAACACCGTCACGAGCCCGCTGGGCCAGCCCGCTCAGCACGGTCATCACGTAGGCAGCTGTCGCTGATGAGTCTGTTTCTGAGGGGAGCCGTCCTGCTCTGGTGTCATCGTCGATCTTGGCGGCGATCTGGGCCGTCTTGCGCTGGCGGAGTTCTGACAACTCATGGTGGACGTCTTCATCGTCTGTGCCGGCGTCCCCACCGGCAATCAGGCAACCCGGGGGCAATCCGTCGCGGGTGTAGCGCTGTGGTGCTTCCGTCAGAATTCGGCGCAGTGCGAGGGTGGCCGTCGGTTCCTCGTCGAGTGCGGCATCGATGAATCCTCCGTACGTGTGGTCGTACACACCGACAGCTTCGGTGAACAGGGCGCGTTTTCCGCCGAAGGCGTTGTAGAGACTGGGTTGCCCGATTCCCAGCTCCTGGCTGAGGTCGCGTACCGACGTGGCCTCGTAACCCTTGCGCCAGAACACCCGGATCGCGGTGTCGAGGGCGGTGTCCCGGTCGAAGCCGCGGGGCCTGCCGCGGGGTGGCGTGGAAGTCATTCCTCCATTGTATGTCGGGCGCTACAAAATGTGCTACGGTCTCTTTTTGTAGCACTCGATATAAAAAGGAGGACGGCGATGACATCGCTCACGGGAATGAACACTGCAGTACCCGGGTATGGAGAGGGGGCACTATTGTGATGCCACTCGCAATCTGGGGTATCGGATTCGGCATCTTCGCTCAGGGCACCAGCGAGTTGATGCTCGCTGGTCTGCTGCCTGACATGGCCGAGGACCTCGACGTGACCATCCCGCAGGCGGGCATGCTCATCAGTGCATTCGCGCTCGGCATGCTCGTCGGAGCGCCAGTGCTTGCGGCACTGACCCTGCGCTGGCCCCGACGCTTCGCTCTGCTGCTGTTCCTCGCAGTGTTTGTCGTCAGCCATGTGGTCAGCGCGCTCACCGGAAGCTATGAACTGTTGCTCGCCATGAGATTCATCGGAGCATTCGCCTACGCCGGTTTCTGGGCTGTCGGTGGGAGCACCGCGATGGCCTTGGCTGGACCAGAGCGACGTGGTCAGGCGATGAGCATCGTCGCCGGCGGGCTGACCGTCGCCACCGTGCTCGGTCTCCCGGCAGGAACGTGGATCGGGCAGCATCTCGGCTGGAGGGGCGCCTTCTGGACGGTCGCGGCTGCCGTCATTGTGTTCTGCGTGCCTGCTCTGCGTCCGGAGAACCCGCCGGATCTCCGTGCGGAGCTCAGGGGCATGCGTCCGCCCCGACTGTGGTTGTCCTATGCGATGACGGCGACAGCGACCACCGCACTGCTCGGGACGTTCTCCTACCTCTCGGCGATGTTGGTCGAGACCACGGGCGTCGCCTCCTCCTGGGTGCCGGCGGTGTTGTTCGGCTACGGTTTCGGGGCACTCGTCGGCATCGCCCTCGGTGGCAAGGCTGCCGACCGTTACCCGAAGTCCGTTCTCGGTATCGGATTCGCCGGGCTGCTGGTGACGTCCGTGCTGCTGGCTCTGTTCGCGCAGTATCCGGGGGCGGTCATCGCACTAGTCGTGGCGCTGGGCTTCCTCGGTTTCAGCACCAACCCTGCGTTGAACTCGCGCTTCATCCCTCTTGCTCCGGATGCTCCCACGTTGTCAGTCTCGGGGAATGTATCGGCGTTCAATGTCGGGATCACTCTCGGGCCGTGGCTCGGCGGGTTGGCGCTGTCGGTGGGGCATGACTATCCGGCGATTCCCGCTATTGGTGCCGCGGTCGCGGTTCTTGCGCTGGTGCTGTGGGCGTGCGACATGCTCCTGGACGGTAGGACGAAGCGAGCGTCTGCCAATCAACGACGAGAGCAGGGTAGTCGGCAGGTGGAAGGAGCCGAGACTCCTTGTGGATAGGCGTCAAAGGCGTGGGGCTTCCTGGGACGTGCACTGCTGGTTGGTTTTGAGAGGCGTGGCCACCCCTGAGTGTCCGTCCCGGAGGCACTTTAGTCTGAGGAGCTAAACTCTGACACTTATGTGAGAGTCATTCCCGGAAAGGAGTCCTCGATGCGGATCGGCGAACTGTCGCGGCAGACCGGGGTGAGTATCCGTTCCCTGCGTTACTACGAAGAGCAGAACCTGCTGCACCCGGACCGGCTGTCCAGTGGGTACCGGATCTACGACGACGCTGATGTTGACCGTGTGCATCGTATCCAGACACTGCTGTCTGCGGGGCTGAGCACCCACAAGATCGAACACATCCTGCCGTGTCTCCAGGGCCACGAGGGTGATCCTATGGCGCTGGCCTGTTCGGACCTCTACGACGAACTCGTTGCTGAGCGTGATGAACTCCTCGACCGTATTGACGCATTACGCACCTCAGTGACGGCACTGGATGCTGTGATCACTGCCAGCCCGCGGCCCACGACGGCTTGACTCTCACACCGGTGTGAGGCTTTAGCGTCGACACCATGAGCAACGTCACGAATAAGCGAATCGCCTACTACCGCTACGGTGGCCCGGGCGTCCTTCGCTGGGAGCTTGAGGAACTCTCCGCTCCTGGAGCTGGGGAGGTGCGGATCCGGCAGGAGATGATCGGGGTCAATCCGGTGGACTGGAAGATGGTCGCCGGATACTTCCGGCACACTGACCGTGTGCCGTTTCCACACGTCCCGGGGTGGGCCGGCACAGGGGTGGTCGAGGCTGTCGGACCTGGAGTGCCTCATCTTCACATCGGTGATCCGGTTATAGCCGGTGCCCGCGGAGGGTCCTTCCGGGAGCATCTGGTGGTGGATGCCAGCCTCGTCGTGTTCCGTCCGGACTCGCTGAGTATCGAGCAGGCGGCAGGGCTGCCGTCCTCCGCAGTGGCCGGGTACTCGCTGGTCGAAAACCTTGGTGTGACGGCGGGGGACACACTGTTGGTGCATGGCGCCGCCGGCAGCGTCGGCTCGGCGGCAGTGCAGATCGCTGTAAGTCGGGGAGCCAGGGTCATCGGGACAGCATCGGCAGGTAACCACGACTACCTGCGCTCGCTCGGTGCGGTCGCCGTGGAGTACGGCCCCGGGCTTCTCGACTCACTGAGACGCCACCGTTCCATCGATGCCGTCGCTGACGCCGTCGGCGGGCGGGAAACGGTGGCCGTGACTCGCGAGGTCCTGGCCACGGGCGGTCGTGCCGTTACGGCGTGGGGAGACCACCACTCGGACGCCGCCGGAATTCTGTGGGTGCGACACCCGGCGGACGAGTTGGAACAGACCGTTGCACTGGCCGCACATGGCGTGGTCAACGTGAGAGTCGGTGCGACCTTTCCACTGGCTCGGGCCGCAGACGCGCTGACGTTCAGTCAGACGGGCCACCCGGCCGGAAAGATTCTGCTGGTTCCTTGACCTGGTCGATTCTCGTCTGTGAGGAACGATGTCAGGCACTCTGGAATCCAGGTAGTTTTCTAGGTAGGATTACTCGCATGAGGACATTCTCGATTACCGAGGCCAACCATGCGGGCATCTCCGGGCTGGTGAGTGCGGCGGAGGCAGGCCAAGAGATCGGCCTGTCGCGTCACGGACGCGTTGTTGCCGAAGTTGTCGGTGCAGATGATATCGCCCAACTCCGCGAGGACCGCGAGAATCTCCGGGAGGTGGCCCTCCTGCTGGCCCGCTTTGCCACAGACAGCGGCGTTCGCACGTCACTCGACGATGCGATGGCAGAGTTCGGTATCAATCGCGACGATATTGAGGCCGAGATCTCTGCGGGTCTCCACTCGTTGCGGTGAGTGGATCCGGACGCATAAGGCGTGTGCGGCTGACAGAATATGCCGTCGAGGATCTCCGGAGGTTGCACCGTAAGGACCCCCAGCTTGTCAGGGACGTCTTCGCTAAAATGCTGCTTCTGGAACGTGCAGCCGACGCCGGGGAACCACTTGTCGGTGCTCTCGTCGGGTTTCGGAAACTGGTTGTCGGGAACCGTGCGTGGAGGATCGTCTGGCGTGAAACCACCGACGAGAACCACCGACCGGTGCTCGATATCGCTGAGATCTGGGCGGCAGGAGCCCGTGAGGACGGGGAAGTCTACGCCGAGATGCGGGACCGGGTCGCCATTCTGAAGGCACAGGGGAATCCGCTCGCACGACCATTGGCGGAGGTAGTCGAGAAGTTAGGGAGGCAGTACGGCGACGTGGACGTCAGTCCCGAGCCGTACGTGTCGGATTCTCTGCCCGCCTGGCTGGTCTCCGGCCTCCGGTCGGAGCTTCACATGACCGAGGAACAGATCTCCGAACTGTCGCAGGCAGAAGCCCACCAGCTCATGATTGCGCACTGGTCACGCCCCACGTAGCTGGACTGAATGGGGCCGGCGAGACGTCACTCCCCCGTATGGATGCGCAGGGCTTCGATGAACTCCCGGTACAGTTCATCGCGAGCGACGAGCTCCTGGTGGGTACCGGAGTCACGGACCTTTCCTCCGTCCAGGACCACGATCTGATCAGCATCGAGAATGGTGGACAGCCGGTGGGCGATGGTCACTACGGCTCCGGTTCGGGCAGCTGTACTGATGACCTTCTGGATCGCGGCCTCGGTCGTGCCGTCCAATTGCGCGGTGGCCTCGTCCAGCAACAGAACGTCCGGCCTGTGCACCAGGGCCCGTGCCACGGCCAGGCGCTGGCGTTCGCCTCCGGAGAGATTGGTGTCCGCCACAGCGCTGTCGAGTCCGTCCGGGAGTGTCTGGATCTTCGCGTCCAGTTGCACGGCGGAAAGAGCGTCCCACGCCTCCTGGTCAGAGGCGTCGGGGGCGCGGAACAGGACGTTGTCCCGGACGGTACCGGGGATGACCGGGGTCTCCTGCTCGACATAGGCGATGCGTGAGCGCACGTCGTTGATGCTCAACCGCTCGTAGGGAACGCCGTCGAGCTCCAGGCGTCCCGAGCGAGGATCGATGAAACGCAGCAGCAGTGAGAACAAGGTTGTCTTTCCTGCTCCCGACGGCCCGACGACGGCGAGATGCCCGGTCCGCGGGACTTCGATGGTCACATCATGCAGTACCGGTTCATCGGCACTCTGGTAACCGGCGGTCACCTGTCGCAGCGCCAGTGCCGGTCCGCCGTCCGAGGATGTGTTCTGTGGGCCGTCGGCGGGTCGTGCGTCGGTGTCTTCGAGCGCCAGGTGCTCTGTCTCCTGGATACGTGCGGCGGCTGCCAAACCGGACTGGATGGACGAGAACGCCCCGGCCAGAGAGGTGATCGGATCGACAATATTGAAGGCGTACATCAGAAAAGCCACCAGCGTCGATACGGCGAGCTCGCCCGAACTCACCCGCCACGCACCCAGCCCCAGGATCACGATGATCGCCAGCTGCATGCCACCGCCGGCCACCGTCCAGATCAGCGACGAATACCAGACGGACCGGATGGAGTAGCGCGCGGACTCCTCGGCCTTACCGGTGACGCGGTCGATCTCACGGTCTTCGGCACGACTCGACTTCACCGTGCGTAGGGCCCGCATCCCGCCTTCCAGCGTTGACCCGAGCCCTCCGATCGCGTCCTGCGCCTGTTTGTCGGCCTTACCGATCTGGGGCACGAGAACGCCGAACATCACGCCGATGATGAGCAGTGCCAGCAACGTGGTTGCCAGCAGAGGCAGGTCGAGAAGCGCCATCAGAACGATGGTGCCGACCAGGGACACCGCTCCGTTGATCAGTTGGACAACGCTGGACGTCGCGGCCTCGCGGAGCAGCACGGTGTCGCTGGTAACCCTGGTGACCAGCTCACCGGTCTTGAAACGCTGGATCTGCTCCAGGCGTGCACGGAAGAAACGGTGGATCAGCGACCGCCGGGCGTCCAACACGATATGCTCCGCCAGCCGACCGAGCAGCACACTCTGTACGAAGCCAGCCAAAGTACCGACGAGCAGGAGCGCCACCAGGATTGTCACCGGGCCGGCGAGACTACGCCCGGTACCCAGCCCGTCCAGAACCCATTTCGCTGCCATCGGGGTCGCCAGTGTGACCGCGGTGGCGAACAGTCCCAGGAGAACGCCGACGAGGAGAATGCGCAGGTGTGGCCGCGCGTAGGAAACCAGCAGGGAAAGCCCTCTGCGGAGGGGGACGTCGGCTGTCGGGGCGTCAGGAGTTGCCATCGTTTGCCGCGAGAGCGCACAGGCGCTCGCGTTTCTGCTCGAGTGTGCTCTGCTGCGCCGTCAGCTTTGTGGCCAGGGCATCGAGTTCGGCACGCAGATCCGGGCACATCTCCAGCGACAGACCATGATCACCGGTGCGGGCACAGTCGATGTAGCGGCGGATCGGATCAGTGCCCAGGCCGGCAGCGATCATGGTCTGGATCTGTGCCACCCGGACAACGTCCTCCTCTGTGTAGATCCGGTAGTCGTTGGTGTCGCGGTGCGGGACCAGCAGTCCGCGTTCCTCGTAGTGGCGCAGCGCGCGGGTGGATACCCCGGTCCGGTCCGCCAGTTCACCGATGAGCACATGTCCTCCTCGTGGATTTGACCTTCACACTAACGTGAACCCCTATCGTTCCGTCGCATGGTAACTGGAACAACCTCACGACGTGCAACGATCATCCACGGCTACGGAGCGACGCCCGAGGACCACTGGTTCGGCTGGTTGGCCGAACGTCTTCGCTCCGACGGCATCCCGACGACCGTCCCCGCGCTACCTGATCCCCTTAACCCGGAGCCCGTGAAGTGGTTCGACGCTGTGCGCACCGCGGTCGGGGAGGTGGACGAGAACTCGGTCATCGTCGCGCACAGCCTCGGATCCCTCACCGCCCTTCGGTATCTGCAGTCACTGAGTGGCGCATGGCGCCTGGGGACTCTGGTGCTGGTCTCCGGCTTCATTGACCGGCTTCCCTCCCTGCCGGAACTGGACGACTACATTGCGGACGGAGGTGATGTGACGGGACTGGACGGTCACATCGACCGAATCGCCATTCTGCGTTCCGACAACGATCCCCTCGTCCCGCCGTCGTACACGGATCGGCTGGCCGAGCTTCTGGGGACGACGGCACAGGTTGTACCCGGCGCCGGCCACTTCCTTGCCGCTGACGGCGTCACCTCGTTGCCCGAGGTCCTGGAGGTCATCGGACAGTGAGATTCATGAAAGACCCCATGTACATCCGCATGGCCGTCCTGATTCTGGCCATTTTCTGCGTCGGTACCGCGGAACTCTCGCCCAGCGGCATGCTGGGCGAACTGTCCCGGGACATGTCCGTGACCATCCCCACCGCAGGACTCCTGGTCACCGTCTACGCATTGACCGTGGTCTTCGGCGGGCCGATCATGACCGCTGTCACCACCCGTATCCGACGCAAACACCTGTTGGTCCTTCTTCTGCTCGTCTTCGTCCTCGGTAACGTGGTCTGCGCCACCGCCCCCAGCTTCGGTGTCCTGCTCGTCGGTCGGGTGATCACCGCCGTCATCCAGGGAACTTTCATGGCTGTCTGTGTCGTCACCGCCGGCGCCATGGTCGCGGAGAACCGGCAGGGGTCCGCGGTGGCAGGCACGCAGTTCGGTGTGACACTGGCCACCGTGCTCGGCGTGCCGTTCGGAACGCTGATGGCGCAGCAGGTGGACTGGCGGGCAACCTTCGGCACCGTCGCCGTCCTTGCCTCCATCGCGATCGTGCTCATCCTGCTGACGATTCCTGACGCTGGTGGAGCATCGGTTCACTCCTCCGTGCGACATGAGTTCCGCGCGTTCGCGAACTGGCAGGTGATCGGCACCGTAATGGCCACCGTGTTGTGCTCGGGTGCCATGTTCACGGTCATCACCTATATGGTGCCGTTGCTCACGGATGTGGGAGGTTTCCCCGCTGCGTGGGTGTCAGCGGTACTCCTTGCCTACGGCGTTGGCTCCATCATCGGCAACGTCATCGGTGGCCGGTGTGCCGACCGTTCCGTCGAGGCCACCGTCCTCGGACTCTCCTGGACGCTCGCCGTCGTGTGCGTCATCTTCTGGATCGCCGCCCCGTCGGCGGGCGGTAGCGCAGCTTTGCTCATCTTGTTCTCGATAGCGACGTTCGCACTGATCCCGGGGCTACAGGTGAGGATCCTCTCGACGGCGTCGGACGCCCCGACGTTGTCGTTGACGGTCAATATGGCAGCTTTCGCGCTGGGTGCCGCGCTCGGGTCGTGGGCCGGGGGACAGGTCATCACCCTCGGCTTCGGCGTCCGCGCCGTGACTCTCGCTGCCGGCCTGTTCGGTGCTCTCGGCGCACTCGTGATCACGCAGGTCGTGTATGCCGCTCGGCGTACCACTGCGTCGACGGACGCGGGGGCGGCGGGGAGCAAGGTAGTTCGATGAGAGACTCCTCTGCGCAGAACCAGGTCAACGCGACGACGATAGCGAAGCTGATCGCGCTTGCCGGCGCGACGTTCGTCTACGTCACCTTCGAGGTGTTTCCTGTTGGGCTCATCCGGGACATCGCGGACGGAGTCAACGTCGGTGAAGGGCAGGTCGGTCTGCTGGTCAGTGGCTATGCGATCGTCGCTGCTTGCGCCACGATCCCCACCGTGGCGCTTGCCTCGCGGGTACGCCGTCGAACTGCCCTCGTTGTTGGCTCTTCGGCTTTCAGAGTGCGTAGCAACTGTGAAGCCAGTGGGATGAGCGATCACAACATGTAGGGTGCCGGGGCCGGGAAGGTAGAAGGATCCTGCAGTGACAAGATGAAGGTGTCTAATCACCACCTCGTCACTCCAGGATCCATGTCTCACCCTACCGTCACACCTGCCTCTGCCCCGAACCTCGTCGCCGACACGATCTGCCGCACCGTCGAACTGGGCCTGAGCATCGACAACGCCGCCGACGCCGGTAACACCACCCACCTGTACTGCCACCCCGTCACCGTCACGACCGCCTGCCCGCACTGCGGACAGGCATCCCGGGTCCGTGACCATGTCGAACGCCGATTGACCGATCTTCCCATCGCCGGGCACCCCAGCATCCTGCATGTCCGCCTACCACGGTTGACCTGCGGCAACGACAACTGTCCGGTGAGCATCTTCCGCATGCCGATCCGCACAGCCGCCGCCGACCGACAGTCAGTCACCGACAGGGTGACCCGGTGGATTCTGCAGCGCATGGCCACCGACGGGATGAGTGTCGCCGCCTGTGCCCGCGCCCTGGGCCTGGGGTGGAAGACCGTCGGCCGGCTGGCCACCGAGGCGTGCCGGCACCTGGCCTACGGTGACGCCCACCGCCTGGACCACGTCCGGGCGCTGGGGGTTGATGAACACAAGTGGAAGCACGTGCGCGGTGACGGGTCCTCCAGCTTCGTGACAGTGATCGTGGATCTGACCCCGCAGGTCGACGGTACTGGTCCGGCCCGACTGCTGGACATGGTGCCCGGTAGAAGTGCTGGCGCCTTCGGTGACTGGCTCGCCGCCCGCCCCCAGCGGTTCCGCGACACCGTGAAGACGGTGACGATGGATGGCTACACCGGCTATGCGAAAACAGCCTCCCAGCAGATCGGTAAGGCCAGGCAGGTCATGGACCCTTTCCATGTCGTGCACCTGGCGGCGAACAAGCTGGATTTGTGCCGCCAGCGAATCCAGAACGAGACCACCGGTCACCGGGGCCGGTCAGGGGATCCGTTGTACGGGATCCGCAGGGCGATGATGACCCGGATCAGGCTGGTCACCCCAACGAAGGCGGAGAAGCTCGACGAGGTGCTCACCGACGACAGGCATGTGGCGGTGCAGGTGACCTGGCAGGTCTACCAGCAGATCATTGCGGCGTTCGACGAGCCGGTCGCCCGCGACGGTAAGCGCCGACTGTTCAAGTTGCTGAAGAGGATCAGGTCCGGCCTGCCGGCCGGGCTGAGCGAGTTGGCGACGCTGGGTAGGACGTTGTGGCGTAAGCGCTCCCAGATCCTGGCGTACTTCGACACCGGGGCGACCAACGGCCCGGTCGAGGCGATCAACGGCAGGCTGGAGCATCTGCGGGGTATCGCGTTGGGTTTCAGAAACAAGGAGCACTACATCTTGCGGTCGTTGATTCACTCCGGTGGGCTTCGATCCGCAATCGACGCACTCTGAAAGCCGAAGAGCCTCGTTGTCGCGCTTGTCTTCCTCGTTGTCGCGGAAACGCTCACCGTCGCATCGACGTCGTTTGCGATGCTCGCTGTCAGCCGACTCATTGCTGCACTCACCCACGGCGTGGTCTGGTCGCTGGTGGCACCCGCCGCCGCGACGCTCGTTCCGCGTGAGCGGGTCGGTACCGCGACTGCCGTGGTGTTCGGCGGAGCCTCGCTGGCGTTGATCCTCGGCAGCCCCGGAACCACGTTCATCGGTGGGCTCATCGGCTGGCGGGCCACTGCTCTTCTGCTCACCGGAGTGACGATCGCGGTCACCGTTGCCGTCTTCTACTCTCTACGGTCAGTGGGGGAGGAGGCTGCGGTGCCACACGGGGACGCCGGGCCGTCCCTCGCCGAGGTGAACTGGCGCACCGTGCTGGTGCTCTGTGGGATCTCGGTCCTGCTGGTCACTGCGCATTTCATCTCCTACACCTACATCGCGGTCATCGTCACCGAGGTCACGGGGACAGCGGGGCTCGTGGTGGCAATCCTCACGCTCTTCGGCCTCGCTGGAGCTGTCGGTACGGTTCTCATAGGACGTGTTATCGACCGCGGGGCACGGCGGGCGGAGGTAGTCACGATGTGGACGTTCGCTGCTGGCCTGGTGATCCTGGCGCTGGCCATGCTGTCTCTGCCCACGGGGCTTCGGTACGCCGGAGTGTTCGTTGCTGCAGCGGTGTGGGGGCTGGCGTTCGCTGCCACGGGCCCGGTGTTTCAGACCGGTGTCATGCGTATCGCGGAGGGTGACGCTGACCGGGCGTCTTCGGTGTACGTCACCAGCGTTCAGGTCGGCATCGCCACCGGATCCGCGTTGGGTGCCCCGATCCTTGCCCGGTCGGTTGCATGGCTGCCGGCGGTGTCGGCGATGTTGGCGCTGGTTGTCCTGGCGCTGGTTGTCCTGGTGCTTGTGATCGTCCGCCGTCCAACGTCTGCTGTAGTTCCTGACCGGAGGTTGCGGTAAGAGATGTGCCTTGACCACTGGAATCGTACCGATGCCCGGGTTTCCGGTGACTGACGCCCTTTCATTAGCGAAGGCTCGTAAGCTGTTGTGCGCTTGCCCCCGCCCTCACCCTATAACGGAGTCTGGAACAGGTGAGATGGACAATTACGAATCATCAGGAGGCTGGTTGATACTCGTTGGCGTCGGGGTAGAAGCCCGCCCATTCTCGCATGATTCGCGCCTAGCATAGATCACCACGGCACCTGCTAGTGCGAGGAGTAGCAGCGCGGCACCGGCCGTGATGACCGACTGACCTGCGGCGAAGGCAGTCTGCGCGGCTTCTATCAGCCTGCTTTCGTCCGATTCAGACAAGGTGTCAGCAGTGGCCGCGGCATTCTGAAGAGACTGTTCTGCTTGCTCGGTGTCGCTGGTGTTAAGCCCCGGAGGAAGCGAGAGCATCCTCCGGTAGACCATAGAGGCAGCGGTACCGAGGACGGCGATGCTCAGTGCTGCGCCGAGTTCGGAGCTTGTCTCCGACAAGGCGGAGGCAGACCCCACCTGATCAGGCGGAGAAGCGGAGACTGTGAGGTCAGTGGCCAATGAGAGGAACGTGGTGACGCCGATACTCAGCACGATCCCGCCGAGCAGAACCAGGATGAGCGACTGCGTAGGTGTCGCCACGGCGATACCGATGAGGCCGATACTCGCAGCAATTAGTCCGAATACGATCACCCGGGTTTTGGGTAGCTTGGCGATGAGAGCGCTCGCCAGGATCGCGCCTGAGATCCCGAATACTGCCATCGGGACCATTGCCAACGACGTCAGCAGCGGGGAGAGGCCGATAACGAGTTGCATGTACTGAGACAGGAACATGTTTGGCCCAGTGAGTGTGAACATCCCCGCCGCTACGATCAGAAGTCCTAGCCTGACAGTGGGCATACGGACCAGGCCACGGTCAACCAGAGGGTGCGCTGCACGGCGTTGGTGCCCCGCGAACGCGGTGCACGCTGCAATCGTGAGAGTCAACAGAAGCCACTCAGTTGCACTCCAGGCACCGGCAGTCGCCTGCTTCAGTAACGCCATTGCAGAGACGACGAGGACGAGACCAATGAGGGCACCGACGAGGGGTAATGGCGCGGGCATCCTTGCACGAGACTCTGCCACCCAAAGTCGTATACCGAGCAGGAGGAGCAACACAACGGGAACGTTGATGATAAACACCGAACCCCACGGGAAGAACTCAAGCAGTACGCCGGCGACCACGGGCCCCAATGCGCCGCCTGCCGCGAACGCCGCCGTCCATAGGCCGATGGCCCGGGCACGTTGCTGCTCGTCGGTAAAAGACGTGCGGATGAGCGCAAGCGTCGATGGCATGGGCGTGGCGCCACCAAGGCCCATCATGGCGCGGGAGATAATCAGCCACTCGGCCGAAGTCGAAACGGCGGAACTCAGGGATGCGAAGCCGAACAACAGTGCTCCGATCAGAAGCAAGCGTCGACGCCCAATGCGGTCACCGAGCCTTCCTGCAGGAATCAGTAGCGCGGCCAGGACGAACCCGTAAGCGTCCATGATCCACAGCAGTTGCGAACTGGAAGGACGTAACTGCTCACTGAGGGAGGGGGCCGCCAGATAGAGCACTGTGAGGTCCATCGAAATGACCACTACCGGAAGTAATAGCGTGGCCAGAACAAAGCGCTGACGTCGATTCATTTTCATGTTCTTGACGTTAGAACTTGAACATTAGTTGAAGTCAAGTGATACTGAAGGCATGATCACCATCGAATCCAATGGAGCCGAGTTACTGACCGTCGGCGAGGTGGCAGAGCTCGCTGGCGCCGCAACATCGGCGATCAGGTTCTACGAACGGCGGGGGCTGATTGAGTCGCAGCGTACTTCTGGCAATCAGCGCCGCTATCAACCGTGGGTACCTTGCGTCGTTCGTGTGGCCCGCGTGGCTCAGCGTGTCGGGTTGTCAGTGCAGGAGATCGCCGAAGTGTTAGAAGACATTCCTGATGAACCGAGGCCCGAGGACTGGCAAAGGGTGACCGACTACCTCGTAGCTGATGCCGAACGACGGATTGCCGAACTCCGCGAGGTACTTGTAGACCTAAAATCGGAGACCAAACGTTGCGACCTTCCCGGTCGGTGAGCTTCCTTGCTCAGAACCCTGCTACCGACAGCTGGATTCCTTGGTCAATTTCCGAGGGAGTCGTGGAACTGCCTCAGTGTTTCGAGCCGTCGATCATATGGCTGTCACCATGGGCTGCAACGAAGGTAAGTGGTACGGACGTGCCGTTCTGGATCAGAGGGTCGAGATTTTCGATATGCTGTCGGAATCTATCCGTCTGGGCCCAATTTTGCATCGCCTCTGCGGACTGGAAGCGGGTCAGGACAATCAGCCTGGTGTTGTCCTGTGAACGGTAGACTTCGTTGCCCAGCCAACCGTAGGCGGTCGCTTCCTCGCTCATGTCCTGCATTTCGGTGATCTGAAAGGCTGTCAGGGCCTCGATTCCGCCTTCAATAGCGATGAAGATGTTGATTGATATGTGCAGGCGATTATTCTGCTCACTGGCCATGGGATGATCCTCTTGGGTCGATGTGCGGAGTGCGTTTAGAGTTTCTATGATCAGGTGGGGAACGGGTGGTGGGTGCGAGCTTGGGTGAGAATACTGGCCCACCAGTCCAGCTCTCTCAGCGCACGATTGAGTGCCGTTGCCGCCGTCTCGCCCGGTGCAAAGCGTTCTGCCTCGTCCAAGGATTCCCACGGGGCAGGCAGACCGAGGCACCGGCGGATCGTGACCATGTTCAGCTCTGCCAGTACCCCTCGTAGGTGCTCTATTGCCGCGTGCCCACCGTGAACTCCGTAAGCAACGATTGTGGCTGGCTTGAGCTTCCACTGGGAGTAGTGCCAGTCGATCAGTCGCTTCAGTGACGCGGGATAGGAGTGGTTGTACTCCGGGGTGACGAACACAAATGCGCTGGCCGCCTCGATCCTTTCGCCGACCTCAGTGGCGGGCCCGCCTCCGGGGTAGAGCAGGTTATCGTCGGGAAGCGTGATTTCGGCAAGGTCGACTAGGTCGACCTCGAAGTCGGCCTGGTCTGCCAGCGACGTGAGAACCCAACTGGCGATGTTCGGGCTGATCCGATCGCTACGGACACTGGAGGAGACGACCATAATCCGGTTCCTGCGGGGTACTGGGGCGGGGTAGTGATTGCGTAGTTTTGGTGTCGATGAGGTCATACGTGCCATGGTGATGGTTGAACATATGTTGAAGTCAAGCCCCTTACAGCGGCTTTTGTGCCTCAGTGTCCGGGTCGTTGCTAGTCAGTCGTCGCGCGTTTCATTGATGATTACCGTGAACCGCTCATGCCGCGGTCTGTGGCCTCCGGTGGCAGAACGGGTCCGAGTGAGCCGTGGCTGTGTAGGGCGAACGTTCCTCGCACCGGTTGTCCTCATGCTTGTTGTCGGCTCGTCCTTGACGACTCGGAGGTGCGCCCCTATTTTCGTCTCGATATCGACGAGCGTATCGACCGAGAACTTGTCGGGGTTTCCGTGGTCAGGTCAGAGAGCCCCCAGCGGGGGACAAATCAACTGACGATGCCCGGCGATCTCCGAGGGCAATGAGAGTATGGATATACCCTAGAAGGGAAAAGGGAGGAATCCCCGGCAGTCGGCGTTGATGAGAGGGGATCATGATGGCTGAGCGCAAGGGCTCGGTGGAGCCAAAAGCAGTTATCGTCGGGACCTTCGGTGCAGTTGCGGCGATATGGCTCGCCGCACGGAACGAATCGGTGGTCGGTGGCCTCATATTCTTCGTTGTCGTTCTCGTCGGCGCGGGATTCGTCCATTGGGTGAACCGCAGGGCCGGCAGGTAGCTCAAATAGCTGTGGGTCCCGCCGCATCACATCGGATGGCTACCACAGGGATCGACCGTGCTCGCAATGGGTGTTCTCCTCGAGATGCAGAGCCTTCGCAGGCGGTGGCACTCTAGCTCACCCTCGAAGAGGTCTCTGCTGACACCGTTTGTCATCTGAGTCACCGCTCAGGACGAATCGGAGGCCAGAATCGCCCTGAGCGGTGACTCAGATGACAGGGCGTGCACACGGAGTCGGGAGCAGGCACGTCGGCCCGGCCCACACCGCCCGGAACCCACCCCGGAACCCGCCCCGGAAAACTACCCCGACCACGCCGAATCCAGCGCCGCGACCCCGGGCGCTACACTCTTCCCCGATGGTAATCATGCGTGCAGAGGCGGCCTATCAACGGACAGCGGCGGCCTTCAAGAACCCGACACTCGACCTGCTTCACGGCCGGTACGCGCCGTTCGTCGTCGCAGCGTTGTCGCTGATCTTCACCCCGGACCGTCCCACCGTCGCGATCTCCGATGCGCATGTGGAAGTCGGCGATGTCGTGGACGAACTCCGCACCGCCGGATATGACGAGGATGACCGGGGTTCCCGTGGCCTGCCGTCCGGGAACGGTCGGGAGATCTGCCGCTACTGGGTCCGCGTCGGGTGGCTCGTTCCCCAGATCGAGGATGATGTCGAGGTCTACCGGCTCTCCGCTCAGGCGGTCGGTGCCCTGGAGATCGTCGGCCGCAGTGGACTCGGACGCGCACGGGTGTCCCGCTCCCGTGTCCGGACCCTCCTCGACGCCGTCGACCAGCTCGCCCATGCGGCGGAGACCGACCCGGAGGAACGCATCGCCACGCTGCGTGCCGAACGTGCGTCGATCGACGAGGAGATCGAACGGCTTGAGCGCGGGGACATCGACCCGGTCGACGACGATCAGCTCCTGGAAGAGGCGGAGAACGTCGTCCACCTGTCCCGCGAACTCCCCGCTGACTTCGCCCGGGTGGCGGAGTCGATCAATGCGATGCAGCGCGATGTCGTCGCCGACCTCCGGCGGGACGTCCGCCCGACCGGCGAGGTGCTGCGGGAGTACCTGCACCGTGGTCAGCATGTCATGGAGGCCACGCCTGAGGGGCGCGCCTTCTCCGGTGCACTCAACCTCATCGGTGACCCGGAGAACATCGACCACCTCACCGACCAGCTCAGCATGCTGATGGCGTTGCCCTTCTCCCGGCACATGAGTGCTGATCAACGCCGCGAACTGCTCGCCATCGCCCGCCGCGTCGAGCAGGGCGTGCAGGAGGTGCTGACGGCGCAACGTCGCGCGTCCCACGTGATCACCGCGCAGGTGAGAACCCACGACCCCGTCCGTGACCGCGAGGTCGACGACCTGCTGCGCAACGTCATGTCCGGCCTGCAGGCCTGGATGCAGGAGACGAAGACCGATTCCCGTGGACATGACGCCGTCGAGCCGCTGCGCAGTTTCCCCACCGCGCATCTCGGCCACCTGCGTCAGACCCTCAACGACCTGCACCTGCCGGGCGCCCCGGAGCCGCTTCGACGCGAGGACGACGACGGGACCGACATCGAGTTCCTCCATGCCGACACCCGCGCCTGGGGTGGGCCGCATTACCCGGAGCTGGAGCAGTTCGTCGCGGATCTCGAGGGCCCCTTCGATCTGGCCACGGCGTTCGGCACGGTGCCGGACGGCTCCCGGCGCCCCGTCGACCTGCTGGGGTTGCTGGAGATCGCCCACCGCAACGGCATGGAGGAGGGCGAGGAGATGTCTGTGGTCGAGACGCTCCGTCCGGACGGTACTGTCAGACGGTTCGCCTTCGGAGCTGTCAGCGCCCAGTCTGTACAAGGAGCAGAAGAATGACCGAGAACGATCCGTTCATCGACACCGTCTCGATGGAGAAGGACCCGGACGAATGCTTCGCCGGTGACCGCGGCGTACTCGACCCGGAGGTCCGGCGCGTACTGGTGCGGTTGTTGCAGCGCCGGTTCCTGCAGGCCGACCGTAACCGCGACGACTGGAAGGTGCTGATGGACAACCAGCAGGTCATCGAGTCGCGGCTGCACGACCTGTTCGTCCGGCTGGTGGTCGATTCCGGACGTGGGGTCGCCTACAAACAGCAGGTGCGCTCCGATGAACTCGATGTGCCGATCCTGCTCCGCGACGAGGCCTACACCAGGGCCGAGACACTGGTGCTGGTCTACCTGCGCACCGTCTACCAGCGCGAGTCCACCGCCGGTGAACTTGCCGCCCGGGTGGACGTCGAAGAGGTGGAGCAGACCGTGATGACCTACTTCACCGAAGCCAACGGCGACGTCGCACGCCGACAGAAACTGATCCGAAACGCCCTGGGCCGGCTGCGCCAGGAAGGCATCATCGACGAGGAGACCGAGGGTCGCTACCGGATCAGCCCGCTGGTCGAGATCGTGCTCAGTGCCGACCGGCTGCGTGAACTCAACGACTGGCTGCAGGAACAGACACGGAGTGGACAGACACAGGGAGGCACTGAGCTGTGACCATGCTCGACACATTGTTCGGACTGGTGCCGGCGGAGTCCCGCGGGCAGCAGTGGCTCGCCGACGAGCTTCACCTGGTCAACTGGGGCGGGTACGACGGCGCCCACCGGGTGAAGTTCTCTCCCGAGGCGACGCTGCTGTGCGGTGGGTCCGGTTCCGGGAAGTCCACACTGATGGACGCCTACATCGCGCTGATGATGCAGCACACCACGCCGTTCAACGGCGCCTCCAACGGTGGTGTGACGGGACGTCCACGCGGGGAGGACCAGCGCAACATCCTGTCCTACGGCCGCGGGAAGATCGACGAGTCCCGCACCGATGACGGAACCCAGGTCACCGTCCTGCGCGGTGACGGGTGCGACACCTGGACGGCGGTGTCGATGACCTGGCGTGACCACGACGGTTCGCGGTTCACCGCGGTGCGCGCCTGGTACATCCCGGCATCGGCCCGGGTCCTCGACGACACGGTGAAGGTCCGCGGTGTGGTCGACGGGGACTTCGACCTCGCCGTGCTCGAGGGTGCAGCCACGCAACGGCTCTCGGACTCCGCGGTGAAGGCGACGGGGCTGGAAACCATGGCCACCGACCGTGAGTTCCTGGCGCGCGTGCACTCGGTGCTGGGCATCGGAGCCGCCGGGGCAGGTGCCAAGGCCATGAGCCTGCTTGCCCGAATCCAGGCGGGCCAGCAGATCACCACCGTTGATGAACTCTACAAACGCATGGTGCTCGAAGAGCCTGAGACGATGGCCACCGCCGACGCCGTCGTCGCCCACTTCGACGAACTGGAGAGCACCCGGAGCCGGATGGTCACCGCGCAGAAACAGGTGCGGATGCTGCAGCCTGTCCGGGGGTTCCGGACGAAGATCGAGGATGCTGCCGAGCGGTTGCGCCTACTCGATGAGATCGGGCGTTTCTCGGATCCGTCGTCGCTGGCGGCCCTGTGGCGCACAGGACGCCGACTGGAGCTGCTCCACGAGGCGGAGACCGAGGTCCGGAAGCAGAAGCAGGCGGCGGACGCCGACGTCCGGGCGCAGGCGGCCCTGGCCGAGGCCGCGGAGGTGGAGCGCGACGGTCTGCTGGACGTCCTGCGGCATTCCGGCGGCGACCGGTTGGACACCGCCGAGCGTGAGCTCGCACAGGTGGAACGTCGGCTGACAGCGGTGCAGCAGAACCGCGCGCGGTTCGACGAGAACATCGCCTGCCTCGAGCAGGACATCGACTCCGAACAGGACTTCACCGAGCTGGCGGAGCGTGCCCGCGCCGCACTCGCTGACCCCGGGGCGAAGACCTCCGCCCGCGACGGTTATGCGGAGTCCCGTGTGGAACTGAAGAAGCTGCGGCGTCAGCTCGCCGAGCTGGAGACCGAACAGCGGTGGACCGAGCAACGCAGGGACAACATCCCGGAACGTCTCCATGTTGCCCGTCGACTCCTGGCGGACGCTGCGGGCCTGCAGATCGACGATCTGCCGTTCGTCGGTGAGCTCGTCGACGTGTCAACCGAGTATGAACCCTGGCGGGAGGCGTTCAACCTTGCCCTGGGTGGGTTCGCCACCACCATGCTCATCGACGCCGACGACCTGCCCCGCTTCCGTGGTGCCGTCGATGCGGTCCGCACGGACGTCCGGCTGCGGTACGAAGGCGTGCACACCGACTTCGAACAGCGCGACCGACTCGACCCGCAATGCCTACCCGGACGACTGGACTACCGGGACACAGCCTTCACCGGATGGTTGCAGGACCGCCTGGAACGGCAGTTCGGGTTCTACTGTGTGGATTCCTTCGACTCCGCCGAGGGGCTTTCAGCGCGGCAACCTGCGCTGACGATCAACGGTCAGGTGTCCCAGGGGGACCGTGGTGCCCATGGCGGTCACGGCGGGCGTAATGTGCTGGGATTCTCCAGCCGACGGCGGCTGGCGGAACTGGACGACAGTATCGCCGCGCTCCGGGACGAGATCAGGGGAGCCGAAGCCGCTGAGCGACGGGCAGGCGCCGAACTGGATGACCTGGACGCCCGCCATGCCGCCTACACGCGGGTGACCGACGTGACCTGGGACCAGATCGACGTCCGGTCCGTCGAGCAGGAACGTGACCGCTGGGCCGGCATCATCGCCGAGATCACCGACGGCAACCCGGAGATCGCCGACCTGCAGCAACAGATCGCTGACCTGAAGGCCAAGGTCACCCGGTTGCAGGAGAGCACCGGTCGTGCCAAAGGCGAACAGGACCGGCTGGCCCGCCAGTGGGCCGACACGGTTGACGAGGTCGATGCCGCGCAGGAGGCCCTCGACGAGGCGGAAAACGCCGAGCGGACCTTGAACGACGCCCAGGCGTCCTACCTGAACGAGCGCTTCGACCCGGCGGGCGGTGAGGCCTCCGGCTCCCGGCTCGCCCGCTTCGACGCCGCACTGGACACCGCGTCCCGACGCCTCGAGGAGGACCGTGCGGCCGCTGAGGCCACGCTGACTGAGCAGCGCGAGTCGCTGCGCCGCACCCTGGAGACCTTCCTCGACACCTGGCCGAACCCCACGCTGCGTGCCGATCCGGACACCTCCCTCAAGGACTTCGAGCGGATCCTCGAGGACCTGGAGACCAGCGGTCTGCATGAGCTGGAGGCGGAGTGGAAGAACAGTCTGCTGACGCTGTCGGGCAACGACCTCACCAACCTCGAATCGACCTTGGGACGCTCGCTGCGGGAGATCCGGGAGCGGATCGAACCGATCAACCGGATCATGGAGAACCTGCCGTTCTACGACGACGACCACCGTCTCCAGATCGTCCCCCGGGAGAACCAGTCGGAGGTGCGCCGACGGTTCCGCAAGGACCTGCGTGACGTCCGCAGCCTGATCGAGGACGCCGCCAGCGACGCGGAGCGGGAACAGGCCTACGAGCGCATGGCACGGTTGATCAACCGTATCCGTCGGACTGCGCCCGACTTCGCCGACCTGGTGGACGTGCGCAACCACGTGCGGGTCAGCGCGGAGAAGATCGATGCGGAGACCAAGGAGCATGCCGCGTTGTACGACCACATCGGGGAGAAGTCCGGCGGTGAGTCGCAGGAGTTGATCGCCTTCATCGTCGGCGCTGCGCTGCGCTACCAGCTCGGTGACGCCGACGCTGAACGGCCGCGGTATGCGCCGGTCTTCCTGGATGAGGCGCTGATCAAGGCGGACGCGCACTTCACCAAACGTGCCATCGGCGCATGGCGTGGTCTGGGATTCCAGCTGGTCATCGGGGCCCCGAATGACAAGTACAGTGCGATCGAACCGCATGTGGACGTCGAGTACGACATCCTCAAGGACACCTGGGGCCGCTCCTGGGCGAAGCCGAAGGTGGGGCTGCCTGTTTAGCCGTCGTCGGTGCGGCGGGTGACTTTCAGCTCGCTGGGTGCGGTCGCGGTGAGGTGCCAGTTCTTCGCGTCGATCGCCGTTCCTGCACCGGTGGTGTAGGCGCTGACGAGCAGGCGGCCGGCAGCGGTGTCGGTGCTGTGGTCGGGAATGATTTCGGCCTCAGCTTCGGATTCGTCGGAGAACAGCAGCAGACACTCGGCAGGAACGGCGGGGTACGGCTGGCCCTCCGGGAGACGCAGTACCGCTCCGGGGAAGAGGTGGGAATGGCTCACGCGGAGGGTGATGACGCTGTCCATACGGTTTATCGTACGGAGGATTCTCAGCGGGCCGTGAACACTTTCAGCGACCAGGCGCACACCGCCACCGCGACGAGGGCGACGATGCCGTTCGTCACTGCGGCGGCGGTCGTCACCTCGTCGAAATCGGACAAGGACACCACGACATCCAGGAAGATCAGGACGGTGCCGAGGAACAGCAGCGTCACGCAGCTGACCACTCCTCCGGTACGGAGGACGTGACAGAGCCACGCCGCCCCGACGAGAAGGGGGCCGAGGACCAGGGAGACCAGGAACACGGGCCGGTGCCGTGCCGTCCTACTGCTGGGTGGTGTTGACGATGTAGAGGTCGCACGCGGCTTCCGCCGCCACCTTGCGCGCCACACTGCCGAGGATCCGCGAGATGCCCTGGACGTGCTTGTTGCCGACGACGATGGTGTCGGCGTCGAGCTTCTCCGCCTGGAGCAGGAGTACGTCGGCCGGGGTTCCTTCGACGGCGGAGGCGTGGACGGTCAGCGACGGGTAGGCCTCGCGCAGGACGGCGGCGACGGAGTCGGCGACCTCCTGGGCGGCGCGCGAGTAGCCGTCGGTGAGTTTCTGGTAGGCGGCCGAGGTCCCGGGACCCATGTTGTTGCTCTTGGCCGCCTGCAGGGTGACCGAGGCGCTGATGCTGTACGCGGAGAGGACGTGGAGTTCCGCGCCGATCCCGTCAGCCAGCTCTGCCGCTTTCTGCGCAGCGGCGAGCGCCGTCTGGCTGGAGTCGACTCCGGTCACAATAGTCTTCGTCATGGTGCGCCTTTCGGAAAGTGTCGCGGACACCGTGGTGGGTTGTGTTCCGTCAGTGTAGCTTGATGCGGCCTGCCCCGGAGTGGCGGCGAGCGTCAGCGGTGGGTGGTGTTGACGATGTAGAGGTCGCAGCTGGCCTCGGCCGCGACCTTCCGGGCGACGCTGCCGAGGATCCGGGAGATCCCCTGGACGTGCTTGTTGCCCACCACGATGGTGTCGGCCTTCAATCTCCGGGCCTGGTGAAGGAGAACCTCGGCGGGCGTCCCTTCCTCCGCGGAGGCCTCGATCGTCAGGTCCGGGTGCGCCTCGCGGAGGACGGCGGCGACAGCATCGGCGACCTGGTCAGCCGCCCGGGCCTGTCCTTCCGTCAGGTTCTGGTAGGCCACGGAGGTGGAGATCCCGAGGTCCTTGGTCTTGAAGGACTGGAGGGTGTCTGCGGTGCTGATGCTGTACGCGGAGAAGACGTGGAGTTCCGCACCGAGGCCTTCAGCCAGCTCGGCTGCCTTCTCTGCGGCGTTGAGGGCGGTCTGGCTGGCGTCCACACCAGTTATGATCGTCCTGGTTTCTCTGGTCATCGGGTGCCTTCCTGTTCTTCGGCGGGTGCCGCGTCGGTGTCGGTGGTGCCGGTGGTGCCGGTGGTGCCTGTGGTGCTGTCGGCATCGGTGTCGGTGGCACCTGTGGTGTTCGGGCTGGCCTGCTCGGCCTTCTCGATCAGCTTGGGGCGCCGGACGGCCTGCCAGATGGCGAAGCCGATCGAGGCCAGGGTCAGGATGCCGAGAACCAGCGGGATGGGTTCAAGCATCCACCGGAAGCTGCCGTCGTTGATGATCATGGCACGCCGGAAACCGCTCTCGGCGATCGGCCCGAGGATCACGCCGATGATCAGCGGGGCCAGCGGGAAGCCGCCCTTGACCATGATGTAGCCCAGGATCGCCGCCAGGAACATCACCAGCACGTCGAAGATGCTGGAGCGCATGGCGTAGGACCCCACGACGGCCAGGACGATCACCGACGGCCAGAGCAGGCGTGGTGGGACGGACTCGATGAGTTTCACCCAGAAGCTCGTGCCGAACCATCCCAGGATCAGCAGGACGAGATAGACGAGGGCGAAGCCGATGAACAGGCCGTAGATCAGGTCGGGGCTACCGGAGAAGAGGGTCGGTCCCGGCTGCAGACCGTGTACGGTCAGCGCGCCGATGAGCACCGCGGAGGTCACGTCGCCGGGGATGCCGAGGGTCAGTGTGGGGACCAGGGCGCCGGCGGTGCCGGCGTTCTTCGAGGACTCTGCGGCGGCGATACCACGCGGGTCGCCCTTGCCGTACCGGGACTTGTCCTTGGATGCCCGCTTGGATTCGTTGTAGGCGACGAAAGAGCTGATGTCACCGCCGACGCCGGGGATGATCCCGATGATGAATCCGATGGCGGAACCCAGGAGGCTCGACGGCATGAGCTTGCGGAACCAGGACGGAGAGGCGCGGAACTTCTCCGGCTTCATCTTGAGGTTCAACTTCGCCAGCCGTTCGACCTGGAGGAAGGCCTCGGACACGGCGAAGAGGCCGATCATCAGGGGGATGAAGGAGATTCCCGAGATCAGGTCGGCGTTGCCGAAGGTCAGGCGCGGGAAGCCCTGGATCGTGTCCAGGCCGATCATGGCGATGCCGAGGCCCAGGAAACCGGCGATGAGGCCCTTGACCATCCTGCCCTCTGAGATGGAGGCGATGATGGTGAGGGCGAACAGGGCCAGCATGAAGTTCGCCGAGGAGCCGAAGCCCAGGGCGAAGTCGGCGATCACGGGGGAGAAGAAGGCGAGGAGCAGCACGCCGATGAAGCCACCGATGCAGGACGCCAGGACCGAGATCTTCAGCGCCTGCACACCCTTTCCTGCCAGCGTCATGGCGTGTCCGTCGGCGACCGTCGCTGCCGACGCCGGTGTTCCTGGCGTCCGGATCAGGATCGCCGGGATCGACCCGGCGTATACGGCACCACCGTAGATACCGAGCAGGAGCATCATGCCGGCCAGCGGTTCCAGGGCGAAGGTGAAGGGGAGCAGCAGGGCCACTCCGACGGTGGCGGAGATGCCGGGCAGGGCACCCACCACCATGCCGATCAGGACACCCAGGACCAGCATGATCACGACCTGGACGTCTGCGACGGCGCTCAGGCCGTCCATCCAATTACTCATGGCAGAATCCCCTCAATGATGCCGGAGGGCAGGTAGACCCCCAGGGCGTCGGTGAACAGGTAGTAGACGGCGACCGAGACGATGATCGGGACGAGGACGAGTCGCAGGATGCTCCGGATGCCCATGATCAGCAGGGCGAGCACCATGAAGATCAGGGAGGAGAGCATGAACCCCAGGGGCGTCAGCGCGAATGCGTAGGCGATCCCTGCGACGATGATCAGCCCGGTCCGTGTGCGTGTCCCCGGTTCCGGCAGGAAGATGTTCTTCTCGCTGTTGAACAGGAGCATTATTCCCAGGATGACCAGTGCCCCGCCGATCAGACGTGGCAGCGCTGCGGTTCCCGGATCCTCCGGCTGCCCTGGGGAGGGGAAACCGAATGCCAGGAAGAGGATGACCGCTCCCAGCACGATGACGATCGCGGCAATGATGCGGTCGCCGAGCAGCGAACCGTCCTGCGTGGGCGCTCCGGTGCCGGTGGGTGTGTCTGTAGGTGATGACATCAGTTGCCTCCCAGTCCAGCGTCCTCGACGACCGTCTGGTACCGGTCGTATTCCTCGGAGAGGAAGGAGTCGAAGTCGGCGGCGTTCTTGTACTCCTGGGTGAATCCCAGGTTGTCCATGTAGCTGGAGAATCCTTCGGTCTCGCGTGCCTCGTTGAAGCAACGGTTGAGTTCGTCGACTGCGTCATCCGGGGTACCCGCAGGTGCGAAGAGCCCGAGGATGGCGAAACTCGTCCAGTCCATGCCCGCTTCCCCGAGGGTGGGGACGCCGGGGAGGAAGTCGTCCAGCCTGTCTTCGCCGGCGATCGCCAGGGCGCGCAGCTGCCCGCCCTCGATGAAGGGGGCGATCTCCGCGGCACCGACGGAGACGGCCCGGGTCTCGCCGCCCATCACGGCCTGGAGCGCGCCGGCGGCACCGCCGTAGGGGACGTTGCGGATGTTGGGCTGGTCGGCCTCCTGGGCGAGGCCGGCGAAGCCCATGTGGTAGATCGAGCCGGTGCCGGAGGTCGCCATGGTGACGTCCTCGTCGGTGGTCAGCAGCTCGTCGATGTCCTCGATGTCGGAGTCCGGCGGCACGCCGTAGGCGATGGGTTGTTCGCTGTACTGCATGATGCCGCGGACATCGTCGGGGCCGATCTCGGAGACGCCCAGGTGCGGCAGGATCGACAGTTCGATGGACGCCACGCCGATGGTGTTGCCGTCGGCGGCGGAGGACGCGACGGACTGGAAGCCGACGGTGCCGGAACCACCGGTCTCGTTACGGATGATCACGTCCCTCCCGCAGGTCTCCTGGGCGTAGACGGCGAGCTGGCGGGCGGTCCCGTCCGCGGATCCGCCGGGATCGAAGGGGACGACGAGGTTCAGCGGTGCACCGCCGCCGGAGGATGAGCCCTCTGATTCGTCATCGGCGCTGCAGGACGTCAGAGCAAGCGCTCCGATCATCGTGAGGGCTGCGATGCTGGTACGTGCTGTGCTGCTGGTTCGTGTTTTTCGTCTAGTTGGGATCTGTCCACTCATTCATGTGTCCTCTGGTCTCAACGTCTTCCGCGACGATCGTTCGCTGTGCGCACGTTCGTTCGCTTTACGACTAAAACTTACCTCATGAAAAGTGTCAGTCCCAACATTGGGAGGAAAACGCGAGGTAGATCACACAGTGGTGCGTGTGACATAGCTATAGAAGGCATGAATAATCACGAAGTGATGTAACTGAGGTGCCAGAAACGGTCGGTCTGGAGGCTCTGCGCCGACCGATCCTGGCACCTGGCTCACGTCACCCGTCGAGATGTCCCGACCATCGATTCCCTGTCGCTATGCGGCATGGGTCCTGGCCCCCGGAGGAGGACATTCTCCGGGGTGCAGGCGGTTCACGGTGCTGAGTGGAGCGGAGGCTATCCCTCGGAAGCGTCGGTGACCTCAACCGTCGTCGCGCCGAGAATCCGCCCATTGGCCTGGATCTCGATGAGGTGCGGACCGGGCCGGATGGTCCTGATCGAGACGTGTTTGAATGCATGGCGCCGCGAGAAGCTCACGGGCTCACCGGCCGGGAGGTCCCGTACCGTCAGTTTGAACACCTTGCCCGCTTTCGCGCCGTGCGCACCCTGGTAGTGCACCAGGTAGTCGATCGCAGCCCTAGCGGGAGTGGATGCGTGCAGCGTGAAAGAGATCGTCGTCGTTTCCCCGATGGAGACCGTCGACGGACTGCAGGTCAGTTCCGTGAGCTCGATCGGCGCGTCGTGGTCGAAGCCGAGAATGGCGAGAGCCCCGGGGTCGCCTCGTTTGATCAGTGTGCGCAGGCCGTGGCGCACCACGAAGTCACCCTGGGTGGACTCTCCGGCCCACCTTCGGGCGGTGTCGAGGACGAGCCCGGGGTGGTCCTTGCTGATGTCGTTGAGGTGGTTCGCGACCGAGCGCCGGACGTAGAGTGAGTCGTCGTTGATCAGCGGTTCCAGGAGCGCCAGAGAATCGCTGGGGTCGACGATGAACCGGTGGAGACGGCGCCCCCACGGGAGCCGTGGCCGTGACCCCTCGGAAACGAGCCGCCGGACATGCTCGTCAGCGCTGGTGGTCCACGCCCGCAACTGCTCCATCGTCGTGTCGTAGTGCGCGTCGATGAACGGACGGATCGCGAACTCCGCCGTGTAGAGGGACGTCAGAGTGCCCAAGAGGGGTAGAGCGATGTCAGGACGGTCGAGCATGGCCGCGGAAATGTACTCGTTGACGGCCATGGACGCCCAGCCCTGCAGGTTCCCCGTCCCGGTCCGGTTGTCGTTGTCGACCACGTGCCGAATCAGTTGGGCGGCGTCATCGGGTGGCGTCGGTAGCGACTCTGCGAGTGCTCGGGCGATCCAGGTAACCCGGGCTTTCAGTTCGAGACCGTCGAGTCCGGATACCGCTCGTTGCTGGAAGTTGGCACCGTCGAAGGATTCCGAGACAGCCGTGAATGCGTCGGCCAGGCGAGTGACGAGCTCGGGTGACAGTTCATCCTTGAAATCAGCCATGCGGATGCACCTCCGGAGCCTCACCGCGCAGCGTGGACGTCGCCCGCTGCAGCAGAGCGCGTAGCTGCCTGCGTTCGGAGGTGCTGAAAGCCTGGCCGAGCCGTTCCTCGATGCCGCGGGCGAGGTCGTCGGCGCGGAGGACGAGCTCGGCACCGTCCCGGGTGAGGGTGGTGACCAGCACCCGACGGTGGATGGTGGACGGGGTGCGCTCGACCAGGCCGCGCTTCTCCAGTTTGTCCAGGATCGTCCCCATCGTCTGCGGTGTCACCGCGGCGACGCGGGCGAGCTGGGCGGAGGACTGTCCCGGTACATAATGCAGCGACATCAGAACGGCGTACTGGGGCACTGTCAGTCCGAGGGGACGCAGGGCGGCAGTCTTCGCCGTCATCATCGCCTGCTCTGCCTGCTTGATGTGCGATCCGACCCGTGCGTCCAGATCCTCGGCGAACTCGTCGCCCCCGTGGCGTGGCAGGGGGAGACAGAAGTCGGGGTCCGGGGTATCAGTCATCTCACCAGAATAACGGTGCTGAGACCACGTCGGCGACCAGCACACGATGTCGGCCAGAACGATCAGCTGGGCGAGGAGCGTCCGACCTTCCAGTAACCGTAGAACGAAATCGCCGACTTCGGTACGCCTGCCGCAACGAGCCCACGTCGTGTGCCTGTCGCCAGCGAGTTCTCTCCAGCCACGAAGACGGTGCCAGGACCGCCGGGCGGTGGCGTGGCCAAAGCTGCGGCGCGGGCCAGCTCACCTGGCACCCCGCCGTCGCCGTCAGAGCTCGCGAGCCATGTCGCGGAAACATGAGGGCCGAATGTCGTTCCCAGGATGTCGTCCGGCGTCGGGACCTCGACGATGAGACGGGTGGGAAGGGACGAGGGTGTCTCCTCGGCGATGGCGAGAGCGGCGGGTAAGCCACTTCCGTCGGCGACCAGAAGTTGCCACTCCGCATCCTCGCGCGGCTGGTACCTGCGGCCTTCGTCGAACATCCCCACCGGGCTGCCGGGTTCTGCCTGTTGCGCCCACACGGAGGCGGGCCCG
Source organism: Corynebacterium glyciniphilum AJ 3170 (assembly GCF_007673095.1). Classification (GTDB taxonomy): domain Bacteria; phylum Actinomycetota; class Actinomycetes; order Mycobacteriales; family Mycobacteriaceae; genus Corynebacterium. The sequence goes on from NZ_VDYZ01000010.1 coordinate 94,775, forward strand.
TCACCGTGGACGACGAAGTCCACGTCGAGTTCATTCGACTCGGAGTGGAAAGCGCGGACCGAGTAATTCCGGACGTAGGGCCGTACGTCCTTGGACATCAGGAAGTACTGCGCAGCCCAACCGTTGTTGGCGAACGTGGGCATGCGTAGCTCAGTCTGTCCGGGGCGAGGGAAGAACAGACGGAAGCACTGGTCACCGCCTTTGTAAGAGAAGCCTTCGAGGGCATCGCCTCCGACGGTCACTCTGACCAGGTGCTCGGACATCCTGGTTCGTCTCACCACCGTCAGCGACATCATCTGACGCCGGTTCTCTTTCCCGAAGCGGGCCATTCTCATCTCCATTCCAGTGGCGTCCAGGACGCGTGCGACCGGATAAATTTCTTGGTCAGCGACCAAGGAGTTACTGTAGGCTTACATGGGCGGCAGGTCAACAGGGTCGAGAACGCGGCATGAAACGGGGAAGAACACTATGGCGACTGAACGACGGGTGCGTGGAGACGTGGTCACCGCCGCATTCGAGCTGCTCGATGAGGCGGGACTGGAGGTACTCACCCTGCGTGAAGTGGCGCGGCGCCTGGGCGTGCACCTCAACACGGTCTCGTACCAGGTGAAGACGAAAGCCCGGTTACGCGAACTCATGGCAGATGCGATCCTCGGCTCGCTCTCCCTCGACGGCATGACCGGTGACCCGGTGGTCAGGGTGAAAGAGATCCTTCGTCGCTACCGGACGGCGCTGCTCTCCCATCGTGACGGAGCACGCCTGGTCGCCGGCACTGTCGCCGTGGAGAGGAACACGTTACGGGTGGGGAATGCGATCATCGGGGCGCTGTTGGAGTCCGGTGCCGACAATGAAAGTGCCGTGCGGACATTCTGGGGCCTCCACTACTTCCTTCTCGGCCTCGTCCAGGAGGAGCAGGGGCTCCCCGCCCAGGAGCATAAGGACGTCCTGGAGGTGATCCATTCCGGGGGCTACCCTGCGATGGCAGAGGTGGGGGACATCATCCTGAACGATCCATTCGACTGCCGATTCGAGTTCGGCCTCGACGCCTTTCTCAGGCATCCAGAACGATGAGGGAGAGTGAACTGGCGGCCAGGGCAAGGTAGAAGCCGGGGAAGGCGATGGTGTGGAACACCCGCGCCCGCAGATGCGCCAGGTTCGCCCCGAGGAAGAAGCACACCAGTCCGGCGGCAGCGACGGTCGGCACCACGGGCACATCGAAAAACCACAGCGACAGACCCACACCACCAGATCCCTTCAACACCGCAAGGGTGGGCAGCCACTTGGCGGGCACGTTCACCTCCGCCGAGTTTTCCAGGACGAAGCGTGCACGCAGGAGGTCGGCCGCCGCGATGAAGATGTTCGCTGCTACGGTCACCCCGACGACCGCACCGGTCAGAAGCGTTATTGCCATCGTCATGCGTCCGGGAATTCGGCGGCGACGGTAAACAGACCCGGCCTCGCAGTCGCCAGCGCCGCAACCCTCTGCGCGTAGCGCGCCGCAGCGGGTTCCGCCTGGGTCTGGGACGCAGCCTCAGCATCTTCCCAGGTGGCTATGTTGAGGACACGTGACCTGTCGACACTGGCCAGGATTTTCGAGGATATGAAACCCGGGCGCTTGGAGATGACCTTCTCGGTACCCTCGACGAGAAGATCGACGACCTCCTGCTGTTTCTCCGGGACTGCATCGATGAGGTCAATGATATTGACGAACGTCGCGGACATGGTGTGCTTCCTTTCTCTGAGCGGTGATGGTCGGCACGTTGTCGCGCCTACCGTGGTGATGAGACGAGACAGCGTCTCTTTCCGTGAGGCGCCTCACGCTATTACCGGCTACGTCGTCTCTACAGTGAGATCACTGTGTGTCGAGGTGGAAGGACAAAGGATGCGGGACGAGGCGACGAGCACCGGGAACCCGGAGGCAGACCGTGGCGTCCTGTTGGGGTTGTCGTACCGACTGCTCGGGACGTTGTCTGATGCCGAGGATGCGGTACAGGAAACCTACGTCCGCTGGTACCGGATGAGTCCGCATCAGCGCCAGGAGGTTCGTTCACCGCGGGCGTGGCTGATCAAGACCGCGGGACGTATCGGGCTGGACATGCTGACCAGTGCCCGGGCGCGCCGGGAGACCTACGTCGGGGAGTGGCTTCCAGAACCCGTACCTGGGGATGTGCCGTGGAACGATATACCCGGGCGCGCAGATGGGGAGGATCCGGCGGTCCAGCTGGTCCAGTCCGAGTCCGTGTCCATGGCGTTGATGGTGGTTCTGGGGACAATGACTCCGGCCGAGCGGGTGGTGTTTATCCTCCATGATGTCTTCGGGTTCACCTTCCCGGAGGTTTCCGAGGTGGTGGATCGCTCTCCGGCGGCATGCCGGCAGCTGGCCACATCGGCACGTCGGCGTGTGCGGCGTGAGCGGGTAGGTTCCACGGTGGCGGCAGATGCGGAGGAGCATTCGCGGATCGTGCGATCGTTCCGCCGGGCCTGGAGTGCGGGGGATGTGGCCGGTCTGGTCCAGATATTGGATCCACAGGTGACGGCGGTGACCGATGGCGGTGGAGTGGTGTCGGCGTCGATTGCACCGTTGCGTGGAGCGCAGGATGCGGCGAAGTTCTTCGTCGGGGCTTTGACGAGGCAGCCCGGACTGGTGATCGTGGAGGACCAGGTCAACGGGCAACCTGGGCTGGTGGCATCGCATGAGGGTCGGGTGGTCGCGGTGGTCAGCCTGCTGGTCGACGGCGGACGGGTCGTTGAAGCGTGGGCGGTGCGTAACCCGGAGAAACTTGTAGCGTGGAACCACGGTGAGTGATGCGGACGAACCGCTTGGACATGGTGTACTGCAATTCGATGTAGTACAGCACCAGCCGCTGACCGGCTGTGTCACAACACTACCGTTTTCGGTATAGTTGTGACATGAATGCCGACGCGAAGTACCGGGAGATCGTGCGGGAGATTGCACTCGATCACTACGGGTATGTCACAACTCGTGAAGCGACCCAAGCTGGGGTGCCCGCTGTGGAACTGCCCAAGCTTGCCGCACGCGGCGGCCTGGAAAACGTCGCTTACGGTCTCTACCGCGTGCCGGATATTCCGCCGACGGCCTACGACCAGTTCGCTGAAGCGCTCCTGCGGGTCGGTGAGGGGGCTTATTTGCATGGTGAATCCACGCTCGCGTTGTTCGGTCTCGCAGACGTCAATCCACGGCGGATCAAGGTAGCTGTCCGCCGCCGTGCCCGTCCCACACTGCCGCCGTTCGTCGAGATGACACGGGTGACGAACGAGGAGCGCACGACATTCTATGAGGGGCTGCGGGCTCAGCCGGTTGTGGACGCTATCCTCGAATGTCGAGGTCGCATCGGGACCGAGCGTCTTCTGGACGCTGCCAGGCAAGCACGTGGCGAAGGGCTGTTGACCACCACCGAGTGGCAGCAGGTGAAGAAAGGGGTTCGACCGTGAATTACACTGCCATGCCGACAAGCGTGCGTTCTCTTGAGCAGCGCATCCGCAACGTGGAGGGTAGTGACGGGCTCGCACTGCGGCGTCGTGTCGGAATGGCACTGGTCGTCGTTGGCCAGATGCTGCCCGACGGAGCGATCAAGGGTGGCAGCGCGATGGCGTTGCGCTACGGGCGAGGTACGCGGTTCACTCAAGACCTCGATGCCGCGAGAGTCCAGCCGATTGCGAGATTCCGCAGCGACTTTGAGGACGCTCTTTCTGTTGGGTGGTCAGGGTTTACCGGAAGGCTGGTCGAGAAGTCGCCACCCCGTCCACCGGCGGTGCCTAGGGCGTATGTCATGCAGCCTTTCGAAGTGAAGATCGACTATCGGGGACGGCCATGGTGCACCGTGAAGTTCGAGCTGGGTCATAATGAGATCGGTGACGCTGACGAGCCCGAGTACCAACTCTCCCCGGATCTAGTCCAACTCTTCATGGAGGTCGGGCTCGAAGCGCCGAAGCCCGTGGCTGTCATGCGATCTGACCATCAGGTCGCGCAGAAGCTCCACGCCGTTTCGAGTGTAGGAAGCGAGCGGGCGCACGATCTCGTCGATCTCCAACTTCTCGACAAGGGTGAAGACCTCGATCTCGCTCAGGTGGCAGGGACGTGTTCGCGGCTCTTCGACTATCGCCGCCAGCAGGCATGGCCACCCATCATCACGCCTGGTACTCGGTGGGACACACTGTATATCGAAGCCACTGATGGTCTCGATGTTCTCCCGGTTGTCGAGGAAGCGGTGGCCTGGGTGAACAACTTCGTCCAGCGTATCGTAGCGTCGATGGACTAGGAATCCCTGAAACGGTCGCTTAACGCAAGACCGGCCTATTGTCGCCTCCCGCGGCGTGGGCGGTGCGTAACCCGGAGAAACTTGTAGCGTGGAACCAGTGTAAGTGAAGCGAATGAGGGGAGGATCTGGTTCATGATCGAGGAGGGAACAGGGTTTTACGCGGTTCCGAGTTCGGTGAAAGTGGTGGTCCTCGCCGCTGGGAACGCAGGTGGGAAGGTCTTGCTCGGACTTAATGGCAGAGGGGAGTGGGAGTTGCCTGGTGGGTGGCCGGATAAGCAGGACGTGACCCTGGCGGATACCGCGGCTCGGGAGGTGCTGGAGGAGTCAGGAATCGTTCTTGATAATGATCCCGTACTCGTCGGTGCCGAACTTTTCTCCCCGGTGCCGGGGCGCCAGGTGACTCTGGTCTGCCTCGCAACCCGACTGGATACTGCAGAGGCACCGACACCCAGTTCGGAGCACAAGGACGTGCGATGGTTCGGGGTGGACGCGCTGCCTTCGAATCTTCCCGCGGTGTACCGGGGGTTCATCGACGGCGCTGCACGGCAGGAAGCAAGAGCGAGATGAGAGCGTATTCCGTCCGAGAAGGCCGCGACGACGAGATCTATCCCGCCGTCACGGCCTGTTCAGTGTGGATCGTGGTTGGTGCTGTCGTGCTGCGGCGTCAAGCAGCCAGCGGTACGGCCTCCGGAGCTGCTTCGGACGACTCCTTCTCCTTAGGCAGATGCAGGAACGCGCCGAGCAGTATCGCCGCAACCAGCGCGATGGCGGCGTTGACACCGATCGCCAGCTGCAAACCGGGCAGCAGGGTTGCTGCGACCATACCTGTGGCGATGGCTGACATGACTGGGGTGCCCAGGGCGATACCGACCTGCTGACTCATGGTCACCAACCCCGTTGCCAGCCCCTGCTGGTGGGCCGGCACACCTGCGGTGGAGGTCACGGTGTAGCCGACGATAGCCACCAGGTTCGCCACACCACCGAGGAACGTGAGGATCAACAGGGGGGTCAGCCAGCCGTGGCTCTCCTCGGCGAACGCCAGAGGGGCGGTCGCGGCAGCCTGGACGAGAAGACCAATGACAATCGCGGTCTTCGGGTTGGTCTTACCGATGATCCTTGGGGCAATGAGACCACCGATGACGGTACCGATACCGAGAACACCGAGGATCAGTCCCGCAGCGATCGCGCTGTAGCCGAGGATCTGCTGCAGGTACAGGGTCAGCAGGAAGACCAGCGACGTGAACGTACCGAAGGCGAGGAGCCCGGCGGTGTTGCCCCAACCGATGTTGGACCGCTTGAGCAGGGAAGGCGCCACGAGAGGCTCCGTGACGCGTCCTTCGATCGACAGGAACACGGCGATCAGAACGACGGCGGCGACGATCGGGCCCCAGGTACCCGGGTGCGTCCACCCCTGGTGACCGGCGGTGTCGATACCGAAGACCAGGGCGACAAGAGCCAGTGTGATGGTGATCGCGCCGGGGACGTCGAGCTTCGGGCGGGCGTCGGACGCCGGCTCGCGCAGGACGAAGGGGGCGATGATGATCACGGCGACGGCAACGACGACGTTGATGAAGAAGGCCCAGCGCCAGGACACCGCACCGGTGAGCAGGCCACCGAGGACGGAACCTGCGGTGAAACCGGCAGCCATGAGCGCTCCGTTGAGGCCGAGCGCCTTGGACCGGGCGGGTCCTTCCGGGAACATGGTGGTCATCAGCGACAATGCGGCGGGAATGACCATGGCACTGGCGATACCCTGACCGACGCGGGCGGCGAGCAGCAGGACGGGCTCGGTGGCCAGTCCGCCGGCGAGCGAGGATAGCCCGAGCAGGACGATACCGATCATAAACAGCTTCTTGCGACCGAAGAGATCGGCCACGCGGCCGAAGAACAGGGTGAACCCGGCGGCACACAGGGCGAAGGCGGTGACGATCCACTGCAGGGACGCCGTGGCGAAACCGAGCTCAGAGCCGATGTGCGGCAGAGCCACATTCAGGATCGAGAAGTCCACCGCGAGGGTGAAGTTGGCGGTCAGCAGGACGACCATCGCGATCTTCTGCGCGGCAGTGAAGCGTTCGGTGGGGGACGGGATGGGTGGGTGTAATGTCTCTGTGTTTCTCATGTGTCCCAGCATCGTGGGAGGCGACAAGGGTAACCAGAGCCCTGATGTGCGTGGTCTGGGGTCAGCTGGCCTGAGGTTGCCTAGCACTGACAGGGGTAGGCAACCATCGGCCAGGTAGGCAACAATAGGTTGTATGAACACACCACAGTCGTTGCAGGCAGGCGGTCCGGTCACCGAGCTGGGGGAGTTCCTGCGGTCACGTCGCGACCGCATCAGCCCTGACGACGCCGGGATCAACAGCTACGGACGCCGCCGCGTCCCAGGCCTACGGCGCGAGGAACTCGCCCAGTTGGCGGGAGTGTCGGTGACGTACCTGACCCGGTTGGAGCAGGGGCAGTCGCAGAATGCCTCTGACGCGATCATCGACGCCCTTGCCCGCGCCCTGCAGCTCGACGCCGATGAGCGGGCACACCTTTATGCCCTGGCACACCCCGCCCCGGTGAAGCGTCCGCGGTCCGCGGTGAAGCCGGAGGTCGCCAAACCGGGCGCTGAGCGTCTGCTGCATTCGATGGGGGACGTCCCGGCGGTGCTGTTGGGCAGGTTCAACGACATCCTCGCGTGGAACCACTCCGGTCACCTGCTGCTGGCCGGCCACCTGGACTGTGACGCCCCGTCGCGCGTCGAGTACCGGCCGAACCAGCTGAAGCTGTTGTTCCTGGACGAGCACGTCCGCGATCTCTACGTCGACTGGGAGGACGAGGCCGCTCTCGCCGTTGCCTCGTTGCGCTATGTCGCCGCGCAGTTCGCCGACGACCGGCGCCTGGCAGAGTTGGTCGGGGAGCTGAGCATGAACAGTCCGGAGTTCGCGCGGCTGTGGGCCGGTCATGACGTTCGTCTGTGCACCAACGGAGCCAAACGATTCCGCCATCCCGAGGTCGGTGAGATGACGTTGGACTACGAGGTGCTGCATCTGCCTGAGGGCAACGGCCAACGCATCCTCACCCATACCGCGGAACCGGGAAGTGCGTCCTTCGCAGCGCTGCGCCTGCTCACTGCTGTGTAACGGCTATTGTGCGCACTGATGCGCGTCGCCGAGTCGCGTCGGGACGCTACCACCGGCCGGCGTGAGCCAGGTGCCAGAATCGGTCACCGCGGCCCCTCCGATCCGACCGATTTTGGCACCTGGCTTACGCAGAACCCAGAAAGCTCAGTCGGCGAATTGTTCGGCCAGTAGCCGGTAGGAGGTCAACCGGTCGTCCGGGTCGCTGGTGAGCGTGTTGACCATGATTTCGTCCGCGCCATGGTCCCTGGCGACGTCGTGAAGCCGCTGAGCTACCACGTCCGGAGTGCCTGCGATGATCGCCGTGGACCGGGCCTTCGCCCGGGTGCGTTCCGCGTCCGACCACTGGTGGGCTGCGGTGGCATCGACGGACGGAACCGGCCCGTCGTATCCGAGGTCCTTCCGGGCGCGCCACAACAACATGGCATCGGCGAGCTGCTGTGCTCGGTCAGGGTCTTCGGCGGTGACCGCCCGTACCGCCAGCACCGTATGGGGACGGTGATCCTTCGCCGTCGAGGCCTCCCGGTAGGCGGCGGTGGCCTTCTCTCCATCGCGCAGGACGAAGAAGTGCCCGTGCGCGTAACCTGCGCCGAGGCCTCCTGCCAGAGGTGCCGCCGAACCACCGGCACCGAGAACCCACACCCTCCCGTCCGGCTCACCGGGCACGGCGGGGTGCTCGGCGCCCAGTGATCCCACGAGGGCATGGATCTTCTCCGCGTAGGCGGGATCATCCAGAGCGGCCCTGCCGACCCCGGTGTCCACCCGGTCGCCGTGGACCATGCCGAGCAGGCCCATCACCTCGATGACCTTCGTCGCCTGGTATCGGGGCAGCAGAATGCCACCGGTGCCGACGCGGATCGTCGCCGTACGTTCGAGTGCCAGTGCGGCCATCATCTCCGGGGCGGGGCTGGCGAATGAGGCGGAGCGGTGATGCTCGGCGAACCAGATGCGATGGTAGCCCAGCACTTCGACCTCTTGTGCCAGGCGCAGACTACTGGCGAGCGCATCTGCTGGAGTCGGGGTGTGGTCGGTGACGGGGACCTGGTCGAGGACGGAGAGCCTCATGCCGACCGCCTCTCGGTGGCGGGGTGGACGGCCGGGATGATCCGCCAGTCACCACCGACCTGGAAGACCAGGTTGTGGATGTCTGCCGCGGCGATGGTGCGCAGCACCGGTACCAGCTCATCGGCATGCTCCGGGCTGGCGACGTTCAGGGGCCATTCGCCGATGGTGGCACCGCGCAGGTGGGGATGGTGGAATCCGGCGCCGTAGGTCGCGATGAGGCTGACCGGCGCCAGTTTCGCCGCGCGTTGCTCCGGCCAGGTCAGCAACCACGAGGAGAGCAGGCCACCGCGCTGGTCGCGGTGCAGGCCGGTCACCTCGATCTTGCCGGTGCCGGCGAGCAGGTGGTCGTTGAACTCGACGAGAACCTGTCGGGCCGGCCCATCGAGAAGCTGTACGGCCTCGGTGAACGCAGATTCTTTGCCGGCACGGGTGATGTGGCCGAAGTGGTTACCGTCGCGGAGATCGATGAAGTGGCGGGTCAGTGCTTCCAGCGGGGCGGGAGCGGTTGTGGTGGTCATGGGAGTTTTCCTTCCAGGTAGTGGTGGGATCGATGTTGGTCGCGGTCACCGCTGAGCTCGTTGAGCCTGGTGACGACGGCGGGTAGGACGAGTCCGGTGGGGTCGAGGATGTCGGCGTGCCCGGTGTTCGGCACCGTGCGTAGTGCCACCTGCACGCCGTCGTCCTGCAGCCGGGCGGCGTAGGCGCGCACGTCGTCGCGCACCGGGTCGTCGGCGCCGACGATGAGGGACACCGACGCCAACCCGGTGAGGCTGTCGGCTTGCAGGGGAGTGGTGGGGACGGACCGGGGCGATGTGTGATCGCCCAGCCACAGCCGCCAGGCGGTCACGAGGCCTGGACGATCAGGTGGCACTCCTGGTGCGCCGCGGTAGGACGCACGGGAACATTCAGGGTCCAGGGGCGGGTAGGCCAGTAGTTGCGGTGGCACCCGATCGCCGGTGTTCCGGCGTGTCAGGGCAGCGAGGGCGGCGATCGTCCCGCCGGCGCTGTCACCACCGACGACGATCGGCAGGCCGTCCGTCTGTTGCTCAGCCCAATCGAGCGCGGCGAGTGTGTCGAGAACCGCCGCCGGATGGTGGTGGCCGGGGGCGAGACGGTAGTCGACGGAGACAACCGCCCACCCAGACAATGCGGCGATCCTGCCGGTGAGGGGTGCCCACTGGCGGGCGGACCCGTACTGCCAGGACCCTCCGTGTGCCCAGACCAGCCAGCCTCGTGGCTGGTCGGGATGGTGTACGAGGAGCGGAACGTGGGTCCCGTCGGACGTCGGAGAGTACTCCCACCGGGTCTGCACCCGGATAACGACCCGGCTACCGACGTGGGGTTCTGTGGGGCTCATGGGTCGGCCTCATATCTGGCGCAGCGCGCCACCGTCGACGGACCACTCGGCACCGGTGACCTGTGCGGCACGCGGGGAAAGCAGATAACAGATCACCGTGGCGACCTCGCCTGGTCGTCCGATCTTCCCGGTCGGCAGTCGACGCTCCTCGCGGATGAACCGTTCGATCGCCGTATCGGGGTCGGTGCCGAATCGTGTGGAGAGCTGGTCACCGAACCCACCGGGTGCGTCGAACAGCGCGGTCCGGGTGGGGCCGGGGGAGACCACGTTCGACCGGATTCCGGTGGGGCCGAACTCGATGGCCAGCGACTTCGACACCGACAGCACTGCAGCCTTGGAGGCGGCGTAGGCGGACATGGTCGGATCGGGCATCCGGGCGGCCTCACTACCCAGGTGGACGATGCTGCCGGCCGTGTTCGTGGTCCGCATCGCGGTAATGACGGCACGGGTGAGACGGACGAGCGCGACGACGTTCATGGCGAACGTCTCGTCCCACAGTGCGTCGTCGAGATCGGTGAACGAGTCGCGGGTGTCGAACAGGGCAGCGTTGTTCACCAGCCCGTCGATATGACCGTGGCGGTCGAGTGCGTGGTCGACCAGCCGGGTCGCTGATCCGGGGTCGGTGAGGTCAGCGGCCACGAAGTCGGCACCGGGTGGAAGGAGGTCGGATGAGGGACGGTGGCGGGCGACAGCGACGACGCGGGCACCCTCCGTGACGAGTTCCTGGACGGTAGCCAGGCCGATGCCGCTGGTGGCTCCGGTGACGATGATGACGTGGCCATCAAGCTGCAGGTCCATGATCTTCTCCTGTGTGGGGGCATGTACGTGTGGTCATGCCCCCACACTCGTTCGTTCTGCGAGAGGTAGCCAGAACCCCCGGTTGCCTAGCACCGGTAGGGACAGGTAACAGCTGCCGCGTGCAGGGCCCCTTTGGCGCAGTCACCAGGATTGCGCAACATATCGTAAAATCGTAATGTGGCAATGTGGCCGACAATCGGTCACTACTTGATCTCGGGGTCTGACGGCGCTGCCGTTATCGTCCGTGCCTGGTATCAGACACGATAGGACAGAGGAAAAGATGTCTACCAGAAACAAGCCGCTCATCGTTGTCGCAGGTGCGACCAGTAAACAGGGCAGGAGCGTGGTTACCTCCTTACTGGACAGTGGACGGTTCCGGGTCCGGGCACTGACACGAAACACGGATTCTCCGCAAGCTCAGAAATTGGCGCACCTCGGAGCGGAGATCGTCACCGTTCCGCTCGAGTTGGGGCATCAACACGAGTTCGTGCAGGCTTTCCAGTCGGCCGACGGCGCGTTCCTCATGACACCTCCGATAGCGCCGCCCTCGACGGCGGAGTTTCCGCTGGGATCCCAACTCGCCGACGCCGCGGTAGAAGCAGGGGTAGGACATATCGTCTTCAGTGCGCTCGAGAACGTTCAGGAGCGATCGGCTGGGACCAAGTATGCTCCGCATTTCACCGACAAGGCGTTCATTGCCGAGCACATCCGAGGGTTACCTGTCGATCACGCCATCATCATGCTGTCGTTCTTCTACACCAACGCGCTGGAATACTATGTCCCGCGCGTTGAGGGCGACAGAGTGCTAATGCCGTTCTATCTTCCTGAAGACTTCCGCGCACCGTTCGTCGACCCGACCACCGCGACTGGTCCGGCAGTGCTTGAGATATTCTCCGATCCCGGGACGTACCGTGGTGCCTGCCTTCCTGTGGTCGGCGAGGAAATCTCGCCACGCGACATGGTCGAGACCTTTTCTCGCGTCACGGGGGCTCAAGGCCGAGTACCGGGACGCCTACTCCAGGGAGGAACTACTGAAGTTTTTCCCTGCGCTCGGTGACAATCCTCTTGAAGTCGATGAGATTCTTGGTATGGCCGAATATGCAGTCGAGTTCGGGTACTACCGGGAGGACCGTGACTTGCAGTGGAGTCGGGGACTCGGCACTGGTCCGCTGAGTTGGGAGCAGTTCCTGCGCGCGACTGATTGGCGCGGTGGCCGGATGTCCTTCGGGAGTTGAGCAGGACTGGCGATACCGCAGGAAGGGGGGTCAGGCTGTCTCGTCGTGTGGGGCAATGGCCTGGCTGATCTGTGCCAGGCGCTTCTCGTCACGCTTGTAGTGGGTCCACTTGCCCACGCGGGTGGAGTGCACGAGACCCCCGCGCTCGAGGGTTGCCATGTAGGACGACACGGTAGACTGCGCCAGACCGCTTTTTGCCTGGATGTGGCTGACGCAGGCGCCGACCTCGTTACGGTCGGCGATGGGTTCGTAGTCGGCGAACTCGGTGTCCGGGTCACGCAGCCAGTCCATGATCTGCAGGCGGACCGGGTTGGCCAGCGCCTTCAGTGCTGTGAGCAGAGCCTCGGCGGACAGGGGTTCAGCCTCTTCGGCATCTGCAGCCATTTGCGTCTCCTCCTATGCGTCGAAACCCGATATGTCGATCTGTCGACCGATAGTAGCAGCGACGATACACGGGGCTCCACCGAGGCCCCTGGTGGACAGACGGGTTTCGGCCTGGTCACGCTGCTGTCGGGGTCCTGGCTTCGAGCGCCGGGCTGTCGGCCAGCTTCAGCCAGACGACGCCGGCGATGATGACCGCCAGCCACAATGCCTTGACCAGTGTCAGGGTCTCGTCGAAGAACACCGGACCGAGGACGGCGGCGCCGACGGCACCGATGCCGGCCCACACGGCATAGCCGATACCGACGTCGATCCGTTTGAGGGCGATGCTGAGGAAGAACAACGTGAACAGGAAAAACACCACGGCGATGATCGACCAGAGCGGGTCAGTGAACCCGGCGCTGCCGTTGACGCTGAGGGCGTAGCCGACCTCGAAACCGCCGGCGATGAGCAGGGCGATCCAGCCGCTGCCCTTACCCTCGGTCCGGGTGGGGCTGTCAGGTGAGGTTGTCGTTGTCATGGGGATGTCCTTTCGGGGAAGTTGTGGGTGCTTCAGGCTGTGCCGGCGAGGTTGAGTCCGATGACGCCACCGATGACGACAGCGATACCCAGGAGCTTTCTCCAGGTGAGTTTCTGTGCCAGGAATAGTGCGCCGACGATGACGATGCCGACGCCTGCCAGTGACGTCCAGAGTGCGTATCCGACACCGACATCGAACGTCAGCAGGGCGAGGCTGAGGAAGAAGGTCGCAATGGCACCGGAGACGAGAGTGGAGATCGTCCACCAGAGGTTCTTGAAGCCGTCGGCTTTTCCTGCCGAGATGCCGACAGCGACTTCGAAGATGACCGCAATGCCGAGGTAGAGCCAGTTCATGATGATGTTCCTTTCGGTTCGGGGGAATGCTGCAGTGTCAGGTAGCGGGTGAAGGGCTCGCCGCCGCGCGGGACCGGGAGGTGACGGTAGAGGCGGTCACGTGTCGTGTCGGTGACGCCGAAAGCCCGGTAGCTCGCGCGGTAGTCGAAGCCGAATTCGGCGACGTCATCGCGGTCGACGGCGACATGGATCCGGGTGACGCCATGGTCGAGCGCGTACCGGTAACACAGCCCACACGGCTCGCCGGTGGCCAAGAGGATGTGACCGTCGAGGGAGTCGAGATTGTGGCGGGTCAGTGCGTCGCGCATGGCGACGATCTCGGCGTGTGCCGTCTGGTCGCCGGACTCTGCGACCCGGTTCGCGCCGAACCCGGATGCAGGCTCGCCGGCGGGGTTGACCAGCACACCGATGAACGGGAGGCCGCCTGCCTCGACGTGAGCGGTGCAGGTGTCGACCGCCTGCGCCATGAGGTCGGTCAGGTTTCGGGTGTCGGTGTTCATGACTGCACCTCGTCGACGACTTTCTTCAACCGGGAGGCAGACGGAACTCCGCGCAGGACGGTCCCGTCGACCACGATGCCGGGGACCGCTTCGATGCCGACGGTGTTCACTGCGTAGTCCTGGGCGGCGCGTTGCCGGTCGCGGCGCGCCTCACTCTGCAGTGCTTCTTCAACCTCTGCCCGGTCAAGTCCGACGGAGGTGGCGATGTCAATGATGACGTCGTCGACGCCGATGTTGCGGTCCTGCTGGAAGAATGCGGCGAACATCGCCTCCGAGTACGCCTCAGCCTTGCCCTGTTCGTGGGCAAGTTGCAGGACCATGAACGCTTTCTCCGTGCGGGGTTGAGGTGAGACGGACGGTAGTGTGACCGGTATCCCGACGCGCCGGGACATCGGGTAGACCGATTGTTCCCACACCCGCGGCAGGTAGTCGTCCTCTGGCCGGAGCGTTGGTACCGGGGTGGGACGCAGTTCGAAGGGGTGGATCGTCACTTCCACGTCGCGATCGCGTTTGAGTTCGTTGATGGCCGGCTCCACGAGGAAGCAGAAGGGGCAGACGTAGTCGACGAATACGTCGATGGTGGTCGGCATGGAGATCATCCTCTCTTTAATTGTGTGTACATGCACCTATATGGGTAAAAAAATAGGGCCGAGATGTTGCAGGCGTCAGGGTGTGAGCAGCGCGTTCACCTCCGCGAGTGACGAGGCGACGGAGTTGACCTCCAGATGGGGGAAGTGTTTCTTCGGTTCGCTCAGCAGGTCCTGCATTCGCGCCGCGAATGGTTCGCGGACCTCGGACAGCAGTGTTTCCCCCGGCTGGTCGATCACGGCGTATACGCCGCGTCCGTCGTCCTGGCACACATCACGTCGGGCATGTCCCTTGGCTTCAAGTCGGCTGACCAGGCGGGTCGTCGACGTCGAGGTGAGGCCGACACTCTGCGCGAGAACCGCGATCCGTAACTCCTTGTCCGGCGACTGACTCAGGTGCGTCAGGGCGCGGTATTCTGTCAGGCCGAGACGGTAGTTGTCGCCGAGCCACTTGTCGAGGCTGGCGTCCACGGCGGAGGCAAACGCCGCGACCTGCGACCACGCTTCGCTGATATTGCCCGGCACGTTGATCTCCGATCTTCTAAGTGTGTGTGCATGCACCTACTTTAGTTCATGTCGCCGCGTTGTCAACCTCCGTGGCTGGTTGACAGTGGAGCGAGGAAGTTGTTGAGCGCCGCGGAGAACCGCTCCGGTGCCTGGATATTCGACTGATGTCCGGCTCCGCCGATGATCTGCAGCGTCGCACCCGGGATATTCGTTGCCAACTGGCGCGCCGCAGGGCGGTTTGCGGGATCCCAGGCACCACAGAGCACGAGAGTCGGTACGGTGATCGTCGGAAGCTCGTCGGAGAAGTCAGTCGCTGCGACTGTGCGGAGGACGTCAAGCATCTGGGCTTTGGACGCGTTCTCCGATGAGACGAGCTTTTCGGGAAGTACCCGCATGATGGCGTTCTGAATTGCCATGGGGATCCGCGGAGGCTTTACCTGGCCAGCGGCCATGGTGAGTGAGCGGACGCGATCCGGCCGGTCCGCGGCGATGCGAAAGGCGACCATGGCTCCGAGAGAGAGTCCGCAGAGATGTGCGCTGTCGATTCCGCGGCGGTCGAGCAGCGAGAGGACATCCGCCGCAGCAACGTCGAGACTGAACCCGGTAGAAGGCGCTGCTGCTGTGAGGCCAGGGATGTTGACTGCGATGCCGCTGAAACCCTGAGGTAGTGAGACTATCTGGTGGGACCAGGCATCCGGTGATTCTCCGAGTCCGTGGATGAAAACTACGACCTGATCGGTGTCCATGATTTCCATCCTGCCAGGATTTGTCTGGAGCATGACCGAGCCGACCACCTGTGAACTCACGTCGTCACCTCAACCCTTCCGAACAGGTGGTCCTGTCAGGACCCGAATAAGCGATCCCACACCTGGTCGAGGGCATCCTGGAACCACGGGTCGGAGACCGTTGGGCCAGCGACGATCACATGCCAGAAGGTGGCGACACCGCCGAGGGCCGCAAACAGGAGGACCGAGAGAACCAGGCCAGTGACGGCTAGACCCGTGTCGTGCGTCGCCCGACGCAGCCCGACACTCGCGAGGATGATTCCTATCCCCGCGAAGACTGCTGGAAGGAAGCCGAGAATGGGGAGGGGGAGGGACACCGGTGCGGAAACGACCGCGGCCGCGCAGAGGATGAGTGAGGCGATGCCCTGCCTGGTGGCGGACTTCTCCGAGGTCGCACGCCCGTCATGAGGCATCGGGTCGGTAGAGTCGGAGGGGCGTTGATAGGGGTTCGGAGCGGACATACTGTTCTCCTTGTCGTGAGGTCAGGCTCGATGGTGGTGTGGGTGCGATCAGCCGCGGGTGTCCCGGCGTTCCAGGATCGCGGTAGTCGCCGCGATCAGTGCGACCGTCAGCGCTGCTGAGGCGACCAGGACGGTGACGACGCCTCCGACGGTCACGGTGCCAGTGTCGGAGAACGTACCGGTGCCAAGCTGGGTGGCGCGGGTCGCCAACCCGTAGGGCGAGATGACGGCAGGTGTGCCGATGACCATCAACGCGACGACGGAAACTCCGGTGCCGACGAGTGCGACGGCAATGGGGGCGGCGAAGGACCGGGAGAGCATCGAAAAACTCGACTGCAGGACGGCCAACGGGACGACCGCGATGATGACCAGCAGTGTGGTCCACAGGTACTCGGCCGGGAGCATTCCGGGAAGATCGAAAGCAACTGCGCCGACAACGATGACGGCGCCGAGCATGATCAGCTGTATCAGAGCAGCCATGCCTGCGACGACAGCAGACTTCGCGGCGACGATCGTCGCCGTCGGTGTCGGACCGGACATGAGTGCGTTCCAGTTGCTCCCGTGATGTTCGCTGCGCCAGACCAGAGAGGCGAGGACCGCGACACCGAGCGCCAGGGGGAACAAGCCGTGGAAACCGACGGACTGGAGCCAGACGGTGTGCCAGCCGTCCTCGGGTTGTTCACCGCGGGTGAGGTTGGTGGCGGCGCCGAGTACCGTAACCGCGATCGGCAGGAGCACGACGACGAGCCAGCTCAGGGAACGCTTGAGTTTGATCATTTCAACGCTGAGAGCGCGCATGTCAGGCCTCCTGGCGGTCGAGTCTGCTGGTGAGAAGGATAAAAGCCGCCGTTGCGACGACGGCGAGGCCGACGAAGCCCGCGTAGGGGATGGGCACGGTGACCATCACGCCGTCCTGGAAATTCGCAGCCTCGGCAAGGGCGTAGTAGCCCCAGGGAGTGAAGTGGGCCAGGACGTCGGGAACGTTCCGGGAGAACAGCCCCAGGAGCGTGCCGAGGACGGCGAGTCCCAGTCCGATGAGCTGGTTCTCGACCTTTGCCGCGAGGAGGATGTGTAATGCCAGCAGCACGAGGTTGACCAGGAGGATGCAGACCGTGAAGCCTATCCAGTGGCCTACCGGAAGTGGTGAGGAGATCCCGACCAGGACCCGACCGGCCGCCGCTGCGCCCAGGCTCACCACCGCGGTGATCGCTGTGACAATTGAACCGAGTGAGAGGAATTTGGCGCGGCACACGGCTCCGGGAGCCAGCCCCGCTGTCGTCTGCAACAGCCACCCGTTGCCCCGGTGTTCGATGTCGGTCTGCCGTGAGGCGAGTACCGCCAGCAGCAATGGTGCGACCAGCGGCGTGCCCAGCGACATCCCGGCGAGTAGCGAGTTCCAGGCGGTGGTGGTGTCCGGGTCGAAAGCAGGGTCGGACAGGAGGCCGACCATCGCCAGACCGAGCACGGTGATGACCATGACTGCGGCGATCGTTCCGACCCGGAGGTGTCGCATCTTCGCGAACTCATTGACGACCGTGGTCCACATCACAACCCACCGCCTGCGGTGAGGCTCATGAACACGTCTTCGAGGGTCTGTTCGTCGCGGCGGATGCCGTAGACATCGATTGCCTCACTCACCAGTGCCGCAACGATCGCGGCGGTCTGCGGGTTATCAATGCCAGGAACAGCGACAGTATTGTCCTCGGTGAACCGGGCGTCGAACGACGCCAACAACCTGGTCGCCTCGCGAGGGTTTGAGCAGGTGATGATGACGTCTGGCGTGGTCGCAGCCATCAACTCAGAACGGGTCCCCTGGAAGATCATCCGGCCCTGGCTGAGAATACCGAGCATAGTGGCCGTCTTGTCGACTTCACCGAGCAGGTGGGATGACACAATGACGGTCACTCCGTCGTCGGCCAGACAACGTAACAGCCCACGTACTTCCTCAATACCCGCAGGATCGAGACCATTGGTCGGTTCATCGAGAATCAACAGGCGCGGCTGTCGAGCGAGAGCCATCGCGATGCCGAGACGTTGTTTCATGCCGAGGGAGAACTCCCGGACCTTCTTGTCCATCTGGTGCTCCATACGCACCACGTGCACGGCATGGTCGATCTGCTGGTCAGTTAACCCCAGGAGTCGTTGCACCAGCCGCATGTTCTCCGCCCCGGTGAGGTGGGCGTAGCCCGGAGGAGACTCGATGAGGGAGCCGATCCCGCCCAACAGTTGACGCCGGGTGGACCGGTTCATGGGCCGGCCCATGATCTGCACCTCACCACTCGAGGGCTGGATCAGTGACAACAGCATCTTCATCGTCGTCGACTTCCCGGCGCCGTTCGGGCCCAGGAACCCGTACACGCACCCTTCGGGGACGCGCAGGTTCACATCCTCGACGACGGTGCGTTGCCCGTAGCGTTTGGTCAGGTTGCTCGTGGAGACGATGGGAGACGACATGACCTCATCGTCGCGCCACCGCAAGAGAAAAACGTCTGCCTGCGGACATATCTTCGACGTACTACCTGAGATATACCCGGTGGCCAGTCACCCGTCGCCGGTGGCGATGATCCCGGTCTCGTAGGCGAGGATGACTGCCTGCACCCGGTCACGGAGATCCAGTTTGGTGAGAATCCGGCTCACGTGGACTTTCACCGTTCCCTCGGCGAGGACAAGTTCGGCGGCGATCTCGGCATTCGACAGTCCACGCGCGACCAACTGGAGCACCTCGTACTCCCGCGCGGTGAGCGCGTCCAACCGAGCATGAGCATCGCGGTCGTCGGAGGCAGTCGGACGGGCCCGGGTGAAGTGGTTGAGGAGGCGCCGGGTCGTGCTCGGCGCGACGACGGCGTCTCCGGCATGGACATGGTGGATAGCGGAGATGACCTCGTCCACCGGCGTGTCCTTGAGCAGGAACCCCGACGCGCCGGCCTGCAGCGCGTCATAGGCGTACTCGTCGAGATCGAAGGTCGTCAGGATCAGCACACTCGGAGCATCTGGATGTACCATCAGGCGGCGGGTCGCTTCGACACCACTCATGTGGGGCATACGGACGTCCATCAGGACGACGTCCGCTGGGGTTCTCTCCAGCAGCGCCAGGGCGGTGTCACCGTCATCCGCTTCTCCGACGATCTCGATACCCGGTTGGGACTCCAACACCATGCGCAGGCCCATCCGGACCATCTCCTGATCATCGACCAGCACCAGCCGGACGTTCATCGGGTGACCTCCCTCGGTAGCGTCGCGAGGACCTCGAATCCTCCACTACTATGCGGGCCTGCTGTCAGCGTTCCGCCGTATGCGGCGACGCGTTCCCGCATACCGACCAGACCGTGGCCGTCGGCGCTAGCCTTTTCGTGTTGTTCCAGACCGTCGCCGTCGTCCGTCACGTGTACCCGGACTGCATCCGGGAGGCAGGACACAGACACATCCACCAGGGTGACGTCCGGGCCGGCGTGTCTGCGCACGTTGGTCAACGCCTCCTGCACGAGTCGGTAGACGGTTAGACCCATGCCATCCGTCACCGCTCCGGCGTCGCCGTCAATAGTGAGCGCCACTGGAAGGCCCGCTGTCTTCGACTGATTGATCAGCGTGTCCAACTGGTCGATCCCGGGTTGCGGGGCATCGGATCCCGGTTCGTCCTCCCGCAGGACACCTAGCATCCGTCGCATATCCGCCAGGGCGGTCCGGCCGGTGTCGCGTACCTGCACCATCGCTGACCGCGCCCGGTCCGGCTCGTCGCTCACCTTCGCGGCTGCACCCTCGGACATCAGTATGACGACGCTCAGACTGTGCGAGACCACGTCGTGGATCTCCCGCGCGATGCGGGCACGCTCGTCTGCGACAGCGATACGGGTGGCGGCCTCCCGAGCTTGTTCCGCCTGTTCAGCGCGTTCCCGTAGTCCGGCGACGTAGGCGCGCCGGGTGCGTACGAGGATGCCCCAGGTCCAGACCCAGAAAGCGACCACGGTCAACACACCGATTTCACCCGCATTAAGGAACTCGTTGCCGAGGTGGGGGAGTGTGGCGATCATCAGCCAGACCAGCGCTACGAGGGTGCCGGTCAAGGAAATCCACCAGGGGCGTGATGTGGAGAGGTTGTAGATGGCGAACAGCATCATCACGTCCGCGGCGAGGACCGGTGCGCCGAGTAGAAGCTGTATGCAGGCAGCCAGGACGATGATGCCCAGCACCGCTGTGGGATGGCGTCGTCGTAGCAGGTAGGGGAGACAGAGCATCACGGACACCGCGACCAGCCCACCCAGATGTGCTGCCCCGTCGGAATAGCTCGGAACAATGGGCAGATTGTAGAGAAATACCGCGAGCACGATCAGCAGGTCGACGAGCCACATGTGGTCTCGGAACCACGAACCAGGTTCTGGGGAGGAAGCAGGCACCGGGGGCACGCTGGAATCCGGGCTAGTGAGAACAGGAGCCGAAGACCTCATGCCGTTCAACGCTACCGTTAGATGCCCTGAGGGCCTGCCCCGTGCGATAGAGCTCGACCAGAAGGGGGCGGAGTTCCTCGCCGCGCGGGGTGATCCGGTACTCGGCCTACTCAACACAAGTCCGCACCCGTGCTAGCCTAGAGACATTGCCACCTGTTACGACAGGATCGGAAGAAGACCCCGAGACCCCAGCCGGACGACTGGACTCGGGGTCTTCGCTTCTCTCTGAAGTGACCCCGGGGTGGGGTGATGAAGAATGACCTTGTCCTCCAGCGACTCCCAATAGTGTGACTGTCCAAGGTGTGCAGAGTTGAGCGCTCCGAGGACCGTATCCGGGATCCACAACAACGGATCATCGCCGCCACGCTTGTGTCGTAGTCGCAGTTCAGGATGCTGTCCTTGTCCCTGCAATGCCACGATGTGGGCGACATCGCGGCGGTTCTGTGCAACTTGTCGACTTTCCAGGGTGATGTTCTGGACACCCATCTCCGAGAGCTCAAAGTAGAGCTGCTCCAGGCATTTCCTGCGGTAGCGTTCTGTTTTCCTGCTCGGCTCGCTACGGTGGGTGATGATCGCTTGCATTGAGTCGAGGGCGCAGACGGTGTCTATGATCCGCTGGCGTCGCTTACTGCTTTCGTCGGTCCAGTGCAGTTTGATCTGTCCGGGCAGTCGCAATTGGACGAGCGCATCGCGCACGGCGTCCAGATGCTCGGTGTCGATGATTGCTGCGCACACCATGTATTCCTGGTGCTTCGGCGGTCGGGGCGCGGATGACTCATCGATATAGGCGACGTACCGGGAGTTCACCTCGACAGCGTACCGTAAGCCTTACCCTCGCGATGAGCGTCTCATGGCGCGCGGACGACCGTCATTGTCGGGAGTGCAACATGTCCGTGGCCGCCTCGGCCGCCGCATTCTCCCGAGATGTGCGGACCGACACTCGGTGAATGATGACGAAGACGATCCCGAGCAGCACTACCAGGCCGACCATGGTCAGCGCGGCGGCGACGAGACCGTCGTGGTAGATCCAGGGGTGTCCGCTGCCACCGGACGCGACCAGTTGGCCTGTGTTTCCGGGCAATGCGTTGGTGACGATCGCGGCGAGAATCGCGGCATAGGCGGCGACGAAAACAGCTTCCGAGCCGATTCGCAACAGGTTGATGACTCCGGACGCGGCACCGGCACGCTCTGAGGGCACGGCGGCAAGCGCTTCGGCGTCGACGAATCCCAGCGGCAGTCCGAAACCCAGGCCGAGCAAGACCATGGGGGCGACACCTGCCGCGACGGGGAGATCCGGGCGCAGGAGGAGGACGACGCCAACGCCACCGATGACGAGCATGGCGAAGGAGGCTGCGATAACACCAGTGGGTGTAGCTCGCCCGGACTGCATGATGCGGTGCATCAGTGTCGGAGCGATGAGGACCGGGACTGTCATCGTGAGCATCAGGGCACCGATCGCGCCGGCGGACAGGTTGTGAATCGCCCCGAGTGCACTGGGGAGGTAGGTCAGGAACGTCACGAACCCGATGGCGCCGGCGACTGGCACGAGCGTCATGGCGAGGAACCTCGGTGCCTTCAACGCCGAGAAGTCCAGGAGCTGGCGCAGCGACGTTTCGCCGCGACCGAGCTGAGGCAGCCGGGTGGACCCCAGCAGGGCAATGACCAGGACGATGGCCTGCACGGTGAAGATTCCGCGCCAGCCCCAGACGGAGAGCAGCATGCCGGAGATCGCCGGGCCGGCAGCCAGTCCGAGCCCGTTGATCGTGCCGAACAAGGCGAATGCCTTGGCCCGGGCGGGGCCCTCGAACAGGTACGTCATCAACGGTGCTGCTCCGGTGAGCACGGCCGCCGATCCGATACCGGCGATCACCCGTCCGGTGTCGAGTATGTCCAGCGTGGGTGCCAGTGCACTGATGACGCCGCCGGCGGCGGCGATCACGATGCCGATACGGAAGGAGCGGGTGTATCCGATGCGGTCAGAGAAGGCTCCCCAGGCGATGGTGCAGATGGCGAAAGAGACGTTAAAGCCGTTGACGACCCATTGCAGTGGGGCCGGGTCGGATCCGAGGTCTGCGGCGATGCCGGGAAGTGCCACGGCAGTACCGGAGATGGACAACGGGATGACGAACTGTGCGAACAGGATCACTGTCAGCAGTAGTCGGGGACGGGGCATGAACACTCCTGTGGTTCGATGAGTATCTAAGGTTCGATTATCGACGAACCTATGCAAGCACGTCCATGAGGTACGATGCAAGACGAACCTTCAGTAGTGCATCGAAAGACGCAGAGAGGAAGTGCCGTGACCAGTCAGTCGCAGCCCTCGGAGCCGGACGAGATCGAACTCGGCGCAGTGTTGTCAGCGCTGGCCGATCCACACCGCAGGCGGGTCATCAGAGCGCTGGTCCACGATGCTGACGGCAGTGAGCGTTCCTGCACGAGCTTCGGGTTGGGCCTGTCGAAATCCACGAGGAGTCACCACTTCAAGGTGCTCCGGGAGGCGGGGCTGGTGAGTCAGGTGGACCGTGGCAACAGGAGCGGGGTGACTCTTCGCCGCCAAGATCTCGATGTGCGCTTCCCTGGACTGCTTGCGCTGATCGGCGATGAGGCGGAAGCCGACTGATCCCCAGTCACTCAGGGCGCCAGTAGCCCCTGCATCAGATGGAAATGAACTCTCACCCGCTCCTCACGGGCGGAAACTCTGACCCGCTCCCTCCGCTCGGGAGCTGTCCGGTCCCGACGCCACCAGACGGTAGACCTGTCGCAGTGGCGTCGAGTCGGTGTGAATCCCGGAAGGATCCAGGAACGTTGCTGCCGAGGCACGGATCCAGTCTTCGCAACTGACCCGGTTGAAGTGCAGTTCCACGCCGTGCTGATGCGCGAGATCATTCATGAACAACCGGGAGACCCTCCCGTTGCCGTCCCGGAACGGATGGGCGAAGTTCAGGTCGGTGTGAATGTCGGCCAACGCATCCACAGTCTGTTCGAACGTGGCGTCCTCCCAGGCGACCCCGTCGATGGAGCGGTCGAGCTGGCGCATGTACATGCTCATGCTGTGGTGGTCGCCGAACCCGTGCGTGCCTTTCATCATGTTGACCACCCGCGGCTGGCCGGCCCATGCGTAGATCTCCGCGAACAGCATGTGGTGGATCGACGACAGACGGTCGCTGGTGCTCTCCCCTTCGGCCGCGAGCTCCCCGCGGGCGAATGTCAACCCCCGACCTGTCGCCACCACATGTTCAACGGCGCTGAGGCGGGCGTCGTCCCGGATGCCGAGGTGGTTCCGCATCACCGTGGTGCCGGGGTAGAAGTAGCTCCTCCAGACATCAGGTTCGGGCGCGGGCTCCTTCGCCCGCCCTGGCGTGCCACCGTCGTCGGCGAACCCGTCGACCTCTGTACTCGTCAGGTAGGACGGGCCGTCGCGCTGACTACGATCCGCCAGACTCTGCATGTCCGCCACGGTGGGCTCCCAGCCCTCCAGGACGCTGCTGTGGGCTGCTTCGATGATCGGCTCGACGTCGGTATCGCTCATAACGTCGAACACCTCGGAAAATACGGCACGGTAACCGTTGATACCGGTCAGTGTGGTGAAATCCGTCATGGTCAGCGCCTTTCCGTGAAGTGCGGACCCCAATTCTACGGCCCCGTGCCACCTACCGCGAGGGCTTCTCGCAGAGGTCCACACCGAACAATTCCTCCAACGCGTCGCGACCGTCGTCACTGAGCTGCATGGCCCGCGAGTGCGGTGCAGGACGGAGCCAGCCCCGGTCGCGACAGACACTGAGGATCGCTCTACCAGGAGCCCCGGCGAGGTGGTGACGGTGTTCGGTCCAGTCCACGCAGCACCGTGCCGCGCTGCCGGCGGATACGGTGATACCGAGCCGACCGAGGAACTCGGATCCGGGCCGGGTGACCGTCACAGCGATCGGATCAAGCACGTGGTCGGGCGGGTTGTCTGCCGTCGCCAGCGGCTCGTCTTCCGGGGCGACGACGTAGCCGTCCCGCGCCATGGCACCGGTGATCGCCACCGCCAGGCGTCCGCCGAGATGGTCATAACAGTGTCGGGCGCGACGGACGACGCGGGCGCGGGTGTCGGCACGCAATGAGCTGATCGTGAGCGTCGGCGCGATCCGCGCCATCACCTCAACCAGCTCCGCCACCGTGGCGTCGGCGAGCCGGTAGTAGCGGTACCTGCCGTGTTTCTCGGCGACGATCATTCCTCCGTCGACAAGTCGTGCGAGGTGCCCGCTCATCGTGGAGTTCGCCACCCCAGCTTCCCGTGCGAGCATCGACGCCGGCAGCCATCGGCCGTCGAGAAGTGCCATCAATGCCTTCGCACGTGGCGGCTCGGCGATCAGTTTCGCGACGGCGCTGAGGTCCGCTTCGCCATGGTGCTGTCGCTCGTTGCTGTGCATGCCTCGATCGTAGAACGGTGATGTTTCGGGCCGGCCCGAACTGATTCAGTCTTAGTCTTCCGGACATGTCTTACTCCGTATCCACCTCCACCCCACGGCATCGCCGGACGATGTTCGTGTGCTCCGGGTTCGCACTGTTCGCCCTCATCGTCGGTACGAACATGCCGTCGCCGTTCTACGCCGTGTACGCCGAACGATTCGACTTCTCCCCGCTGACGCTCACTCTGATCTTTGCCGCATACACCGGTGCGCTGATCCCCACCCCGACGCGTACGACGTACCTGATCGAAGTCGGCGTCCTGCTGCTCGCTGCCGTCGGCCTGTTCTCCCTCCCGGCTGACCTGGGACGCACCGGCGCACATTGGCACCCGCGACTGCCACAGATTCCGCAGATTCCGGCCCAGAAGCGTGCCTTCTTCACCGCCTGTGCCGTCAGCTTCACCGGGTGGGCCGTGACGGCAGTGTTCCTCTCCATCGTGCCGACATATGTCACGACATTGACGGGGAATGATTCATTGCTGGTTGCAGGCATGGCCGCCGGACTGGTGCTGGTGGTTGCCGCCGCGATCCAGCCTGTCGTCGCTCATCTCCGCGGAGACACTCTGGAACGTTCCGGTCTGATGGCCCTCGCACTCGGCCTGGTGGCACTTCTCGTTGCAGGGATAACGCAGTCGATTGGTGTGGTTCTGGCCTCCGCAGTGATTGCAGGAGTAGGGCAGGGGATGGGGTTCATGGGAGCGATGCGGCAGAGCGCGGACGCGGCGCCGGACGGCACTGAGGCCGCAACAGCGTCCGCGTTCTATGTCGCGACCTACGCGGGCGTCGGACTACCGACCATCGGCGTGGGGTTTCTTGCAACGTGGCTCGGCACGGTGACGGCCGTCGATATCTTCGCCGGCGTGATCCTGGTGCTCAGTGTCGGTGTCGTGTGCACGGTCCAGCCGGTACATGCAGACAACTAATCCGAGTACTCCGAGTACATCGTTTGGGCCGCTACATGTTGCGGAGTAGTGAACGTTACTGGGACTACGAAGTTAGCTGGCGATGTTGATCACCGGTAGGGCGACCGCGGCGATAGCCAGGCCGGTGACCTGTAGGCGGCTGAGGCGTTCCTTGAGCACCAGCAGAGCGAGCAGCACAGGCAGTGCCGGGTAGAGAGCGATGGCGACCATTACTGGCGCCAGGGCGTCTGCCTCGCGGGTGGCGTACAAGTAGGAGACCATCGCCAGCGCGGCCAAGCCGCCTACAAGCGCTGCCTTGCCGGCGGCACTTCTTGTTCCAGAGGATGTATCACGTATGGGGCGCAGACCGAGTAGAAGCAGTAGCGGCAGGAAGCTGGCCAGTTGGCCGATCAACATTGGCATCGCTGGTTCAGGTGACGAGAGTCTACTCAGAGCGAACAGCTGGGTAGCGTAGCCGAGGCCAGCGATCAGTCCGTAGCCCACTGCGGCCCTATTAGGATTGCCGGCACGCTTTGCCGCGGTGACCGCCCGCAGCGGGGATGATTCCGAGGGGGACGTCGTTGAGGACTTCGGCGAAGTGGACGGTCGACCGAGCAGCCACGTTGCCGGAACGAGCGCCACAGCAGCCACTATCAGCAAGGGCTCTACATGGTCTCCGAGGACCAGTATCGCGAGGAGGAACGGTACTGTTACTGAGACGATGCTGGTCACCGGCACGACAACAGAAATGCGGTAAGCACGCATGCCTTCGTAAAGGGCACCGACACCGACCCCTGCCCCTAGTCCGGAAATGCCGCCCCAGATGAGGTCGTCGCTGCGCGGCCACGTATCCCAGGTCGTGACTGCCCAGGCTGCGAAGAGTACCGCACCGCCAGCTTGGGAGTATATGGCGACCTTCATTGCCGGTATCTGTCGGGTGAGGACGCCGTTGAAGAAGTGGGAGGCTCCGAACATGACCGCAGCAGCGAATCCCAGCAGCTCGCCCATTACCATCACCTTCTTGCTTAGGACTCGGACAGATTGACCCCATCCTCCCTACGGTGAATGTGAATGTCTAGTTCTTAATCTTCAACAGAACTGTTTACAATAGGGTCATGCTGGACAGGCGAATAGAACTGCTGCGGGTGTTGGAGAAAGCGGGCACGATCACAGAAGCCGCGGAACTGTTGCAGCGCAGCGTCTCTGGATACTCCCGACAATTACGAAGTCTCGCTGACGAGTTGGGGTTTGAGTTATTGGAACACCAGGGGAGGGGCGTGCGGTTGACTACGGCGGCAAAACGTCTGGTTGAGTTCGCCAATGACACTGTCGCAGCCTGGGAGAAAACGAAGGCATCGTTGACCGAAGATGCAGCTCAGGTCACTGGACTCTTGCGGATAGGGGCCCACCCGACCGCACTGTCACAACTGGTGATTCCACACCTGCGTGAAATGGAGGCGCAGTACCCGCTGCTTCAGTTCAGACTCTCCGAAGTCGAAGTCCCCGAGTGCTTTGACCAGTTGGTTGTTGATGAGCTCGATGTTTGTATTGTCGTCGCTCATGCTGGTGTGCCACCTGTCGGCGACCGGCGTTTCTACCAGCAGCGGCTGGTGGAGGAACCCATTGATGCGCTTGTCAGCTCCACCAGTTCGCTTGCAGAGCGGAAGACCATTGAGCTGTCAGAACTGAGCGGGTATCCGTGGGTACTGCCTGGCGTCGGTCAGCCGGGACGTGACGAGATTTTGGGTGCCTGCCACGCTGCGGGTTTCGTGCCTTCAGCCACTCATCACGGGCACACTACCCAGTCGGTGGCTGATCTGATCGAAGCTACTGGTGCAGTCAGCCTGACCTCCCGATTCGCACGCTATGGTGCTCAAGCGGTGCGGATACCCGTGGCGGGCCAGCCTGCACCATCGCGTCAGCTCCTGATCTGTACCCGTAAAGGCTCGGAAACCATCGCCCCGGTACAGACCCTAAGACAACTCACCACTGATAGATTGCTCGTGAAGCACGACGAAGGTGGAGATCGAGAAGAGAGGACGCTATGACAGCTGTTGGCACAGAAACGGACAACTCATCGTTGGTGACAGTTGCAAAGCGGAATCGCACAGGACCGAAGCTTTCTAGGGAAAAGCACCATGACTTTCTGATCGATTTACCCCTGATCTTATTAATGGTGTTTCTACCACTGCTGGCTCTGCTGATGAGCCGTCCAGACAAGTGGGGGTGGACATTCGTCTCCGTACTGATGGCCGGCGTCGTTCTTCTGTGGCACAGGAACTACCCACTCGTCGCACTGGTCGTAGTGGCCTTGGGGGCTGCAGTAGCGCAGACCGGTAGTCTGACAATGATTCTCTGCGTCGCAGTGTTTCTGGTCGCCGTCCGCAGCGGTTTGGCGACGGCGCTTTTCGGCTATTGCATCGGGGTTGTCCTTCCTCTCCTCGGTACAACTGTCAAAATCATGCTCGGAGCCTTTGCGCCTCCGGTCACCAGCGATCCTCCACCGGTAGGAGTGGGTACCAGCGTCGTTGATCCCTACGTAGTCGTGGCGTTGGCAGCGGGGGTGGCGGTGCGGCATCTGCATCAACGAAATCAGGCCAAACTAGAACTCGTCGTACAACGCGAAAGCCATGCTCGTGCGGTGGAGCGCTCGCGGATCTCCACAGAGGTGCACGATGTCATCGGCCACGCGCTGACCGTCATGGTCGCCCTTTCCAACGGTGCACGCTCTGGGTGGGAAGCCGATCCGGAGCGTTCTCGCCATGCTCTGGATCAACTAGGAGAGGTCGGCCGTACAGCTCTGGACGATATGCGGCGTACCCTCGCGATCTTGCGCGAAGCCGATGATGGTCTCGGCGACGCACGATATGGTTTCGATTCTGACCCTTCTTCTCTGGATAATCTGGTAGACGGGTTCCGGGAAGCCGGACTTCCTGTGCACCTGACACAGAGCGGAGATCCCGTGCCTGAGGACGCCGTGCTGACCGCGACGATCTATCGGATCGTCCAGGAAGGCCTCACCAATGCGCTGCGTCACGCGAGCGGGGCTACCGAGGTGACGGTGGAGATTGCTGTCTGCGGTAGCGAGGTAAATATTTCGATCCTTGATGACGGGCGGCCCGCTCAAGCTTCATACGTTGGCACGGGGCGCGGCTTGATCGGTATTGCCACCCGTGCCGCTAGTTTCGAGGGCACCAGCAGTACAGGCCCGCGATCGCCCAGGGGTTGGCAAACGCGGGCTACTCTCCGGATAGGCCAGATCAGTGATTAGGGTGCTCATCGCCGACGACCAGGCGCCGGCCAGGCTGGGGAATGCACTGGTACTCGATAGCGCCGCTGACCTGACCGTCATCGGTGAGGTGGCTACAGGTGAGGAAGCAGTCACGTTCGTTGAAGAGAACCTTCCCGATGTGGTGTTGATGGATGTTCGAATGCCCGGCGCCGGCGGGATCGAGGCGACGCGAACCATTGTCACCAAGTACGCCGAAACGAAGATCGTGGCGTTGACTTCGTTCGATCTGGACGACTACGCTTTCGGCGCATTAGAAGCCGGTGCAAGTGGATTCCTACTGAAAACGGCAACGCCAGTGCAGTTACGCGAGGCGATCCGCGTCGCGCATCGGGGCGAAGCCGTCGTTGAACCTCGAATCACAAGGATGCTCATCGAGCAGGCCCTACCGCGGCGACAACGACCGAATCTGGATGAGGCGGATGTGCTGGACGTGCTGAGCCCTCGTGAGTACGACGTGTTCGTCGCTATTGCCTCGGGTATGACAAATGGGGAGATCAGTCACCGGCTCTTTCTTAGTCCGGCAACGGTAAAGAGTCATATCAACCGGATCTTTAGGAAACTCGGTCTGCGGGACAGAGTGCATGCGGTGATTCTCGCCCAGCGGCTGGGCATCACGAACACCTCTGGCAGAGGCTAACCGAGTGCGGTCATGATGTGAGGTTCAACCTGTGGTTGGTAGTCAGCTGACATGTGATCTCCGTAGCGTGAAGGGCAACGTAAGATCTGTACGCGCTCTTCTGTAGGAGTTTTCATGCCTGAGGTAGTAATCTTCGCTCTCCTGATTGTAGTGGTCGGCGGGCTGACGCTGTGGTGGGCACGCGCTTGCCAGAGGGGCACTGTACGCCAGAACTTCATTCTGGGTTACCGCACCCCGTACACACTCCGGAATCAGGATGCATGGGTTGCCGCGCACAAAGCCTACGCACCCTACGCCTACACCGCTGGCACCGGCACGATCGGTGCAGCATCCGCAGGGGTCATCGCAGGGCTACTTTCCTTCGATGTCTGGGGTTCAGTATTGGTCGGCGGCGGCGTTATCTGGTTGATCTTCTGGATACTGGTCGGTGGTTTCGCGACGATGGTCGCTGTCAGTCGGCATAAGCGTGCCCGGACGGACCAAAAAGGGGATTCCTAGGAACAGCATGCCAGAACGAAGGCGAACAGTGTTTGCTTTGTTCGTCGGGTGATCGC
Organism: Corynebacterium glyciniphilum AJ 3170; assembly: GCF_007673095.1. Taxonomy (GTDB): domain Bacteria; phylum Actinomycetota; class Actinomycetes; order Mycobacteriales; family Mycobacteriaceae; genus Corynebacterium. The sequence goes on from NZ_VDYZ01000010.1 coordinate 125,001, forward strand.
TGGACGTCTTTCCCCGCTGCCGACCTGTTGCCCTATACGTTCAACTCTTTCGTGTTGGAGTAGGCCACGCGATCAGGCGGGTCCCGTTGAGATTGTCCGTAGCTGCGTCTGCCACCGCGGCACCGAAATCCGCGTAGCTGACTGCTCGCCTGGTGAAAGCACTCTCATCCGGGCCGGGGACACTCCGTTCCCAACGCCCTGTCGCAGCGCCGTCGGGATCATAGGTTGGCGGAGGAATCAGATATGCCCATTCACCTCCGGTGTGTGCGGTCTCGAGGTGATCGCGGAGGGCGGCGTGCGCGCGACCACGGGGGAGAGTGGTGTGAGGAAACGTCGGACTTTCCCAGAAACGATGCCCTCCGGGGAGCCGTAGGGCACCGGCTCCGCCGACGGTAACAATCCTCGGGGCCTTCCCGCGGGCTTGTCGGCCTGCGGCGAGGATCCGATCGTGCAGTGTGACGAGACCGTCCGTGGGGATGTTGCCGCGGAGACGTATCGCATTGACGACGACCTCGACGGTGTCCAATGCATTCCGGAGGCTGATTTCGTCGTTGATGTCGACCCTCACACGGGCCGGTGGTTTTTTCAGGGCGGGGAGCCGGGCCCCATCTTCCGGTGCGCGTAGCGCGACGATTGTGGTCACGTCCGGAGGCAGGTTACTGAGCACGGCGGATCCGGTTCTCCCAGTGGCGCCGAGTACGAGAATGCTGGTCATGACGGTGCTCCTACGGTCGTTCGCTCGAGCCGGGTGAAACCAGTCAGATACAGGACAGCGATCACCATGAGAACGGCGAGGCCGAGCAATAGGAAAGGAAAACTCAGGCCCAGTTGCGCAGTGAGTGGGCCGAGGCTCGCTCCGAGGAAGAGAACGAAGCCGTTGAGCGCCATGCCACCGGCGCGGTTCGGTGCCGCGCTCTCGCCGAACAGGGTGATCATCGACGGGACAGCGAACGCCACGCCGGTCACGAACACCAGACTGCAAAAACCCGTCCCTACCAGCGTCCCGGAGAGTGCTGCCTCCAGAAGCAGCCCGGCGGCGGCGAGCGCGAATCCTGCTCTGGCAACCCCCGCGGTTCCGAGTTTCCGCGCGAACGTGCCAGCGATGAGCGAGACGAACATCCCCGGTAATCCGACCAGACGTAACCAGATCACCTGGGAGGAGTCGAGTCCCAGACTGGACAGATGTGGGCCGAGGCCGGTGTACATTGCCACGAACGAGAGGAGCAGCGTCAGGTGTGCGGCGCTCAACAGCATGACCGCAGGACGGGTTGCAACCTTTGCCACCGCAGCGAACCGGCGCTTCAGGTCTAGGCTGTCGGGTTGTCCGGAAGGTTCCGTTACCACGAGAACCACACCGATGAGACAGAGCGTGAGCATGATCCCGGAGAGGATGAACATCCACTCCCAGCCCAGGTGGAGGGCGACGAGCGAGGCAACTACCTGCCCGACGATTCCCGCGACGAGGAAGGCTGTCGACATCGCTCCGATCGCCGTGGCGCGGCGCGTCAAGGGCGTGGCTTCAGCAAGGTAGGCCAGGGCGACCGGCGCGAAACTCGACGCCGTCAGACCTTGCAGGCCACGTAGCACTGCCAACAGTGGTGCCGACGATGCGAACCCGCATGCGAGGGTTGCGACAGTCAGTGCGATCAGACCGATCACCATGATCCGTCGCCGCCCGTACTGGTCGGCCAACGGACCCCACACAAGGAACCCCACGGCGTAACAGATGCTGAAGACGGTGGAGAGGGCAAACGTGGCGTCCGTGCCGAGGTCAGCTCCTACTGGAGCGACGAGCGGGATCGCTGAGTACAACTGCGTGAGGACGAGCAGCGCTGTGACGACCAGGAGGGCAACGGTGCCACCAGTCGCCGGATATATCTGCTCGTCACTGTGTGCTGCCGCCTGATTTTCGGGATGATGAGCCATCACAACCTCTTTCCAACGTTTACGTTGGAGATGACCGTAGTACTCTGGTCGCAAAGAAGCAACGTTCGCGTTGGAGAAGCTGGACGACAGGAAGGACGCACACTGATGGCCTGGGACACCGAGGGGACCAAACGGAGGATTCTCGATGCCGCGGTGGCTGAGTTCGCGGCCCACGGCCCGGACGGCACAACGGTCGAGAAGATCGCCAAGGTGTCCGGGGCAAACAAGGAGCGGGTGTACAACTACTTCGGGGGGAAGCGAGCCCTGTTCGCCCGGGTTTTGCGTGAGGAGCTCGCCAAGGTTGCCCAGGCGGTGCCGGTGGAGTCCTTCGCTGTGGAGGACGTGGGGGAATACGCAGGGCGGGTGTACGACTATCACCGTGAGCGGCCCGAGCTGACCCGTCTGCTGCGGTGGGAGGGGTTGGTCTTCGACGCGGAGGTTCCGGATGAGGAACAGCGACGTGACTATTACGGGTACAAGACTGCGGCCGTGGTGGCAGGGCAGGAGGCCGGGACTGTCACCAAGGACATCGGGGCTGATCACCTGATGATGATGATTCTGGCCCTGGCCGGGTGGTGGTCGGCTGTTCCTCAGGTGGCCCGCATGATCGCCGGGCCAGACAGTGAAGAGGAGCATGCCCGCCGCCGCGCATCGGTGGTTGCCGCTGCCCGACGGCTGGCGAGCTCAAAGTTGGGCTGACTACGAACAGCGCGAGTGGGTGCGCTCGTGTAGTGCAATACCCGCCGAGACCGAGACATTGAGTGACTCAATGTCGTCCGACATCGCGATGGAGCACCGATAGTCGGCGATTCTGCTGATGTCAGTGGATACTCCCCGGCGCTCGCTGCCCAACACGATCGCCATTCGTTCCTTCACCCTCTGCAGAACCTCGATCGGCTCGGCGCACTCAGCTGCCAGTGTTGCTACAGGAATCTGCTGTCCGTGCAGGTAGTCGATGACGTCGCGTCGGGGCGCAATCACGGTAGGTAGGGTAAAAACCAGACCTCTGCTTGCCCTGATCAAGCGCCGATCGAACACAGTCCGTAGTCCACTATCCAGGAGAATGACCGCCGCGGCATTGAGACCTGCGGATGTTCTGATGATCGCGCCGATATTGCCGACCAGGCGCACGCCGTCAAGAACGATGACGTCACCGGAACCGTCAGAAAAGTCGCTGAGCTCACCCGGAGCAGGTGATTGTGCCAAGGCGAAAATGCGTGAGCGTTTTTCGTCGCCGAAGATCTTCCTGGTCACGGCGCTGGACAGCGTGTGGATCTGAACTTCGTGCAGTTCAGGCACCGCCTCGTCGATCGCGGCAGGGTCGCGACCTTCGGTGGTGTAGAGACTGTCGATCAGGACACCGCTGCGTGCTGCCTGGGCAATGTTCTGCAGGTCATCAATCAGAATGATTTTCGTCGTGGCGGCTCGACGTCGCACCACGTCCGTAATACGACGTGCCACCGGATGATAGGGGTTATCGATGGTCTGGTGGTGTGCTCGGGCCGCCATGTGGAGGACGTTCCGGTATGACGCGACGTGAGGGTCAAATCAGCATGCCGTTAATACAACTGAGACGGGCTGGAGTTGCCACCCCTGACTGTCCGAGGACGCGCGTGCTGCAGTCGTCAGGGCGGCCCTGGAGCCGTCTCATGCTGCTGCACCGTCGCTATGACGAATAGGTTGCAGTGCCTACCATCCGTGGACGACAACTTTGCCGAGGGTACGACCGCCTTCGATGAGCTGGTGCGCGTGGCGCAGTGTCTCGGGCGAGATCGGGGAGAGGCTCTCGGTCATCGTCGTGCGTAGGTGGTTCTGGTCGACGAGGTCGGCCACGCGGTTCAGCAGGCGGTGCTGTTCAATCAAGTCCGTGGTCTGCTGGAGTGACCGGGTGAACATGAACTCCCAGTGCCAGGAGATGCTCTTGTCCTTCAACGGCGATACATCGCGGGGCCCGTCGTCAATCGCGACAATCTGACCGAATGGGCGGACGATCTGTGCGTAGGTCTCGATCTGCCCGTCGGAATGCGCGGTGAACAACCAGTCGACCCCGTCGGGGGCCGTGTCCAGCACCTGGGCCACCAGATCCCTGCGATGGTTGACGACGTGGTCCGCGCCCAGCTCGCGTACCCAGGACGCGCGCTCTTCGTCGGACGCGGTCGCGATCACCGTGACTCCCGGCAGCAAGGCCTGAGCCAGCTGCAGCATGATCGACCCGACGCCGCCGGTCGCACCGACAACAAGGAGGGTGCCGGTCGATTCTTCGGTGAGACCGAAGCGGTCGAACAGTGCTTCCCATGCTGTGATCGCTGTCAGCGGGAGGGCGGCAGCTGCGGCGAAGGAGAGGGAGGAGGGCTTGCGTCCGACGAGGCGTTCGTCGACAGTATGCAGGCGTTGGTTCGTCCCGGGGCGGTTGATGGTCCCGGCATAGAACACTTCATCGCCGGGCGAGAACAGCGTGACGTCTGTGCCGATCGCCTGGACGGTGCCAGCGGCGTCGTATCCGAGCACCTTGAAGCCGTCGCTGGGCGCACCGGCGCGGAGTTTCACGTCGACAGGGTTCACCGAGACCGCTTTGATCTCGACCAGCAGATCGTGCGGGCCGAGGTCGGGGACGGCGATCTCTCGTGAGATCAGCGCATTGTCGTTGGTGGCGGGAAGGTTGCTTTCGTAGCCGATGGCTGTCGTTGTACTCATGAGGTTCATGCTTCCCGCCGTGCACTGGTTACTGTCAAGAACCCTTGGTACCTTTCGGATACCATGCAGGGATGACCGTTACCCCGGATCCTTGTGAACGTAATGATGTGTACGCGGCGATGTGCCCGTGCCGGGACATGTTGGATCTGCTGGCCAACAAGTGGAGTGCGCTGGTGATCGGAGCCTTGGAGGACGGTCCGCAGCGCAACGGCTACCTGCGGCGACGATTGGAAGGCATCAGTCCTAAGGTCTTGTCTCAGACGCTCAAGCGGTTGGAAGCTCATGGGCTGCTCACCCGGACCGTGTATCCGGAGGTGCCGGCCCGGGTAGAGTATGAGTTGACGGCGCTGGGGGAGAGCGCGGCAGCACCGTTGAAGCATCTGCGGGACTGGGCCCAGCGTCACGGGAGGACCGAGGGATAGAGGTTATGGAGCTTGTGCCGCAGCGCTATCTGCAGCGCTGACAATGGTGGTCAGCAGCGTCTGGACCGCCCTGCGCTGGGCGCGGTCCCGGCGCATGATGGCGGACATGTACCGCACCGCCGGGACATCGGTGATCGGACGCAGCACGAGGCCGCCGTTTGCTCGGGTCGTGAACCGCGGAAGTACTGCAAGGTGGTTACTGCCCGCGACGATCGACTCGATCAGCCGGTTGTCTCGTACTCGCTGGACCACGTCCAACGGTGTGCCGAGGTTACGGGCGATCGAGGTGAGCACCGTGTCGAAGGGGTAGCCTTCCGGGACTCCGATCCACGTTTGATCGGCGACATCCGCGCTGCAGAGGCTCGGAGGCGAGGCGAGGTGGTGGGAGGATGACATTGCGATGTCCAGCGGTTCCGCCACCAGTCTGCGTACCGCAAGACCATCAGAACCGACGGGTGCCGGGCTGTCGAGGCTGTGGGCGATCACAATATCAAAATCAGCGGTCAGGCTCGCGAACTCAGACTCTGCGGGATCGATATCTGTGAGACGGACGTCGAGTCCGGCCCGTGTCGCAGCATTGAGCACCTGCGGGAAGACGAGCGTCGCGGCGCTGGGGAAAGCGGCAATATTGACCTGTCCTCCAGGATCATTGCGGTAGGCATCCCACCGGGCCTGGACAGTCGCCAGCACCTCGTTGAGTTCGGCTCCACCGGCTGCGAGGAGCCAGCCCGCCTCGGTGAGTCGCACACCTCGGCCATGTGGCGAGACCAACTGCATGCCTGCAGTGCGCTGTGCCGTGCGCAACTGCTGAGATACCGCGGAGACGGTTCGGTGGGTTGCGGCGGCGACGGCAGTCACGCTGCCGCGGTCGGCGAGTTCGCGTAGCAACTGCAGGTGTTTCACATCCATGTAGATAGCCTACGTAGTAACATCACAACTTTTCAGTTGTCCTGCATTGTTGGCGCGTTGACGATGGAAGCATGCCGATTCGACACGTACTGCTCGCCATCACGGTTGCTGCGCTGTGGGGAGTCAATTTCATAGCCATCGACGTTTCCTTGACTACCTATCCGCCGCTGTTGCTGGCGGCACTACGGTTCGGTCTGGTCGCCATCCCGACGGTGTTGTTCGTACGTCGTCCACAGGTGCCGTGGAGGTGGCTGATCGGCTATGGCGTGGGATTCGGAGTGCTCCAGTTCGGTTTCCTCTACTGGGGAATGGCCGCAGGGATGCCGACTGGACTGGCGTCCTTGGTGTTGCAGTCCTCAGCGCCGTTCACGGTGCTTCTGGGTGCGGTCTTCTTCAGGGAACGGCTGAGCGGCGCGCAGCTTGTCGGTATAGGTGTGGCTGTTCTCGGCCTGGCGGTGGTCGGGTGGCAGCGATCGGAATATGCGGCGTTGTTACCCTTCCTGCTGACATTGGTGGCGGGTCTGGGGTGGGCGATCGGCAATGTCTGCAACCGTCAGGCCCGGACGGCCGAGCCGTTCCGGCTGATGCTGTGGATGACGGTAATTCCCCCAGTGCCACTCGTAGCGCTCAGTTACCTCTTCGAAGGGCGCGACGGGATCGCTGACGCGATAACTACGGCGTTTACAACGGAAGGCTTGGGCCCGACAGCGGGTCTGTTGTTCACGGTGGTGATTGCCGTGGTTGCAGGCTCCGGGATCTGGACGTGGTTGATGTCCCGGCACCCTGCAAGTACCGTTGCGCCATTCTCACTCCTTGTTCCCGTGTTCGGGATGAGCTCGGCATGGCTCGTACTGGGGGAGACCGTGACTACGGGGGAATTGGTTGGGGGAGTGCTGGTCGTCGGAGGCGTTCTGTTGGGGACGGTGAGGCGTCTGCACACTACGGGCAGCTTCCGTCATATGCGAGTGGTAGATGAAAGTTGATGATTGTATTCATGTGGGTTTGGCCTCCTGCGCGTGCACTGCTGGTTCCTCCGGTTGTCGACAGCTTCGTGGCATGTTCGGCACGCTGGGCGACTGAGCGGTCTGTCGAATAGCTCGGGGGAAGCTAAGGAATGCGCCTTGCGTAATGTGGTATCTTATCTTTAAGTTCAATTATAGTAATCTTTTACTTAACCTCCAGGAGGAGACATGGGTTTATTCGTTCGGAAGCGGAAGAAGCTTGGCAAGAAAATGCATCTGAATGTGGGCAAGCGAGGAGCGTCGGTGTCGATGAAGGCTGGCCCGCTCTCGGTGTCGTCACGCGGTAACGCCTCTGTGCGTCTGGGGAAGGGCGTTGGCGCGCGTAAGAAGCTCTGGTAAATAGCTTGTGTGTGCCTCGTGTGGGCATACTTTCCAGGACTTGACCGGTACGGATCGCCCACTGGGACGGCTGGTTCACGTTGTCTCCTTAACTCTAGTGGATGATTGCATCATCCATTCCAGTGAGTTTGAGACGTCGATACATCAAACCGTGGTTCACAATCCACCGGAACTCGTCACCGAGATAGACCCGGTGGCGAGCTTCACGACCTACTGTAGGAGTGAGGACTCAGTGATCGTGCCCGTCGCCGTCACCCACCTCCAGGTGTTCCGGGCTGGCGACTGCGGCGTCAGTGCGCTCGTCGATGCGTGTTGCCGGCGGGACCGGGGCGGTGTCCGTGCGGTCGGGGGTATCAGGTGCATCGTCGGTAGTGTTGCTGAATGGTGCACCCAGGCCATCCGCCGTGTACACCTTGCCTCCGACCATGGTCAGCTGGACATTCATGAGGGTGTCGATGTCCTCGAGCGGGTTGCCGTCCACTGCGATGAGGTCGGCAACCTTGCCCGGCTCAAGCGTCCCAACGTCGGAATCGATCCCGAGGAAGCGTGCCGGATTTACCGTCGCTGCCCTGAGGGCGTCAGCAGGATCCCATCCGTAGCCCACCATCTCGCGCAAATTGGTGTGCATTCCGAGGCCTACGTGGTCCAAAGGAGCATCAGTGCCGACAAGGACCTGGGCACCGGCTTCTCGAGCACGGTCGAAGGCCTGGGCCTCGCGGCATTCCGCTGTCTGGCAGTCCGGATCCGACGGGTATTCGTCGTTCTCTCCGAAGGCTTCCATAAGCTCGTCCTGTTTCCAGGAGGGGAACAGCTGGAACTTAGGGTCCGAGGTGAGATCGTCGGCGAGCATGAAGTCTCCGCTGAAGAAGGTAGTCGTCATCGACCGATTACCTTCACCATAGATCGCCGGAATGTCGTCGTAGGTGTGCCCGGTCTCAGACTGGGTTCGTGCGTACCCGAGACGTTGCGTTGCCGCGAGGTGTGTGGTGCCGTCCTGGCCGAGGAACGTTCCCGGCGCCATGTAGTGGGAGGCAGAAGGTAGCCCACAGTCATGGGCGGTCTCGATGACTTTCTCCATCCCGGCAGCGGGCAGCCGCACGTAGGTCTTGAAGAAGTCGTAGTCCAGGTTCTCTGCCCGGTCCAGCTCACGCTGGATGTCTGCGTCACCGTCGGTGGGCCTCATGAAGTTGTAGTACACGCGGGAGCCGTCGACGGGTTCGCCGGTGGCATAGAACCTTGGGCCGGCACGCTTCCCGGCGTCGACTGCGTCGCGGTTTTCCATGGCGCGGTACGCCTGATCGCCGACCGAGAGGGTCGATGTCACGCCGTAGGCGAGGTTGATACGGCCCTGTCGGTCTCCGAAGAACCGTGACTCCAGCCCCTGGTGAATGTGAGCGTCCATCAGCCCGGGCATCACGGTCTTGTCTTTGAGGTCGATGACGTCGCCCTGGGGATCCTGTTCATCACGGTCGGTAATGGTGTCGATGCGGTTGTCTTTGACGACGATGTCGACATTTTCCCTCAGCGTGTCCGTCGTGCCGTCCCAGATGGCACCAGCCTGAATAGTCTGTGTGTCGGAGGCGATGTCGGGCTCGACGTCGAGAGGAACCTCAATGGTTTCGGCGTCCCCGGACTCCACGTCAGCCAGCTTCATCTCGTCACCGGAGAGGTAGAGGAGTCTTGACGAGTCGCCGCTCCACGATGGGGCATCAGCGATGTCGTCATTCAGGGGTTCCGGTTCGCCGGTGGCCTGTCCGCTGTCATCGACGTCCATGGTGAACAACTGTGAGTTGACGATGAACGCGAGCGACCTCCCGTCAGGAGACCAGACGGGTCCGTCGTCACCGCGGGTGGAGATGGAGGAGTCCTGCTCGCCGGGGGCTTGGAAGGTCTGTTCCCCGGACTCCACGTCAACGGTAAGAATCTGGCTGGTGCCCTCACGAAAGCGCTCTGAATACTCCTTGACGGCGGCCAATGCGATGGTGCTCCCGTCCTCGGACCATGTCGGACGGCCGGGGCCGAAAATCTCCGGTACCAGTTCACGGACATTGTTGTCTTCCCGGTCCAGAACGTAAGTGGCTCCGTCCTGGTCCTGGAAGGCCATGCGAGAACCGTCCGGCGAGAATGACGGGGCGACTTCCGCGCCGTCGATACTGGTGATGCGGGTCTCATCGTCGTTTTCAAGTGAGCGGACGTAGATGTCCTGGGTGCCGGCCTTGTCACTGGCATAGGCGATCTCCGTGCCGTCCGGGGAGAACACCGGGTCAACCTCGTGGAACTCGTCGTCGGTGATCTGTTCCGGCTCGCCATCGATCGGCATGTGCCAAACGTCGCCGAGGGCGACGAACAGTACGGACTTTCCGTCGGGAGACAGCTGTGGTGTCAGGACTGTAGCCTGCCGTGACTCGGTGTCGTCGAAATCGTGCGGCTTCTTGTCGTAGTCTGCACCCGGGATGGAGAAGGTCACCTCGAAAGGGATATCCTCCGCTTCGTCGGCATCGAAGGCCCGGTTGCGCAGTTTTCCGTCGGCGGTGTAGACGAGCTGATTATCACCGGTCCAGGACGGAGTGAAGGGGAAGACGTCTTCACCTTCAGTGACGGGTTTGTCGTCCAACATCAGGTCGGCGACGTTCTCATCGTGTCGCACCCAGGCGACGTGTTCGCCGTCAGGGCTCATAGCGGGAGCGTGGACGGTCACCCCCTCGTCTTCGCTGGCTTCTTCGTCAACCGGCTCTTCAGGGTCGGGGTCCCTGACGAGCGTCTCGGTATCGCCGTCCGGGTTCACCGTTGCGACCTCGTTACCGTTGACATAGACGATTTCTGTTCCGTCAGGGGACCACGATGGCTGGGTCTCATCTCCGGGATCGCTGGTCCATTGCGTGAACTCTCTGCTGTCAATGTCGATGGTCCAGATATCGTAGGAGCCTTTGTCGCGGTCGGAGGAGAACGCAATCTGTTTACCGTCCGGTGACCAGCGCGGTTCGCGGTAGTCGAAGTATCCGTCGGTGATCTTCTCCCTGTCTGAGCCGTCCGGTTCAGAGACCCAGATATCGAAGTCGCCGCCGTCGTAGGACTGGTAGACAATCCGTCCGTCGGGCCCCACGTGGGGACGGGCGACTTCGTGTTCCGGGTCGGAGAGTTTCTCTGCTTCACCACCGCCCTCCGGAACCCGGTAGAGCATGCCGTGAAGGTCCATAATCGTGGATCCGTCGGGGGCAGCCGTTGCGGTGATGTTTGTTCCCTCAGTGACCGTTACGTCTGCTTCACGGGGGGAGCGAGTCTTCAGCGTTGGCCTCCGGTTCACCGGAGTCGGAGCCAGCGGCGACTGCAAACCATACGATCAGAGCAATTATGGCGAGGGCGGCGACAATTATCCAGGGGAGTACGTTCTTTTTTCCTGCAGGAGGGGCATTGGTGTCAGTCATTTATACCTCTTGAGCGTCATGTTTCAACCAGGTGGTGGACGTGGTGTTTCCTGTGGTTTCATTCCGGCGAAACCATGAAGCAAATGGTAGTGACACGGATCACTCCCTGCAATAAGTATCCAATAAAAGATATATTGGTAACTTATGTCTTAATTATTTGATTGCGAAACCTGGATCATGAAAAATGGGGAGAGTGGAACAACTTAAGTAAGGGTTACCAATTCTCAAAGAGATGGATCAAATGTGATCCGGAAGTCACCACTCGATCCCCAGCATCTCGGCGCTCCGCTCCCAGTGACCCTGCACAATCGCGGGGTCATAGGCTTGCCGGTTCGTACGTCCGATTCGTCGGGGCGTCGCGTAGTACTTGCCCGACTGCCACGTCTCGTCCGGCCGTCCGTCGATGAAATGTCGGAGGCGCGCGCCGCCGCGTTCCGGCGAGACGAGAAACGTTTTCAGCGCGCCGTGGTAGATGCGTTGAAAGGAGCTGTCGGTGTCTGAGGCGAAGTTCGTCGCGACGATACCGGGATGGAATGCCACCGCAGAAAGCCCCTGCGCATGGAAACGTTCGTGCAGTCCCATGGTGAACAGGATGTTCGCCAGTTTGGCGTTGCCGTAGGCCAGGTTCGGCGAGAAGTCCTGCCAGGTGTTCAGATCGTCGAGAGTGATCCGGCCGAACAAGCGCGCGCCAATGCTGGAGGTGGCGACCACTGCCGCCTGACTGTCGACGAGGAGGTCGATCAACAGGTGCGTGAGCAGCGTCGGGGCGAGATGGTTGACCTGGAAGGTCATCTCGAACCCGTCCGGGGTCGCTGTGGGGCCTGAGAAGATCCCGCCGGCATTGTTCGCCAGGACGTCGATGCGATCGCAGGTCCTGCGGAGCGTCGCCGCGAGTTCGCGGACATCGTCCAGTCGGGTGAAGTCTGCGCAGTGGTAGTCGGCCCCGAGTTCATCGGCGACCGCCCGGGTTTTCTCCGGTGAGCGTCCGACGAGGACCAGTCGTGTATCGCTGTCGGCGAGTTGACGGCTGGCCGCGGCGCCGATTCCGTCGCTGGCTCCGGTGATCACGAGGGTGCGTGTCATGTGTTGTCCTCCTGGTGGATGAATGGTGTGGTGAGGCGTTCGACGGAATCCCACAGTCGTCGTTCGCGATCCGGGTCGTAGGACTCCGGTGAGGAGGCCGCGACATGGTCCCGGTCGATGTAGGCGCCACTCGGTGCGCGGATATCACCGACGACCGCCTCGGCGAGCAGTGCTCCGGCCTTCGCCGGTGTCGTAGCCAGTGGCGTCATCGTCAGTGCTGGCATGAGCCGTCTCATCGCGAACCGGGACAGTACGTCGGCGTCCCGCGTGAGGCCGGTGCCGGGGACCAGTCCGGGGTTGTATCCGTACACCGCTGGACCGGTGGGGAATCGGCGGGCGTATTCGTGGAGCAGGTGGATCGCGGCCAGTTTGCTGGTCGAATAGGCTGTGCGTCCGGCCCTGGTACGTCCCGGTGGTGAGAATGCGCCGGTGTGCGCCAGGATGTCGGTGGGTAACCACCGGGGTCCGGGCACCATGCCCAGGTTGTGGCGCAGATCCCCGAAGTGAGTGTCGCTGACGGTGACGACGACCCGGCCGCCGGGACGGACGTACTCGTGCAGCGTGCGGAACAGAATGTGGTTCGCCAGGACATTGACGGCGAACGTCGCCTCGAAGCCGTCGACAGTTTCTACCAGTGTTGACGTGTGCTGCACTCCGGCGTTGCAGACGATTGCACCCAGGGGCGGGAGATCGCCGGTGTCACAGCGGTGGGCGACGGTGGTCGCGGCCGCGTAGACGCTATGCAAAGACGCCAGATCGGTGGGAATGGCAGATACCGTTCCTTCCGCTTTCTGCAGGTCCGCGACGACATCTCTGGCATCGCCGCGGCTGAGGAGTACAAGGTGTGTGCCAGGCTGGCGGGTCAGCAGTCGCTGTGCCGCGACGCGACCGATGCCGCGGGTCGCTCCGGTCATCACGATGGTCTGGTTCATCGTATGGGGCAATGTTCTCACCTCTCCGGGGCAGGGTTGGGGAGCCCGTGGGATGGTGCTCCCGTGATCGCCTGGACGAGGAGGGAGACGTCCGCGTCCGGAAGGAGCCCGGTCGCGTCATCGGGGCCCATGAAAGCCGCCCGAGAGAGGATCGTGCCGATGATGAGATGGGTCGCGGAGTTCGCATCGCCGGCGAGTCGCTCGTCCCGCTCCTCGGCACGCTCGAGGACGGCGGCGAGGTGGTCACGGGTTGGTTCGAGCACACTGTGCCGGACGATGGCGGCGAGTTCGGGGTCGTGCGCAGCTTCCCCGACCAGTGCCACGAGCGTCGCTCCGACGGCTCCGGACAGCACGCGGCGCTTGTGGGCCAGCAATTCGATGAGATCGCCCTCCGTCGTTCCGGTGTCAACGTCGGCGCTTTCGGTCTCGGCGATCTGGGCTGCCGCAGCAAGGAGGAGGTCACGCTTCGAGGGCCACCGGCGGTACAGCGTCGCAGTCGAGACGCCGGCCCGCTTGGCGACAGCGGCGGTAGTCAGCGCGGCGTAGCCGTTCTCGGCCAGCAGCGCGAGGACGGCCTTCATGATCGCCGGCGTCAGCGTGGTGTTCACCGGGCGCCCTCGGGCGCTCCCGGGTTGGTCATCGGCGGCAGCCATGGCACCTTCCTTTTTCGATACGAAACGGGTTCGTTTCATAACCTAGTCGAACCGGTGTGACGCCGCAATCAGTACTCGGTTTGGACCATGACGGTGATAGATCATTGGCTCTGTAGTTAGACCATGATCTCCCGCACGCTGACAGCATGACCATTGAATTCTGGATCACCTCGATCATCGTGACCGCGACACCAGGGACCGGGGCGCTGTTCACCGTCGCCGCCGGCCTGAACCGTGGCATTCGTGCCGGGCTGATCGCCGCGGTGGGCTGCACTCTGGGCATCGTTCCTCACCTTGTGCTCGCCCTGTCCGGTGCAGCGGCAGTGTTCGCGGCGAGTCCCGTCGCTTTCGGCGTCCTCAAGTGGCTCGGTGTCGCCTACCTGCTGTACATGGCGTGGGGGACCTGGCACCAGACAGGGGTGCTGGCACCCGACACCAACGAGACTGACGGCGCTGACGAGAGTTCACCGGTGGCGGGGCCGTCCTCCGGGAAGGTGATCGCAAACGCTGTTCTGGTGAATCTGCTCAACCCGAAGCTCACCGTGTTCTTCTTCGTCTTCCTGCCCCTGTTCGTTGACACCGGGGCTGACGGTGCCGTCCTAGAGATGGCGATCCTTGGTGTCGCGTTCATGCTGGTCACCCTCCTGATCTTCGCGGTCTACGGTGCGTGCGCCGCCTGGTTGCGCCGGTACGTGGTCGGGCGACCGGTGGTGATGGTGTGGACCGGGAGGGTATTCGCCGTATCGTTCGTCGTCCTCGCGGTGATGCTCGCCCTGACTCAGCAGTGAGTGTCTCGTACGAACTCACCGAGTTGCCGGATGGCCGCGTCAAGACGCCGCGAGGCATGCGGACCGTACCCGATAACCACACCGGGCGGGCCCGGGCCGGCGCGGTGGCTCGACAAGGGTTGCACCGCGAGGCCGACATTGCGGGCTCGTGCAGCGAGTACGACGTCATCGACGTGGTCGGGCAGGCGGACGAGGACATGCAGGCCCGCGGCAACACCGTCGACGGAGCATCCGGGGAGGTAGCGGTGGATCGCATCCACAGCTGCGTCACGGCGCTCCCGGTGCCGTAACCGGAGGCTGCGCAGGTGACGCTCCAGCACACCGTTCTCGATCAGATCGGCGAGGGCGAGCTGGGGCAGGGCAGGAGAGCCCAGGTCCGTCGCCCACCGCAGCTCAGCAAGGTCATCCCGAAGTGGGTCGGGGGCAACCATCCAACCGAGACGAAGCGCCGGAGCAAGGACCTTCGACAGGCTGGAGACATGGACGATGCGGTCCGGGGCCATGGGGTGCATGGCCCGGACAGGGGAGCGGTCGTAGCGGTACTCGGAGTCGTAGTCGTCCTCGATGATGTACCCGCCGGTCGACCGGGCCCAGTCCACCAGGGCGCGACGGCGTTCGGGGGACAGGACGACCCCGGTCGGGAACTGGTGGGCCGGGGTGACCACGACGGCACGCACACCGGAACGAGAGAGCGCGGCAACATCTATGCCGGAGGCATCGACCGGGACGGGATGAAGCTCGTCCAGCCAGTAGTTCAGGATCCGGCGGTTGCCCTCCGCGCCGGGATCCTCGACGGCACAGTCGGTGATGCCGCGGCGACGCAGCACCTGCGCGAGCAGGCTGAGAGCTCCGGTCACTCCGGCAGTGACGATGATCTGCTGCGGTGAGACGCTCAGCCCACGGCTGCGGCCCAACCACGACGCCAGCGCCGCCCGCAGTGCCGGAACGCCAGCGGGATCGGCGTACCCCAGTTGATCCGGTGTCGCCGTGTCGAGGACGCGTCGTTCCGCACGCAGCCACGCTGCCCGCGGAAAAGCGCTGATGTCCGGTACCCCGGTGGAAATGTTCAGTAACTCTCTGTGCTCTGCGAGTTCCGTGGTGGTGTCAGAGGCCGCCGTGCTCGGCGGTGAGGATGGTGGGGCTGGCGGGGAGATTGGGGCGGCAACTTCGGTACCGCCACCCCGGTTGGTGACCAGGAGGCCTTCCTCCGTCAGGCGCCGGTACGCCTCCACGACGGTGCCACGCGACATCTGTAGTTCCGTGGCGAGCGTCCGTGTCGCGGGCAGGCGGTTACCGGGCCGGAGCACCGCGTTAGCGATCGCTGCACGTAGCTGCTCGGCGAGCCACGCCGTCCTGCCACGTGGTGGAGCTTCGGTGGGGTCGAGGGAGAGGAAAGTTGAACCGGTCATGTGATGCAGGAGTCTACGTGGGTAGTGATGATCTGAAACAGTCGCTGGTTACGCCTTCCGACCCTTTTCGTCAGGCGAGTGATGAGAAGCCTGTGGCTGCAGTAGATCCGCAAGGTCGGTGCCGGCGCGAAGTAGAGCGTCAGAGCGTGCCGCGATGTCCTGGAGCCGCCGTCGGAGAGAATCCCGGGCATCTGCAGTCGTGCCGAGGGTGTCCAGTGATGTCATCACGGCCCGGACGGCGGGGATGCCGTAGTTACCGGCCCGGAGTGCGGTGATGATGCGGGCATCCCGTACGGCACCAGGTGGGTATCGCCGTGGAGCTCGCTGTGACTCCCGCTCCGGCGTGATCAACCCCTCATGTTCCCAGTACCGGAGTGTTGAGGACCGTACACCGAGTGCTGAGGAGAGCTCGGTGATGGTCATTGCATCGGTGGGGTCCACAGGTGCGTCGTCGAGGCTCTCGTCGAGGATCTAGTCGAGCGCGTGGAGTGCGGTGATGGTCTCGTCTCGGGAATGTGCCAGATTGACATGGAGGGCCCCAACTGTGGCGATGGCCTCGTTATATGGCAGGGCATACAGCTGGCGCATGGTCAATCGGGCGAGCGCCGGGCCCACCGCAAAGGCTAAACGTCGGTATGCGCGCAATGCGGTGAGATGCACGCCGGTGAACTGGCGGTAACCGTTAGTCTGCCGGTGTGCAGACGGGATCACGTGAAGACCCTCAAGGTCTCGAACCTGTTGTACGGAGTAGTCAGTTACGGCTGCGAGTTCGCCAGTCGAGTACCACCGCAGAGTCGGTGCGCCGTCGTCTTTCATCCGGGAACCCTCCATAAGCACTTCATTTTTACACTTCAACCATGTCGATGGATCAGATCTTGTCAGATGTCCGTAACTACGAAGGGCTCCTTGAACTTTGGCCTGAGTCGGGGAGTGAACACCCGGTGCAGTCATGGGGTGATCGCTTCTTCTATTTCGCCCCGGATGGTGAGGTACCGGGCAACCGGCAGCCGTACGCCACCATCATCACGAAAAACTATCCCGACGACGGTCGATCGCACCTCGACGCCGAGGGGCGGTGGCGCCTGAACATCCACGTCGGGACACGGGTTTTCGCCGAGGTGGTCGGGTATCCTCCGTCGAACTTCGACGCATCGCGCGTGGACTACAGCGTTGATGATGTGTTCCTCCCGCACCCGCTGTATGGCGCTTACGGGTGGATATGCGTCGTGAATCCAGAAGGCACGACCGTGGACCATGCGCGGATGCTGCTTCGTGGGGCCCACGAGGATGACAGGCGACGGGTGGAGCGGCGAGCACGTGGCACAGCATCCTCGAGCATCGGATACTGGAGGAATGACTGACCCTGAGATGACCCGGACGATGGCCCCGCTCTTCGTATCGCCGGTAGTGCTCGATACGTTCCGACGCCACGGCGACGACATGATTGACCGCTGGGACGGCCGACGGTTCACACGTGCCGTCGATACCGGGGACGGTGTGGAGGCCGTCCAGATTGATGTGGGCGCAGAGCCCGGCCCGACAAACTGGACGGTGACGCTCAGCGGGGACCCGTCTGACATTGAGGGCGTGGTTGGTCGGCAGTTCATCGTCGGTGATGCTGCTGGCGCGCGGTGGGAGGATGCCTGCCCCGAGGTGACGGGGAAAGTGCCCCGCGAGTTCATCGAGTCTGCAGCGGTGGTGCGATCCACATCGCTGTTCCAGTCGGTGGTCCGGTGCGTGACTGCCCAGCAGGTCAACCTCGAGTTCGCCTCCGTCCTGCGACAACGTCTGGCGACACGGCTCGGCATCTACCATTCCGTCGGAGATACGGGCGCGTACTGGTTGGATATCGACACGGCGCTGGGAACCTCGGTGGAGGAACTGCGGGAGATGCAGCTCAGCGGTATGAAAGCCAGATGCATCCTGGCGACGGCCCGGGCAATCGCCGATGGTGTCCTCGACAGTCAGACGCTCGCGGACCTTGATGACGTTGAACTACGTCGCCGTCTGACAGCGATTCCGGGTATCGGACGGTGGACCGCCGACTGGGTGATGATCCGCTGGTTCGACCGCCCACTGGTTGCAGCCGGGGACCTCGGTGTGAGGAAAGCGATCCGCTGGCTGCATGACCTTCCGGAGATGCCGAGCGAACGTACCGTTCGTGAGCTCACCGCACACTGGGGTGAGGACGCCGCCGTCATTCAGGCGGCGGTGATGGAGGCGTTCAACCGTCACAACGCCCGGGGCTGAGACGGCCGGCCCACGTTGCGATGTCTCGCCGGCCGTCAGCACCGTTCCCTGCACTGACGAGAGAGCCATCGGAACACAATCCGATCGTATGGGTGGAGCCCGCTGCGACCGCGACAACGTGTTCCCATTTCTCGACATCACACTGGCCGTGACTGTTGTCGCCGACTGCTAGAACACGGCCTGAAGCAGTCACCCCCACCGCATGCTGGCTCCCCGCGGACACCGTGACAATATCTTCCCACGTGTCGACGTCGGCCAATCCAATGGTTGGTGCCCCGGTGATGAGAACCCGCCTGTCGGCTTTCAGCCCGACCGTGTAGACCGAATCGGCTTCGACGGCGGTGAGATTCCTCCACGCCTCCACCCCGCATTGACCTCGTTGGTTATTTCCCGTGGCCACTGCGGATCCATCGTCGCGGAGCCCGACCGAATGCCAATCACCGCACGATACAGCCACGATGTCTCTCCATCTGCTCACATCACAGGCGCTCTCGGTGGTCCGGCCGGTCGCCAATACGGTGCCATCGGAGCAGACTCCGAGTGTCCGCCGCCAGCCCGCTGCTATCGCCGCTATGTCACGCCAGGCCCCGGTGTCGCACTGGTGGTCGTGATTCCATCCGGTCGCCAATACGGTGCCGTCCGAGCGGAGACCGACAGTATGCGATTTGCCGGTGTTCCTGGCGGTATGGACATTCCCCGCGGCTACGGCGACGACATTGTTCCAGTGGTCGACATCGCATTCTCCGGCTCGGCCGTCACCGACGGCGACCACGGTTCCGTCTTGCCGCACCGCGACTGAATGTCGCCTGGCTGCCGCGAGCACCAGTCTGCGACCTCGCTCCATTGTCTTCACATGGAGAGAGTACGTGCTCGCTATGCACTCAGGTTAGAGGCTGGTAAGAGGAGTCGGTGTCCATGACGGCCAACTGGACTTCGCCGTCTGTCGGCCACGGTCGAAGGATGCGATGCGACGGTAGGGAACCTCTGGAAGGCTGTTGTCGAGAAACTCGGCGTAATCGGCGAGCGCGGCCGCTTGTGCTACCAGCGGCCATAGACGGTCATAGCGTTCGCGGATTTTGTGCTCTGGGACAGCGTGACCGCCGTGCGCTACGCGGTGTCGGACGCGGTGGAGGGTGATTTCGGCAGGCACCATGATCACGTGGAGTAACACGAGATATCCGCGGGCCTGTGCTTCTCCGACTAGTTCGAGCTTGCTGGGATGGCTGAACACCGTCTCGGCGATGAACGACCTGCCATCTGTTAAGAGTTGCAGACGGGTCGATGCCGCTATGCGAGCGGCTTCGTATGCATGCTCGGCCTGGCTATCTGGCCACCGCTCTGCGGCGATGACGTCCGCGTTGATAAATGGGAGCAGGGGTGAAGCAGGCTGGAGAACGCGCGTAACGTATGTTGACTTTCCTGCTCCGTTGGGTCCGACAAGTAAGTGCAGGACGGGCGTGGTCATTATTGGGGGGACGGCCCGCGCATCTCAAGGTCGCCGTCGGGTGTGCCGGCGACCCACGAGTTAAGTCCCTGACTCCGGAACTCCTCCTCGAAGTTGAGGGACTGGCGAAGCTCTTCCTGACGTTCAGTGATTCTGGTGCGGGCGATGGCCTGTTCCCGGTCAGTGAGGTCGTCGTAGGAACGGGTACCGCTGAGAACCGCTTCGATGTCTCGGAGGTTCACGTTGTGTGCACGCTCGAACTCACGGCCGATCCGGGCCCAGTGCGCGATCTGCTGCGCGGTGCTACGGGAGTTGGACGGTGCGACGGCAGTGGCAGCATCGTAGACATCGTCGGGAAGTCTGGTCGGTGAGCTACTCATGCTCATAGTGTAGCGAAATGCTACAGGACCGTCTAGGGGCTGCTGATGGGGGCTTGCGGTGAGGCTTTCTCCAGAAAACCTCCCACAACCTCCGCATACAGCTCCGGCTCCTCCATCATCGCCATGTGGGCGGAGTTCTCGAAGAGGTGCCACTGAGCCCGTGGAAGAGCGTCGACCATCGGGCGCACCGTTGCCGGTGTCATCTCGTCGAAGCGTCCGGAGGTGACCAGTACCGGTACCGCGATTTCGTTGACCTGGCCTGCTACCGACCAGCCCTGGAGTGATCCGGTCATATTCCACTCCGGGCCGAGCAGTGCGTCGTAGATCTCCTCGTTCAGGCCGGTGATGGAGGCGAGCATGTGGTCTGGCATATCGTCCAGCCGCAGCACATGCCGTGACTGGAAGAGCCCGAAAGCCTGTTCGTACTCTGCGCTGTCCGTTGTTCCTTCGGCTTCGCACCGGTCGATCACCGCTCCGAGACCGTCCGGCAGGGCATCCTTCAACGCAGCGATCTCCCGTTGATAGAGGGGCATATCAGCACAGGTGCTGGCGAGGACGAGTCGTCGCAGGCCGGTGGGCTGCCGCAGTGCCAGAGACAGTGAGATCCACCCGCCGGCGGAATGGCCCAGCAGGTCAAAGGTCTCCAGCTCCAGGGCAGACAGCACGGATTCCAGTTCGTCTACGAACAACTCGAGGTTCCATGATCGGACTCCGGCGGGGCGTTCCGTGTTGCCGCATCCTGCCTGGTCGTAGTAGATGATTTCCCGCGCGTTATCCGGCAGATCGGCCAGTCTATCGAGGTCGGTGAGGTAGTCGTGGGTCATGCCGGGGCCGCCGTGGACGACGACGAGCGGGGGAGCGGATGCCGTCGTGTCTTCAGGGGCAGGGGAAACCCGGCGGAACCAGACGCGACGTCCGTCGACGGATACCGTGCCGGTGGTTACAGTGCTCATATCCGTGCAGGCTACCGTGTAGCCATCCGACAGGGTGCACTCTGACTACTGGTCGTCCTCGGTAACGGTGAACGTCACCGTCTGGGAGGTCTGTCGTCCGTACCGGTCGGTGCCCGTGACCTCCGCAGTGTGCTCACCAGGGGCAAGGCTCGCCGGCAGCGCCACACGCCAGGCATGCAGGCTGGCCTGGGCGACGTTGCCGGAGGAGCTCAGATTGTGCGTGGCGGAGACAGTTTCCGTGTACTCCCAGCCCTTGTTCAATGCCTCTCCCTCGGCCGGCTGCGTGTGCTCGGCATCGACAGCCTCACCGTCGATCGTGACCTGGACGTCCGCTGCTGTGGAGCCGCCGAAGAAGCTCGTCGTCAGGAAGGACTCTCCGCCGCCGACATCCTTCCGGGACACCTCCAGCGGGTCGATCTGTTCCGGGGCATCCCCCTGTTTGTCGCTGTCCTGCCACTGCTGTGCTTTCTCGGCCCAGGTGCGCCAGGTCGGCGAGTTGATCCCGGTCAGGAACTGGTGGTCCTGCTTCTCATTACGCACGGTGTAGTACTCACTGCGGCCGGTGCCGTCGAACTCGAAGGTCAGCACGCCCGGCTCGGCGGCGTCCGATGTGTAGGCGTGGGGGACGCCATTGTCGTTGAGCTCACCGGAGTACCAGTCGCCGGACACCGCGCCGGCGATGATCTGGTCGTGGCTGAGCTGGGTGATCGGGCTCTGCTCGTTGTCGGCCCATTCTGCACGCTGTTCCCCGGCCAGGAGGTGTTCGAGGGTGTGGGTGTGCCCGCCGACAGTCACCGCATTGGGGTAGTCGGCGAGGATGTCGTAGAGGTCGTTGGCGTTGTCGGTCACGACCTCCTGGTAGCTGACGATCGGCGCGTGCGCGGCGATCACGATCTGCTGGTCCGGCTCAACGGTGGCCAGGTCATTCCTGAGCCAGTCCAGCTGTTGATCGTCGATCTTCTCGTCGTATCCGCCGTTTCCGGTGCCGTCGTCGCCGTTGTAGACGATGTTGTCCAGGGCAACGAAGTGGGTCTCGCCGACATCGTAAGAGTAGTACGGTGCGCCGAAATCCCGTCGGTAGGTGTCGGTGGCGTTGACGTCGGACGCGGCGTCGTAGTCCATGTCGTGGTTCCCCGGCAGCGCACGGACGGGGCCGTTGGCGCCGCTGTACAGCTGTTTCAGGTCCGGATTGATGCTGAGGTCGTCGCCCACGTTGTCGCCGAGCAACAGGATTCCGCAGCCTGCGTAGTCGTCCCGGGCGGCGAGATCCGCCGGGGCGCCTTTCCGCGCGTACTCGACTTCCTGCTTGTCGTAGGTCTGCGTGTCCGCGGCCATGGGGCAGGACTGCTCCGGAGCCGCGGTCGCCTGGGACGCCGCGAGCGGGAAGTTCACTGCGGTGGGGACGGGGCCGGACGGTTCGAGACCGCCGAATTCGAGATCCGGTGAGCCCTCCGGATAGTGCTGGTAGCTGAACTGGGCGAAGTTGTTCTCGTCGACGGGGACCTGCCAGCCCGCGGGCTGGGTCACCGACACCGACATGTTGTCGCGGACGGGGAGCTCATAGCGGCCGGTGTCGTCGGTGGTGGTTACCTCGACGCCGTTGGAGACGCTGACCCCGGGGATGCCGGCTTCGTCGCCGTCGAGCGTGGAATTCTTGTTGGCGTCGTCGAAGACGCGACCGGTGAAGAGGGTCTGGTCCTCGGCTTCTCCGTCGACAATCTCGACGGTGCCTTCGTAGAGTCCCTCGTTACCGGACGGGTCGGTGGGAGCGGAGGATCCCGGACGTGAGCTTGAACCGGGTAGTGCGAAACCGTCCTGGGCGTAAGCGGGCGTGTGGGCTGGTGCGACGGTGAGGATCACGGCAGCGGCGAGGGCGGTACCGAGAGGTACGCGTAGTACGTGTGAGGGCATGCGTGAGGGCATGGGGGCATTCTCCTGTCAGAAACTGATGGTCGGCATGTACCGCCACACAGTCTGGGCGGTACCGGTGTCACCCTGGTGACTGCGCAGGAGAGGACGGGTCAACGGGGGGTGAACAGGTCGTGATGCTGGCCGGTGAGCATCGCCACCAGCGCCGTCGCCGCCGGGCTCGGGTTGAAGTCGCTCCAGGCCAGATACTGGATGCGCGACGGCCCGTCGGCCACGTCGAGGATGTGCACATCAGCGTCCTCAGGGACGGCGTCACGGGAGAGGAGAGCGACGGCGAGTCCTTGCCGGACGACCTCCACCATGAAGCTGGTGTCCACCGCCTCGAAGGCGACATCGCGGGTCAGGCCGGCGTCGCGGAACGCCACGTCGGACTGCGCCCGACCCGGCGAGTCGACCGGGAAATCCACGAATGCCTCGCCGTCCAGGTCGGCCAGTGCGATGTTGTCACGTCCGGCGAGACGGTGAGTCGCGCTGACCACCGCCACGAGATCCTCGCGGACAAGTTCCTGACTACGTACTCCGCGGGGTGGCTGACCGGCGGGTAAACCAAGCACCGCGACGTCCATCCCTCCGGAGCGGATGGCGGCGATGAATTCGTCGCTACTCCCGCCGAGAAGCCGGATCTTCACTGCCGGGTGAGCCTGGTGGAACCTGCCGAGGACCGCCGGGACATCTATGGCGGTCACCGTGGGAATTACGCCGATGGTGACCGTGCCCCGGATCTGACCGGTGGCTGCGGCTGCGTCAGCGGCGGCACGGTCGGCGGCCTCCAGACTGGCCTGAGCCGAGGGGAGGAACGCTGCACCGGCGTCGGTGAGTTCGACCCTCCTGCTGGTGCGGGCGAACAGCTGCACACCGAGTTCATGCTCCAGCGACTTGATCTGGTGACTCATCGCCGACTGCACGATATGGCAGCGCTCCGCCGCCCGGGTGAAGTTGCGGGTCTCGGCGACGGCCAGGACGTACCTCAGTTGTTGCAGTTCCATGGATCAATCATGAACCACGATCGGTGAAATGAAAAACATGTGTTGGACTCATGGCTTGGTGCGGCAGACGATGAAAGGCATGACAGCAACCACAGCAACAGCAGCTGCCCACCAACCACCGCCCTCTCCACCGGGCGCGCCACCACCGGCGACGGGGAGCGCACGGGTGGGGTGGACGGCCCTGACCGCCATCACGCCCGCTGTGTGGGGGACCACCTACATCGTGACCACGCACATGTTGCCGGACGGCCACCCGCTGTTCGCGGCGATGATGCGAGCACTCCCGGCCGGCCTGATCGCTCTGCTCCTGGCCAGGACGCTGCCGCGCGGATCCTGGTGGTGGAAGAGCCTGGCGCTCGGCACCCTGAACATGGCGGCGTTCTTCCCGCTGCTCTTCCTCACCGCCCAGCACCTGCCCGGCGGGGTCGCCGCCACGCTGAACGCGTCCCAACCCATCGTCGTCGCCTTCCTTGCCGTGGCGATCCTGCATGAGAAGCTCTCGGTCTGGCGGCTGGGATGGGGGATCGTCGGTGTCGGTGGAGTGGCTCTGGTGGTGCTCGGTCCCGGCGCGGGACTGGATCTTGTCGGTCTGCTGGCCGGTATCGGTGCCGCGGCGTCGATGGGTACAGGGGTGGTGCTCACCAAGAAATGGGGCAGACCGGACGGTGTCAGTGCCACCGCTCTGGCCGGGTGGCAGCTCACCGTGGCAGGGCTCGTTCTGCTCATTCCCGCCCTCGTTGTCGACGGTGTGCCGCAGGGCATCGACGGCACCGCGGTCACCGGATACCTCTGGCTCGGACTGGTCGGCGGCCTGATGACCTACATCATCTGGTTCTCCGGTATCCGACGCCTCCCAGTCACGGCGACGGCCCTGCTGGGGCTGTTGTCTCCACTGGTGGCAGCGGTGCTGGGAGCGGTCATCGCCGGAGAGTCGTTCGGCACCGTTCAACTGGCAGGGTTCGCCCTGGCGCTCTCGGCGATGGTGGCGGGCCAACTCCCACCTCCACGGAAGACGACACAACGCACGAAGAACTCCCGTACGGGAAACTCACCGGAAGGAACTGACTCATGAACATCGCCGTCATCGGAGCGACCGGAATGGCGGGCAGCGCCATCGTCGCCGAAGCCCTGTCCCGCGGCCACCACGTCACCGCAGTGTCGCGGCACACGCAGGGGAGTGGAAATGAACTGCTTCGGACCGTCGCCCTGGACATTGCCTCACCGGACGCGGAGCTGCCACAGGTTCTCGCCGGCGTCGACGCAGTGGTGCTGGCCGTGCGGCCGTCGCCAGGCTCGGAGCACCTCATGGGACCGATGACCGCCACCGCCCTCGACGCCGCACACTGCGCCGGCACCCGTGTCCTGGTCATCGGTGGTTCAGCGCCCCTACGTTCGCCGGACGATCCGGACCGTCTCCTCATCGACGACACCCGGTACATCCCCGAAGCCTGGCGACCGATCGCCGGAGCGAGTCTGGACCAGTTCCAGGTGTGCATTGAGCACGCGCGCACCCGGTGGACGTATCTCAGTCCGTCGGCGGTCTTCGAGCCAGGGGAGGACACCGGCGGGTATCGGCGTGGGACAACCACACTGCTGACGGACAAGCACGGTCAGTCCCGTGTCACCCCCGGTGACCTGGCACTGGCCGCCGTCGACGAGATCGAGGAGCCTGGCGATGACCCGCACATCACCGTCATCGGACGCTGACCGCGGCCAGGTGCCGGACACCGAACCGTCCGGCGTGTTCGCACCACCACTGCGCCTGCTCACCATCGGGTTGCTGGTCTCGGTCGGCATCGTGGCGTTCGACGGCCTCGGGGTCACTACCGCGATGCCGCAGATTGCCTCTGACCTGGACGGGATGTCGACCTACGGCTGGGCGGTCTCGGCACTGATGCTCGCCAGCGTCGTCGGCACGGTCGTCGGTGGTTACCTCGCCGACCGAACGGGGCCGCGGAGACCGTATCTTGCGGGCCTGGTGGTCTTCATCGCCGGGCTGCTGATCTCGGCCACGGCCCCGTCCTGGCCGATCTTCCTGGTGGGGCGTGCGGTACAGGGACTCGGCGTGGGAGCGGTGATGAGCATGGCCTACGTGGTGGTGGCGATCGCGTTCCCGCAGCGACTGCAGGCCCGGGCGCTGGCACTGCTGTCCGGCGCATGGACGGTCCCGGCACTGGTGGGGCCGATGGTCTCCGGAGTGCTCACCGAGACTGCGTCCTGGCGTTTCCTCTTCCTGGGCCTGGTGCCGTTGGTCCTCGTCGTCGCGGTGATCACCGTGCCCGGCGTGCCGACACAGGACGCTCCGGCAGGAGGAGCACCGGGGGTGTCGCGGAATCTCGTCTTCAGTATCGGCCTGGCGATCTCTGCCGGGGTGCTGCTCGCCGGTCTTGAACAACACAACATGGTCGCTCTGGTGGTCATGGGCATCCTTGGTGTGGTGGTGATGATCTGGACGCTCCATGAAGTCACCCCGGAAGGAACTCTTCGGGCGCGCCGCGGTGTCCCGGCAGGTATCGCCACACGCCTGATCCTCTCCATGTCGTTCTTCGGCATCGAGACGTTCCTGCCGCTGGCCATGACCGGGCTGCGCGGGGCCAGCACTCTGCTCGCGGGTGCCTGCGTTGCCGCCGGCGCGCTGGTGTGGGTCGGCGGATCAATGCTGCAGAGTCGACGCGAGATGCGGCAGGGGACGGTGACGCGCCGGGGTGATTCCGTGTTCGGTCTGGGCATCCTGGCCGTAGGTATCGCCGTCATCGCCGTGACCCTGCTGGGGGAGGCCCTCCCGGTGGGTGTCGCCATCGTCGGATGGATGATCGGCGGATTCGGCATGGGGCTGGCCTACAACGCCAGCACCGCCGCGACATTCAGTGAGACCAGCGGGGACGCCTCGGGCCAGATGAGCGGCACCATCCAGATGGCGCAGACGCTCGGCACCGCCCTGGCCGCCGGTATAGGGACGGCGGTGATCGGTGGTGCCGGTGGTGGCGGACTGCAGACTCCTATGGCGGCGATATTCGCGTCCACCGCGGTCTTCGCGCTGGTTGCGGTGCCGCTGGCGATGAGGATCCGGACTGAGGTCCCGTCTGGAACGCGGGTGTGAGCGGAACCTTGGTGGCATTGGTGGAGCCGGCTTCAGTGGGCGTTGGATCGGATCATCAGTGAGGACCGGATCGGAGAAGTGACAGGACTCCGGCTTCTTCCTGTCATCACTCAATCTTCCCTGTCCAGTGAAGATGATCGAAAGCTGGCGGAAACAGTAGATGTTCTCGTAGAGAACTTGTCGAGCCTCAGAACGACCTCTGGTGACGTAGACTCGGTGCCAGCATCGAAAGAGGGTGAAGAATCATGAGCGGTTTCTACATCAGTGACGCTCAGTTTGAGGAGATCAAACGTGAGTCTCTGGAGGAGACGCGACGGGTCATTCGAGAGAAGTTTCCGGACCTGGATGAAGTCCGTGAAGCACGCAAGGCTGGCGTCGAGCAGCCGAAGCGCCGTCGCTGGCCAGCTCGACTGTTTAGCACAGGCTAGCCCTGTGAAGGCTGGAACTTCGATCAGCTTCCACGGTGCCCACTGAAGATCTGAGCTACGGGCGGCGTCAGGGACGGCAGACCTTTCGGTAAACGGTAGCGTAGAGCGTCGGAAAATGGTCTTGTTGGCGTGATTCAGGTGCCAGAAACGGTCACCGCGGGGCCTCCGTCCCGACCGTTTTTGGCAGCTGAGTCACACAGCGCCCACGAAGCGCACCGGCTCCCTTCATCGAGCAGATCCAGCAGGTCCCTCACCTGTCGCCCAGAATGAACTCCGCGGCCTTCTCACCGATCGCGATGGACGGGGCATTCGTGTGCCCCCGGATGATCTCCGGCATCACCGAGGCATCGGCGACGCGGAGCCCCTGCACGCCACGGACCCGCAGATGCGGGTCGACGACAGACGCCTCATCCGTCCCCATCCGTGCCGTGCTCGTCGGGTGGTACAACGTGTGGGACGCACCGGTCAGGGCCTCCTCGCAGCGCTGTTCAACCGTCATCTTCTCCCCGCCGGCGGGGACGATGAACCGTCCACTCCGGCGTGACCGCAGACTCGGTGCATCGAAGATCCTGGAGCAGATCTCCAGCCCCGCCAGCATCGTCGCCCGGTCCCTTCCACCCGCGTCGGTGAGATACCGCGGGTCGATCACCGGCTTGACCAGTGGGTCAGCGGACGCCAGGGTGATCTCACCGCGGCTCTCGGGCTGCAACAGGATCGGGCCCATCGTCAGACCGTGCTCCGGAATGCCGGTCAGCCCTTCGTTGACGTAGGCGACCGGGGCGTAGATGATCTCCAGGTCAGGAGCGGCAAGGTCAGGTCGGGACCGCACGAACCCGTACGCCTCGGCGACGTTCGAGGTCAGCATGCCCCGTCGCCGCGTGAGGTAACGGGCGAGCTGGGGCAGACTCGTGGCGTCGAACAATGTCCCGGCCTCGGTCGCCACGGCGAACAGTGACACGAGATGATCACGCATGTTCTGGCCGACCTCGGGGGAGTCCACCACGGTCTCGATGCCGTGCTGCGCCAGGTGACGGGGATCACCGATACCGGAGAGCATCAGCAGTTGGGGAGTGTTCACCGCCCCACCGCACAGCACCACCTCACGCCGGGCGCCGACGGAGCATTGCCGACCGTCGTGCAGGTAGTCCACCCCCACGGCCCGGGTTCCGTCGAAACGCACCCGCGCCGTGTGTGCTTCCGTGCGTACCGTCAGGTTCGGACGCAACTCGGCGGGACGCAGGTACACCGTCGCGGTACTGGAGCGCGCGCCGCGGCGCTCGGTGACCATCGTCTGGGTGAAGCCGTCCGGTGCATCGGCGTTGGCGTCCTCGACGCGGTAGCCCGCCTCCGAGACCGCGCGGAGGAAGGCTGCGGTGTAGTCACTGGGGTCGCGCTGGTGCTCGACGGAGACCTCGACCCGGTCCAGGGCGCGTGAGATCTCCGTCCAGGACCACTCCGGCCCGGCGAGCTCGCCCCACCGGTCGTAGTCCTCGGCGAAACCGACGACCCACATCAAGGCGTTGATCGACGAACTGCCGCCGAGGACCTTGCCGCGTGGCCAGTAGATCGACCGGTCGCGCAGGCCGGGTTGGGCCGTGGTGGCGTAGTCCCAGTCGAACTCGGAGCGGAACGTCTCGGAGAACGCCGCCGGGACCGTCACGCCCTGCCCCTTGTCCTTACCGCCGGCCTCGAGTAACAGGACGGATCTGGACCCGTCCGCGCTGAGCCGGTTGGCCACCACAGAGCCTGCTGACCCGGCCCCGACCACGATGTAGTCGAACATCTCCGGGAACTGCGGCTCGGGGGACCTGCCCGATCCTGGTGTGGGTGTACCTGACATCAGAAACCTCCGTCAACCTCCGTCATCGATACTGTTGTCAACCGAAAGTATCTGATCCGGCGGCGACATGGAGGGGAATGCGGTGAGACGTGCCCGACCACTAGAGTCCATAGGTATGCCTTACTCTGATCAAGATCCCGCGAGCCGGGAGCAGTACATCGAGGTCTGGAATGACCTGGTGTCCACCCGCGACCTGACCTGGTCACTGCTCATCTGCGGGGTCACCACCGCGGCCGCCCTGGCGGTCGCGACACTCCTCTCCTCCAGCGAGTTCTTCTGGGGACTCGGCGGTGCCGTCGTCGGCTTCGTGATCTGCGTGGCCGTCTTCACGCCCAAACGCACCGTACGGATCACCGACGGCCCGGCCGGTACCACCGTCGACACCACCACCGCCACCACCGCCACCACCACCGGTGAATCAGGAGACCCCGCCTGATGGACCCCGCCCTGCTGCTCTCCATGCTGATCGCCGCAGTGGCGGCGATCCTGCTCTACACCTTCATCGGCTTCATCCCCGGCACCGACGAGACGAGTGTTCTCGTGCCGGTCACACTCGCCCTCGCCCTGGCAGGTGTCGACCCGGCCGTCCTGCTGACCTTCTTCATCGCCGCGATCGTCACCCTGAACCTCACCAACGCCATTCCCACCGCCCTGGTGGGCCTGCCCGGAGGGGTGCTGTCAGCACCGATGATGGAGCATTCGCTCTACCTCAAATCCCAGGGCAGAGCGGCCGAGACGATCAAGAAGATGGCCGCCGGCAGCGCGATCGGCACGCTCATCGCCATCCCCGTCAGCCTGGCCATCGCCACCGCGATCGCCCCCTACGCCGACACCCTGCGCGAGTACGGCACCCTGCTCTTCGTCGGTGGAGCGGTGCTGCTCGCGCTGCTGGGCGCCAACCGGCTGCTCTCCCTCATCGCCATCATCCCGATGTCCCTGCTGTTCCAGGGACTCCTGTCGCTCTACCGTGACCAGGGTGTCATCCCGCAGGACGGCAACATCTCCGTCTCCTTCTTCCTGGGCATCACCATCGGCCCGCTGCTGGTCTCCGTGCTGGGGCTGCTCAACCGCAGCCAGCGGAAGAACCTCCCCGGCCACCCGCCGACCACGGTGGACATCTCCCGCAAGAACCTGCGCGGCCAGTCACTCGCCCCGAACAGGATCCTCACCAGGGACGAGACCGCCCGCACCGGGCTGTGGTCGCTGATCTCCACACCGTTGTTCTTCCTCAGCCCCGTCGGGCTGACCTTCCTGCTCGGCGAGGGAGCCGCAGGACGCTCCGGCGACCGCACCACCCGGGCCAACCGGGCTGTCGCGGGGATGAACGGCGTGGCCCACGCCAGCTACCTCTCCGGCACCATCATCCCGCTGCTCGCGATCGGCATCCCCCTGTCACCCGTGGCGATCGGTCCGGCCCAGGCCCTGTTCAACGCACCGCCGGCGCTCACCCTGGACAACAACCTGCACCACCTGCTCAGCACGCCAGTGTTCATCGCCGCCGTCGTGCTCGGTGCCGTCCTGGCTCTCGGACTGACGTACGTCATCGCGGTGCGCTACTCCTACCGGATCACCTACATCGTGATGCGCTACATCCCCCACGAGGCCGTGCTCGGGCTGTTCATCGGCTTCATCCTGCTGCTGGCCTACCTGGACGCCGGGGTGGCGAACATCTTCGGCGTCCTGCTGGTCGGGGTCGCCTGCGGGACGTTGAACAAGTTGGGCGTAGGCTACGGCGTGCAGTTCATGACGTTGTACGCGTCCCCCTGGATCGTGCAGAACCTGCTGTAGTGAGGAAGGATGCTGTGGAGTCTTCTCGGGAACGTCACATCGGACACGGCGGGACCGTGGCCAAGATCATCCTCTTCGGCGAGCACTCCGTGGTCTACGGCCATCCCGCCGTCGCCGTGCCGTTGCACAGCCTGCACATGAGCGCCACCGTCGAACGCTCCGCAACGCCCACCACATCGAGCACGCTGAGCTGCCTGGAATGGCACGGCCCACTGGACGCCGCACCCGCGCGGCTGGGCTCGGTGGTCAAGGCCGTCGAGGTCGCCACCGCTGCCGCCGGGCAACCGGACACCGGCCTGCACGTGACCACGCAGGCCGACTTCCCGCCGGAGCGCGGGCTGGGCTCCTCCGCCGCCGCTGCCGGCGCGGTCATCCGCGCGGTGCTGGACGCCTACCACGTCCCCGCATCTCCGCAACAGCTCTTCGAGCTGACCCAGGAGGCCGAACGCATCGCCCACGGCCGGCCGTCCGGTCTCGACGCCCTGACCACCGCCTCCCCGTCGCCGGTGTACTTCCGTGACGGAGCGGCAAGCACGCTGGACATGGATCTGGCGGCCTGGATCGTCATCGCCGACTCCGGCACACAGGGCAGCACCCGGGAGACCGTCGGCGACGTTCGCCACAGCTACGAGACCTCCCCGGACCAGGTCGGACCACTGCTCGACCAGCTCGGCACCATCGCCGACGGTGCGGCCGACGACCTGCGGAGCGGCGACGTCACCGCACTGGGGGAGAAGATGAACGTCGCGCACGGTCTGCTCGCCGAGCTCGGGGTCAGCGACGACCGGCTCGACGCGCTGACCGCCGCCGCCCGCGACGCCGGTGCCGTCGGCGCGAAACTCACCGGCGGCGGACGTGGCGGATGCATCATCGCCCTGGCCCGCACCAGCGACGACGCCGCCCGCATCGCCGACAGCCTCACCCACGCCGGAGCATCCGGCACCTGGATCCACGCACCCCACCTCGAGAAGGCGGCACCATGAGCCCACACAGGAAAGCCACCGCAACCGCACACGCCAACATCGCCCTGATCAAGTACTGGGGCAAAGCCGACGAGACACTGATCATTCCGCGCACACCGAGCCTGTCACTGACCCTCGACGAGCTGTACACGACGACCACCGTCGAGTTCGGTACATGGCGCGCCGATGAGGCCTCACTGGACGGGGCCCCTGTCACCGGCCGCGCGATGAACCGCATCACCGCCTTCCTCGACATCGTCCGTGAACAGGCCGGAATCCACACCGCCGCGCAGGTGACCTCGGTGAACACCGTGCCCACCGCCGCCGGGCTCGCCAGCTCGGCCTCCGGGTTCGCCGCTCTCGCCGGCGCGGCCGCTGCGGCGGCAGGACTCCATCCCGACGACCGCGACCTGTCCCGCCTGGCACGCCGTGGATCCGGCTCCGCCTCCCGCTCCGTGTTCGGCGGCCTGGCACTGTGGAACGCCGGACACGACGACGCCACGTCCTACGCCGAACCCGTCTCCGGCGGAGCCGAGATGAGCCGGAACCTGGCCATCGTCGTGCTCGTCATCGACGACGGTCCGAAAGGCATCTCCAGCAGGGAGGCGATGCGGCGCACCGTCGACACCTCCCCGGACTACACCGCCTGGGTCGACCGGCACGCCGGGCACCTCGCCGAGGCGCGGGCGGCGATCGCCGCCGGCGACCTCGTGCGGCTGGGCGAGGCCACCGAAACCAATGCGCTGGGTATGCACGCCACCATGCGCACAGCCGTCCCGCCGGTCGACTACCTCACCACCGGCAGCCACGCCGCCCTGCAGGCCGTGCAGGACGCCCGGGACGAGGGGTTCTCTGGATGGGCGACCATGGACGCCGGCCCGAACGTCAAGGTCCTCACCAGTGCCGACCAGGCCGAGGCACTGGATGTCTGGCTCCGTGGCCGGCTGGCGACCCCGGTCCCGGGGCTACGCACCATCGTCACCCACGCCGGTCCCGGTATCCGGGTCGAGGAAGGACAGTCATGACAGCACCGCGCGTCGCCGAGGTCCGCGCGCCGGGAAAGCTCTACATCGCCGGCGAATACGCTGTGGTGGAGACCAGTTTCCCCGCCATTCTCGTGGCTGTCGACCGCTATGTCACGGTCCGGGTCACCCCCGCCAGCGGTACCGGACACATCACCTCCGACCAGTATACGCAGAGCCGGCTGGAATGGCACCGGGGCGAGCGGCAGATGATCGTCGAACCGGATCAGGCACCATTCGACTTCGTGCTGGCTGCCGCGCGCATCGTCGAGGAGGCGGCCGTCGCCCTGGGCACCCCGCTCGAGGTCTTCAACCTCGACATCAGCAGCGAACTCGACGATGAGTCCGGCCGGAAGTTCGGCCTCGGGTCGTCCGCCGCGGTCACCGTGGCGACCGTCCGGGCGTTGTGCGACTACTACCGGCTCGACGTGTCCCGGATGGAGCAGCTGAAGCTCGCCCTGTTGGCCAGCATCTCCGTGCAGACCTCCGGGTCGGGCGGGGACGTGGCGGCGAGCATGTTCGGCGGGTGGATCGCCTACACCTCCTTCGACCGGGAGTGGGCCCGGGCCGAACGTGCGGTGCGCCCTCTCGTTGAACTCCTGGGGATGGACTGGCCGGGCCTGTCTGTCCGACGGGTCTGCCCGCCGGACCGTCTGCGCCTGCTCGTCGGCTGGACCGGCTCGCCGGCGTCCACCTCCCGCCTGGTCGGGGACGTGCAGTCGAGGAAGCAGGGGGAGGGGATGGACTACACCAGGTTCCTGGCGGAGAGCCGACGCTGCGTGACCGGGCTGATCGAAGCCCTGGATAGTGACGGTACCGACGACGTCGCCGGAATCCGGGCCGGGATCCGACGCAACCGTGAGCTGCTCCGTGAACTCGGCGAGCATTCCGGCACCACCATCGAGACACCGACACTGCGACGGTTGATCGAGATCGCGGAGGCCAGCGGTGGCGCGGCGAAGACCTCCGGTGCCGGCGGCGGTGACTGCGGTATCGTTCTCATCGACAGCGAAGCCGCCGACGCCGACATCGACGGATTGCTCGCGGCGTGGGAACGCGCCGACATCCGCGTCCTCAACCTGCACGACCACCAGCCCGACGGAAACCCGGAGTGACCGGAAGTGAGCACATGAGCAGCAACCGCAAGGACGACCACGTCCAGCTGGCCGAAGAACTGACCACGGAGACCAGCACGGCGCGTCCCACCGGTGGTTTCCATGACCTGCGCTTCATGCACCACAGCTTCAACGGACTCGCCCGTGACGCCGTCGACATCTCCACCACCGTGACGGGCACGCGCTGGGATGTGCCGTTCTACATCAACGCCATGACCGGTGGCAGTGAGAAGACCGGACAGATCAACGCCGACCTCGCCCGTGCCGCCGCAGCCACCGGCGTGGCCATGGCGAGCGGTTCTGTCAGCGCAGCTCTGCGCGACCCGTCGCTGGAGCCGACGTTCCGCATCGTCCGCGACAGTGCACCCGACGCTTTCCTCTTCGCCAATGTCAGTCCGGAAGCCTCCGTGGAGCAGGCACGTCGTGCCGTGGGCCTGTTGGATGCGAACGCCCTGCAGATCCACGTCAATCCCGCCCAGGAGCTGGTGATGCCGGAGGGTGACAGGGACTTCCGTCCCTGGCTCGACCGGATCGGCGAGATCGTCGCCGGTGTTGACGTGCCCGTGGTCGTCAAGGAGGTCGGCTTCGGTCTCAGCCGGGAGAGCATCGTGGAGCTCACGGCCCGCGGCGTGGCCACCGTGGACGTCAGCGGACGGGGTGGCACCAACTTCATCGACATCGAGAACCACCGCCGTTCCCGCCAGGAGTACACCTATCTGTCGGGGTGGGGGCAGACCACCGTGGAGTGTCTTCTGGACACGCTGCATGGTGACGGAGGGGCGGCGGAGGTGGACGTCCTGGCCTCCGGTGGAGTGCGCACCCCGCTGGACGTGGTCCGCGCCCTGGCCCTCGGCGCCCGGGCCGTGGGGGTCAGCGGGCACTTCCTCCACGTCCTCATGACGGATGGAGCGGATGCCCTGGTCGACGAGCTGACAGCGTGGAGCGACCAGGTGCGCACCCTGATGACGTTGCTCGGCGCGGCGGACGTCCCGTCCCTGTCTGCGACGGACATCCTGGTCACCGGTGAGACTGCGGAGTTCGCCCGGCTGCGGGGTGCTGACCTGCAGGCGCTGGCGCGCCGACGGGCCACAGCCGGACGGTAGGCACAGTGGTCTCAGACCACCCTGTTGGCCGCGGAGACGACCGCATCCATGCTGGCCGCCAGGACCGAGGAGTTCCGTCCCGCGACCCACTGGGCCGGGGCCGCTACGTCGGTTCCACCGCGGCGGAACTCCAGCAGCGTCAGAGCGTCGCTGTCACTGCCTGCGGCGACACTCGTCTGGGACAGTCCGATGACCTCGACAGCGATCCCGACTTCCGCCAGAGCAGTGACCAGCGCCTCCACCGGGCCACGGCCGGTGACGGTGTGGGTCGATTCTTCGCCGTCTACCCGGAGCTGGACCGTGGTTGTCGCACCGTCCGGGGAGGCGGTGTCGTCACCTGTCTGGTAGCCCAGCAGGGTGACCCGTCCGTCGGTGGGGGAGAGGTACTCCGTGGTGAAGATCTCCCACAACTGGTCGGCGGTGACTTCCGTACCGGTGCCGTCGGTATGCCGTTGGACGTGCCCGGCGAGATCGATCTGCAGCCGACGGGGCAGTTCGATGCCGTAGTCTTCGCTCAACAGGTAGGCGATACCGCCTTTGCCTGACTGGGAGTTCACCCTGATCACCGCATCGTAGGTGCGTCCGATATCTGCCGGGTCGATCGGCAGGTAGGGGATGTGCCAGTCGGCCTGACCTTCCGGCTGTCCGTCCCGGGCGGCCCTGGCGCGGTGGTCGATGAAACCTTTGCGGATGGCATCCTGGTGGGTGCCGCTGAATGCGGTGTGGACCAGGTCGCCGACGTACGGGTGGCGGGGGTGGGCCTCCATGCGGGTGCAGTACTCGACGGTGCTGCGGATCCTGTCGATGTCGGAGAAGTCGACCTCCGGGTCGACGCCCTGGGCGTGCAGATTCAATGCCAGAGTGGCGATGTCGACGTTGCCGGTGCGCTCGCCGTTACCGAAGATGCAGCCTTCCACCCGTTCCGCACCGGCGAGGACGGCCAGTTCGGCGCAGGCCACCCCGGTGCCGCGGTCGTTGTGCGGGTGAACCGACAGGATGACGTGGTCACGTCGGGCGAGATTCCTGCTCATGTACTCGATCTGGTCGGCGTAGACGTTGGGGGTGGCGATCTCCACGGTGGCCGGCAGGTTCAGGATCACCGGACGGTCGGACGACGCGTCCCACAACTGGGTCATGGAGTCGCACAGCTCCAGCACATAGTCCGGTTCAGTCTGGTTGAAGACCTCCGGGGAGAACTCGAAGCGGACATTGTCCATCTCGCCCGCCAGCTCGAGGACGTCCCGTCCGCCGGCGAGGATCAGTTCCTTCAGGTCATCGCGGTCGCGCCCCAGCACGAGCTCCCGCCACAGCGGGGCCGTGGCGGTGTACATGTGGATGACCACAGGGTTGGAGATTCCCCGGACAGCGGCGACGGTGCGCTCGATGAGATCCCGGCGGGCCGGGGTGAAGACCACGATGGTCACGTCGTCCGGCGCGATGTCTGTGTCGGCGATCAGCCGGACGAAGTCGTAGTCGGTCTGGGAGGCAGAAGGGTAGCCCACCTCGATCTCCTTGTACCCCATCGACACCATCAGCTCGAAGAAGCGTCGTTTGCGGGTCGGGTCCATCGGTTCGGCGAGGGCCTGGTTACCGTCGCGCAGGTCGACGGGGACCCACAGTGGGGCCTGGGTGAGACGGCGGGTCGGCCAGCTGCGTTCGTCGTCGCGCAGTGGTACGGAGACCCGGGAGTAGACGTCCCGGTAGCGGTGGGAGGGCATCGGGGACGGTGACTGGATAGTCGTTGCAGTGCTTGCCATGGTGGTGCACGGTCCTTGCGTCATGTGTCGGGTGACCGGCGGGATGCTGTGGTCTCCACGACAGGCGGCCGGTCGGGTTACGACCTGCCGTGGCAGCATAGGAGAAGGAGTCCGTGGAAGCGCATAGTCGGACTCTAACACAAAGTCCGCAGACAAGTAGAGGTGTATACATTCGATGTCCCAGGTGAAGAGGTCGTCCCTGTCGGAGCAGTCTGCTGATGTGCTGTTGAAAAGGGTGCAGAGTGGGGAGTGGGAGCTCGGTCAGAAGCTGCCCTCGGAGACAACCCTCGCCGCCCAGATCGGGGTGGGGCGCTCGACGGCCCGCGAGGCCATCCGCATCCTGGCAGGTAAGGGCGTTCTTGCCTCCAGGCAGGGATCGGGGGTCTACCTGACGGCGCTCGATGTTGTGGAGGAGTGGACCTCGACACTGACCAGTTCGGACATCGTGTCAGTGATTGAGGCCCGCCTGGCGATCGAGACAGAGGCGGCCCGGCTTGCCGCGGAACGGCGCACGCCAGCGGCGCTCCGTGCGATCCGGCGTGCGCTGAAGGCCCGCGACATGAGTCGGGACGATCTGGAGGCGCACGTGGGCGCCGACACCGCCTTCCACCGCAGCATCGTCGTCGCCGCGGCCAATGACGTGCTCACCGACCTCTTCGACAGCTTCACCCCGCGGCTCCGCGAGACGATGATCGACATGCTCCGGCGTAGGGGTGAATTCGGTGACGACGATGACCAGACGATCCACGCGGATCTGGCGCAGGCTGTGGCGGACAAGGACACCGACCTGGCCGCCCGGATCAGCCGTGAGCACCTGCTGGGAATGAAGCGGAATCTCCAGCGGAGATGACCGTGGCGATGGCGTCGCGGGAGGCAGTCAGTGCCTGGATCGATTTCTCGACCCGGACTTGTTCACGCTTGAGGTCAGCGACCGTTTCCTCGCAGATCGGAGCCAACCGTCCGGCCCGTTCTGTGAGGCAGGGCAGGACGGTACGGATCGTCGCGGTGCTCAACCCGGCATCCAACAGCTGGCGCACGCGCCGGGCAACCTCGACATCGGTGACGGTGTAGTTGCGGTAGCCGGAGGAGTTCCGCTCCGGTACGAGTAGCCCCTGTTCCTCGTAGTAGCGAAGCAGGCGTGGTGGGATCCCGGTCTGCTCCGCCACCTCAGATATCCGCATCTCCGTGCCTCTCCTCCGCGCGTATTTGCTTTCACATCGATGTGAAGGTTGACGCTAGCAGAATGATTGACAACACATCATCCTTGCTCTCGTCCCGCTCACGCCCAGCCTGGGTGCTGACGGGATTCGTTCTTCTGGTGTTCTGTACCGGCACCGCCGAGTACCTCGTGGCCGGTGTGCTCCCGCAACTGGCGACCGATGTCGGTGTGAGCACCGCTGCCGCCGGCCAGACAGTGACCGCCTACGCACTGGGCGTGGCGGTCGGCGGTCCGCTGGTGACCATCCTGACCGCACGCCTTCCGCGTAAAGGGCTGGCGCTGAGCCTGGGGCTGGTCTTCATCATCGGCACACTCATCACGGTCATCGCCCCGACGTATGCATGGGTGATCGTCGGTCGTGTCGTGTCCGCCTGCAGTCAGGCGACATTGTTCGCGATCGGGCTGACCACCGCAGCGGCCGCAATGGGACCCGGACGCCAGGGGAGAGCCATCGCCATCGTCAGTTCGGGGCTGACCGTCGCCACGGTGCTGGGGGTCCCCCTTGGTGCACTGTTGGGTGGAAACCTCAACTGGCGGATACCGTTCCTGATCGTTGCGGTCGTGGCGATCGCCGGAGTGCTCATCCTCTTGTCGTCAATGCCACGTACACCAGCGCCGGCCACCGGCGTGCGCGACGAGATCCGGACGCTGGTGCGGGGGCCGGTGTTGTTGGCCGTGATGACCACGGTGGTGGGGTTCGCCGGCGTCGGCATCGTCTTCACCTATCTCGTTCCGCTGCTGTCGGATGTCACCGGCCTCGCGGCTTCGATTATTCCCGCTCTGCTCCTGGCCTACGGTGTCGGCGGCTTCGTCGGCAACCTGATTGCCGGGCGGTTCGCCGACCTCGATCTCGGAAAGACACTGGTCGGGGTGTTTGCCGCGCTGGTTCTCACCTTGGCGCTGTTCCCTCTGGTGGCGGAACACCCGGCACCGATGATCGGCATGGTGCTGGTACTCGGACTGTTGTCGACCGCGACGATCGCTCCACTGCAGTCGCTGGTGCTGCGCCATGCAGGCGCTGCTCCGACCCTGTCGCTGGCGGTCAATGTCGGTGCATTCAACATGGCCAATGCTGTCGGTTCCGCTCTTGGTGGCATTGGGGTCAGCGCCGGGCTTTTGCGCTGGGGCGGTTTCGGCGGCGCGGTATTCGCCGTCGCCGGCTTGATTCTCGCACTTCTGGCGCTCAGTACAACTCCACAGGAGGACAACCAGTGAAAGCCGCAACGGTCGTAAGCTACGGAGGACCTGAGGTCCTTACAGTGTGTGATGTGTCGATGCCCGAGCCTGGCCCCGACGAGGCACTTGTCACCGTAGTCGCATCCACGGTCAACCCCGTGGACGTGAAATTCCGCGAGCCCGGGACGTCCCAAGTCATCAGCCAATTTCCCGCGTCGCTGGGATGGGATCTCGCCGGAGTGGTGGTCACCGCACCGGAAGGTTCAGGGTGGGTGCCAGGGGACAGGGTGATCGCCATGTATCCGCCACAGGCGGACGGGGCAGGTTGCTGGCAGCGCTACACCGCGCTGCCAGCTGGACTGCTTGCCCCGGCACCTGAATCAGTCGACTTGCCTACGGCGGCGAGTCTCCCGTTGACGGCTCTTACCGCGGACCAGGCGCTTGAGAAGCTCGACCTGCGACAGGGGGAGCGTTTGCTCGTGACAGGTGCAGCAGGGGGTGTCGGAGGCACGGCAATTCAACTCGCGAGCCGGGCTGACATCGAGGTCGTTGGACTGGTCCGTGATCTTGGGCACGGGCCGGTGGTCCTCGATTTAGGTGCTGACAACGTCGCGTCAGATCCCGCTGGTATCGGGAGTTTTGATGCAGTCCTCGACACCGCCGGGGTGTTCACCTACCCGCATGTGCTCCGTGAGGGAGGCCGTCTTGTGACAGTCAGCGACGATGTCATTCCCGAGCCACTGGCGCACCGGGCGAGCAGCGCAATACACAACTATGTATCCCATGACCCACGTCGCTTACGTGAGCTGTCGACGTTGGTTGATGCCGGTGAACTCCAGTTACGTGTCGCTGCGCGGTATCCACTTCAGGCAATTCAGGAGGCACATCACCATAGTGAGCGTGGTGGGTTACTCGGAAAGGTTGTCATCACGATGTGACGGGCGGGTGGGAGTCGCCATACACTGCCGAGTGCAACAGCGACCTGACGCTCTCTTTCAGGGAATCCCCGATAGCGTGCTGGTGGTGGTCATTCAGTTACGCCCTGCAAGGAGCGTCGTGGAGGCACTTTTTCCTGTTCCGGGTTGCCGAGCAGGTCAATTGCTAATCACCCAACCTGGCTAAGAGAATCTGGCACCTCGTCGAACACCAGCGCCAGCGCATGGCGAGGCTTCTGTAGGGGGACTGCTGCGCGAGTAGTTGACATCTGATCTGGCTTGCCGTGGGGTGGGCCTGGAAGGATG
>NZ_VDYZ01000110.1 GCF_007673095.1 Corynebacterium glyciniphilum AJ 3170
GACAATGCGTGCGTCGGGCCGCACGTGGGGACGGGCGAGTTCGTGTTGGGGGTGGGAGAGTTTCTGTGCTTGACGAGGGGGGTCGGGAAGGGGGTAGAGGATGGGGTGAAGGTGGACAATGGTGGATGGGTGGGGGGG
This sequence comes from Corynebacterium glyciniphilum AJ 3170, assembly GCF_007673095.1. Classification (GTDB taxonomy): domain Bacteria; phylum Actinomycetota; class Actinomycetes; order Mycobacteriales; family Mycobacteriaceae; genus Corynebacterium. Next base: position 139 of record NZ_VDYZ01000110.1, read on the forward strand.
AGGGGTTGGGGGATGTGGTGGAGGGGGTGGGGGACGTTGTGGGGGGAGGGGTGGGTGTGTGGGGGGTGGGTGGTAGGTCGGGTGGATGGAGGTGAGGATGGGGATGGTGGGGGGGGGGATGGGGGGGGTGGTTTGATGGGGTATGGGGTCAGGGGGGGGCGGTGGTGGGGGAGTGAGACTGGGGTGGTCGATGATGGTGGGGGGG
>NZ_VDYZ01000111.1 GCF_007673095.1 Corynebacterium glyciniphilum AJ 3170
GAAGAGTGAGAGGAACTGACGGGTGAGGTTGTCGGGGAGCTGCAGGGGAGGGGGGAGGGGGAGGGTGGGCTGGGGATGGGGGGGGATGGGGTGAGGGGGGTTGAGGGTGGAGGGTGGGAGGGGGGAGGGGGTGGTAGGTGGTGAGGGGAGGGAGGAGGTGAGGGTGGGGGTGGGGGATATGAGGGAGGGGGTGAAGGTGGGGGGTGGGGGGATGGGGTGGAGGTGGGGGTGTTGGTGGTTGGGGAGGAGTGATGGGGGAGGGGATGAGGGAGAGGTTGGAGGGTAGGGGTGGTGGTGGTGGTAGGATAAGGGGGAGGAGCGGGTAGTGGGGGTGGGGGGAG
>NZ_VDYZ01000112.1 GCF_007673095.1 Corynebacterium glyciniphilum AJ 3170
TTCCACCCCCACCTCCACATCGCTCTCCCTGCCTTCCAGCACCCCCCTCCCATCATCCCCCACCCACACATCACCCACCCCACCTTACCCCCCCATCTCCCCCCTCCCCCCCCCCATGCCCAAGAACTCCTCGACCTACTTCCCCAACCCCCTCCCCACCCTCTTCCCCCCCCTCTTCTTCCCGTCTTCCACGCTCCTCCCCATCTCCCACATCCTCCCCACCCAACCTCGCTCCTCACCCCAACCCACCCTTCACCCCCACCCCCAGCCCCCCCCTCCTGTCCCTGCTCCGGCTCCCCTCCTATCACCACCCCCTCCACTTCATCCTCCCCCCACACCAC
>NZ_VDYZ01000113.1 GCF_007673095.1 Corynebacterium glyciniphilum AJ 3170
GTGGTCGGGAGGTGGTGGTTGTGGAAGGGGTGGAAGGGGGTGAGGAAGTGTGGGGGGTGGATGTGGGTGAGGGGGGGGAGAGAGTGTTGACGGAGGTGGAAGTAGGGTGGGGTGGGTAAGGGGGGAATGGGGTGGAGGTGAGGAGGTTGGGGGGGTGGGTGGTGGGAAGGGACGGGTAGGGGGAGGGGGTGGTGGTGTAGGTTGGAGGGGGGAGGAGGGGGGTGAAGGAGGGTGGGGCGTGGTGGCGGGAGATGAGGTGGGAGAGGATTGGGGAGAGAGGCGGGCGGGGGTGAGGGGTGGGATCGTTGTGTAGGGCGAGGGTGAGGGGGTCGGGTTGTG
>NZ_VDYZ01000114.1 GCF_007673095.1 Corynebacterium glyciniphilum AJ 3170
CTCGGCGAGGGGACTGCTCAAGGACTTCGGCCTGTACGACTACTTGGACGTGATCGCCAGCGGGTCCGACGAGGGTGAGCGAGGTGGGAAGGAGGGGGTGGTGGGGTAGGGGGGGGTGGGGAAGAAGGGTGGGGGGGGGGAGGGGGATGTGGTGGAGGAGGATGTTGTGGGAGGGGATGTGGTGGAGGGGGGGTTGGAGGGGGGGGGATAGTGGGGGTGGGGTGGAAGAAGTGGAGAGGGTGGGGAGGTTGGGGGGGGGATAGGGGGGGAGAGAAGGGTGGAGGGGGGGGAGGGAGGAGGGTGAGGTTGTTGGGAGGGGGGGTCGGGGTGAGAATGAA
>NZ_VDYZ01000115.1 GCF_007673095.1 Corynebacterium glyciniphilum AJ 3170
GTGGGGGGGGACGGGGGATTGGAGGTTTGTGGGGTGTGAGAAGTGAGGGTAGGGGGGCGTGTGGGCGAGGGGGGGGGGGGGTTTTGGGGGGATGGTGTGGGTGGGGTGGTGGAGGGTGGTGGAGTGGTGGAGGTTCCGGGGGGGGCGGGTGGGGCTGTGGGGGGGGTGTTGGGTGTGGGTGGAGGTGGGGAGGTCACTGAGGAGGATCTGGTGGGTGAAGTGGGGGGGGAGGGGATGGAGGGGGAGTGGGGGGAGGGTGTGGAGGGGGGAGTGATGTTGACGCAGAAATGGGGGGGAGGGCTGGAGAGGTGGTGAGGGTTTTTGGTTTTGTTTCCGAG
>NZ_VDYZ01000116.1 GCF_007673095.1 Corynebacterium glyciniphilum AJ 3170
TGGGCGGGTGACAGGCGGAGGGTGAGGGGGATGATGGGGGGTGGTGTGGTTGGGTTGGTTGGTTGGTGAAGGGTGGACGTGGGGGGTGGGGGGGATGGGGTGGGGTGTGGTGGGGTGGGGAGAGGGGAGGGTGGGTGTGGGGGAGGAGGTGGGGGAGATTGTGGGGGGTGGGTGGGTGGAAGTGGGGGGAGAAGTGGAATAGGGGGGTGGTGGAGATGGTGGAGGATGTCTGTGAAGAAGAGGGGGTGGGGGGGGAAAGGGTGGAGGTGGTTGGCTGTGAGACGCATGAGTCGGTGGAGGAGCTGATGACGGGGGGTGGTGTGGTCGAGATGGTGA
>NZ_VDYZ01000117.1 GCF_007673095.1 Corynebacterium glyciniphilum AJ 3170
CTGGGGATGTGGAGGAGGGTCATTGACATGGGGTGGCGGATGGGGAGGTTGGGGAAGGTGTGGCGTGAGGAGTGCGAGAGGTGGGGTAGATATGGGGTGGTGTGAGTGGGGAGGGGGAGGGGATGGTGGAGGTGGTGGGGATGGAGGAGAAGTGGGAGGGGGTGTGGAGGGGGATAACGAGGGGGGTAGGGAGGTGGGGTTGTGTGGGGGTGATGGGTGGGGGTGATATGTGGGGGAGGGGGGGAGGGTGGTGAGGAGTGGGGGGGGTCCGGGGGGAGGGGAGATAGTGGTGGAGGAGTGGGGAGAGGATGGGGGGGGGGAAGAGTGAGTGAGGG
>NZ_VDYZ01000118.1 GCF_007673095.1 Corynebacterium glyciniphilum AJ 3170
GTGGGGTGATGGAGGAGATGGAGAGTGGGTGTAGGAGGGCGGACAGGAGGGGTGGGTTGAAGTTCGGTGGGGAGTTTGATGGGGTGGGGGTGGGGGGGGGAAAGGTGGGGGGGAGGGTGTGGAAGAGGGAGGTAGGAGAGCGCGAGGGGCTGGAGTGGGTGGAGAGGGGTGGGGAGGGGGAAGAAGGGTGCGTGGGGGTGGATGTGGGTGGGGTGGGGCGGCAGTGGGTGGTGGGGTGGGTGAGTGGGGAGGAGGGTGAGGGTCGAGGGTGAGGGGGTGGTTGAGGAGATTGGAGGTTGGATTATGTCGGGTGGAATTGGGGGCGGAGAGGGGGT
>NZ_VDYZ01000119.1 GCF_007673095.1 Corynebacterium glyciniphilum AJ 3170
GGTGACATCGGCCAGGGCGGTGTGGCAGGTGATGCCGGTGTTCTGGATCCAGTCGGTCACCCCGAGGGCGACAGCGGCGTCGACGGCGGCGGCGGCATCGACGGCGTCGGCGTCGGGGGCGACAGCGGCATCGACGGTGTCGGGTATCTGTGTCCCGGTGGTGGTGAGGGCGCGGGTGTGCCGGTGGATCCGGGTCCAGATCGCATCCAGGTGATCGACTGAATAGCGCCCGTCGGTGCGCAACGAGTGGAATAGGTCGGGCATGCGTGTTGCCAGGTCGGCGGCGTGGGTGTAGCGGTGGGCTTCACGCGGTGTTCTGCGTCGTACGGCCAGG
>NZ_VDYZ01000011.1 GCF_007673095.1 Corynebacterium glyciniphilum AJ 3170
GGGACAGGTCGGCGACGCCCCACAGATGCCAGAGGTGCTTGACCGTGTCCGGGTACCGACACCGGGGCCCGGTAGACCGTGCACCACACCGTCACGGGTGCTGGCAGACAAGGCGTACTCGTCGCGCAGAAACCGTAGCTATCTGCGGGGCCGAGGGATCGCCACGACGATTTCACAGCCTGCTGACCAGGTAGGACATCGTCTACGCCGGGGCTCTGCGGGTGGTCGACCACCCGCGTTCGATCCGGAGATCTACGCCCGTCGCAATGTTGTCGAGCGGTGCATCGGTTTCCTCAAGCACAACCGTGGGTGCGCGATGCGGTTCGACAAGCTGGTTGTGCAGTTCTACGCCTCGGTGCAGGTCGGGTGTATCCGGCAGTGGCTGAGGCGACTTTCGTAACAGGACCTAGTGTCGAACCAAGCCCTCCACCCCCACCGAAGGGACGTGTCCCGAGGCCGGGCGTTCGGCAAACAGCGTTATGCCGATGTCCACCAACCCACTCCGAGGTAGGGCTGCCACCTCAGAACAAGGCACCCACGTTGGTGCCGCGGTATCCTCGGAGGGTTCATCGCGAAGCTCGCCGGGGTGCACGGCTACCTCGTAGAAGATCCCGACATTGTGGTGAGGTACACCCCGCATCGCCTCATGCTGGGGGATTACTCGAGAGTCCACGCCCAACAGTCGAACAACCCGTGAGGCGACGCCTGTCTCCTCGGCGACCTCGCGTGTAACTGTCTCAAAAGGGTCCTCGAGTGGTTCGACACCACCGCCGGGCAACGTCCAGATCGTGTTGCCGTCGCCGGGGTCGGCGACCGAGACCAACAGAATTTCATCGTCGTGTCTGCACACCGCGTAGGACGCCAACCGGAATGTGGTGTCCGGTTGCGCGGGGTGCGTCGGCGCATGTGAGGAAGTCATAATCTGCAGGGTAACGCCCGACGCGACGGCGGGGTGAGAAGTGCTCGCTACAAGGTTTCGGATGCGGGGCCGAATGCAGGTGGTCGACGCATGTTGAAATGTCCGCTGCGCGGCGTGTTTTTCTCAGTGCCCGTGCACTGTTGTGGACTACAGGATAGCGTTAACGTTTCGGTGATGCCTTCAGCAACAGGCGCTGGCGACGTATAGCCTTGGGATAATGTCTTCCGTGACCCAGAAAGCAGTCGTCTACGTCATTAAAGACGGCAGGCTGCTCGTCTTCACTCACGATGGGCTTCCGTTAACCCGCACGGGAGTGCAGGTACCGGCAGGCACCGTCAAGCCAGGCGAGACTTTGGAAGCGGCAGCGCGGCGAGAACTCCACGAGGAGACTGGCCTACACGCGGCTGCAGTCAGCTACATCGGTTCACAGGAGTATGACCTTCGGCCGGCCCGCGATGAGCGAGCAGTACGCCACTATTTTAGGGCGGACGTGCAGAGCTACCCGACCCACGACAGTTGGAGTGCGGGTGAAGATGACCCCTCGGGTGGAGGTGCGCCTGTCTCTTGGACGTGTTGGTGGCTGCCGCTGGAGAACGCCCACGTCCTGTGTGCGGGATTCGGAGTTCTGATCGGCGAGGCAGTTCGCGAGAGCCTGTGACATCGGCCGTGGTTACGTAGGTTGGTGAAGTATGAACACCCCCTTGGTCACCATGCTCATCACCCCGGAAGCTGAAAGAGTGCTGGTGGCTGAACTACAGTCGCGGTTCAATGTCCCTATCGAAGTGCATCTCGATGATGCTGAGGATGACGGTTCACTGTACGAGCAGTGGAACCGGGAGCATCCGGATGTTCCAGTGGGTGAGTGACGGGTGTCGACTCTGAGCGCCGATGTCTCCGCAGGCGATGTCCAGAAGATTACGGAAGAAGTCGTGGACATCATTTCCCCGACGGCGCGGCACGAGGACTCCAGAGTGCGTGCTGGAGAGCAGGTCACGGTTGCTGCCGGCGGAGTTCCCTGGTTTGCGCATGTACCTCTCTGGGAGGTCTAGAGTTAGAGCATCATGATCCCCATACTGGTTTTTCGTATGTGGGGGAGCCGAAAGGCCTGACCGCCAAGGCACCTATAGCCCGATCGATGTCAGGCTTCCCGAGATGCTTCCCCCCGGGGTTGACACTGGAGGGGTACCGTTCTCTGTAGCGCATTGCGCGGCGGTCTTGCCCGGGTAGTGGTTGACGACGTCAACGCCGATGTACCAAGGACTATTCTCCCCGCGCGGCTTGTCGACTTCCTCGACATTCGCCGGGTCGCTGTACCAGAGTGCGGCGTCGGTCGACGTGACGTGCCGTGCACAGTTCGGCTTCAGATAGTCGCGGTACTCCCACCACGTTCCCATGTACTCGGCGTAGGAATTCCGCGGCCAGTTGCCCAGGTCCGCCAGATCTTCGAACTCAGGTACTCCCAGTGGGTTGGCTTCGGTGACGGTGCCCGTTCGCTCGTACATCCGCAGGAAGTCGGGCTCGGCGTGTGCCGTAGGTACAAAGGCGAGAACGGCGGCTGCGACGAGAGTGGTAGGGAGGATACGAATCTTCATTCCGAAAACAATAGCAGTTATGAACCTGTTAGTGTCCATCTGGCCACTCTTCGGTCCCCCCTTTGACTCTTCATATCCGCCGGAATATGCGGCACAGCGGGTTCGGACGCGCTGTGATCGACTCGTTGGCGACGATGCCCGAAGACTACCTTATTCCCTGGGCGGGGTGGATCTACCGTACTACCTGGGCCAGATAGTTCACCTAACCAGTGGTTGCCTGGCTCGCACCTTTAAGAGACACGACCTAGCTACCTGACCCGACACAGGCTCCAGCGACCGTGCCCGGCCTCCGATCACTCCCGGTGCGGTTGGTCATCTCCCCACTGCTGCAATGCGGAGAAAACGCCCTCCAAGCTCCTGCCTCGCTCCGTGATCCGGTAGGTGACTTGCGGTGGGATCGTTGCTTCAACTTCGCGTTCCACAAGTCCGGTGGCGACGAGCGATTTGAGCTCGCTGGAGAGTACCTTCTGCGAGATGCCACCTACGCGGCGCTGGAGCTCGGCGTAGCGGCACTCCTCCTGCAGCAACTCCCACAAGATGAGCATCGACCATTTGCCGCCGATGACGTCCAACGTCCTGCGTACTGACTCTCCGCAGTATCTGTCCGGTCGGGAACTGGCCATCCTCGCATCCTACCTACAGGTGCGTTCCTGACCTGAAAGTGCCTTCTTCCGCTGGTGAGCGCACGGTGCAAGGGTGGAAGAGGAAGTTCTCATTGAATGACACATCCGACCAGGAGGAAGCATGCCCATCGTCAATCTCAGTATCGTCCCGGAGCTCATGGAAGGGGACTGGGACACCCAGTACCGGCAGATCTCCGCGGGCATCACCGACGCCATCGTCTCAAGTACCGGTGCACCGGCAGAGTCGGTTCACGTGTTGATCAACGAGGTGTCGGACAATCGTTATGCGGTCGGAGGCACGATGCTGCGCAACGCGCGGCCGCGTGACTGAACGCCGTTGTGATTTCCAGCATCCCAACACGCTCTATGGTGACTCCTATTACGACGCGTACAACGGCGGGGTCATCACCGTCGAACCTTTCGATTTCCCCGGTGGGCGTCGTTTTCAGTTCCGGGAACCCGGTGGCAACGAACTGTCTGTCTTGACCCCGGCAGACGACCAGTGACGCGGTTCCCGGGCGTCCTCCCGCAGCAACCCGGCCACCGTCAGGTCGTGCCTGCGGTCACCACGTAGCACCGCCTGCCGCCTGGCACCCTCGAGGGTGAACCCCACTTTCTCGGCCACCCGTGCGGAGGCGATGTTGCCCGCGAATGCCTCCCAACCGATGCGGGCAAGGCCCAACCCCGTCGGTGCCGCAGCGAAGCCGTAGTCGACGACCTTTTCCACTGCCTCCGTCATAAAGCCGTGGCCACGGACCCGGCGGTCGATCCAGTAGCCGAGGTCAGCGCCTCCGTCGCGGACCTCGGACAATGAGAGCACGCCGAGAATGTCCGGATCCGCACGTCGGTAGATCCCCCAGGTGAGCATTGTCCCGGTGGACCAGCCGTTCGGGATCACGTCTTCAATGAACTGGCGGGCATCGTCACGACGGTACGGGTCAGGCACGGTGGTGAATGCGGCGATCTCAGGGTCGCCGCAGATCTCGGTCACCCGGTCGATGTCCGCACTCGTCGGGCACCGCAATGTCAGACGGGTGGTGGACAGGTCACAGGGCTCCATGTCGAGAGTGTATCGGTCAGACAACCCCGTCGCAGCCCCTCATCCACCAGGTACCATGAGCCCACCGGTCAGTCGCCGGTAACCACACGCAGCGGAGGGCCATAGAATGGGAAAACGGCGCAGGTCACAGGCAGTCAAAGAGGTGCGGGCCGGCCTGCAACGCATGGACCACGATGTCTTCGCCGCGATCGCCGGCGCGGACAATCCCCAGCTGGACGCGGTGATCCCGCGGCTGACCACCGCCGCGAACTACTCCAGGTTGTGGGTCGGTCTCGCCGGCGCCATGGCGCTCACACGGAAACCTAAGGTGCAGCGCGCGGCAACCCGCGGTCTGGTCACCCTCGCGTGCACCAGCTTCGTGGCCAACCAGCTGGCGAAACGGTCGTGGAGTCGCGACCGGCCCGGCCACGCCTCCGTCCCGCTCGCCCGCAGGATCCGTCGGTACCCGCGGTCGAGCTCGTTCCCGTCCGGCCACTCCGCCAGTGCCGCCGCCTTCGCCGTCGGAGCGGGGCTCGAGGACGCCCCGGCAGGGACGGCTCTCGGCGCGCTGGCCGGGCTCGTCGGATTCTCACGGGTGTACACCGGCGCGCACTATCCCAGCGACGTCCTGGCCGGGTGGGGGCTGGGCACGCTCATCGCCGTCATCGGCGGCAAACTCGTCCCGCCGCCCACCACCCGGAGCCGAGTCTCCACCGAGCCCTTCTACCTGGATGAACCGGGTCGCCCGGACGGCGAGGGGCTCGTCCTCGTCGTCAACCCGGCGTCGGGCGGCGGCACGGGGGAGCGCATCCTCAAGCATGTCGAGAAGGCCCTCCCGTCCGCCGAGATCGTTGCGCTGACCCCGGAGGACGACGTGGTCGAGGTCCTGGAACGTGCCGCGGCCAGGGCGGAGGTCCTGGGCGTCGCCGGTGGTGACGGCACCGTGGCCACGGCGGCGGGTGTCGCACGCGCGGCGGAGAAGCCACTCGCCGTCTTCCCCGCCGGGACGCTCAACCACTTCGCGAAGCAGATCGGCTGCGCCACGGCGGAGCAGACGGTGCGCGCCGTACGCGAGGGGACGGTGGAGATGGTCGACGTGGCCACCCTGAACACCGACACCACGCTGCTGAACACCGCGAGCATCGGCGCGTACCCCCAGTTCGTCGCGATCCGGGAACGGTACGAAGGCAAGATCGGCAAGACGCTGGCCTCCGTCGTCGCCGCGTGGGGTCTGTTGAAGGAGGAGAATGCCGTCGAGATCCGGTACGACAACACCACGTTGACGACGTCCCTGTTCTTCCTCGGTAACTCCCTGTACCGCCCCTCGGGGTTCGCGCCGGTCGACCGTGCCGGCGTCGGCGACGGTCTGCTCGACGTACGCATGCTGGAGATCGGCAAGCCCTTCGCCCGGCTGCGCATCACGATGGCGCTGCTGACGGGACGACTGAACCGCAGCCCGTTCTACCACGAGCTCCACCGTCCGGTCTTCCGGTTCACCGTGCTCCGCGGTCCGTCAGAGGTGGCGCACGACGGGGAGGTCGGCGACAAGCTGACGGAGGTCGAGTTCGTCTCGCACTACCGGGTGCTGCCCGTGTACCGCCCCCGGTAGAGAAATCCGGAGAGATACGAGAGATACAGGCACAGCATCAGCCACGCGTAGCCCAGCGCCCACCCGGCCAGCACGTCCGAGGGGTGGTGCACGTTGAGCGCCACCCGTGCGACTCCGATCGCGATCACTAGCAGGACGCCGAGAATCACGATGACGGCACGCCAGGTCCTACGGATCAGGTGTGAGTAGACCATCAGTAGCGCGCCGACGGCGACAAGGACACCCAATGCATGACCGGACGGGAACGACGTGCCGGACGCCGGGACGAGTTGGGTGACGGGCCGGTCCCGGTCGGCCAGCTGCTTGACCACCGTCGAGACGATCCCGCTGCCCCAGACGCTGACGGCGAGGAACACCGCGACACGCACCCGGTGACGACGCAGCTCCAGCACGATCGGTACCACGACCAGCACCCGCCACACTCCCGGACCGAAGATCGTGCTCAGCCCGTCCCACAACGGCACCCACCACCCGTGGGTGCCGGCCATGTTGTAGGAGACACCCAGCGCCCAGGTGTCAGGCCGGTCGATCCAGCTCCACTGGTGCACCCACCCGGTCCACAGGACGGCGACGAGCACCAGCGCCGCGACGACGGACGCTGCGGCCGGGAACACCGCCGGGCGTCGGTCCATCATTCACCGAACACCATCTCACGCCGCTGGTCACCGTAGGAGAACTCCAGCAGCTCCCTGAGGTAGTTCTGCGAGTACACCCACGGCGACGAGTGCCCCTGCATGGGGAACCGGTCGGCGCTGCGCCGCAGGTAGGCGGCGGCGAAGTCGAACAACGGCCGGTCCGTCGGCTCCGACGGCTGGGCAGGGTGGTAGATCTCCGCGCCGCTCTTCCACAGCTTGACCATGTAGCGGGACACGAGATCCGAGCGCAACGTCCAGGAGCCGTTGATGTAGCCGACGGTGAAACTGAAGTTCGGCAGACCGGCGATCATCATGCCACGGTAGAAGACCTGCTCGTCGACCTGCAGGGGACATCCGTCGATGCTCAGCGTGCCACCGCCGAAGGCCTGCAGGTCCAGCCCGGTGGCGGTGACGATGATGTCGGCGGAGATCTCCTCCCCGGAGCCGACCCGGATACCGTCGGCGGTGAAGCGGTCGATGGTGTCGGTGACCATGCGGGCGTTTCCGGCCAGCGCGGTGAAGATGTCGCCGTCCGGCGCCTTGCACACCCGCTTCTCCGAGGGCTTGTGCCGGGGCGTGAAATGCTGCTCGATCAGTTCCGCGTCCAGGTACGGCCGCTGCATACGCCGCAGCGCGCGGGTGAACAGCCAGGGGACGCGACGGCCGATGACATGCTGCCCCATGTCGCGCACGGCGTGATTGAGACGCGCGACGGGATAGGCCGACGTCTCCGGCAGGATCTTCTTCCAGAACGCACTGATGGTGTCCGTCGCCGCCATTGGGGCCACGTAGGTGGGGCTGCGCTGGAGCATCGTCACCTGCGCCCCGAGCCGTTCCAGGGCCGGCACCAGTGTCACGGCTGTCGCGCCGGATCCGACGACGGTGATCCTGCGCCCCGCGCAGTCAAGACCGTCGGGCCACTCCTGCGGGTGGATGATCGTCCCGGTGAAGTCCTCCTCGCCGGGGAAGTCGGGACGGTAGCCCCGGCCGTGCACGAAGTACCCGGACGCGTAGTGGACGCGGCGGGCGTAGATCGTCCGCTCACCGTCCGCCGTCACCGCAGTGACCGCGTACATCCGCAGATCTGTCCGCCAGTCGGCATCGCGAATCCAGGACCCCGTCCGGAGCCGTTCGAGGGCGCCGCACTTCTGCGCGACGCCACGGATGTACTCCTTGATGTCCGCGCCCTGCCCCAGGGTGCCGTCGTGGGGCCAGGGCGCGAACGGGAACCCGTAGGTCGCCATGTCGGAGTCCGACCGGATCCCCGGGTAGGTGAAGGTGTGCCAGGTCCCGCCGAGGTCACTGTTGGCGTCGTGGATCTCCCACGTCCACTCCGGGAAGTCGTGTGCGACATGGTGTGCGAGGTCCACGCCGGAGAGTCCGGCGCCGACGATCAGCAGGTCGAGGGGGTTGTCCGGGGAGCCGGCGAGTATGCCCATGCACACAGCGTACAAGCGTGGGACGCGCTACGGAGGGGTCACGGTGAACCCAGTGAACCCAGTGACCCCAGTGAACCGAGTGAGCCCTCTGATCCTTCCGGTACGACCAGCGCGCCGGGTTCCCAGACCGGGTACACCAGGCGCGGCGGCACGGTTTGCCAGGACTGCGACAGTTCCGCAGTCGTGCGGATGTCGGTCATCGTCTGCCACTGGCCGTCGGGACGTTGCTGCCAGCACTCGGTTGTCTGCCAGTGGAAACCGTCGCAGACGACCTTCCCCCGGTACGGCGAGTACACCGTGGCGACGGCGGTGACGTCCTCCCGCCAGATCGGGCTGGGCTGTTCGTGCTTGGGGAGCTGTGGGAGGGTCTCCGCACCGGCGGTGGGTGCGAGCCCGGCGCCCAGACCGCCCAGGGCGAGCGTGGTGACGGCGAGGGTGACTATCTTCCTCCGGATGGTCGTGACTGTTCCGGACATGACGGGAACACTTCCTTCAGCCGCAGAGCGGCGGTAGTGAATGGTTCATGTAGTTGAAACATCGAACAGACACCCTCCGGGGTTAGCAGAAGGCCGCATACCGCGACGGTGGTAGCCGAGGTGTCTGCGCCAGGGGGACGCGGTGGGCGCCCACGGCGACGAAGCTGATGGACATCACGGAGATCCAGTACACCGACCAAGGAGCGTCCCATGGCCACCCCGGCTGCCGAATCAGCGTCCACCACCGACCCCCGTCCCCGCAGGAGAAGACTGCGCCGCCACACCGCGTGGATCGCCACCGCGCTGATGACGACCGGTCTCATGCTCACCGGCTGTTCCACCGACACCGACGCCGCAGCGACGACCTCGAGTTCGGTGTCGAGTTCGGTGTCGAGTTCGGTTTCGAGCACGACGTCGGACGCAACCACGGCCGACACCACGTCGGCGACGATCTCCGACACCGCGACCGCGGCGCAGGCGTTCCTCGACACCTTGTCCGACGAGCAGCGTGAGACCGTCCTCTACGACTACGACGACGAGACCAAGACGACGTCCTGGTCGAACTTCCCCGTCACCTTCGTCGAACGCGCCGGGCTGAACCTCACCGACCTCACCGACGAGCAGAAGACCGCGGCTCTCGCGGTCCTGGAGAACCTGCTCAGTGACGAGGCGTACGAGACCGTCTCCGGCATCATGGGCGGCGACGAGTACCTTCTGGAGAACAGTGACAGCACCGAGGACTCCCTCGGCCAGTACTACATCGCCTTCTTCGGCGACCCGTCGGACAGTAGCGCCTTCGAGGTGCAGTTCGGCGGCCACCACCTCGGCATCAACGCCACCCTGGACGGTTCAACCGGCACCGTCACCTTCGCGCCCACTCACCTGGGCGTGCAGCCGGCGGTCTACAAGGACGAGGACGGCAACGAGGTCCAGCCGTTCGACGGCATCTACACCGACGCCTTCGCCTTCTACGACAGCCTCACCGCAGAACAGCAGGAGACGCTGACCAGCGGGGACGTGAGCATGTGCGCACCCGGCGACACCTGCGACTTCGAGACCGGTGACGGCCTCACCGGTGCCGACCTGGACGACGACCAGAAGGAGCTGCTGCTCGACCTCATCGCCAACTGGTCCGAGATGGCGGACGACGAGAGCAACGCCACCACCCGTGCTGAGATCGAAGCCACCCTCGACGACACCGTGATCGCCTGGTCCGGTGAGACCACCTACGACATGACCACCGGCGACGGGATCTCATTCTCGATTTCGGGGCCGAATGTCTACGTCGCCTTCCAGGCACAGCAGGGGTCTGCCGGTGCGGACGTCGACGGCGTGACCACCTCCGGGTGGGGCCACGTCCACACCATCTACCGGGACCCGACCAACGACTACGCCGGAAGCGTCGAACAGCAGGCGTCCACCGGAATGAGTGGTGGTCCCGGCGGCGACGGGGACATGGGCGGCACAGGCGACATGGGTGGAGCGCCTGCCGGCGGGCAGCCGCCGAGCGGTATGCCGGGGGACGCCGACGAGGCGGCGTAGGCGGGGCAGCCCGGGCAGGATCACCGTCCCCGTCTGACCAGGAACACCAGTGCGAGGACAGACAGCACGACACAGACGACGGTGACGACGCCGAGGGGCGTGACGGCGACAGCCCCACCGATACCGACCAGCGGTGCGGCAATCGCACCGAGGCCGAAACGGGACAGTCCGAGGACCGACGACGCAGTACCCGCGAGTTCCGGATAACCCGCCAGCGCCAGCGATGCCGCCGGCGGTGCGGCGAAGGCAACGCCGGAGGCCATGACGAACAGGGACACGAGAATCACCGGCAGTGGCAGCGACCACAGACCGGTAGCGAGGATCCCGACAGAACCGACACCTGTCATCAGTACCCCGACGCCCAGCGCGCCGCGTTCGGACCAGGTGTCAGCGGTGCGTCCGGCGATCCAGCCGAAGACCATGTAGCCCGCGGAGTTTGCTCCGAACGCGAAAGCGTAGCCCTGCGGCGACAGTCCGTAGCCGTCCTGCAGGATGTACGTGGCGCCTGAGAGATAGGCGAAGAGCGCAGCATGAGTGAACCCGCAGATCAGCACGGCACCGACGAAGACCCGGTTGGAGAACAGTGTGCGGAAGTCCCGTCCGGACTGGTTCATGCCCCCGGCGGTGCGCATCTCCTTCGGCAGGGTCTCCCGGTAGATCGCCAGGGTGGCCAGCATGATGAGCACGCCGAGGGCGGACAGGAAAAGAAAGATGCCGCGCCAGTCGAGGAACCGGGCGAGCTGGCCGCCGATGACGGGGCCGATGATGGCCGCGAGTCCACCGATGACGGTGACCCGGCCGTAGAAGCGGATCAGTGCGCTGCCGTCATAGACGTCACGACCGGCGGCCTGTGCGATGACGATGCCGACTGAGCCCGCCAGGCCCTGTACAAGACGGGCAAGAATGAGGGTCTCCACGGTGGGGCTGAAGGCGCACAGGGCAGAAGCGACGATGTAGGCGATGAGACCGACGACCAGCGGAAGCATGCGTCCGAAGCGGTCGGAGATTGGGCCGGCGATGAGCTGACCGACGGCGAGCCCGACCAGGCAGGCGGTCAATGTCAGCTGTGCCATGGAGGTGACGGTGTCGAGCTCGGCGGTCAGCGCGGGCAACACCGGCAGGTAGAGGTCCATGGAGATCGGGCCGAATACCGTCAGCAGCAGAAGCAGTGTCGCCAGCGGCGGTCCAGCCGAGCGGGCAGTGTCATGGGTGGTCATCAGTGTCTTTCGTCGTGGTATGCGTAGGCGCGTAGAGGGCGCGGGTCACGCAGGGATTGTGTGGACGATCTATTGCACCAGCCGACGGGACATCGGAGGAGGCCTCGTTGAGACAGGTACCGGGAGGGCCTCCTTGACTGCCGTCCTGCGCCCTAGAATGTCGGTATGGACAACCGCGCTGAGGTCAAGGAGTTCCTCACGACGCGTCGTGGACGAATCACGCCCGACGACGTCGGTCTTCCTGCCGGTCTGAACCGTCGGGTCGCAGGACTGCGCAGAACCGAAGTCGCGGCCCTCGCGGGCGTGAGCGTGGAGTACTACACACGCATCGAACGCGGACAGATCAGTGGCGTGTCGCCGGAGATCCTCGACGCGATCGCGAAGGCGCTGCGTCTGGATGACGCTGAGCGTGCGCACCTGTTCGACCTCGCCCACGCCGCGAGCCCGGTCGCCAGACCACCACGGAAGCGCACCCCGAAAGGGTGGACGCCGCACCAGAGCCTGCAGTGGATCCTCGATGCCGTCACTGACGGTCCCGCATTCGTCAGGAACGGCCGCATGGACATCCTCGCCACCAACATGCTGGCCCGGGCGTTCTACCGGGACACTTTCGACATGCCTGGACAGCCGCCCAATATCGCTCGCTTCACCTTCCTCGACGACCGGGCACGCGGCTTCTACCCCGACTGGGAGAAGTTCGCCGATGTCACGGTGGCGATCCTGCGCACCGAAGCCGGTCGCGACCCTCACAACAAGGAACTCCACGACCTCATCGGTGAGCTCTGTACCCGCAGCATGGAGTTCCGTACACGGTGGGGCGCGCATAACGTCCGTCACCACGGCACAGGCTTCAAGACGTTCTGCCACCCGGTTGTCGGCGAGATGACCCTGGCCTACGAAGGCATGGACATGGAGTCTGAACCGGGCCTGTCGATCACCGTGTACGCCGCCGAACCGGGTTCACCGTCGGCCGAGCGGATGCAGCTCCTCGCGTCCTGGGGCGCCAGTGAGTATGCGGACACGGAGAACTCCGAAAACTCTACGGTCAACGAGGCCTCAGCGGGAGATCAACGGTAGTTAAACTGACACCGGCACCGCCACAGTCGGACTTGCAGTGCGGGGCGTCATGATGAGGGGGTACTCAGAGGGTCTCCCTCACAGGATGGAGGCGTCCTACCGTGAAAACATGCCTGTTATCGCCATCGCCGGCGCCGGTCCCGGTCTCGGGGCAGCTGTCGCCAAGAAGTTCGGAGCCGAGGGTTTCGCCGTCGCGCTCATCGCCCGCAATCCGGAGAGACTCGCCGCTCTCGAGCAGCAGCTGGTCGCTGAGGGCATCGTCGCGAAAAGCTATGTCGCCGACATACGTGACCATGAGGCGCTCACCACCGCGCTGGAGAGCGCCGCAGAAGACCTGGGGCGGATCGATGTGTTGCAGTTCAGTCCCGTGCCCAGCGCGGAGTTCCTCAAGCCCGTCCTCGACACCACCGTCGAGGACCTGCGGGCGGCGGGAGAACTGTCGATCCTCGGTTCTGCGACCGCAGTACGCACGGTGCTGCCCGGCATGCGGACGGCAGGACAGGGCACGATCCTCTTCCCCAACGGTTCGAGCGCGTTGTCCCCGAACGGGAACGTCGCCGGTACGTCGACAGCTTTTGCCGGTGAATCCGCATATGCCGCGATGCTGCACGATGCACTGAAGCCTGAGGGCGTGCATGTCGCTCAGCTCATCATCCCCGGCGGTATCGACGGACCCGACCCGATCTTCGCCTCTGAGTCGCTGGCCGAGCGGCTCTGGGAACTGCACGCCAAGCCAGGCGCCTTCCGCACCACGGTCGGCGACGAATCCTGAGAACGTACACCTGAGAACGCAGAGAGGACGACCCAATGGCCGACACCCCCGTCCGCATCACCCTGGGCGAGCAGACCATCGACGCAGTGCTCCATGACAACCCTGCCGCGAACGCCCTGCGCGAGCGCCTGCCTCTTGAACTGGAGTTCCGCGACTACGCCCGTCAGGAGGTGCTTGCGGATCTCCCTGAGCCACTCACGATGAACGGTATGCCCGAGGGCTGTGACCCTGAGATCGCCGACATCGGCTACAACCACGGGCACCAGGTCATCGTGTTCCACTACTCGAAGATCGGATACTGGCCCGGGACCGCTGTGCTGGGGCATATGGACGTCGACGCGACCACCTTTCGGGGATGGAGTGAATCGAAGACCGCCCGTATCGAGGCGGTGGGCTGATCCAGTGGCCCGCATATTCGTCACCGGGGCATCGTTGGGTCTGGGGCTGCGTACGGCGACCTCGCTTGCCGAGGGGGGACACGAAGTTGTCCTTCACGCCCGGAGCGCCGACCGTATCGGGGGCCCAACGGTGCTGCAGCAGATGCACGGACATGTCTACGGTGATCTCGCTGACCTTGAGCAGGTCCGCAGTGTGGCCGGCCAGGCTGACCGTTACGGTGCGTTCGACGCCGTGATCCACAATGCCGGTGTCATCGGCGGTCCAGACCTCACCGCCGTGAACGTCATAGCACCGTATGCGCTCAGCGCTCTGTTGCAGCGTCCGGCGCGATCGATTGTGCTGTCGAGTTCCATGCACTATTCCGGCTCGCTGGACGGGGCGACCACAGCGATCGCGGGTCGGAGGGATACGAGTTACAGCGACACCAAGCTGTGGGTGACCGCGCTCTTTCACGGGATCGCACTGCGTTGGCCTGATGTACTGGTCCATGCGGTCGACCCAGGGTGGGTGCCAACCCGTATGGGAGGGCCGTCGGCCAGCGATGATCTCACAGAAGGGCACCGTACCCAGGAATGGCTCGCG
Source organism: Corynebacterium glyciniphilum AJ 3170 (assembly GCF_007673095.1). Classification (GTDB taxonomy): domain Bacteria; phylum Actinomycetota; class Actinomycetes; order Mycobacteriales; family Mycobacteriaceae; genus Corynebacterium. The sequence goes on from NZ_VDYZ01000011.1 coordinate 13,922, forward strand.
ACCGCCGCCGCCGACGACATCGTCCCGCATAGCGGTGGATACTGGCGTCATTTCGTGGCAGGAGATCCACACCCGGCGGTACACGATGAATTATTCCATGACGAGCTGATCGGTGCGCTTGAAGAACACACCGGGCTCAGCCTTCCGTAGCCGGTCCTGGTCGGGTGGCCCTGAGACGGGGGCCTTCAGAGGGTCTCCCTTCCCACCGGGTGCGGTCGTAGCGTGGGGGTATGAGTAAAAACACGATGGAATATCAGCACCTGGGCCGTTCCGGGCTCCTGGTGAGCAAGATCGGGCTGGGATGCATGAACTTCGGTGATGCCACCGGTGAATCTGAAGCGTTCGGGATCATGGACCGGGCGGTCGAGCTCGGCGTGAACTTCTTCGACACCGCGGATGTCTACGGTGGTCCGCAGAAGCCGGACATGGAGCAGGGCTTCGGCACGTCCGAGGAGATCGTCGGCAAGTGGCTCAAGAAGTCCGCTCACCGCGACGACGTCGTTCTGGCGACCAAGGTCTACCAACCCATGGGGCTGAGCCCGAACGACCGCCGACTGTCCGCCTACCACCTCAAGCGCGCCTGCGAGGCGAGCCTGCGCCGGTTGCAGACCGACCACATTGACGTCTACCAGATGCACCATGTGGACCGGTCGACGCCGTGGGAAGAAATCTGGCAGGCGATGGAGCAGCTCATCGCCGAGGGCAAGATCACCTACGTCGGCTCCAGCAACCACGCCGGGTGGGACGTCGCGACCGGACAGATGACCGCCACCGCACGCAACACACTGGGGCTGGTGTCCGAACAGAGTCTGTACAACCTGACGAACCGAGCCGTCGAGCAGGAGCTGATCCCTGCTCTCGAGCATTTCGGTATTGGACTGATCCCGTGGAGTCCGCTGGCCATGGGGGTGCTAGCAGGACGCCCGAAGGACGGGGAGAAGACCGAGCGCCGTGCCCTTCAAGGTGATGCCTACGACGCAGTGGCTGACCAGCTTGATGCCTACGAGTCACTGTGCGCGGAACTCGGACACTCGCCCGCAGAAGTCGCCCAGGCCTGGCTGCTCCATCAGCCCGTGGTTTCGACGGTCATCGCGGGCTCACGGACGACAGCACAGCTCGAGGCAGCCGTGGACGCTCTTCATGTGAACTTCGACGACAGCGCTCTGGACGAACTCGACCGCATCTGGCCGGGCCCGGGTACTGCGCCGATGTCCTACGCCTGGTGAAGCAACGGCGGGCAGACATCATGTGGGTTGTCGGCTCAACGAGGGTGCGGCCTGGCCTCTGGATGAGTGTTCTCCGGTAGTTCCGGTTGCACTGTGGCGCCCTGTCGGTGTGGGCTTCCGCGCAGCAATGACCACCGTGATGAGCGTGATACTGAGACCGAGTAGGGCGGTGAGGTCGGCCCACGGTAACGCGATACCGGCGTTGAGGTGGCGGCTGGTCACCTGGTCATTCAGGGGCGGGTAGAGCAGGAGCGTGAACGTGGAGACGGCAATGACCGTGGCTGTTGATCCGCGGTGTTCCAGCGTGAACCCGAGAATGAGCGAGCCGAAGATCACGGGGATGCAGACCAACGCATAGTGATTCCACATCAGGCCTGACGAGATTGTTGCGGCGGTGTAGGCCCCGAGGAGCACGATGACAGCGGAGTGGTTCCTGTTGAGTCGGGCTGCGAGGACGGCCCCGGCGAACAGCACCACAAAGACGACGACAGGGTAGATCGATGTGATGGTGGGGGTGTCGGTCACGATCGGGGCGATACCGTCGCGGTCGGCGGCATCGTTGAGTGACAGTATCGAGGCGAAGGACCTGTTTGTTCCGGTGACGATGGTCTCCGACGACATCCGCGTCAACGTGTCGATCCAGGTGCCGAAAAGCTGGGTGCCGCCGGAGATCAGCGAGGCGAGCACGGCGAGGATCGCTGTCATTGCCGCAGAGATGCCGCCTTTCCGGTAGTTGCGGAACAACAGCATGAGCGGGATGAGCCCGAGGGGCGTCAGCTTGATCACCCCGACGAGACCCAGCATGACGCCGCCGGTGAGTGGTCTGCGGGGGATGACGGCGATGCTGCAGATCGTCAGGCAGAGGATCAGGGGAGTGGTCTGGCCGAGCCAGGACCCGGTCTGGAACGCGCTGAGGAACCATCCCGCCACGGTCGCGGGGACAAGGACCAGGAACGGAATGCTCGTTTTCGCCCACAGGGCCCAGGAGGCGCTGATGAGAATGGGCAGACACAGTCCACTGATGAATGTCAGACCGGTGACTGAGGCGTCGAAGTCCATGAGGTTGGTCAGAGGGGATATCAGCTCGGCGAGACCTGGTATGTGGACGTAGGGGTGGGGCGCCACGGAAGTGTCGTGGTTGCTGATGATGTCGCGCCAGGCAGGGCCTGACCATGCAGCGAAGTCGGAGGGGTCGTGGTCGTAGATATGTTCCTTGTCGCCCTGGTTAGCCAGGGTCCCGGCGATCCACAGTGATGACCAGTCGTCCGGTTGTTGCCGCCCGTTCCAGAACAGGGAGTTGATGAAGCCACACACCAGCGCAATGAGGGTCACCGGAAGTGTGAGAACTGCAGGCGGTGCGATTCTGGCGGGGTGGACGGCAGCGGGCATGGGCATAAGAGTAGAGGACGCTTGATTTACATCATTGATCGCATATGGATTCGCACCGGTAGACATACGGCGTTCGACGTGAGGTACGGCCCACCCCTCACTATCCTCTTACAACTTCTCTGAACTCCCCGGCGCAGGTTCGACCAGGTGAAGTGCCACTGTCCGAACCGTTGCATCGGCCCCGGCCGGTTCAGCGAAGACGACGTCCGCGATACTCTTCACGAGGACGAGCTACACTGAGGTAGTTGATGTATCAACTATCTCCGTCGTGAACGATGCCGGTTGAAGGGTCCGCAATGTCGAACACCGAAGAACATCCCGTCCCCGTGCGCTGCGGCGACGGCGACACCCACGTCCCCGTCGAGATCATCACCGCCCGCGACGTCCCCCTCGGCGGCCCGCGGGCGATGACGGTGCACCGGACGTTGCCGCAGCGCCGACGCAGTCTCATCGGCGCATGGTGCTTCCTCGACCACTACGGCCCTGACATGGTCGCGGACACCGGCGGCATGGACGTACCTCCGCACCCGCACACGGGCCTGCAGACAGTGTCGTGGCTGTTCGACGGCGAGATCCGTCACGACGATTCCCACGGCATCCACGACACCGTCCGTCCAGGTGAGATCAACCTCATGACGGCCGGGGCCGGGATCTGTCACTCCGAGGTCTCCACGGAGAATACCGCGGAGTTGCACGGCGTCCAGCTGTGGACCGTCCTTCCCGAGCATGCCAGGCACGGGCCGCGTCGGTTCGACCACTACGCGCCCCGTCCCGTGTCCTTTGACGGAGGTTCGGCACTGGTGTTCCTGGGCAGTCTGTTGGGCTCGACATCGCCGGTGCCCACCTTCACGCCCCTCGTCGGCGCCGAACTCCGGCTGGGTCCGGGAACGCGGCTGGTCCTCCCGGTCGACCCGTCCTTCGAGCACGGCTTTCTCGTCGATGCAGGAGACCTCACCGTCGGTGGGGTGGCGGTGGCGCGGACAGAACTGGCCTACACCGGTACCGGCGCGGACTTCGTGACCGTGGAGAACACGGGCCACACCGACGCGAGGATCATCATGATCGGTGGTGAACCTTTCGGTGAAGACGTCGTGATGTGGTGGAACTTCGTCGGTCGTGATGACGCGGAGATCCGACGGTACCGCGAGGAATGGAACTCGTACGGTGCCAGGTTCGGTGAGACCCAGGGGTACATACCCCACAACCCGGACGGGCCGTTCCGGCTGCCTGCACCGGAGATGCCCGAGACGCACATCCGTCCCCGTGGTAACCCTGCCTCCGTGGCCCGGGCCGGGGACGATCCCTACCGCCCACGAACAGAGGAGAACCGCTCATGATCGACACTCACGACGCGGCGACGACCGCGTGCCTCGCTGTCGTCAGCAAGCACAAGGAGGGTGGTGCCGAATGACCCGGCGACCGTATATCGACAAGATGAACCCGGAGGTCTACCGCGCGCTCAACGGTGCGGTCCGGGCCGCACGGAAATCCTACGACGAGGCCGGGCTGCCGCTGGACCTGGTCGAGCTGGTCAACGTCCGGGTCTCGCAGATCAACGGTTGCCCGACGTGCCTGAGCATCCACATCCCGGCGGCCCGCGAGGCCGGAGTGGATCAACAGGTCCTGGACCTGCTGCCCAGTTGGAGGCAGGATACGTCGCAACTGTTCACGGCCTCTCAGCGTGCTGCGCTGGAGCTTGCCGAGGCGCTGACGGAGCCGCAGCCCGGGCGTGGTCACACCAGCGTCGAGGACGCCGTGACGGCGGCGTACGGGGAGTTCAATGAGCAGCAGATCAGTGCCCTGGAGTGGGCGATCGTGCTGATCAACGCATACAACCGGATCTCCATCGGGTCGGGGCACCCGCCGGTCCGCCGGTGACCGCTACCAGTAATCCGAGAACCGGTAAACGGAGTGCGTTCTACGGTCGGTGCATCCGCCGCCGTATTTCCCGTGCCTGTGCGCCGGTGACCACGATGGCGACACCGGTGTCGAGTGCTTCCTCCAGTTCAGAGGCATTCAGCCTGTGGAGGGCGGCGGCCGTCAGCGCCTCACCGTGAATATCGGTCAGGATTGTATCGGGATCGAGAGCATAAACTTGACTCGTCGTGCGGACTACCTGCGGCTCGGGGAGAAGCAGGCCAGACGCTTCGAGTGCGGCGACAGCAAGATGCCGCTCATATTCAAACCGGATGTACCCCTCGAGGGCCGTGTGGGCTCGCCTGTTGTCACGCAAGAGTCACAGTTTCTGCAGTTGTGCTGGTGTGGTCGTCACGGGTCCCCCCGACGCCCCTCCTGCAGCCTCCGGAATCCCGCTTCCGGAGCGCGGTCTCATCCCGCCCTAAGAACTCATGCATAACGTGAACAGCGTAGTGTCACCCAGACAGTTGAACACCACCCCTAAGGACCCTTTCCATGACCCGCGCCGCGCAATCGGTTGGCGGAACCTCCCCTGCCCACTACACGGTGGACGACAAAAGTAGAGTTGCTCCGTTCCGCCGCCCTCAGTCGTTGACCAGCACCGACTCCACGAGAGGACGCCGCGTACGCGGCGCATTTTCCCGGGCGAGCACAGCGTCATCGGCATCGCCAGCGTCTCCGGGCACTCCGACGGCGATCACGGTGAGCGGGACCAGGTCCTCGTCGAGGGAGAACGCCTGTGCGACCGCCACCGGGTCGAATCCGCTCATCTGATGCACCAGCAGATCATTGGCATGTGCCTGAATGGTGAAGTACGCCGCCGCCTGACCAGCGTCGTAGCGTGCCTCAGGAAGCGGGCTCCCGTCCTCGCCGACGGTCTCGGTGAGGACCACCACGAGTGCGCCGGCGTCCTTGGCCCACCCCTGGTTGACGTCGATCAGTGAATTCAGCACCGTCTCGTGGGCGGAGCTTCCTCGACGGGTCACCAGGAAACGCCACGGCTGACGGTTGTAGGCGGACGGTGCCCACCGGGCGGCCTCGAGGGCGCTGCGCAGTGCGTCCTCGTCGACGGGGGAGTGGGGGTCGTAGAGGCGTGGGCTCCAGCGGTTGGCGATGACGTCGAGGACGGGGACGTCTGTACGTGCGGTGCGGTCGTTGATGAGGGTCATGTCCGGGATCAACCCCGCGGCCGGGTCACATGTTCCCCTTCTTTTCAGGAGGAATTGTGTGGGATACCACGTCGACCCCGCCGCTCAGTGATGGAAACCCGAACGCTCATCGTCGGGCGGTGTGCCGTCGGCCTGGTTGAGGTGGTGCACGCAGCTCCGGATGTCGCGTACCAGGAAGGACGCCAGGTCGTGACTCATGCCGTTGCGCACGACGATGCGCTGCACGGTGACATCGGTGAGGTTGTCAGGCATGGGATAAGCGGGGACGATCCACCCCTTCATCCGCAGCCGGTCTGACAGGTCATACAGCGTCCACTGCCTGTCGGAATCATCAGCGAGTCTCCACGCGAAGACCGGGATGTCCTGCGCCTCATTCCACAGCTCAAGCTCCGGCAGCGAGCCGATCTCGGTGGCGAGATACCGTGCCACGTCAATGGTGTTCTGCTGCACCCGTCGGAATCCGTCCATTCCGAGCTGGAGGAACAGATAGTACTGCAGCAGGACCTGCGCGCCGGGACGGGAGAAGTTGATGCCGAAGGTCGGCATGTCACCACCGAGATAGCTGACCCGTGACACCAGATCCTCGGGAAGATCCTCGGGCTGGCGCCACACGATCCAGCCGATTCCCGGGTAGACCAGGCCGTACTTGTGGCCGGAGACGTTGATCGACGCCACCCGGGGAAGACGGAAGTCCCATTCCAGGTCGGGCTGCAGGAAGGGGGCGATCATGCCACCGGAGGCGGCGTCGACGTGGATCCGGATGTCCAGACCCGTGTCCTCCTGGATCCTGTCGAGCGCCGCAGCGATCTCCTTCACCGGTTCGTACATGCCTGTGTAGGTCACGCCCAGGATCGCCACCACCCCGATGGTGTTCTCGTCGACGTAGTTCTCCAGGTCGTGCCCGTCGAAGACCTTGTGGTCCTCCGTGATCGGGACGAACCGGGGTTCGACGTCGAAGAAGTTGCAGAACTTCTCCCAGCACACCTGCACCGCAGACGACATGACGATATTCGGACGGTCGGTGGGGGCGCCCTCCTCGCGTCGACGGTGCTGCCAGCGGCGCTTCAACGCCAGCCCACCCAGCATGCAGGCCTCGGATGATCCCATCGTCGACGTCCCGGCGGTGTTGTCCGGGTCGGGTGCATTCCACAGTGCGGCGATCATCCGCCAGCACCGGTCCTCGATGTCCGCCGTGGCCGGGTACTCGTCCTTGTCGACCATGTTCTTGTCGAAGGCTTCACGGTAGAGGCGGTTGGCGTAGTCATCCATCCACGTTCCGACGAATGTCGCCAGGTTCATCCGCGCGTTGCCGTCGAGCATCGCTTCATCGTGGATGATCTGGTAGGCGGTCTCCGGGAGAGACTCGGAGTCCGGGAACCGGTTACGGGGAAAGCTCGTGGCTTCGCCGACGCGGGCGAACAGGGGGTTGAGTTCAACGTTCCGGCGGTCGTCAGTCATTGCTGTGTGTACCTTTCGTCCGGGAGTCGCTCACATGGCTCCGTGTGCGACAGTACCGCCTCGACGAGGTCAGGGGTGTGCGGACTAGAATGTTTCACCGTGAATGGAAATGCAGGTGAATCTCCGGACCGCGGTGATGACGGCCGCTCAGCACTGTCGAGGGCCCTGTTTCCTACCGGGACCGATCCCGATCCACGGTTCACACTGGCCAATGAGCGGACCTTTCTGGCCTGGATGCGTACAGCCCTGGCGTTCATCGCTGGCGGCGTGGCACTGGAGGCGCTGCCGATCGACACCGTCCCGGAGGATCTCCGGAATGCAGCTGCGCTGGTGGCTCTCTGTCTCGGGATCCTGCTGGCCGCCGGCTCTGCGTTCCGGTGGCTGCGGATCGAACGTGCCATGCGCGAACAACGGCCCCTTCCTGCACCGGCGATCGTCCCGGCCCTGTCGGTCGGTGCCGTCGTCGTCGCCGTCGTACTCGTGGTCCTGGTGCTGTTGTGACAGAGCGACCGACATCGTGGGCGGATCCGCCACCGATTCCGGTGGCGGATCCGGGGCTGCAGCCGGAACGGACCAGTATGGCCTGGGGACGTACGTCGATGGCGTACCTGGTGGCTGCGGCGGTGACGCTGCGGTGGGTCCCGTATTACGGTGTTGCGGTCGTCCTTGTCACAGGTGGGCTGGTGCTTGTCGCGTTGGGCATCTACGCAGGGCAGCGACGTCGCTACCGGCAGGCTGCCCTCGGCATCCTCAACGACCGTCTGAGGGCCTCCGGCGGCGCGGTCATCGCACTGGCCTTCTGCACCGTGGCGTTGGGGCTGCTCAGTGTGTACTTTGTCGTCACGGAATCCTTGTAGAGGAGGGCGCGTGACCAGGTGTCCGGGGCTCCGTGACAATCCCGTGGTCCAACGGGGGACGGTGGCGCTTGTCCAGGTGTTATGCCTGGCCACGTGGTTCTCTGCATCGGCTGTGGTCCCGTCACTGCAGGATGAGTGGGGGATCAGCCTCAGCGCCTCGGTGTGGTTGACGGCATCGACACAGGTCGGTTTCGTGGCCGGGGCCGTCGTCTCCGCCCTGGTCAACCTCGCTGACCGGGTACCTGCCCCACTGTTGTTGTCGGCGAGCGCCGTGGGCGCAGCGGCGGCAACCGTGGCCTTCACACTCATCGCCGACGGCCTCGCAGTCGTGGTGCCGTTGCGGTTGCTGACCGGGGTGTTCCTCGCCGGCGTTTACCCGGTGGGCATGAAGATCATGACCTCATGGTCACCGGGGGTACGTCGCGGGCGGTCGCTGGGGATCCTCATCGGTGCTCTGACGCTCGGCTCCACCCTGCCTCACCTGATCGGCACCGTGGACGTGGACTGGCGTGTGCTCATGGCCGCCGCTGCCGGTGTGACCACGGTCGGAGCGGTCCTTGCGCTGCTGGTCCTGACCACCGGACCGCACCTGTCGTCCGGCACGACCGTCCCGAATCCGCGTTACCTGACCACACTGATCATCCGGCGGAGTCCCCGGCTGATCAACATCGGGTACCTCGGGCACATGTGGGAGCTCTACGCCCTGTGGACGTGGTTCCCGCTCTTCGCGGCTGCTGCCGTCGCTGGTCGCGGCGCCACAGACCAGACCCTCAGTTTATGGACGTTCGTCGTCATCGGCGGGGCAGGTGTCGTCGGTTGTCTTCTCGGCGGGTGGGCGGCCGACCGGTTCGGGCGAAGGGGCACCGCCGCCGTCGCACTGACGGTCAGCGGCCTGTGCTGCCTGTTGTCTCCGGTGATGTACACCGCGGGGCCGGTGCTGCTGACCGTGCTGGCGGCGGTGTGGGGTGCATCGGTGATCGCCGACTCGGGCGTGTTCTCCACGATGCTCAGTGAGAATGTCGACGGAAACGTCGCCGGAACGGCGCTGACGGCGCAGACGGCCGCAGGGTTCCTGGTGACCGTGGTCAGCATTCAACTGGTCGGGATACTGGTACCCGTGCTGACCTGGCAGTATGCCTTGGTTCCCCTGGTGATAGGGCCGGTGGCGGGGGTCGTGGCGATGGGAAGACTACGTGGATAACCGTCGGGCTACCGCCCCTCTCTTGACCGAGCTCGGCCACGAGCGGACGCAGCGGTGGAACGTCCCGCCGAAGAGCCCGCGTCGTAGTCAGCGCCAGCTCTTGAGTCCAAGAGTAACTGTGCGGCACACCATGTAATCTGGAGCAATGGTAAAACGGCTCATCGCCAGTGCGTACTGGTTCATCAGTAGATGGCACCTGGTCTCCGAGCCTGCGCCGCGACGCCCCACGATTCTTATCGGTGCCCCGCACACCTCCAACTGGGACTTCATCCTCATGCTCGGCATCGCCTGGAAGCTGGGTATCAGGATCCGGTGGCTGGGCAAGGACAGTCTCTTCGACGGATGGCGCGGCCCGGTGATGCGTGGTCTCGGGGGAATCTCAGTGGACCGGGAATCTCCGGAGGAGGTGGTGGGCGACCTCGTACAACACGTCAGTGAGGACCGGGCGACCGCGATCGTCATCACGCCGGACGGGACCCGGGGCCCGCACACTCACTGGAAATCCGGTTTCTACCGGCTCGCCGAGCAGACAGGGTTGCCTGTGACGCTGGGCTACGTCGACCGTCCGACGATGACCACCGGCCTCGGTCCGACTATCGACATCACCGGTGACGTCGCCGCGGACATGGAACGCATCCGTGATTTCTACCGGGACAAGTCGGGGTTGCGCCCGGCGGCGCGCGTCGAGCCGCGCCTACGGAATGAACTGGGCACCGACTGAGAGAAACGCCATGTCTACACGTCGCACCGTCTTCTACCGCGGTCCCCGTCCCGTGCTGCGGGGCTACCTGCATTTGTTCGCGTTCTGGTTCTTCCTCGGCACAGGTACGAGCCTGACTGTCCTGTCGTTCTCCAACACCGGATTCTCCACGTTGGCGGTGTCGACGGCTGTCTACGCGCTGTGCCTGGCCGGCATGCTGGGAGTCTCGGCGTTGTACCACCGGGTTCCCTGGAAGAGTGAGGGGTCTGTCCAGGGATGGCGCAGAGCCGACCATGCCATGATCGCGATATTTATCGCGGGTACCTACGGGCCCGTCTTCGTCGGCGCGGATGCGCCGGGAAACAGGACGCCGATCCTCGTCCTGTGTTGGTTCACCGCGCTTGCCGCGGTTGCGGTCAACATCCTGTGGATCAACCACCCGCGGTGGCTGTCCGTGTCCATCTATCTCTGCCTGGGATGGATCGCGGTGTTCGGCATGAAGATCCTGTGGACCGGGCTGACGGCGCCGGAACTCGTCCTCATCATCACCGGCGGGGCGATCTACAGCCTCGGTGCACTGGTGTACGCACTGAAATGGCCGACAATCAGCGAACACTGGTTCGGCTTCCATGAGGTCTTCCACGCCGGGACCATCATCGCTGCAGGTCTGCACCACATCGCGATCTGGATGATCGTCCTGAATGCCGGCTGAGGGCAGAGGAAAGCCCCGGCACCAGCCGTCTACGACGACGATGCCGGGGCTGGAAAACCTCGTTTAGACGGCGGTCACGCCGACCGCTGCCGGGCCCTTGCGGCCGTCCTCGGTCTCGAAAGTGACCTTCTGGTTCTCCTCCAGGCTGCGGAAACCGCCGCCCTGGATCTCGGAGTAGTGGACGAAGACGTCGGAAGAGCCGTCCTCGGGAGAAATGAAACCGAAACCCTTTTCGGCGTTGAACCATTTGACAGTGCCGTTGATCATACGATCTTCCCTTCTTCAGTGTCAGTGTCCGGATCCTTCCGTCCACTGGGTTGACCGAATGTTCCTTGAGGAATCAGTTCGCGTCCTAAAGACAACTTCCGTGAACTTGATTCCTCCCGGTACCCGGAAGGGAAAAACAACTCAGAAACTGTAACCAGCGTTCACACTACACTCTGTCGGGGTGAAAGCCAATGGTGAACCGGGATGAGGGTGTGCACTCTCATGCGCCGGACGTCGTCTCCAGTTCCAGCAGGGCCGACTTCGCCTCCAGTCCACCGAGGTATCCGCCGAGCCCGCCGTCGCTCCGTAGCACCCGGTGGCAGGGGACCACGACGGGCAACGGGTTCGTCGCGCACGCCGTGCCCACCGCGCGTACAGCCTTCGGATTCCCGATACTCTCGGCGACCTGTTTGTAGGACCGGGTCTGCCCGTAGCCGATGTGGGGCAGGTAACGCTGCACCTCCTGCCGGAAGCCGGAGGACATCGCGAAGTCCAGGGGCAGGTCGAACCCCTGGCGACGGCCCGAGAAATACTCGTCGAGTTCGGTGGCCACGGCATCCAGGCGGGGCCGGGATTCCAGCACCCGTGGGCTGACTCTCTGGGCCAGCGCCGTCAGTACGGCGTCGAAGTCCTCCAGGCCGAATGCCACGCGGACCAGCCCTTTCTGCGTGGCGGCGACAAGCAGCGGGCCGATCGGGGAGTCGACGGTGCGGTACGCCACGTCGAGGACGCCCGAGGCCGCCGCATCGTCGGCGAGGCGGGTCCGCAGGCGTGCCAGGTCGGCGTCGTCCACAGGGAAGAGAGGCAGGTCGGTCATCGAGTCGGCCATGGGGTCGGTCACGGGGATTCTCCTTCGGTGAGGTACGTCCGGCGTAGCGCCCGGATGCCGTCGGCGCTGGCACGACGCACAGCGGCGGCACTGCCACCGATCAGCGCGGCGGTCTCCGCATGGGGCAGGCCGCCGAAATAGTGGTAGGCCACGGCAAGGCGTTGCCGTTCGGGGAGCGCCGCCACCGATTCCCACACGGCGGCACTGCCGTCGCCGGGGTTGCCCAGAGCGGACACCCGCTCAGGCAGTTCGTCGGTGGGGACGGCATGGCGCTGCCGTCGGCGGGTGATGTCGATGGCCTTGCGGTGGGCGACGCGGACCAGCCACGCCTCCACGTTCGTACCGCCCTCCAGCGAGGGCCAGGAAGGAAGCAAGGCGAGGAATGCCTCCGACCAGGCGTCGTCGGCATCGGCTCCCGGACCGAGGACGGCGCGGCAGACCCGCAGCACGGTGGCCCCGTGCTGTCTGACCGCCTGCTCGAAAGGTGTTGTCATCGTCATCACACGGTAGTCGCACCGGACGGGCCGAATGTGAGATCCGGGCCCGGGAAAACCTACCGACGTCCGTCCCGCAACTGTTCCCAGCGCAGGATCCGGTCGCGGATCGCCTTCTCATGCCCGTTTCCGGACGGTTCATACAGTGTCTGCCGGTCGACGCCGTCCGGGAAGTAGTCCGCCCCGGAGAACCCGTCATCGGAGTCCGGGTCATACTGGTAACCCTCGCCGTACCCGAGATCCTTCATCAGCCGTGTCGGCGCGTTGAGAATGTGCGCCGGCGGCATCAGTGAGCCGGTCTTCTCCGCCAGGCGGGTGGCGGCGGTGAATCCGCGGTAGACAGCGACTGATTTCGGTGCCGTCGCCAGGTACACCACGGCCTGCGCGATGGCGAGTTCACCTTCCGGCGAGCCGAGCCGTTCGTACACGTCCCAGGCCGCGAGTGCCTGGTGGACGGCCTCCGGATCGGCGAGCGCGATGTCCTCGGTGGCGAACCTGACCAGACGCCGGGCGATGAACAACGGGTCCTCACCGCCGACGAGCATGCGCGCGAGCCAGTACAGGGCGGCATCCGGATCGGAGCCGCGCATGGACTTGTGGAGGGCCGAGATGAGGTTGTAGTGGCCCTCCTGCGACTTGTCGTAGACCGGGGCCCGCTGCTGCACCAGCTGCAGGAGCCCGCCCACATCCAGCGGACCAGGGACGGCCTGCACCTGTTCGACGAGGTTGAGCAGGTAGCGTCCGTCGCCGTCAGCCAGGGCCAGCAGTGTCTGCCGGGCCTGGTCATCCAGCGGGAGGGATCGCCCCGAGATCTCCTCGGCTTTCGTGAGCAGTGACTCCAGAGCCGTGGTGTCCAGACGGTGGAGGACATACACCTGGCACCGTGACAGCAGCGCGGCGTTGAGTTCGAAGCTGGGGTTCTCTGTCGTTGCGCCCACCAGCACGATGGTCCCGTCCTCGACATACGGGAGGAACGAATCCTGCTGTGCGCGGTTGAAGCGGTGGATCTCGTCAACGAACAACAGTGTGCCTTGGCCGACCTCCCGGCGCTTCTGCGCCGCCTGGAACACCTTGCGCAGTTCGGCGACACCGGAGAATGTCGCCGAGAGGGGAGCGAAGTGCAGACCTGTTGCGTCGGCCAGCAGGCGGGCGATGGTTGTCTTGCCGCACCCCGGTGGCCCCCAGAGCACCATCGAGGTCAGGTGCCGTGCCGACACCATCCTTCCGACCGGGCCGTCGGGTCCCAGCAGGTGATCCTGGCCCACGACGTCGGCGAGAGCCCGTGGGCGCAGGCGGTCAGCGAGCGGACGTGACCCGTCGTCTGGTCCGGACGGTTCGAACAAAGACGGTGTTTCCTGCATCATCGACACGTTCCCTTCACTCCGGACGGTCCTTGACCGGCAGCTGCGCTCGTGCCAGCTCATAGGAGTCCTGGACGAGCTCGGCCACGAACACCGAGGTGACGCCCGGTCCCGCCGCGACAGAAACCCAGTGTCGTTTGTTCAGGTAGTGGCCACGGCTGACCGACTCGTATTCGTGCCGGAGTGCCTCGCCGTCGTCGGGATCGACCTTGACTGTGATGATCCTCAGTTCGGGATCGTCTTCGGTAACGATGAGGAAGACTTTCCCGGCGACTTTCCACACCTGGAGATGGTCGGTGAACGGATAACCGTGCGTCACCCCCGGCAACCCGGATGCCGTGTCCTGCGCGACGCGCTGAACGTCCGGGTCGGCCGGCGGCTCCTGCGCGGGGTCTCGTGTCACGGCACCAGGACGATACGCCCGCTGACCTTGCCGTCCCGCAGGTCATCGAAGGCCTGTACCGCGTCGTCGAGGGAGTACTTCGTGGTCTCCACGTGGAGCTTCCCCTGCTGGACGAGGGCGACGGCCTGGCGCATGTCCGAGCGGGTTCCTCCGTAGGCGCGTTCGATGTTCACGCCCCACGGCAGGTCCGAGCTGTCGGCCTTGTAGGTGAACTCCCCGCCGCCGAGGCCGACGAACCGGATGGCACCACCGACTGCGATGACGGACAGGGCCAGGTTGACGGTCGGTTGCACGCCGACGAAGTCAAGGACGACGTCTGCGCCGCGGCCACCGGTCTCCTCCATGATGCGGGAGGCGGCGTCAGCGTCGCTGAGCAGTGCGACGTCCGCGCCGTGGTTGGCGGCGTAGTCGACCTTGTTCTGGTCGGTGTCCAGGGCGATGATCCGCGCACCGGTGGTGGCGGACAGGATCTGCAGGCCGACGTGACCGAGTCCGCCGATGCCGATGGTCACCACGGTCGCACCGCCGACGAGGCGGTCACGGACACTGTTGACAGCGTGCATCGGCGTCAGGGCGGCGTCTGCCAGCGGGGCAGAGGTGACCGGATCAAGGTCGCCCAACGGGTCGAGGTGGTGTTCCTTCACTGCGATGTACTCGGCCATGCCGCCGGGGGTTCCGATGCCAGGTGACAACGGGGCCATGGAACCGCGGGGGCTGGCGACCTCGCATTCGTTGTCGCGGCCGGCCAGGCACTTGTCGCATTTTCCGCAGCCGAGGACGACCGCCACCAGTGCGCTGTCACCGACACCCCAGCCGGTCACCGCGTCACCGGTCTTCTCCACGACACCGGCGACCTCGTGTCCCAGTGTTTCGCCGACCAGGGGGTTGTCGTCACCCCCGGCGATGATATGCAGGTCAGAGTGGCACAGGCCGGCTCCGGAGACCTTCAGCAGGACCTCATCGGCCTCAATCTCCGGAACGGGCTTCTCCTGCACCTCAACGGTGTTGTTCCGGACGTAGGACACTGCTCGCATGACTGCTCCTTCTTCGAGAACTGAGCGCGGGGCCATCACCCCGTTCATCTCTCTACGCTACGCTTTATTCACGCCCAGCTTCAGAACAGTCGTGACGAGGATATTTCCACAGGTTCCTCCAGCTCCAGCAGCCGGCGCTTCCGCTCCAGACCACCGGCGTACCCGGTGAGGGAACCGTCGGCACCGACCACCCGGTGGCACGGGATGATGATGCTGACCGGGTTCTGTCCGACGACCTGCCCGACGCGCTGGGCGAGCCGGGGATTCCCCAGGGACGCGGCCAGCGCACCGTAGGTGGTGGTCCCTCCGTAGGGGATCTGCCGAAGCAGTGCCCACACCTTCTCCGAGAAGTCGTTGCCGTGGGTGGTGATGGGAACGTCGAATGACTTACGTGCCCCCTCGAAGTACTCCGTAAGTTGGATGGCCGTCATGTTCATCAGCCCGTCTTCGACCACTTCGACGCGCTCGCCGAAAAGGGTGTCGGCGGGAAGGGAGGAGTGGCCGGGGAAGTACAGGCCCGTCACCGCATCCGCATGGGCGACCACCGTCAGCTCGCCCAACGGTGTCAGCATCTGCGTGTGTCGTGTTGTCACGTCAACCACCACCTTGCCCGGTTATCCTGTCCGTGTACGGGGTAGACGCCCCAGTGTGCCGGAAAGTGAGGGCCGGGGCGCCGGGGTCTTCTATGAGGGGTGCCCATGCCGTCGTTGACCAAATACTGGGCACCGGTGACGGGACCCGCTAATGTTGCTCCGGGGCCGCCGTGTTGTTGGTTACGAAAAACGAGTATCCCGGGGGACGGCCCTAAACAGGGACGGCAGAGCGGGCCCATCGACGGCGCTGCTAGGCTCTTGCTGCGAACTATGCGGATGCGTTGAAGGCACCAGGTCCGCAACGCACGGTATCTCGTTCTGTTCGTTATCTAAGGAGAACGAGGGTGTCGTAACGACCAAGCCGAAGCTGAGATACACGCTTCAGGGCGACTCAAGTTTCTCAGGTCGCACGATCAAGCAGATGCATGGCGGTCAAAGCCTGGATCTGCATAAGCCAGGGAAACCGGGAGCGTCTAGCACGGGACGAATCTATAACGCCCTCGCACTAACCAGGCCAGCGAAGCGCCCTGAACTCATGTCCGCCAGGAGACCCGATTGAGTCAAGCGTGTACTGCCAGTTCAAGATCCCCGAAGGGGTAGCGCAATCTTGTAAGGGCTCTGAGTCAGTCAATGGGATCGGCCGTCATTGAAGCTCCCGGGAGACCTTCTGGATCTGAATTCCATTCGACAAGTTCCCAGCCTTCCGCAGGAGAGCCTTCGACAATAACCTCACCAGTGTTCTGCAACAGTTCGTCACGCATGAGGTCACCCCCTCCTTCGGTGTTCATCAGGACCCAGGACATGATCGATCCCGCATGTGCGAATATCACTGGCCGAGTGTCGCCGTTATTTTCGATGGATTCCAGGGCCCCGTTGAAGAGAGCCTGAAAATCCTCGCCACTGATAGATCCCGGTATTCGAGCAGAGATATCCCCGTCGATCCATTCCAAGGGCGTCGCCAGGTAAGTGTCAATCACCACGTCATCTGGTGTTCCCTCCCAGTCCCCGGCGGGGATCTCTCGGACCCCGGGGAGTATCTGGACCGTCTTTTCATGCCTCTCTGCGGTAGGTTGGGCGGTCAACTGTGTACGGTACATGTCTGACGCGTATATACCATCGAACGGTTCGTCAGCGAGACGTTCTGCGGCTGCGTCGGCCTGTTTATGCCCAAGCTCAGTGAGCCCGGGCCCCGGGACTGAGGTATCTAGCAACCCTGAGCTGTTTCCCGCTGATTCTCCGTGGCGCACAAGTGTGATGGTCATGGTTTTCTCCGAGGCCTCGGAATCGCTGGAACTCCCGCAGGCAACCAGAAGAGTGAAAACTGCTGAGGTTGATATAGCTGGCCTAATAAAACTTCTTATAGACGGCCCTCGGCGTAGGGTGTCCCGCTTCCTTCCGATATGTTGTGGGTGGTTCTTCGGCATGATATTCCCTCCATGGAATAGGGCAGCAATTTCTTATGAAGTGGCGCTGATCAATTGGTGGAGAGGGGGAGGTAGGTTCTTTGTTTCCTTTCTCGTCACAGCTTTGACTTAGTCCGTCTAAACGGACAATGCATGGCGTCTGACCGGGCCAGAAGGTCAGGCCAGTGGTGCCGTGTAGTTCACGGGGTGGCACCCATGCCGCCGTCGACGCGGTACTGGGCACCGGTGATGAAGGTGCTCTCGTCGCTGGCGAGGAACAGGACGAGATTGGCGACGTCGACGGACTCGGCGTAGCGGCCCAGGGGGATACGACCGGCGAAGTCGCGTCGTGCCGACTCGGAGTCCTCCTCGTTGAAACCCGACTCGATGGAGCGCATCATCCTGGTGTTCACCGGACTCGGATGCACGGAGTTGACCCGGACTCCGCTGCCTTCCAGCTCGAGCGCCGCGGTCTTCGTGAGGCCTGAGACAGCATGCTTGCTCGCGACATACGGACTGAGGTTCGCCGTGCCGTCGAGTCCGGCGTTGGAGGACATGTTGATGATGCTGCCGCTGTTCTTCTCCGTGAGGACGGGGAGGACATGCTTCAGGCCGAGGAAGACTCCGAGGACATTCACTGCCTGAACCTTCTCGAAGTCCTCTGCCGCAACGTCCACGAGCGGTTGGATCTTACCTTCGATACCGGCGTTGTTGAAGAGGATGTCGACCGTTCCGAATGTGTCGACGGTTTCCTTGACGTAATTGGCAACGTCTTCCTCCTTGGTGACGTCAGCCTGCACGGCGCGGATGTCGCCCAGCTCAGAGAGCTCATCCCTCGCTGATTCGAGGGCGGCAGCCGACATGTCGACGATGACGACCTTGGCACCTTCTTCAAGAAATCGCCGTGCTGTCGCTTTGCCGATTCCGCCGGCACCGCCAGTGATGATGGCGACCTTGTTCGCCAGTCGAGTCATAGAGATCTCCTTAGGGTTGTGATGTGACTTCAAGAGGGCCTGACAGGAACATCAGGCGGCAGTGAAGCCGCCGTCCACGGTGAGGGTCGAACCGGTCACCCAGCCCGAGTCGTCGCTTGCGAGGAACGCGACGGCGTTCGCCACATCCGCGACAGTGCCGAGTTCCGGCCACGGTGACTTGTCGTGCAGCGACTTGTTGACCTCCGGGTCCTCCAGGAACGGACGGACCATCGCGGTCGACAGAAAGCCCGGGCACACTGCGGTTGCCCGGATGCGTTCCGGGCCGAAGTCGACGGCGAGCTGCCGGGTCAGGTTCACGACCCCGCCCTTGGAGGCACAGTAGCCGGGCTCGGCCGCAAGACCCACCAGTCCGCCGATGGAGGCGATGTTGACCACGTTGCCTCTGGATCCGTTCTCACCGACCTCCTGCTTCATGAACTGTGTGATCGCGGCCTTGCTGCCGTTCCACACACCCTTGAGGTTCACGTTGAGACTCCGGTCGAAGTCCTCCTCGCTCTCGTCGAGGATCGTCGCCAGGCCTGTGAAGATTCCGGCATTGTTGACCATCAGGTCCAGCCGACCGAATTCGGAGACGGCGTAGTCGACAAGCGCCTGGACGTCGGCGAACGCGGATGCGTCAGCGGTCTGAAAGCGAGCCGTACCGCCGTCCCGGGTGATGGCCTCGTGGGTCGGGACGTCCGCGTCGTCCTCGTACCCGCCACTGACAGCTTCGGCGCGCAGGTCGGAGCATACGACGGCGAAACCGTCCGCGGCGAGTTTCCGGGCGATTGCCCGGCCGTTGCCGGAGCTTGACCCGGTAACGATGGCGATCTTCTGTGGTGACTGTGTTGACTGTGGTGACATGGTGTTCTCCTTGTCCTGGTGGATAGGCGCGGCGCTACACGGAGTAGCGGCAGAGGGTCTCGCCGCCGTCGACGGTGGCGAGCGAACCGTGAATGTAGCTGGACTCGTCACTGGCCAGGAACAACGCCAGTTCGGCGACGTCGGCGGGCTCACCCCACCGCTTGAGCGGGACGCTCTCCTCGAAGGTCTTCATGAACTCCATGTCGTCGAACAGCTCGCGGGTCAGCGCCGTCTTCGCGTAGGTCGGGCAGATGCCGTTGATTCGTACGCCCTCTTGGCCGTACTCGATGGCGGCACAGCGGGTCAGGTTGGCCTGGGCACCCTTTGAGATGTTGTAGGGGGACTGCTTCGGATGACCCTGCAGTCCGGCGGTGGAGACGAGGTTGACGATGGTCCCGGTCAGGCCGTTGTCCGTGCGGCCTTGCGTGCGGAACTGACGCACTGCGGCGACGGTACCGAAGTAGGTTCCCTTGACGTTCACGTCGAAACACGCCTGGAGGTCGTCGACGCTGAACTCGTCCATGAGCTTCCCACCACGGAAGATACCGGCGTTGTTGAACATCACGTCGAGACGTCCGTAGGTGTCGACCGCGGTCTGTACAGCGGCGTTCACCTGGTCCTCGTCAGTGACATTGCACTGCACGAACACGGCCTCGCCGCCTGCTGTGGTGATCGCTTCGGCGGTCGTCATCTGGGCGTCATCCTCGAAGCCACCGGACAGCGGCTCTTCCCGGAGGTCAGCGACAACGATCTTCGCTCCTTCCTCGGCAAAGAGTTTCGCGCTCTCGCGGCCGAAGCCGGAGGATGCACCGGTGATCAGTACGACTTTGTCCTGCAGTCTTCCCATTGTTCTGTCCTTTTCTTGAGAGTGCGAGATGTTGTTAGCGGGTGAGGTGTTCGGTGAAGAACCGCGCCTGGGTACCGGCGGACTCGTCGAACCCGTCGATGTAGGCGTCGAAGTGACCGCCCGGAAGAATTTCGAGCTGCTTGGGTTGCAGAGCCTGTTCGTAGCCCTCCAAGGCAGGCTTGGTGGGGGTGACGACGTCGTTTTCGGCGACACACATCAGCAGTGGGGTCGGGGCGATGAGACGGAGGTACGCGCCGGGCTGGTACTCGGAGAAGTACTCGACGCTGCGCAGGGTGCAGGAGTTCCCGAAGGCGGGGGCGCGCAGTTCGCGCGTGCCGTTGTACCACTCCCAGGAATCGGGGGTGGGCAGGGCGCTTGGTGCGGTCGGGTCGGGGTTCACGACCTCGACGGACACCGGTTCTTCGCCGCCTGCCCGGGCACGGCGGTCGTTGTTGAACTGCTCGCGGAAGCCGTCGACGTAGTCGGCACGGACGAGCTGCCGGAAATTCGCGTCGCCGTCGATCAGCGGCACCTGCGACGACACCGCCTTGACGCGACGGTCGGTAGCCGCGACGACGATGACGTGGCCACCGGAGTAGCTGGATCCCCAGATACCGATCCGTTCGGCGTCGACGCCGGGGAGGGTCTCGGCGAAAGTGATCGCGTTACGGAAGTCGGCGACCTGCGTCCACGGATTCACCTCACCTCGCGGGGTGCCGTCGGAGGCACCGAGGTTCCTGTTGTCGTAGCACAGGACGTGGAAGCCTTCACGGGCGAAGACGTCCGCGTACCTGTCGAGCCACATCTCCTTCACTGCGGCGAAGCCGTGGCACATCACGATGACCGGCGCGGGGCCGTCCACGCCCTGGGCCTCAAAGTGCCAACCGCGCAGGGTGACGCCGTCCGAATCGAACTCGACGTCCTTTCTGTAGTCGCCACCGTAGAGTTCAGCCTGCCCGTTCATCTGCCCAACCTCCTGGAAAGTTCCTGTGTTCTTTCTGCGCTGTCGGTAGCGCATGTTTCCACCGTATTCAGTTGGAGCTCAAAATGACTTGAATCACAGGGACGGAGAATGGCCAGTCCGTGCCACATGGCGCAGAAAAGGTTGCCATCGAGTGCCAACGGTGGCTCAATGGAGATGTGAACCCCTCCCCACCAGTATCGAAAGCCGGATGATCGTGAGCGATTCCCCCTATGACTGGAGCTTCCGGACGGATTCTGTGGACATCGCCGTGGAATCCTGGAGCAGGATGCTCAGCGATAATCACCTCAGCTGGTCCGTCGACGAACTTTTCTGGCCGACAGAGAGCTTCGAGGCTGGTGTCCGCCGTCGAGCCCTGGGGGATCTGACGTTGGTGGACTGCGTCTGTGACCCCTCGACGGGCTCACGGGGAACCCGGGAGATGGCCACTGCCGACGACGAGTACTTCGTTCTCCTCATGGCACTTGACGGCGAGGAGGTGGTGGAGCAGGGCGCGGACAGTTCGTTGCTGACCCCGGGAACCGCGGTATTCTGGGACTCCACGGAACCGGCGTCGTTCCGGGTGAATCAGCGGTTGACGAAGCGGTCGCTTCTCGTTCCCAAGGCTGCACTTGCTGACTACGGCGCACGCGGGCGTCTCGGTTCAGGGAAGCGTCTCCGTGTCGATCAACCCGCTGTGCGGTTGCTGGCGAGTCATCTGGACATCGTCGCCGAAACAATCGATGACATGCCCCTGAATTCGATAGCCACGGTTCGCAACGCGACCATGGAACTGCTGTGCGCAGCGGTGATGGGGGACGCTGCACACAATGCGCAGTCCCCGGAAGCGATGGTCATGCAGGCCCAGCGGTTCATCGAGGAGCACTTGCGGCACCCGCGACTCGGGCCCGCCATGGTCGCTGACAACATCGGCGTATCAGTTCGTACCCTGCACAGGATTTTTTCCGAGTCAGGCTCCGGTGTCGCTGAGCTTATCCGGATCCGCCGGCTGGCAAGCGCTCGGGATGACATTCTCGCCGGCACTCCCGTCACCACGGCCGCGCGGCGGTGGCGCTATGCGGACGCGAGCCATTTCACGCGGTCCTTCAAACAGCACTACGGCATGACGCCGACCGAGCTGCTGGCCGGTGAGGCGGCAGCCTAGTCGGGGATATCTACCAGACCAGGTCTCGACCGCGGGCCCAGACGGAGCCGGTCGTCGGCGTCACTGCGGTGCGACGCCGCGTCTACACCACCGTGCCCGATTATGTGGCTGAGCGCTACTGTTCCGCTCGTGGCACGCGACTGGCTGTCCCGCCACGTACTATTGGTCGCTCCGACCCCGGGGCGCCTCGCGTGCCGGCTTCGTCCCCTCACCGAAAGCTCTCCACATGCCCCCACAGCATCCTGCCCTCGGCCCGTACTACGACCGCCGCGAGATGAACCTCGGCATCGTCCTCGCCGGACTCGCCGGGGCGATGGGAGCGGCCGCCTGGCTGCACACCTCCGGCTGGTACGTGACGTTCATGACCGGCAACACCGAACGGATGATCCTCGAACATCTCAAGGGCAACCACGTTCTCGGACTCGGCGCCCTGGCCACTGTGCTCGCGTTCCTGGTCGGCGTGATGGCCGCCACTCTGGCCCGCATCCACTGGTGGAAGAAATCCCGGCACGGCGCCACCCTGGTCACCATGGCCGCCGCCTACGTCGCCTGGCTGGTCGACGTGCTCACGAACGATTCCGACGCACCTCTCGGCGTCGTCCCGATCCTGTCGCTGGCCTTCGGTCTCGGCGCGTTGAACACCTCGATCAGCCGCCAGAACCAGGTCGCCATGCCGCTGTCGTACGTCACCGGCACCCTGGTGAAGATGGGGCAGGGGTTCGCTCTGCACCTGTCCGGGGTCCGACGCTGGGTGTGGGTCGCCCAGGTCGTGACCTACGCCGGGTTCCTCGCCGGGATCGTTCTCGGTGGGACGGTGTTCCACTCCATCGGCACACACAATTCGTTGGCGGCCCTGGCTCTGATGTCCACCGTGATTGCCGTGATCACCTGGAAACTCGACCATCCGCGCTTCGCGGACAAGGACGCGGGTGAATAGACCCCTCCGCGGACAGTGCCTGTGTCATCGGTCACGAAGCGGTGTTCACCCGCTGCGCTGCGTGCCGGGGCGTGTTATCACAGAGCCCTGACGTTCCCCGTCCTTCCCGATACTCCCCGCCCTTTCACGCTTCACCTCACCCCTGATCCTGGAAAGGACCCTTCCACACATGGAATACACCGAACTCTCGGCGTACCGGCTGCACGCCGGACACGTCACCACCTGGACCCCCACCGCCACCGACGCCTGGGCTGTTGACCCTCGGCCACTGTCCAACAACCACGAAGCGCATATCCGTGAGTCGCTCGCATCCTCGACCGGCACATCCACCGAGCCGCGTGGCGACAACTGGATCGGCACGGCGTTCCGTATCCACCACCCGTTCGACGCCGAGGCGTTCAGCGCCACCCTGCGGCTGTGGATGGTGCGGCATGAGGCCTACCGCACGACCGCGGTCGCTGGGACGGTCGGTGACACCGGGGTAGAGGGCGATGCCCTGCACCGCGAGACCCTGCCGGCCGACGCCGTCGACGTGTCCTCCCACACCGTCGGCGACCTGCCGGACGCCGGAAGCGTCCATGCCTTCCTGGACCACCACTTCGCCACCGAGGTCTCCGCCCTGCGCTGGCCGCACCTCACCGTGGCCACCGTCAGGCCGGACGACGCGTCCACAGGCGATCCCGCCGTCTCCCTCGGCAGCCAGGACGGCCCCTGGTTCACCGTGGTCTTCGCCGCCGACCACGCGGTGATGGACGCCTACACCCAGATCGTCTCCATCGCGGAGCTCCGGGAGATCTACGCCGCCCAGCTGGTCGGCCGTACCCCGGAGCTTCCGCTGGCAGGGTCCCACGTGGACTACAGCCGGGTCGAGCGTGACCTCGCCGACAGCCTCACCGCGGACCATCCGGTGGTGCAGCGGTGGCGTGACTTCCTGGTCGGGGCCGAAGCTGCCGAGAGGGTATCTGCGACCCCGCGGCTTCCCTTGGCCGGTGCCCACACCGACGCGGAGCGGGACGTCCAGCAGGTCAGTACGTCGATGTGGCTGCTCGGCGAGGTGGACGCCACCGTCTTCGGCCAGCTCAGCAAGCGCTACGGCGGCAGCCAGGTCACCGGACTGCTGGCGGCACTGAAGGTCGCTGCCGCGCGTGCTGACCGTGACGGACTGTGCGGGGACACCTTCCGTTATGTCATGCCGATGCACACCCGCACCTCCCCGGAGTTCGCGTTGTCGGCCGGGTGGTTCGTCGGGCTGATGCCGGTGGAAGACCCCATGCCCCGCGGCGCGGCGTTCTCCGAGGCGGTGTCGGTGACCACGGCGGCAGTGAAGGAGAACCGCGACCTGGTGGCCTACCCGTACCCGAAGGTCGCCGAACTGCTCCAGGTCGCCGAGCCGCCGCGGTTCGTGGTCTCGTACGTGGACACCCGGTTCATCCCCGGCGCGGAGGACTGGACTCCCCACGACCGGACGCTGCGCGGTGTCGCCTACAGCTCCACCGACGTCTACATCTGGGTCGTCCGGACGAAGGGCGGGGTGAACATCTCGATGCGCTACCCCGACGCCCCCTGCACCCGCGATTCCGTGCGGGCCCTGGTCGCCGAGTACTTCGCCGTCCTGCACAGCGTGGTCGACACCGGGGACGCCGCCTCATTGCCGTTCGGCGCGAGGCAGGTCGACACGACGGACACGATGGTCGGCGAACCGGTGTACGAGGGCTGAGTCGGTGACCCACCTGCCGGACGGCGAACGCCTGACCGCCGACGACCACCTGTTCGTCGTCATGGAGCAGGTGATGGGCGTCCCCGTCATCCCCCAGGTGATCTGGCGGGTGGATGTGTCCGGACCGGTACTCGACCACGTGGCAGAGGTCGGCCGACGGCTCACGGCAGGACGGCTGTCCCGGCTCGTCCGACGTACACGTGGGCCTGTCCGCGACCGCTGGGTGTACACCGCATGCGCCGGGCATGTCCGGATCGACCGGGACCCGGTGGCCCCGGAGGCGGTGACCGGGTGGCTGCACGACCGGCTCGAGACCGACATCGACAGTGTCCAGGGGCCGGCCTGGGAACTCAGCGCCGTGCCCACCACTGACGGTCACGTCATCGTCTCCCTGGTGCGCAGCCATGTCGTCGCCGACGGTGCGGCGATGATCCGGGCGGTCACCGAGGCCGTCACCGGGCAGGCCAGGACGCCCCGCCGCCGGATGCGCCGGGGCGACAGCGTGCGCGACGCCCTGTCGCTGCTGACCGCGGTAGGCCGGGCGGCAGTATCGATGCGGAAACCCCCGGCACGCGGAGCAATTGTCCCGGAGAACGACACGGAGGCGCCGGCTGGACCGGCGGTGGTGCCGACCGTGGCGGTGCGGGTCGACGCCGCACGGTTCGATGCCGTGGCGTCCTCCCGCGGCGGTACGGCCAACACCCTCTTCCAGGCCGTCACGCTGGGTGTCCTGGTCGGCTCGGGCCGCGTCAACGAGGGTGACACCGTGCCCCTCGCGGTGCCCATGTCTGTCAGGGACAGGGACGGGGCGGGCGACGAGGGCGATCTGGACCTGCGCGCCAATGCGACCACCGGTGCCACGGTCACCGTCCGCCTGGACCCCGGGCGGTATGACGATCTCGGGGAGATCCGTGCCGCGGCGAAGGCGGCGTACCGGGACGTCACCACCCGTACGGGGCCCGACGCGGTCGCCGCCATGGCGCAGATCGCCCAGGTCCTGCCTGATGCCGTGGTCCGCCGCGCTGCGGACGGATCCACCACACCGCTGTGCCTGGCCTCGAACCTGGGGGAACCGTCGGACGCGTTCACCGGACTGGGGCTGGACCGCCGGCTGGAGCACAGGCTGGACCGCACCGCCTGCGATGTCGCCCTGCGCTCAGTCATCCGCGCCGGGTCCGCACGCGAGCTGGCTGCCCGACAAGGTGGGGTGAGCGCGTGGGCGGTCCAGACCGGGCCAACGCTGTCACTGTCCTTCACCTCCCTGGACCCGGCCCACGTGCGCGATGCTGCGCACCTGCTGGACCTGGTCAGACAGGAGATGGCCCGGTGGGGCCTGGAGTGGGGCAGCGACGTCACCCGGTGGCTGTAGGGCGGTACAGGGTGCCGGTATGCGACGGTCGCGGCGATTCGTGGCGTGTTTGTGTCTCTGTGGGACGGTCCAGCAGACCAGGCGTGACCTGCTGTGGCAGAGGCGATGTCCCGGCGGCAGAGGCACCGGGCGGTTTCAGGGTCCAGAACGACCGCCGTCTCTGCCACCGGGCCGTTCGGTCTGCCACCCTTTCCGGCGCACACATGCCACCCTTCCTAGGAGCACGGATGCCGGCGCACCCCGACCTACCGCAATGCCGCCGACAGTCGGTCCAGCACTCCTCCCATGACCTGACGTGCCTCCGGCGTATCCGGGTACTTCGCGCGGACGGCCAGACCGTCGCGGGTGCGGGAGAACCACAGCTGGGCGGTGTCGGTGGGGGAGGTCGACGAGATGTAGCGCGCCTGCGGCAGCGGGTCGCCACGGTGGCGGAAGTCCATGTAGGACACCATAGGCACCACACCGGCAGGTAGCGCCGGTCGGCATTCCTGGATCATCGTCTCCAACGGGAGACCTGCCACGGTCACCGCGTCGCGTAGCCAGCGTGCCGTCGATGCGGTGTCACCGGCACGGGCGACGACGGGAGCATTGCTGACCATCCAGCCGATGACATCGTGGCGCGGATCATCCCGCCGTCCCCGGGTGTGTACCGGGATGACCGTGGCGAACTCCGGGGAGCCGGTCACGGGTTCCGTCGCCTCGGCCAACGCGGTGAGGATGACGGCGAACGTGCGATGGTCGAGGTCCCCGTCGAGCGCCGCCGCAGGTGTGAGGCTCCGGACGTCGTGGACCGGCTCGGTCATGCCCGTGCTGAGCTGCACCGGGAAGGCAGGGACATGTCCGTCGGTGACCGTGAAGAACCGCTTCCACACGTCCAACGCCGCCCCGGTCGTTGCCGAGGAGTCTGAAGCGGGGGTCGGTTCTGTGTCGGCGTCGGTGACAGGACGGCCGTGCAACGCGTCCCACAGCCGTCGCAGCGCCAGGTCGATGCTGAGCATGTCGCCGTGGACATGGTCGACGGCGAAGAGCAGTGTGGTCCCGGCCCGTGCAGCGTAGACACCCGGCACCGCACCAGGCAGACATGCTGCAGCGATCCGGTCCGCCAGCTCGACCTCCGTCGGAACCGGACGGACCTGGCCGACCGAGACCGTCAGTGCGTCGGGGGAGAACGTCGCATGGACGTCATCTGAGGCGACGCGGCGCAGGGATGGTGCACCGACGACGACGGCGTGCACTGCGTCGGCCAGCTCCGCGTCCGACCATGCCGGTGTGCCGTCGGGTCCGCCGATGTTCACCGTGCCGCCGATCCACGTCGACCGTCCGGACGCGGCGACGGCGGCGAGATGGTTGCGCTGGTTGAACGTGAGGGGGACGCGGGGCCCCGACGGCGCGCCCGCCCACTGCAACTTCAGCTCCACGAAAGGGCCGGCCAGGGGAACGTGATCGAGGTAGGTGACGTCCATCCGAGGTCTCAGACAGCGGCGAGAATGTCGTGGACCGTGGCGACGTAGGTCTCCACCGACTGCCGGGCGGTCGGGTTGTCCGGGGCCTGGGAACCGATGCCGAGCCCGTCGGTGTTGCGGTAGACCCACAGATTGGCGTTGCTGGCCCTGCCGAAACCGGTGAACAGGCGGATGTCCGCCCCGTCGGGTTCCTCGAACCACCCGAGGTCGAGGTAGGTCACCATCTGCGGGCTCCCCATCACCGACGGGTCCACCTGCCCGCTGAGGATCAGGTGTCCCAGCGACGCGTGCACCGGCTCCTCCAGCGCCGCCTTCAGACGGGCCTGCGCGGTCACCACGTCGGGCAGGACGTCCTCCACCGTCGGGCCGCTGACGGGGAAGTACAGCGGGGTGAAGTTGCAGAACCAGCCCTGGGAGACGGCGTAGCGGCGACCGCGGGTGGCGGAGACCACCACCGTGGCATAGTGGTCCTCGCCGGTGAGCCGCGCGTGCGCCAGGCCGAGCGCGGCGTACACCACGGTGCTGAAACTGACCTGGTGTTCGCGGGCGAGTGCGCGCAGGCGGCCGGTCAGGTCCGCGTCCGCCAGGACGCCGTCGATGCCGACGACCGGTTGCGGTTCGCCGTCGACGATGCCGGTGGGCAGTGGAAAGCCGGGGACGCGGCCCCCGGTGATCTCGAACAGGCCACGCCAGGCACGGACGCCCGGGGAGTCGTCCCCCACCGCGGCGGCCCGCTCATGCTCGTCCCGGACGTAGTCGAGGAAGCTCGGATGCGTCTGCGCGGTCAGTGCCTGCGCGGCGGCTCCCGTGTCGCCGGTGTAGCGGGACATGAGTTCCAGTAGCCCGGTCATCTGGGAGATCCCGTCGCCGGAGGCGTGGTCCAGGGCGAGCAGCAGGTCGAAGGACTGCCCGTCCTCCCGGGCTACCGTGACCACCGCGAGAGCAGGCGCGTGGTCGAAGACTGCGGTGGTGGCGAGCAGGTCGGTGATCGTTTCGGGGGACGTCCTGGTGACCTGCGTCGGCACGAGGTCGACGGCGTCGGCGGGTACTGTCCGACGACGTATCGAACCGTCCGGTGCGTCCCCGTCCACTGACAGCGTGGAACGCAGCCCCTCGTGCGCCGCGACGAAGGCGTTGACCGCGCAGGTCATGCGTTCCTCGTCGGGGATGCCGGGCAACGTCGCCACCGAACAGGTGTAGGCATGGTGCCGTCGTCCCTGGGCCCGCCCCGCCAGCACGCCGCGGACATGGTCGGTCTGCAGGAAGGACGCCGGGGTGGGGTCGTCGGCGGTGTCAGCGTAGGCGGCGGTCATGGTCTCGGAGGGCAGCCACGTGGTCACGGTGCCGTCCGGCGACCAGTCGTGTCCGTCGATGATTCTCATTCGGGGATCCGCTCGTGAGGGGTGGAACAGGGCATGTCGACTATAGGTCGGCACAGTGGTTGCCGCATCACAGCGGCAGCTTGAATCCCTGATGGCTGGCGGTGTAGCCCAGCCGCTCATAGAAGCGGTGGGCGTCCGTCCGCGTGACGTCGGAGGTCAGCTGGGCCAACGTCGCACCGCGGGACCGGCCGTAGGCGTGGGCCCATTCGAGGAGGGCCGAGCCCAGTCCGCTGCCGCGTGTCTCGGCCGCGACCCGGACCGCCTCGATCTGCAGTCGGGTTGCTCCACCGCGGGAGAGCCCGGGGAGCAGCGTCAGTTGCATGGTCGCCACCGCCGGGCCGGATGTCGGCGAATCCCCGCGGGCGATCAGGAGCACATGGTTCGGGTCCGCGTCGATCCGGCGGAACGCGTCCATGTAGGGCGACAGGGACGACGACTCCCGTGTGCGACCCAGAGGATCGTCGGTGAGCAGAGCGACGATGTCGGCGACGTCGACCTCCCGGGCGCGGGACAGGTGGAACGTGCGGTCCCCGAGGGTGAGAGTGTCCAGGTCTGTGTTGCGGTTCATGATGGTCATGCTACGTCCGTTTTTTCCGGCTGTAACGAACCCGTTGCGAGCGGAGGGTTACCCCGGGAAAGAGCGTGTGTGGCATGATTTCCCTTGTCGTAGGGGTATGTGTACGGTGCTCACATGAGTGATAGGAGAGGATGTTAGCGATGGCGGCTTCAGGATCAACATCGACAACGCAGCGTTACCACCATGGCAACCTCCGGCAGGCATTGATCGATGCCGCCGTGGAGATGCTCGAGCAGGGGGAGAACTTCTCACTGCGCGCCGTTGCTCGCCGGGCGGGCGTCTCGCAGACGGCGCCGTACCGTCACTTCTCGGACCGGGCAAAGCTGGAATCGGCCGTCGCCGCGCAGGGTTTCCGTGCGCTCGGCGAAGAAGTCTTCCTGGGGAGGGACGCGCCGTCGACACCCGAGGATCTGCCGGATTTCGCCGTTGGCTACGTCCGGTTCGCTGTCGAGCGTCCCAGGATGTTCCGGCTGATGTTCGGGGCCGAATGCGACGACCAGAACGATGAACGTGTGCAGGCGGCCGGGGCACTCCAGGCTGCCCTGTCGGAGAATCTCCGGGCCGTTTATCCCGGTGTGCCTGTCGACGACCTCGCCGTCGGGCTGTGGAGCACTGCCCATGGCCTGGCGTTCCTCCACCTGGACGGCAAGTTCCCGGCGGAGCCCGCCGACGAGATGTACGACCGTGTCCGGTCTGCATTCCTCGCGGTGCTCGGGTTGGCGGGTTAGGGGTCTCATGGATTGTTCTAGCTCCGTGCACGTTTCCGGGAGTCCGGCGTGCGCGAAGCTAGAACCTTTTCGCCATCGGGATGTGTTGACAGCGTTCACATCTGGTTTTACTCTGGGATGTGCCCGGCACGGTGCCGGCGCATCGCCGACCATTGTGCCGCGGCAGGGACTCCTGCCCCCACGTGAGACCACGAGAGGTACATCTCCATGATCAACGTCCTGATGGCAGTCACCGCAGCACGGCACTGGACCCTCACCGACGGAACCGAACACCCCACCGGCTTCTGGGCCGAAGAATTCCTCGTCCCCTACGAGATCTTCACCAGCGCCGGATTCGACGTCACCGTCGCAACCCCCGGGGCCGCTACCCCGGTTGTCGATGAACTCAGCCTGGGACTCACCGGCGGCGTTCTCCCCCACACGGTCAGGAAGTTCCGTGCGAAGCTCGAGGAACTCGCCCCGGTCCTCGAGAAC
The DNA here is from genome assembly GCF_007673095.1 of Corynebacterium glyciniphilum AJ 3170. Classification (GTDB taxonomy): domain Bacteria; phylum Actinomycetota; class Actinomycetes; order Mycobacteriales; family Mycobacteriaceae; genus Corynebacterium. The sequence goes on from NZ_VDYZ01000011.1 coordinate 44,393, forward strand.
ACCGCCGACCTGCACGCGATCACCGAGGACGACGTCGACGGCTACGACCTGGTGTTCTACCCCGGCGGACACGGGCCGATGGAGGATCTCGCCGGCGACAAGCTCTCCGGCAAGATCCTCACCCACCGACTGGCGTCGGGACGCCCGCTGGCGCTGCTGTGCCACGCTCCGGCAGCATTGCTCGCCACCGTTGACGAGGACGGAAAGACCCCGTTCGCCGGCAAGCACGTCACCGGACTCTCCAACCGTGAGGAGTTGATCAACTCCTTCGCGAAGAAGGCTCCCTGGCTACTCGAGGACAAGCTCAAAGAGATCGGCACCGACTACGACAAGGCGCTGATCCCGTTCCGTCCCCACGTGGTCCAGGACGGCAACCTCTTCACCGGCCAGAACCCGCAGTCGTCGAAGAGGCTCGCAGAAACGCTCGTCTCTACCCTCAGCTGAAGGCTATGCAATGGCGTAGCTTTCTGAAGGGCGGTCAGCCCAGCGAGAACCGGTGGACTGTGGAGGTGACCCAGCGGTTCAGCAGCTCGGGTCCGCATGTACTGAGGTCAGTTCCGAGCTGGTCGAATACCTCGGCGCTGATGGTTCCGATCAGACTCATCCAGACATCGACGCCGGCAGCGAGGAACTGCGGCGACATCCCTGGCATGCCGAGTTCAGCTGCGGATGCCTGGAGTTTCGCCGCGAGACCAGGGGAGGGTGGGGGAGTCGGGTCTCCGACGGTCCCGTGGGCGAGGATCTCGAGGAGTGCGGCCATGACTCGTGTGCCTGGAGGCGTGGTTTCTTCCGCAGGCGCGGCGTAGCCGGGGATGGGGGTGCCGTAGATCAGCGCCCAGCGCGTCGGGTTGGCTACGGCCCAGGAACGGATGTGGTGTGCCAGGGAGCTGAGCAATGCGGACGGCTCGGTGATGTCGGCACTGTCGGTACGCGACATGGGTGTAGCGGCCTCAGCCAGGTCGTTGTAGGCGTCGATGACGAGCAGCGTCACCAGCTCGTCCCGGTTCTTCACGTGGCGGTACACGGCCGAGGACGCGACGCCGAGCCCGCGGGCGATTTCCCGGACCGAGAGGTCGGCTGCGCTGCGGGTGGCCAGTTGTTCGCGCCCGAGCCGGAGGATGCCGTCGCGCATCTCGGCGCGTGCCTGGGCGTGGGTGCGGCGTGGCTGGTTCATGTCGTCGAGTGTTCCACGGGATCCCGGCGGCGACAAGAAAGTGAGCACTGCTCTTGATATTGGCAGCACCAGGCAGTAGCGTCAGGGTTCAAATAGAGAGCACTGATCACAATATGGAGGAGTCATCATGCGGTACGTCATCACCGGTGCAGGTCAGATCGGTCGCCAGCTCGCTCGGGACCTGCTCGATGCCGGGCACCATGTCACTGTCATCCGTCGTGGAACCGAGGTCGAGGACGGGGCGGAACTCATGCAGGGGGATGCCGGCGACCGCGCCCTGATCGAGCGTGCCGTCGCCGGTGACGGCGACACCGCGTCCGCGATCTTCCACTGCATTCACACGGCCTACGATTCGACCGCGTGGCGCCGGGACCTCCCGCATCGCGAGCAGGTGGTGATGGACGTGGCGGCGGACGTCGGCATCCCCGTCGTGTTCCCGGAGTCCGTCTACGCCTTCGGTACCCGCGCCCGGGATCTCAGCGAACCACTGACGTCGGACGCCGTAGCCCCCGTCTCACCCCTGGGTGAGGTGCGCGCGGAACTCCTTGCTGCCCGACGGTCACACCCCGCCCGGACGGTGTCTGTGGTGGCGGCGGATCTCGTCGGCCCCACCGCAGAGTCGAGCTCCTCAGTCTTCCAGCTTCTGGTGTTCGGCCCGGCAGGTACCGGACGGACAGCCTGGGTGCTGGGGGACCCGGATGTGGAACGGTCGATGACGACGATCCCGGACCTCACGTCGGCGATGGCCACCGCCGCCGAGGAGGCGGGCGTCCTCGCCACGGACGGGGACGCCGTCCTGACGGCACCGTCCACCGGTCCGTTGTCGCAGCGGGCGATGGCCGAGGACATCGCGCGGGCTGCCGGCGTCCGACGCCGACCGGTACGGAAGACGCCGTGGTGGGCGGTGCAACTGGCGGGGATCTTCTCCGCGACGATGCGCGAGCTCCACGGCAACCGCTACCTGTGGGATGCTCCGGCGGTGATCCGCCCCGGCATCCTGCAGACCGGCTACGGAATCACGCCGGCAACCTGGGATGACGTGGCCCACGACACCGTCGGTAGGGCACCGTCCGCAGATTAGGCGGAGTCTTCGCCGGAGAGATCCTTCCAGTCACCGAGCAGCTCACGGGTCGTGTCCGCCAGTGCCGCCTGCAACAACGGACCGAAGGAGATCCGGCCGACCCCTGCGCGGGCGGCGTCGGCGAAGCTCATCGAGCCGGGAATCGCGCCCGTGCGTGGGTGGGCCGTGACGTTCACGGGAATGGAGACCTCGTCGAGGATGCGCTGCAGTGCGTCGGTGGAGGGGATCAGCACCGGGTACAGGGAGTCCGCGCCCGCGTCCTCCAGGAGCCGGAGGCGGGTCAAGGCGTCATCGAGCTTGGCCGCGTCGTCACCGTCCTTGGTGAACGCGTCCGTCCGGCCGTTGATGACCAGGTGCACGTCCTGTGCCTCGGCGGATGCGCGTACCGCACCGATGTAGGCGGCGTGCTCCTCGGGGCTGCGGTAACGGTCGTCGGAGTGGACGGTGTCCTCGATGTTCACGCCGACGGCACCGGCGTCCAGCACCTGCTGGACGAGTTCGGCCGGCTGGAGGCCGAGCCCGGACTCGACGTCCACCGACACCGGGACACTGACGGCGGCGGTGATCCGTCCGACGACCTGGAAGTACAGGTCAACCGGTGTGTTCTCTCCGTCGGGATAACCGAGGGAGTCGGCCACGGGGTGCGAACCGACGGTCAGGCCGTCGAAGCCGGCGTCTTCGACGAGACGGGCGCTCCACACGTCCCACACGGTGGGGAGGACGAGGGGTGCGCTGCGGTGATGGAGGTCGAGGAGGAGTTGGGCATTCTGGCTGAGTGCAGCGGTGGTGTGCGACATGACGCCACGGTACGCCGATGCGGGGTGCGGGTTGAGGCTGACGGCGTTCCTCCCGGTTGCCGCCACCGGGGTCGACGGGGACAGCATCGAGGTAAACGGGGCGGAATCCGAGTCTCACGGCGCTGAGTCGGCGAACTCAACGCCGTGAGACTCGCATTCCGCCCGGGTCACCGAGATCCGGTGCGTGGTGGTTCCAATTGCTCGACCCTGGCGCGGAATGCCCGGGCAGCGTTCACCGGCGGTGCCTGCAGTGCCGTTGCCACCTCGGCGCGGGCGACGTCAGTTCGCGTGGTCTGCTTCTCCTCCCACTCCCTCTTCGTCTGTTCCGAACGCCGGTGGTTCCGGATCGCGACGACGCCGATACCGATGCCGATGAGGACAGGCACCCACACCTTGGAGTACTCGGCCAGGAACCCCACCCACCACGGAGCATCCCAGCTCGGCAGGTTGATGTCGGGCCAGGGGATCGACGGGAGATTGACGGACGGCAGGTTGATGTCCGGCCACGGAATCGAGGGGAGGTTGATCTCCCAGTCGGGGAGGTACTGGGAGAGCCACTGCCACAACCGGCGTAGTAGCCCCACGATCAGCGGCCCCAGGACGATGACCCCCAGCGCCCACCCACCCTTGCCGATTCCACCGAGAAGCGGGTAGAGCCACCGCTTGAACGCGGAACGCTCCATCGCCTGCTGCCGTTTGGCTGCGCGCGAGCCGGCAGGGGCGTCGAGGAGGACCGGTGTGTCCCGGACGCGGACGGTGATGCTGCGGATCCAGGAGTCCGCCCAGTTGGATTCGATCTCCAGGAAAGGCTTGAGGACGGCCTCCTGGTGGCCGTATTCACCGGCGTCGGGCCACTTCTCGGGGTCGTCGAGTGTCTTCTCCGAGAGGTCGATCTTGGTGTTGCTCAGCGATTTCTTCCGCGCGATGACGGTGTCCCCGACCCGGACGAGGAGACGGGGTGAGTCTGAGGTGCTCTTCCCCTGCGGGAAATGCGGGTCCAGGGCGCGCAGCTGATTCTCCGGGCCGGTGGATACCTCGATGCGCCCGAGGGACGGGTGTGTGATGCTTCAGGTCTCTGCAGTCATTGGGCACTGACTGTATCGCGGACGGTGACGCCCTTCAGGGTCATAGTAACCCCGCATTTCTCCTGTCCTCTTCGAACTTGGCGCTCGACGGGAGCCAGGTCACCGTAGCGATCTCATCCTCGCAGATGAACATGGAGACATGGTGGTCATCAAGCTCGAGTGAGTCGACCTCGAGAGTTGCCGAGTATCCCGCACGCTGAAGTTCCTCGTGCACCTTTTCCGGGGGCTGGCAGAGATCGACGCCGCAGAAAGTGTCCCCCGGGAGAATCGAGGTCAGCTCCACATCGGGGACGTCATTCCCGTAGTACGCGTAACTGATGCTCCGTAAGGTGCCCCCGACCTGCACTTCTTGGGTGGCGCTCGTGGGCCGTATCGGTAGGTTGCATTCGAGGGTGAAGTCCATGGTCCGGACCTTACGGCATGGCCACGGCGGATTCGAGGAACCCGTCACGGCCCCAATAGTTGGGGTCCCACCAGGTGATGCAGTCTCCAGGGTCCACAACCACGAAATGGTCGGGGAGTGCGACGCCGTTGTATTGCGAGACCGCCTTTATTCCCTTGGCCTCCAGACCCGTCATGAGGAGATCGGTCGTCAGACTGTCGATGTCGAGGCCGAGGAAAGTCCATCCGCTTGCATCGGGACCGTCCAACCGTACGGTGACGCACCGTCCGTCGCGGATCATGGCGGTGATCCTCTCCGGTTCTTGATCCAGGTCGCCGTTGCCATCGACCCCGGCCACGTCGATGAATGCCTCAAAATCGGAACCGAATCTCTTCTCGTTGATGTTGATGAATTGATCGCCGCAGCGAGTAGCATTCTCGTCGATGGTTCCGCCGAGGGCGAAGGGAAGGGTGAATTCTGTGCTGAGGTCCACGGTATTTACCCCTCCGAGTTGTTTGGAGCTGGCCAGGACCAGCAGATCGAGGCGATCTCGTCCTCGAAGATGTACATCGAGATCGGGTGGTCGTTGAGGGACAAGCCCGACAACTCGAGTGTGGAGGTGTAGCCGGCCCGGTGCAAGTCCTTCTGGACCTTAATCGGGGTCGAAGACAGGTCCACACCGCACAAGCTGTCGCCCGGCAGGAGCTCGTGGACCTCGACCTCGAGCTCGCCAGTTCGGTAGTGCTGATAACTGATCTGCCGTAATGTTTCCCCGACCTGTACTTCTTCGCTGGTGTTCGGGGGCCGTATCGGCAGGTTGCACTCGAGGGTGAAGTCCATGGTCCGGACCTTACGGCATGTCCACGGCTTGGTCCGGTGGTGTCGGTGATGAATTGCCGCCTCGTCCGGCTGCCAGCTGAGGCAGCACCCGTTGCTCCCCGTCGAGCAGCGTACCCCAGGCCCCCGAAGCCTGCGGGGCGTACCGGACGCCCCGGACGCGTGCGTCCCTCCCTGCGTGCGCCGCCCTAGCGGAAGTTTCCGGCGTGCAGTGCGTCGGCCAGCGGTGCGAGCTCCGGGACGGTGGATGCCTCGTCCAGCGCCTCCTCGAGCGTGCGGTCGTGGGTGGGACGGGCGGCGTTGAGCAGGTCGCGGCCGTCGTCGGTGAGTTCGGTGTAGATGCCGCGGCGGTCGTCGTCGCAGAGGATGCGGCGCAGCAGTCCACGGTTCTCCAGGCGGCTGACCAGCCGCGTCGTGGCGCTGGGGGAGAGGGCCGCGGCGCGGGCGAGTTGTGCCATGCGCATGTGCCAGCCGTCCTGGCGGTCCAGGGAGTCCATGACGGCGAACTCGACGACGGACAGGTCGTGGCCGTCCTTCAGTGCCCGTTCCAGGGCGGTGTCGATCGCGCCGTGCAGGGCGGCGAGCGTGCGCCATCCGCGGGTGCGGACTTCGACGGCGTCGTCGGAGATGCTCATGCGGACCACTATAGCCGACTTGCGCGCATATCCCGCGTGTGCAACTATCTTCAACGTTGCGCGTGCAACTAATGCACATGCAACTGATGCATACGCAAGGAAAGGATGCTCCCCACCATGCCCGTTGCGCTCTACGCACTGGCCCTCGGCGGATTCGGCATCGGTCTCACCGAATTCGTGATCATGGGCCTGTTGCCCGAGGTCGCCGCCGACTTCGGTGTCACCGACACCGCCGCCGGATACCTGATCTCCGGCTACGCACTCTCCGTCGCCCTCGGCGGCATCATCCTGACCGTCGCCCTGCGGGGCCTGGAACGACGCAAGGCCCTGCTCGGCCTCCTCGTCCTGTTCGTCATCGGAAACATGATGTCCGCGCTCGCGCCCACCTATGAATTCATGCTCGCTGGACGTGTCGTCGCCGCGCTGTGCCACGGTGCCTTCTTCGGCATCGGGGCCGTCGTCGCCGCCGATCTCGTCGCTCCCGCCCGCCGCGCCGGCGCGATCTCCATCATGTTCGCGGGGCTGACCATCGCCAACGTCGCCGGTGTCCCGTTGGGGACATTCATCGGTCAGGCGTTCGGCTGGCGCGCGACCTTCTGGGCCATCACCGCGATCGGCCTGGTCGCGTTCGCGGCGCTTGCCGCTCTCGTCCCCGCCACACCGGCAACGAGTGGTTCGGTGCGTCAGGAGTTCGCGTTGTTCCGGTCCCGGCAGGTCTGGCTGTCGATGGCCGTGACCGTGCTCGGCTACGGCGGCATGTTCGGTGCCTTCACCTACATCGCCTTCACCCTGACCGAGGTCTCCGGGTTCTCGTCCTCGACGGTGCCGTGGCTGCTCGTCATCTTCGGTGTCGGCCTGTTCGTCGGCAACCTCACCGGAGGACGCGCCGCCGACCGTAACCTCGGTGCCACCCTGATCGTCCTGCTCAGCGTGCTCACCGTGATCCTCGTCGCCTTCGCGGCGACGGCGACCAACCAGGTCGCGACCGTGATCGCCCTGGGGTTGATGGGAGGTGTCGGCTTCGCGACGGTGCCGGGTCTGCAGATGCGCATCATGAACTACGCGTCGGACGCCCCGACGTTGGCCTCGGGGGCGAACATCGCCGCCTTCAACGTCGGCAACGCCGTCGGTGCGTGGGTCTCCGGCCTCGCCCTCGCCGCCGGCTTCGGCTACACCTCCCCGCTCTGGGTCGGCGCGGCCGTCACCGTCCTCGGCCTCGTCCTGCTCATCGTCGCGACACGCCTCCGCGGCGGCGAATTCTCCGGGACGACGGCGGCCTCGACATCGACGACGGCTGCCGCCACTCCCTCTGTCCAAGCACCCGCCTGATTCACGAAAGAAGACAACCATGATCCCCACCGTCACCCTCAACGACAGCACGACCATGCCGCAGCTCGGCTTCGGCGTCTTCCAGGTTCCCGATGACGACGCCCACCGCGCTGTCGCCACAGCCCTGGAGACCGGGTACCGCAGCATCGACACCGCCGCGGTCTACGGCAACGAAGCCGGTGTCGGCCGCGCGGTCGCCGAGTCCGGCCTGAGCCGCGACGACCTGTTCATCACCACCAAACTCTGGGTGCACGGGCTGTCGCGGGACGGCGTCCGTCCCGGCCTTGAGGCGAGCCTCGAGCGTCTCGGTCTCGACTCGGTTGACCTGTATCTCATTCACTGGCCCGCTCCGGCGACGGACGGCTACCTCCGGGCCTGGGAGGGAATGGAGGAGGTCCGTGACCTGGGGCTGGCCCGCTCGATCGGTGTATCCAACTTCCTCCCGGAGCACCTGCAGCGGCTGGTGGACCTCGGTGGAACCGTTCCGGCGGTCAACCAGGTCGAGCTGCACCCGGCGCTGCAGAATCGGGAGACCGTCGCCGAGAACGCCAGCCACGGTATCGCCACCGAGGCGTGGAGTCCGCTGGGACAGGGAGCTGCACTCACTGACCCCGTGGTCGCGGAGATTGCCGCGACACACAGCGTGACGCCGGCACAGGTCGTCCTGGCCTGGCATCTGCAGCAGGGTCGGATCGTGATCCCCAAGTCCGTCACCCCGGCACGGATGGCCGAAAACCTCGACGCCACCCGACTCGTCCTGCGGGACGGGGACCTCGAGGCGCTCGACGGGCTCGACCGGGGCGCCCGCACGGGCCCGGACCCGAAAAACTTCAACGGATAAGCGGTATCGTTCCGGAGACATAACTACGGTGTAACCATGACTACAGAAACTGGCACGGTGGACCAGCCCCTCGATCTGTTGATCGTGGGCGCGGGACTCTCCGGAATCGACCTCGCCCACCACGTGGCCCAGAACTTCCCTCACTGGTCGTGGGAGATCCACGACACCCATGACGACCTCGGCGGCACCTGGCACACCTTCACCTACCCGGGCATCCGCTCCGACTCGGACATGGCCACCTTCGGATTCCCCTTCCGCCCCTGGCCGCACAAGGGCACCCTGGGGCAGGGGGCGGACATCAAGGAGTACATCCGGGACGTCGCCCGCGACTGCGGTGCCCTGGAACGCCTGCGTACCGGTTCCTGGATCAAGGACGCCGACTGGCGAACCGACAAGAACCTCTACGCCGTCACCGCCGTGACAGGGTCCGGAGCGCGCACGATCTACGCCCGCCGCGTGCACTACGCGTCCGGCTACTACTCCCACGACAAGGGGTTTCGTCCCACCTTCCCCGGGGAGGAGGACTTCACCGGCCAGATCATCCACCCGCAGCAGTGGCCGGACGACCTGAACTACAAGGGCACCAGGATCGTGGTCATCGGGTCCGGCGCCACCGCGATCACTCTGATCCCGGCCCTCGAGAAGGCCGGCGCGGACGTCACGATGCTGCAGCGCAGCCCCAGCTACGTCGCCCCCTTGCCGGAGGTGGACATCATTAGTCGCATCTGGAGGACGCTCCTGCCCGCCGGTCCCGCCTACCGGGTCGCCCGCTTCAACCACGCCGCCCGCGACATGGCGCAGTACGTCATCGCCCAGCGCGCCCCCTGGCTGTTCAAGAACGCCCTGCGCCTGATGCAGCGTCCCTACCTCTCCAAGGACCAGATCAACGAGCACTTCACACCCAGCTACAACCCCTGGGACCAGCGCGTCTGCAAGGCGCCCAACGGCGACATCTTCTCCGCGCTGAAGCGCAACGCCCATGTCGTCACCGACACCATTGACCGGTTCACCGCCGACGGTGTCCGTCTGTCATCTGGCAGGGAGTTGCCGGCCGACATCATCGTCACCGCGACGGGCCTGGAGATCGAGGTCTTCGGCGGTGGCACCCTCAGCATCGACGGTGAACCCCTCGACAACCACCAGCAGGTCTTCTACCGGGGCGTCATGCTCGCCGGCCTGCCGAACTTCAGCTTCACCGTCGGCTACGTGAACGCATCCTGGACCCTGCGCTCGGACATGGTGTCCCGCTACATGGTCAAGCTGTGGAAGACCGGCGAGGAGTACTACAGCCCCGCACTGGTGCCGGGGCGAAACGACCGTCCGTTGCTCGACTTCGACGCCGGCTACATCAGGCGCGGGGAGCACCGTCTACCCACCCAGGGGGACGGCTCCCCCTGGCAGTACACACAGAACTACCTCACCGAGCTCCCGGACCTGGCCTTCGGAGACCAGCGTCGCGACATGGTCTTCGGGCAGCGGTGCCTGGAACAGGCCGGTGGCGCTCGGCCGGGACCGGAGGTGCAGACCGTCAGCACCGACCGTCCCTTCGTGGAGACCTCGACGCGTGCGCTGCCTCCCACCGAGACCGTCACCGTGGACGGCCGCACCGTGCGGGTGCGGCGCGGCGGTCCGGCGGCACGGCAGGACGGCCGTGAGAGTGAGGGTGCCGTCGTCATGATCCACGGCATCGGACGCTCGCTGGAGGACTGGGACGACCAGGCGGTCCTCATCGGTGAGAACAGCCGCTACATCGCCCTGGACATTCCCGGCTTCGGCTTCAGTGACCCCGCGGCGGACGTCACCCTGGCCGACACCGCCGGTCTGCTGTGGAAGGTGCTCGACGCCCTCGGGGAAAACCGGGTCAACCTGGTCGGGAACTCCCTGGGTGGGGCGCTGTCCATGGAGATGACCGCGCAACGTCCCGACGCCGTCTCCAGTGTGTCGCTCGTCGATCCGGCAGGATTCGGTGACAGTACTACGCCATTGCTGCGGCTGATCGCCATCCCGGGCCTGGGGCGGCTCAATGCCGCGACCACCCGGCTGCGTGCCATGTACCAGCCGGTCGAACACGTGATTCTGCGTCGTCGTGGCGCCGTGACCCGACGCCGCCTGGATGTCCAGAAGCGGATCGCAGCGCACCCCCACCGCAACGCCACCTTCTACTCCTTTGTCCGGCACCTGGGGTCCCCACTGGGAATCAAGGAGGGATGGCGCCGTGACCTGATCGCCCGGTTCAACCGGGCCACTGCCGGGACGACACCGGTGATGCTGGCGTGGGGCAGGAAGGACGCGATCCTGCCGTACTCGGACTTCCGCGCCGGGCTCGAGCAGATCGACGTGCGGGACGCCGTGGTCTTCGACGACTGCGGGCACATGCCCCAGCTCGAATACCCGCAGGAGTTCGCGGAACAGTACCAGCGCTTCCTGTTCGGCGTCTGGGCCACGCCGGAAGAAGCTGCACAGGACAATGAGGACAATGAGGACAACGAGAAGGAGACGGTGACCGGGAAATGATCAGGACGAAGAACACCGGGCCCCGCATCGTGCTTGTCACGGGCGCGGCTTCCGGACTGGGCCTGGAGATCTCCAGACAGTTCCTGGGCAAAGGCGACCGGGTGATCCTCACCGACCTCCACGACGACGCTCCGCCGAGCGTCCGGTCGTTGACCGGGGACTGGACCTACCGGAAACTCAACGTGACCAGTGACGAGGACTGGCAGACCGCCGCTGACGAGGTCGGTTCCCTGGACATCCTCGTCAGCAACGCCGGCATCGCCATCGGCGGGCGTATCACCGAGACCAGGATCGACACCTGGCAGAAGGCACTCGACATCAACGTCCTCGGCTCCGTCCGCGGTGCCCGGGCGTTCGTTCCCGCGATGCGCGAAGGCGGTCGGGTCGTGCTCACCGCCTCCGCCGCCGGCCTTGTCCATGCGCCGGCGATGTCCACCTACAACGCAACGAAGGCTGCGGTCGTGGCGTTGGGGGAGACCCTGGACGCCGAGCTGCGGCACCGGAAGATCAGCACCACGGTGATCTGTCCGCAGTTCTTCAAGTCAGGCCTCGCCGACTCCCTCGTCGGTGACGACGACGCGATGGACGCCGTGGCACGCGTTCTGCTCAGCAGGACCTGGCTCACCTCGGAGATCATCGCGCGCCGGGCGGTGAAAGGCATCGAGGCCCGACGAACCGTGGTGACACCGGACGGCTTCGCGACGTTCACCTGGTACTCCAAGCGCTTCACCCGGATTCCGTACCTCTTCCTGGCGCGGACCATCGGTTGGGCCGTGGCGAAGCAGGTCAGGCGGTCCGAGGGGCATGCTAAGGCCCGGAGCGGGAAAAATTAGGCGAACTGCCCCATCGGTGATGCAGATCACAGTTAAACTGACATTTGTACATTCCTTCGGAAAGGAAAAATGATGAATGTCGAGTGCACAGTGGCTTTCACCCGGCGGAGCTTGTCAAGGAGCCTTTTTGTATTCGGGGCCGTTGTCACGTTGATACTGGCGATCCTCGTGGCGCCGACGGCAGGTGCGGGAACGGTGCAGGACAAGGGGCCCGAATTGATCACCGACCGGGCTTCACTGGACCAGTCACTGCGCTGCCACGGCGATGTGGAAGGCAGTGGGCGGAACACCGTCCTCCTTCTTCATGGAACGACCTCGAACTCCGAGGCGAACTGGTCGTGGACCTGGGAGCCGGCCCTGGCGCGGGAGGGGCGCCCCTACTGCACGGTGGACCTGCCGATGAACGGTATGCAGGACATCCAGATTTCCGTGGAGAATGTCACCCACGCCATCCGGACGGTGGCGGAACGTAGCGGCAAGAAGGTCGACATCGTCGGTCACAGTCAAGGCGGAATGATCGGACGGTGGACCACGAAGTGGTGGCCTGACACCCGGGACATGGTGGACAACATGGTCGGCTTCGGTTCATCCAACCACGGCTCCGATCTGATCTCCCTGGTGTGCACCGTGGCATGTCCTGAGTCGCTGCGTCAGCAGGGCAGCGGTTCCGACTTCCTGTCCGTCCTCAACGAGTCTCCGGAGACCTACCCCGGCATCCGGTACACCACCATTGCCACGCGTTTCGATGAGATCGTCTTCCCCCACGACAAAGCGTTCCTGCCCGCTGCGCCGAACGTCACCAACATTACTCTGCAGGACCAGTGTCCCAACGAGCCGGTGGAGCACTTCCTGCTGGCAGCGAGTAACCCGGTGTGGGAGTTGGCGCTGCAGGCGCTCGACGGCCGGGAGAATCCCCGGGTTGACGCGAACGACTGCATGAAGCTCATGCCGGGGGTGGACCCGACCCGACTGCACGAGAACGTCCCCGCCGCGCTCATGGCGACGGTCGATACCCTGCTCTCCACAGAATGGACGACCAGAGAGCCACCGGTCAGAACATATGCACGGTCATGACTGGTCGTCCATGAGCCCCAGGATTTCCCATGCCTTCTCCATGGCGGCGGGTGACGATCTGGTGGAGGAACGAGCCAGAACGGCGAGGATCGCCTGGACAACCGACACCATGGCAGTCAGCGACGGGGTGGCGTCGACTCCTTCAATCGGGGTGAGGACCACATGGTCCGCATCGTCGTTGAGGGGGAGGAGCGCAGGTCCGTGAGGACGCTGACGACAGCGCCGCGTTCGTGCCCGAGCTTAGTGAGCCCGCGGAGGGCACGGGTGAGCCGCCACACGTTGATCACGATGAGGCAGTCCCGTTCGTCCATCTGCGCCACTGCCACCGCCTGTGTCGTAGCGGGTCCGGACGCGGCCTGGATGTCGTAACCGTAGATTGACCCCAGATAGCTGAGGATCTGGGCAGGGCCCGCGCCCGAGCCGGTGGTGAGGACGACCGTGCGTCGTGCGGCGTGGATCGCTTCGGCGATGTTCCTGATGGCGGAGATGTTTTCGGCGGTGGCGACCGTAGAGAGGTTCCGCGTGTCCTGATTCAGCGCCCGGGTTGCGTCGGAAGGGCTGGTAGCCGACCGCGACGATGAACCGGCGCTGTCGGCGCTGTCGGCATTGGCGGTGCTTCCTGTGCCGTGCGGAGGAGCCGAGGCGGACAACCACAACCGGTACGTCACCGTGCACGCCTACCATCCCCGCGCCGTCAACGCGGCCCTGGAGGAGGGCGTGCGGTGCGTCGAGCACGGCAACCTCATTGACGAGGACTCCATCCGGCTGCTCGTCGAGAATGATGCCTATCTTGTACCCACCATCATCACCTACCAGGCCATGTATGAGGCAGGCTCGGCGTCCGGGTTGAGTCCGGCGTCACTGGAGAAACTTGACCAGGTGCGGGAAGCGGCCGTCGACGCTCTCGACCAGGCCTACCGCGCCGGTGTCAATATCGTCTACGGCAGTGACCTCCTCGGCGGACTCCAGTACCGTCAGCTCGACGAATTCACCATACGGGCCGCGGTGATCCCGAACATCGACCTGATCCGCAGCGCCACCAGCAACGCGGCGCGTCTGCTGAGGATGGAGGGGGAAATCGGCACCCTCGCCGCCGGGGCACACGCCGACCTGATCATCGTGGACGGCGACCCGGAACAGGACATCGGGGTCCTCACGGATCCCGACCGTAACCTGCGCTACGTCATCAAGGGCGGCACTGTCGTCCGCGGTGGGCAGTGAACTCAGGGACGTAACTCAGGGGCTTCCCTGATGTGCCGGAGACCGCCGGGCCCTACTCTCGTGGAGTAACGACAAGGAGAACCGTTCTCCCCACCGAGAGATGAGGACCAACCAGTGGATTCCCGGCCGTCCCCGACAGCAGCACACTCAGCACATTCCGCCGCCCGTGCCGAGGGCCTGACCAAGACCTACGGCGCGGGTGACACCCGTGTCACCGCGCTCGACGACGTGACCGTCGACTTCACCGCAGGTGAGTTCACCGCCATCATGGGACCGTCGGGTTCCGGCAAGTCCACCCTGATGCACTGCATGGCCGGCCTGGACACCCCGACATCCGGCTCCGCCTTCCTCGGTGACACCGACATCTCGGGTCTCGGTGACAAGGCGCTGACGACGCTGCGCCGCGACCGGCTCGGCTTCATCTTCCAGTCCTTCAACCTGGTGCCCACCCTCACCGCCGCGGAGAACATCACCCTGCCCATCGACATCGCCGGGGACAACGTCGACAAGGAATGGTTCGGGGAGATCACCTCCCGACTGGGTCTCACCGACCGGCTGGGCCACCGGCCCTCCGAACTCTCCGGTGGACAGCAGCAGCGTGTCGCCTGTGCCCGGGCGCTGGTGGCCCGTCCCGAGATCATCGTCGGCGACGAGCCCACCGGCAACCTGGACTCCAACTCCTCGGCGGAGGTCCTGGACATCCTGCGTACCGCCGTCGACCGGGACAACCAGACCGTCGTCATCGTTACCCACGACGCCAAGGCCGCCGCCTACGCCGACCGCGTCGTCTTCCTCGCTGACGGGCGGATCGTCCACGAACTCCGTGACCCGGACGTGGAACAGATCCTCACCACGATGACTGGCATCGAAGGGCTGTAGGAACCATGGCTGCCCGATCCTCCGCATCCACCATGCGACGCGTGTCGCTCCGCAATCTCGCCGCACACAAGATCCGCCTCGTACTGACCGTTCTGGCTGTTGTCCTGGGTACCGCGTTCATCGCCGGTTCGTTGATGTTCACCTCATCGCTGCAGAAGACCTTCGACACGCTCACCGAGTCCACCACCAGGGGTATCGACGTCGTTGTGTCCGCGCCGCAGTCCGGCTCGTCCCTGCCACTCGACCTCGGCGACGACCTCGCCGAGATCCCCGGTGTGGAGAGGGTCAACCTCAGTGACCAGGTGACCGTCGTCGTGGCCACCGGGAAGGACGGTGCCCGGGAGACCCTGCAGACCGGTGGGGCGCCCGCTTTCGCCATGCCCTGGTACGAGCCGGGCGACGCCGTCGGTCCCGACACCGGCATCGTCGACGGCACATCGCCCCGTGGTCCCGACGAAGTCGCCGTCAACAGCACTGCCGCCGAGTCCCACGACCTCACCGTCGGGCAGGAACTCACCGTCGTGGACACCTCGGGCAGTCACCCCGTCACCGTCTCCGGCATCTACGACATCGACATCGACGGTGGTGGATTCCTCGGGCTGATGATGGATGAGCCCGCCTTCGTCGACACCTTCACCGACGGCACCACGGGCAACGAATTCTCGCTGGCCGCGGCTCCGGGAACCAGCCCCGAGGCACTCGCATCCCAGGTCAGCGACAGCCTCGCCGCCGACCATCCCGAACTGGGGGACGTTGACGTCAAGACCGGTGCCCAGGTCGGTGAGGAGCAGGCGGCCCAGATCGACGAGGCACTCAGCTTCGTCAACTACTTCCTCATCGCCTTCGGCCTCATCGCGCTGGTGGTCGGCACGTTCATCATCGCCAACACCTTCTCCATGATCGTCGCCCAGCGGATGCGTGAGTTCGCCCTGCTGCGCTCGCTGGGGGTCGCCTCGAACCAGCTCACCGTCTCGGTGGTCTTCGAGGCGGTCATCGTCGGCATCATCGGCTCACTGCTCGGCGTCCTCGCCGGCATCGGGTTGACCCAGGTGATCTACGCCGTCATCGGGTCCACCGGTGCCGGGCTGCCGAACACCGGGGTCGACGTGACCGTCGGTTCCGTCCTGCTGCCGTTGGTCCTCGGCGTGATCGTCACCGTCATCTCGGCGTGGGCCCCGGCCCGACGTGCCGGTGCGGTCCGCCCGGTCGAGGCGATGCGCTCCGGTGACCAGTCGTCCGGTTCCCCGTTGCGTGGACGCACCACCGTCGGTGTCGTCCTCTTCCTCGCCGGTGTGGTGGCCGCGCTGGTCGGAGTCCTGCTCAGCGGGTCCGACACCGGACCACGGGCGGCACTGGTCGGGATCGGCGCACTCGGGGTCATCCTGGGGACGTTCCTGTTGTCCCCGGCGTTGTCGATTCCGGTGGTCCGCGGGATCGGGGGCGCGATCGGAGCGCCCTTCGGACAGGTCGGACGGCTGGCCGCGACCAATTCCGGACGCAACCCCCGCCGGACCGCGACCACCGCATTCGCCCTCACCCTCGGCGTGGCACTGGTGGCGTGCATCGGCATGCTCGGTGCCTCGATGAAGGCGTCCATCAGCGGATTCGTCGGCGATTCCGTCCAGTCCGACTACGTCCTCTCCGGGCCGTCCAACGGTGCCTTCCCGGTTCCGCAGTCGGCCCTGGACGCCGTCCGGGACACCGACGGTGTGGAGGCGGCCACCGGCTTCGGCTTCCTGCCCGTCACCGTCGGAGGCTTCAGCGGCGGCACCGGTGTCATCGAGGGTGACCCGACCGTGTCCGGCGGACTGGTGGCCGCCGAGGGCGACCTGTCGTTGGACACCCCCGGTGTCATCGCCGATGAAGAGGTTGCCGCAGCTGAAGGTTGGACGGTGGGCGATGAACTGCCACTGACCGTCCGGATGCCCGACGGGCCCGAGCGCGAGATCGGCGAGGTGACACTGCAGGGCACCTATGAACCGAATGAACTCTTCGGTCAGCACCTGGTGTCCTGGTCGGCTCTCGAACCACTGGCGGCGCAGTTCGGTGCCGGGGCCTCGGCGAACATCTACGCCGTCTTCGTCAACGGTGACGGGTCGATCGACACCGACACACTGCGCGACAGGCTCGAGGCCGCCACGGCCGACCAGATCGTGGTCCAGGTGCTCACCCCGGAGGAGTACGCCGGTGAACAGGCCGTCCTCATCGACCAGATGCTCAACGTCCTCTACGCGCTGCTGGCCCTGGCGGTCATCGTGGCGGTGCTCGGCATCATCAACACTCTCGCGCTGAACGTCATCGAGAGGCGACAGGAGATCGGCATGCTGCGTGCCGTGGGCACGCTGCGCGGTCAGGTACGGCGCATGATCACCCTGGAAGCGGTCCAGATCTCGCTCTACGGCGCCCTGATCGGTGTCGTGATCGGCCTGGGACTGGGATGGGCGTTCCTCGAAGTGCTGGCAGGTGAGGGACTCACCGAAACCGCCGTGCCCTGGGGTCAGGTTGTCGGCATGGTCGTGGCCTCGGGTGTCGTCGGCGTCGTCGCTGCCGCGTGGCCTGCGGTGAAGGCGTCGCGTGTCCGGCCGCTGGAGGCGATCGCCGACTGACCGCTGACTGACCGCTGGCAGCCGTCAGCAGAACGACCGGAATATTTCGCGCTACTGTCGGGTTAAGCATCAGTTCCTAATTCTTATTCGACGGAGGAGTACTCCAGCGTGAACGACAGCAGCGAGCGACAATCCCGGCGGGATGCCCGCCGGGACGCCAGACAGACCCGGAGCGCTGAACGGAAGGCGCTGCGGGCAGGTCCGCCGCCACCGAAGGCAGGCCCGCCGAACCGTCGCTTCTGGGCGGCAGTGACCGTCCTGTCCCTGGGTGGACTGCTTTTCGGCTACGACACCGGAGTGATCAACGGCGCGCTCCCCTCGATGACCGCCGACCTGGGCCTCGAGGAACGCTATGAGGGGATCGTCACCTCCGCCCTCCAGTTCGGCGCGATCTTCGGTGCGATCTTCGGCGGCCGGGTCGCCGACCGCATCGGACGCCACCGCACCATCGCGATCGTCGCGGTGATCTTCATCCTCGGCTCCCTGGGCTCGGTCCTCTCACCGACCTGGGTCGTGCTGATGCTGTGCCGGATCGTCCTGGGCATCGCCGTGGGGTCCGCGTCCGGCATCATCCCGATCTACCTCGCCGAGCTCGCCCCCACCCACCTGCGGGGTCGGGTGGTCAACCAGAACGAGTTCATGGTCGTCTTCGGCCAGTTCCTGGCCTTCAGCTTCAATGCGCTCATCGCCCGCGTCGGTGGTGCCGAGGAGGGCGGGACGTGGCGCTGGATGCTTGCGCTGTGCCTCGTGCCCGCCATCGCGCTGTGGGTCGGTATGACGATCGTCCCGGAGTCCCCGCGCTGGCTCGCCGGCCACGGTCGTATCGAGGACATGCTCAACGCGCTGCGCACCATCCGCGAGAAGGTGTACGGGTCACCGGACTACGAGACCTCCCGCTACGGCGGAGACGATGCACCGCACCCCGACAGTGACGAGATCACCCACCCGGTGTCCGGTGACGTCGAAGGCGTCCGCACCCTCGCCGACCACGACAGCCAGGCGTCCCGGCGCCGGTTCCGTGACCTCTTCGCCGAACCGTGGATCCGCCGCATCATGCTCATCGGTTTCGGCATGGCCGTGATCAACCAGATCTCCGGCATCAACGTCATCCAGTACTACGGCGTGACGATCCTGACCCAGGCGGGATTCGAAGGCAACACCGCCTTCACCGTCAACCTGTTGATCGGTATCGCCGGGGTGATCGGCATGCTGCTGTCGATGTTCCTGAACTCGCGTGTCCGGCGTCGGCGCATGCTGATGAGTGGTCTGACCGGTACGGTCGTCACCCTGACCGTGATGGGGCTGGTGTCGATGATGATGCCGGACGAGGTCGAGGCCAAGAAGTGGATCATCCTGGCCGCCATCGTCGCCTTCGTCGGCATCATGCAGTGTGCGGTCGGTGCGATGACCTGGTTGTTCATGTCTGAGATCTTCCCCATGCGTGTCCGCGGCGAGGCCATGGGCCTGGCGGCGGGGGTGCAGTGGTCGATGAACTTCTGTGTCGCCCTGTTCTTCCCGTACCTCATGGACGTCATCGGATTCGGTCCCACCGTGTTCATCTTCGTCGGTCTGCAGCTCATCGCCCTGGTGTGGGTCTACCGACTGGTCCCGGAGACCAAGGACAAGACCCTCGAGACCATCGAGCAGGAGTTCCGCGACGCGGTGTCGGCTTAGAGCGGCGAACGCTCAGGCTATTCAGGTGACGGAGTGGGCAAGCTCAGCCCCAACGTTGCAGCATGCTCTCGCAGATACTCCCTGAGGTAAGGGACTGCGAGGTCGAACCGACCGTCCGGCAGTACCTGAATCATCCCCGCATTCGTCAGCCGGGCCCGGTAGACGTAGAGGTAGTTGAGGCCCTGGTTGATGCGCTCGGCAAGGTCCGCCGGGCGTGATGGTCCGTCATCGACACTCATCGCTACGAGCACCGTCTTGTCGGTTCCGGACAGGTCTTTGAGGGCAGGGTCGTGCACCAGGGTTCCGAGCTTGCGGCGGGCTTTATCGACCCCCTGTCTGACGGATTCCGGGGTGATCGTGTCGCCCTCTGCGGCCCGGAACGAATAGTGACCGACAAGCTGAATCATGAACGGATAGCCGCCACATGCCTCAGTGGCTGTTTCCAACGCTGCTTCATCCCAGGTCACTTCCAGGGGTTCGACCGGGGCGCTCAGCGCTTCCCGGACATCGTCGTCAGACACGGACCCCAGGAACACACGGTCGGCTCTACGGATGAACGTGATTGTGCTCTCGTTGTCCTTGTCGCTGATGAACCGCTCCACCGCAGAAGGGATTCCGGCCATGGCTACCGCGATATTGGCGTCCGCGCGGACCAGGTGTTGGATGACCGTGGCGAACTCCCTGAGCTCGTTGCTGTTCTTCACGTGTACCTCATCGAGGGTGATCAACGTTCCCGCTGGATCATCGTCCCCGGCGAAGCGACTGTGCAGTCCGTCGAGCGTCCCCAGGAGCTCTCGGAGGCTGGACGACCAGTCCACGGTCTCTGTGGACATCGTCGATACGCCGATTCTTCCGAGCGTCCCGCCGGAGATCCGTCGGCGGACAGTGTCGTCACCGAGTTCTTCAACAGCCCGGGCAACTTGACGCACGAGGTTGTCCATGAACCCCTGGTCGGCAGACTCGGAGAAGACATGCCAGCCCCGGGACCTGGCGACATCCTCGACAGCATTGAGCATGCAGGTCTTGCCGACGCCTCGTACACCGGTAAAGAGAGTTATTCGCTCGAGGGTGCCTGGACCGTCATCGAGCGCACTGTCGAAGTCTTCAATGTCACTGTCGCGCCCGACCAGGACAGGCGGGCTTGCCCCGATGCTGGCACGGAACGGGTTACGGATACGTGCCATGGTCGACTCCTATCCCTTTGCTGCTTTTGCAGTCTTTGTTCATTTTGCAAGTTTTGCTGGCTTTGGTCACGTTGTCAATGATGGCGAACGAATATATAGCCCGCTGTTGTAACCGGATGGTCGGCGACTAGAGTTTCACGGGTCCCACAACTGAACCGATGACGTCCACGGTGCCGGGCCCCCGAGGAGAAACCGGCGCTGTCACGTCCGTGAAAGCGAGCCAACGACATGGCCGACCCCAACAACGTCAAGACCAGCTCCCCGATCCGGGAACTCACCGTCCGCGCGGTCATCCTCGGTGGACTGATCACCCTGGTGTTCACCGCCGCGAACGTGTACCTGGGCCTGAAGGTCGGTCTGACCTTCGCCACCTCGATCCCGGCCGCGGTGATCTCGATGGCGGTGCTGCGACGACTGCAGAACCACAGCATCACCGAGAACAACATCGTGCAGACCATCGCGTCTGCCGCCGGCACCCTGTCGGCGATCATCTTCGTCCTGCCCGGTCTGATCATGATCGGCTGGTGGACGGGATTCCCGTACTGGACGACCATGCTGGTCTGCCTCATCGGTGGCATCCTCGGCGTGCTGTACTCCATCCCGCTGCGGCGGGCGTTGGTGACGGGATCGGATCTGCCGTTCCCCGAAGGTGTGGCCGCCGCCGAGGTGCTCAAGGTCGGTGAGGATGACTCCTCCGACCCCGACAACCGCAGCAACCGGGACGGTCTGCGTGCCATCGTCGTCGGTGGCCTCGCTTCGGCGGGAATGTCGCTGTTGTCCGCGTTGAAGGTCACCGCCGCCGAGCTGTCCACCACGTTCCGTGTCGGCACGGGCGGCACCATGGTCGGTTCCAGCCTGTCACTGGCGCTGATCGGTGTCGGCCACCTCGTCGGTCCGACGGTGGGTGTCGCGATGATCGTCGGCCTGCTGATCTCCTTCGGCGTGCTGTTGCCGGTCTTCACCGGTGGAGAGCTGCCTGCCGTCGGAGACATCTCCGACGCCGTCTCCGAGACCTTCGCCGGTGACGTGCGTTTCGTCGGCGCCGGTGCGATGGCGATCGCCGCGGTCTGGACGCTGCTGAAGATCATCGGCCCGGTGGTCCGCGGGATCGCCGCGTCCCTGGCGGCGTCACGTGCCCGGAAGCAGGGTGAACATGTGGCACTCACGGAGCGCGACATCCCGGTGAAGGTCCTCGTGGTCGGGGTCCTGGTGCTGATGCTTCCGATCGGGTGGCTGCTGTGGTCCTTCCTCAGCGGGACGGGGGTCAGCCACCACACAGGCTCGCTGATCACCCTGAGCATCCTGTTCGTCCTGCTGCTCGGCCTGATCATCGCCGCGGTGTGCGGCTACATGGCCGGCCTGATCGGGTCCTCCAACAGTCCGATCTCCGGCGTCGGTGTGATCGTGGTGCTGCTGGCCGCCCTGCTGATCAAGCTGGTGACCGGCAACGACGACGGTGGTCACCCCACCGCCCTGGTGGCCTACACCCTGTTCACGGCGACAGTCGTCTTCGGCGTCGCCACGATCTCGAACGACAACCTGCAGGACCTCAAGACCGGTCAGTTGGTCGGGGCGACCCCGTGGAAGCAGCAGACGGCCCTGATCATCGGTGTGGTCTTCGGTTCGTTGATCATCCCGCCGGTGATGGGGCTGATGGCCACCGCGTTCGGTTTCGCCGGTGCACCCGGTGCGGGGCCGGACGCTCTCGCCGCACCGCAGGCGGGCCTGCTGTCGTCGGTGGCCGAGGGCATCTTCGGCGACTCGCTCGACTGGGGCCTGATCGGGCTGGGTGCGCTGATCGGTGTCGGCGTGATCATCGTGGACGAGGTTGTCCGACAGGCGTCCGGGAAGCGCTTCGGCCTGCCGCCGCTCGCGGTGGGTATGGGCATGTACCTCCCGATCAGCCTCACCCTCATCATCCCGTTGGGTGCGTTCCTGGGCTGGTTCTACAACCGGTGGGCCGACGGACGCGCGAATGCCTCGACTGCCAAGCGGCTGGGAGTGCTCGGCGCGACGGGTCTGATCGTCGGTGAGAGCCTCTTCGGCGTGCTGAACGCCGGCATCATCGCCGGTACCGGCGATTCGGACGTGTTGGGGATCATGCCGGACGGCTGGGCAGGACCGTCCCAGTGGGTCGGTGCACTGGTGTTCGTCGGCATCATCCTGGGCGTGTATCGCTGGGTGCAGGCGCGCTCGTCCCGGTCAGTGGTAGCGGAGGAGCAGACGACAACATAGTTGACGTGTCAACTATGGTAACGTCGTGGCGGCAGAACAACCGCGACTCCATCCCTCACCAAGGAGGACAACCATGACCAGCATCGGCATCATCGCAGGTTCCACCCGCCCCGGCGCCTTCAACCCCCAGGTGGTCAGCTGGGTCAAGGAGCAGCTCGACGCCGCAGACGTCGACAGCACCGTGATCAACTTCGCCGACTACAACCTCCCCGTCCTCGACGAGGAGATCCCCGGCGGCGCCCACAAGTACGCCAATGAGCACACCAAGGCGTGGGGTGCGGCCCTGGAGCCGTTCGACGGCTACATCCTGGTGACCCCGGAGTACAACCACAGCGTGCCGGGCCCGCTGAAGAACGCGATCGACTTCGTCGGTTCCGAGTTCGCCCACAAGCCGGTGGCCTTCGTCTCCTACGGTGCCGACAAGGGCGTCCGCGCCGTTGAGGCATGGCGCTCAGTGTTCGCCAACTTCCGTGCCGCGACCGTCCGCGATGTCGCCGCGTTCTCGATCTTCACTGACGCCGTCGACGGCACCTTCGCTCCGCAGGAGGTGTCCACAGCACCCTTCGCCGGGCTGCTCAAGGATCTGCTCGCCTGGGCCGAGGGCTTCGCCGTCGTCCGCGACCGTCTCTCCGCACAGGTGGTCGGCTGAGGCCGGACGCCTACATTGCGCAGCTGATCGAGGAATCCTTCTTCCCGTCGACGGCCTGCTGCAGGCCCTTCTCCACCGCGTCGGTGTAGTACTCCTGCCCGGCGTCGTTGGGGTGGACACCGTCGCCGATGAGGGAGTCCGGGTGGTCGAGCGCCATCTGGCACCAGGGGGCGAGGTACACGTCCGGGTGGACCGCGGCGTAGTCGAGCGTCTGCTGGGCGGCCGGGGCGATACCGTCGACATAGCCGTAGGGCACCACGAGGATGATCTTGTGGCCCGGTCCGACGGTCTCGACGATGCGGTCGAGCTGACCGTCGAAGGCCTGGCCGTTGGTGCCGAAACCCAGGACGACATACTCGCCGAGCGTCCCGTTCGCGGCCATGGTGCCGATCGGGCCCTCACCGCCGGTGTAGTGGCGCGACGTTTCGGCGTCGACGGTGATGCCCGGGAACCGCTGCTGCAGGGACAGGGTCGACGCCAGCATCACCGAGTCGCCGATCGCCGTGATGTCCCTGCCTGCGGGGAGGCCGGGTGTGGCGGGTGCAGCAGGAGCGTCCGGCGCTGCGGATGTCCCGGCGGAGTTGTCCTGCAGGTCCGCCATCTCCTCCAGCTGGGTCTCCAGCTCCGAATTCGCCGGGCTCTGCCCCAGAGCGGAACCGGCCAGGAGGGTCACCACCAGGACCGCGCCCGGGACGGCCAGCAGTTTCGTGGTGCCCAGGGACTGCAGCGTCCTGCGGTAGCCGTTGCGGCGCAGCGGCGTCTCCACCCACCGGTAGGACGCCTCGGTAAGTACCAGGCTCACGACCACGGCGACCACGCCGACCGCCCAGTCCGGGACGTCCGAACCCGGTTCCTGCATCAGTGCGCGGGCGAAGACGACGACGGGCCAGTGCCACAGGTACAGGCTGAAGGACCGCTCACCGAACCAGCGCAGCGGGCGCCACCGCAGCAGCCCCGCGACCGGCCCGGCCTCCCGCAGGGACGTGGCGATCAGGGCGACGGACAGCAGCGACGCCAGGAACAGTCCGCCCCGGTAGGTCAGGGGATCGGTGTCAGGCAGCGTCAGGAACATGACGGCCAGTACCACCAGGGCCAGCGACCCGCCGACCCAGGCCAGTGCCGCGGACCGACGTGACGCGGTCGCGGGGGAGAACGCGGGCCAGGAGTCCGTCGACGACTGCCCGGCCGATGTCGTCACCAGGGCGAGGACCACGCCGGCGAGCATGCCGAACGCGTGGGTGTCCGTCCCGAAGTACACACGGGACGGGTCGCTCTCCGGGTCGTGGAGGATGATCATCGCGATCAACGAGGCGATGCCCAGCACCGTCGCCACCACGGTGGCGACGCGGAACGGGCCGGCGGACCGTCCGATCCGGTTCCAGCGCAGGACGCGCCGCGAGAACCACAGGCACGCCAGCAGCAGCACCGGCCACAGCACGTAGAACTGCTCCTCGATGGCCAAGGACCAGTAGTGCATGAAGATCTGCGGCGTGGTGTCGGCGAAGTAGCTGTTCGACTGGGCGATCTGCACCCAGTTGTTCACGGAGAACAGCGACCCGAGGAACTGCGGCACCAGGGCGACGGCCGCGTCACCGCCGATGATCCCGGCCACCGCGGTCGAGACCAGCAGGACGGTGACCGCTGCCGGGAGGATGCGGCGGGCCCGACGACGCCAGAACTCCTTGAGGTTGATTCGGCCGGTCGCCCCGATTTCGCGCACCAGCAGCGAGGTGATGAGGAACCCGGAGAGGACGAAGAAGACGTCCACCCCGAGGAAACCGCCGGGCAGCACGTCGCCGAAGAAGTGGTAGACCACCACAGCGAGGACTGCGATGCCGCGCAGACCGTCGAGTCCGGTGACCCGACGGATCCGCCCCGGCTTTAGAGGGGCAGCGACGGGGACCGTGGTGGCCGGTGGGGGCGGGGCGATCGTCGGCGTCGACGCCACCACCGGCGGCTCCGGGGCAGGTTCCGTCGTCGGCTCAGGCGCGGGAGCGACCTCCACCTCCGCTGGCGCCACTCGTGCGCCCCCGGGCGGTGGCGGACACGTCGGGGCGGAGAGCACGATGGGCTCGACCAGCAGCTGTGCCTGTGCCTGTTTTCGGGGCGGGCGAACCGAGGACCGTGCGCACGCGGGTGCCGGTGGTGCACCGCCCGGGGCAGTGAGGACGATGGACGGGCGGGGACTGGTGGCCATTACGTAAGCAGGGGTCTTTCAGAGGACGACGGTGGTGATGTCATAACGGTAGTCGGCGCTACGGTGCGGCCCAAAGCCTGTGGGGAGTTCTCCTGATACCCCCGCATGTATTCGCCGCGACCTGCGGATTGTCAATGTAGACACCCTCTAATCTCACGACGTTTCGTCAGAAGCGGGGATCCTTGTGAGATTAGGGGCGCTCGACGAACGCTAAACTGCACACCATGCAGCGCACCGAACTCGCCCGCCTGATCGACCACACCCTGCTCAAGCCGGAGTCCACGTCAGCGGACGTGGCAGGCCTCGCCGCGGAGGCCGGTGAACTGGGCGTCTACGCGATCTGCGTGTCGCCGTCGCAGTTGCCGGTGGACGCACCGTCGGGGGTGCACGTCGCGACGGTGGTCGGTTTCCCGTCCGGCGCGGTGAAACCCGACGTGAAGGCGACCGAGGCGGCCCGCGCGGTGGCGGACGGCGCCGACGAGGTCGACATGGTCATCAATCTGGCTCTGGTGAAGGAAGGCCGGTTCGATGAACTGACCGGGGAGATCGCGGTTGTCCGTGCCGCGGTTCCGGCACCCGGGGTGCTCAAGGTGATCATCGAGTCTGCCGCGCTCGATGACGAGGAGATCGCCGCGGCCTGCCGCTGTGCAGAAGAGGGGGGCGCGGACTTCGTGAAGACCTCGACCGGGTTCCATCCGGCCGGAGGGGCGTCGGTGGAGGCGGTACGGGTGATGCACGAGACCGTCGGTGGGCGTCTCGGCATCAAGGCGTCCGGCGGGATCCGCTCGCTCGAGACGGCGGAGGCAATGGTCGCCGCCGGGACCACGCGCCTGGGACTGTCGGCCTCGGCGACGGTGCTGGACGAGGCGGGACTGTTCTGACCGTTGTTCCCCGGGGCTCCGGCAGATTGAGTGTCCAGGTCAGCGAACGGCCGGATTCGTGACCTGTACCCTCAGGGCGCCGACACGGTCGACACAGCCGACGGCCGTTACTAAACCCATGCTTCCTGGCAGGTCAGCCATATAACCGCCTACACTGTCCGGGTGCAACTACTCCGGCTCGTGGGCAGATACGCCCGACAGTATCCGGGGCTGCTGGTCGCAGTCCTCATCCTCCAGACCGTCTCCACCTTCGCGACGCTCTACCTTCCCCGACTCAACGCGGACATCATCGACAAGGGCGTGTCCCTCGGCGACATCGGCTACATCTGGTCGACCGGTGGCGTGATGATCGCCGTCGCTTTCGTCCAGGTCATCACCGCTGTCGCTGCAACGTGGTGTGCCGCTCGCCTGGCGATGTCGGTGGGTCGTGACGTCCGCCGCGACGTGTACCGCAGCGTCGACCGGTTCAGCTCGCAGGACATGGGCACCTTCGGTGTACCGACGCTGATCACCAGGGGCACCAATGACGTGCAGCAGGTGCAGATGGTGTTCGTCATGTTCCTCAGCTTCATGGTGACCATGCCGATCATGTGCATCGGCGGCATCGTCATGGCGTTGCGGGAGGACGCCGGCCTGTCGTGGCTGGTGTGGGTGTCCGTGGCCGTGCTGCTGGTCATCGTCGGGCTGATGGTCGCCCGTCTGGTGCCGCTGTTCGGGTCGATGCAGGAGCGGATCGACGCGATCAACGGTGTGATGCGTGAGCAGATCACCGGCATCCGCGTGATCCGTGCGTTCGTCCGGGAGAAGTTCGAGACGAAGCGTTTCGAGGACGCCAACCAGGCGGTCGCCTGGGTGTCTGAACGTGTCGGACGGGTGTTCGTGCTGATGGGCCCGGTGATCATGCTGGTGCTGCACGCTGCCACGGCGGCGGTGCTGTGGTTCGGCGGTCACCGGGTGGCGGACGGTGCGATCGAGGTCGGTTCCCTCACCGCGTTCATGCAGTACCTGCTGCAGATCCTTGTGGCGGTGATGATGGGTTCGTTCATGGCGATGATGCTGCCGCGTGCGATCGTGTGTGCCGGGCGTATCCAGGACGTGCTCGGCCACGAGCCGTCCATCATCGAGCCGGAGTCGGATCCGTCCGTGGAGACGGTGTCGCCGAGTGAGGTGCGTGGCGAGCTGGAGTTCCGCGACGTGTCCTTCACCTACCCGGGTGCGGACGCCCCGGTGCTCACCGACATCAGTTTCACCGTGCGCCCCGGGGAGACCACCGCGGTGATCGGTGCGACGGGGTCGGGCAAGACCACGCTGGTCAACCTGATTCCGCGGCTGTTCGCGCCGACGTCGGGGGAGGTGGTCGTCGACGGTGTGCCGGTCGCGTCGATGCCGCGCACGGACCTGGCCCGGTACGTCGGGCTGGTGCCGCAGAAGGCGTACCTGTTCTCCGGGACGGCGGCGTCCAACCTGCGTTTCGGACGTACCGACGCCACCGACGACGAGCTGTGGGAGGCGTTGCGTGTGGCCCAGGCCGACGGTTTCGTCCGCAGCCGCGGTGACGGGGACGCGGCAGGGTTGGCTTCACCGATCGCGCAGGGCGGTACTGATGTGTCCGGTGGTCAGCGCCAACGGTTGTGCATCGCCCGCGCCCTGGTGGCGGCGCCGAAGGTGTATGTCTTCGACGACTCTTTCTCGGCACTGGACGTGCGCACCGATGCTGCGCTGCGTTCGGCGCTGTACCCGAAGACCCGGGATGCGGCCGTGGTGACGGTGGCCCAGCGGGTGTCGACGGTGCGTGACGCAGACCAGATCCTGGTGTTGGAGAAGGGGCGCATCGTCGCCCAGGGAACCCATGATGACCTGCTGGAGTCGAGTGCGACCTACCGGGAGATCGTCGAGTCGCAGATGGAGGCGCAGCGATGAGTGACACAGAGGTTGCTGACCGGGGTGCGGAGTCCGCACCGCGCTCGGCGAAGGCGTTCTGGCCGTCCGCGCTGCGGATGGTGGCGCTCATGGCGCCACGCAAGATCGCACTGACATGGGTTTTCGTCCTGTTGGTGGTCTGTGTGGTGCTGACCGTCTACGCACCGAAGGTTCTCGGCGATGCGGTCGACGTGATCTACAACGGTGTGCTGTCGGTGTGGAACAACGAGCCGGGTGCCGGCATCGATTTCACCGAACTCGGGCGGTTGATCGGCATCGTGCTGGGGATGTACCTCGTCGCCGGGGTGTTCAACTGGGCGCAGGGGTACATCCTCAACAAGATCGTCGTCGCGGTGATCGTGGAGCTGCGTACCGATGTGGAGCGTAAGGTCCACCGGTTGCCGTTGAGTTTCTACGACTCCCGGCAGACCGGTGACCTGCTGTCGCGGACGACCAATGACGTCGACAACGTCCAGCAGGCGCTCCAGCAGGCACTCAGCCAGTTCGCCTACTCGGCGATGATGATCATCGGTGTGACGGTGATGATGTTCCGGGTGTCCTGGCAGCTGGCGATCATCGCCCTGCTGGCCCTGCCGTTGACCGCCATCGTGGTGGCCATCGTCGGTACCCGGGCGCAGAAGCAGTACGGTGCACAGTGGGCCGGGACCGGCAAGGTCAATGGCCATGTCGAGGAGTCCTTCACCGGCCACGACCTGGTTGTCGCCTACGGCCGCCAGGACGAGATGTCGGTGACCTATGACGAGCGGAACGAGGAGCTCTACCAGGCCAGCGCGAAGGCCCAGTTCCTGTCGGGCATGATGATGCCGCTGATGCAGTTCCTGAACTACCTCAGCTACGTGGTCATCGCCGTGTTCGGTGGCCTGCGGGTGGCGAACGGTCAGATGACCCTGGGTGCCGCGACAGCGTTCATCCAGTACTCCCGTGAGTTCAACCAGCCGCTCGGCGAGCTCGCCGGCATGATGACGATGGTGCAGTCCGGTGTCGCATCGGCCGAGCGGGTCTTCGAGCTCCTGGACGCCGAGGAGCAGGATCCTGACCCGGAGGCGACGGTCGAGCCGGCCACCGGTGTGCGTCGGGGTCGGGTCGAGTTCCGTGACGTCTCCTTCGGTTATTCACCGGAGACCCCGTTGATCGAGAACCTCGATCTGGAGGTGGATCCGGGGCAGACCATCGCGATCGTGGGCCCCACCGGCGCGGGCAAGACCACGATGGTGAACCTGATCATGCGGTTCTACGAGGTCACCTCGGGCGCGATCCTCGTTGACGGGGTGGACACCCGCACGATGAGCAGGGCAGAGCTGCGGTCGCGCACCGGCATGGTGCTGCAGGACGCGGTGCTGTTCGACGGCACGATCCTGGAGAACATCCGTTACGGGCGTCTGGACGCCAGCGATGACGAGGTCAAGGCTGCGGCGAAGGCCGCGTACGTCGACCGGTTCGTCCACGCGTTGCCGGAGGGGTACGACACGGTCATCGACCAGGACGGCGGGTCGGTGTCCGCCGGTGAGCGCCAGCTGATCACGATTGCGCGTGCGTTCCTCGCGGAGCCGGAGATCCTGATCCTGGACGAGGCCACCTCGTCGGTGGATACCCGTACCGAGGTGCTGGTCCAGAAGGCGATGAATGCGATCCGTGCGCAGCGCACGTCCTTCGTGATCGCGCACCGACTGTCGACGATCCGGGACGCCGACCGCATCCTGGTGATGGTCGACGGGTCGATCGTGGAACAGGGGTCGCACGACGAGTTGCTGGAGGCGGACGGCTCCTACGCCGAGCTGTACCGGAGCCAGTTCGCCGCCGGCGGGGCGGTGTAGGCCCTCAACGATCTACGACGTTGGTTTCCCAGTAGTGGAAGTCGACAATGTCCTCGGGCAAGGCGGCGACGACCTGCCCATGCAGGCGTCGCCCTTCTTCCTCGTGGGCGCGGGCCATGTCGCCGGAGGGCCAGCCGGTCTCCCAGCTGAAGTGGTCATTGAACTGACGCGCCCACCGGCGGATCTCCTGCGACAGTTCGTCCGGAAGACAGGGGAGAGGCGGGTCCTCCTCCGCGCACAGGTAGGGGTGCTCGCTCGTCGTGGCCCAGACATTCCAGAACGGCCAGTCGACGTCGTACTCGTTCATCATCTTGAAGTGCATCACAGGCATTCTCCTGTCGTCAGATTCTGTGTGTAGCCGTGCTTCAGCCCTACCGTCCTGCAGTGCGTGACACAATCCGGCACGAAGATCCGGATCGTGTCACGCACACCAGGACTCCAGTAGTAGGTGTGGACGGGAGCGCTACGCTGAGACCCATGGCCTATGAGATCAGCGACTCCGTCACCGTCCACGCCGCCCCGTCGGAGGTCTTCGACCTCGTCAGTGACATCACGCGCACCGGGGAGTGGAGCGCCCAGTGCTACCGCGCGGAATGGGACTCGGATGACACAGGTGAAGGGGCAAGGTTCACCGGGCACAACCGCAGAGAGGAACGGGAATGGTCGACGGTCTCCGAAGTAGTCTCCTCCCGTCCGGGGCAGGAGTTCTCCTGGCGGGTCACCTCCAGCGGAACGCGGTGGGGCTTCCGGATGGAACCGGTGAACCGTCGGGAGGATGCCACGGTGCTCACGGAATTCACCGCCTTCACGGAGGAGGGTGAGGCGTACTTCCGGCAGAAGTTCGGTGATGACGCCGCTGCCCAGGAAGCGGACCGTCGCGACGCCGCCACCTACGGAATCACCGAGACCCTGCAGAACATCAAGGAGATCCTCGAGAGGTGACCGTTTTCCGCACCTGACCGCAACGGTCCGCAGAAGTAGGGCGCAGACGGGTACCCGAGCGGCAGCATGAGAGTCGAAGGAGGTCAGCCGTGATCAATGACCTGAACCGGCTCGTCGACTATGTCGAAGGCAACTTGTGCGGGGAGATCGACATCACCGTCGTCGCCCGCTCGTCCGGTGTCACCGGGTATCACCTACGGCGCATGTTTTCGTCGCTGGCAGGGATGCCGTTGTCGGAGTACGTCCGTCGGCGCCGCATGACGGTTGCCGCAGGTGACGTTCTCGCTGGTGATGATCTGCTGTCGATCGCCGTGCGGTACGGCTACGGCTCGGCCGAGGCATTCGGGAGGGCGTTCCGCACTGTCCACGGCATCGGCCCCACCGAGGCACGTCGCACGGGAGGCCCCCTTCGGACACAACAGCAACTCAGGTTCCGCCTGACCGTCGAAGGGAGCAGTCGTATGGACGCCCGAATAGTCAACCGCCCCACCATCCGTCTCGTGGGGCATGCCACGCGGGTCCCGCTGATCTACGAAGGAGTGAATCCACATATCGCGGAGTTCACAGAGTCGCTGCCGGCGGAGGTGCACAGTCGTCTCTACGCACTCGGCGACACCCATGAGGAGGGGCCCGGCGGCCTTCTCGCTGTCAACGACGACGTCGCACCGGACTCGGACGAGGGGGCGGAGCTGACGTACATGCACGGCGTGGCCGTCACCGGTGACTCCGTCGCGCCGGATGACCTGGACGTCATCACGGTGCCAGCGGGGGACTGGGTGGTGTTCCGGTCGTCCGGGGCGTTCCCCGAATCGCTGCAGACGATGTGGGCGGCCACGGCAACGGAGTGGTTTCCCTCGAACCCGTGGCAACTGCGCCCGGGGCCGTCCCTGGTGTCGACGCTGGAGCACGACGAGGATTTCACCACCGCGACCTGCGAACTCTGGTTCCCGGTGGAGCCGCGTGAGGCCTGAACGTGGTGACCGGGCGACGGCTGGCGACGCCTGGCGACGCCTGGCGACGCCGGGGCCCTTGCGGGCGGTTGTCGCCGCTGCTAGGTTCTTAAGACATGCGGAAGTAGAACCCCTGAATCGTCCTGCGCCTGAGGCGTTGCCATCTGCCCGGCGGGACACACCTTTTCTCCACTCAGGGAGTTCCCCCATGTTTATGTCATCCTCCATGTCAACGGTGTCCCCGCTCCGCGTGGACGGTCTGTCCGTCCAGATCGCCGGAACCCGTGTCCTCACCGATGTCTCTTTCACTGTGTCTCCTGGTCAACGTGTCGGTCTGATCGGTGAGAACGGTTCGGGGAAGTCCACCGTGCTGCACGCGATCCACGGCTCCCTGCCGGTCGGCGCGACGACTGCAGGGACGGTGGACGTCGGGCAGTCGGGTGCCGGGCTCCTGCACCAGCAGGCCCCGTTCCGGGATGACGAGAGCGTCCACGATGCCCTCGAGTCCGCCGTCGCAGCTGAGAGGCAAGCCGCCGTCGACCTGGAGCAGGCGGCGGACCCCTATGACGCAGAGGCTTATGCGGCTGCCCTCGATGTCGCTGAACGTCTCGACGTGTGGGAGACGGACGCGCGCATCTCGGCGACCCTCGCCGGCCTCGGCCTGGCCGCAGTGTCGCAGGAACGCCGGACCGGGGAGTTGTCCGGCGGCCAGCGTGCCCGCCTGTCGTTGGCGTGGCTGCTGCTGAACCGTCCGGACATCCTGCTGCTGGACGAACCGACGAACCATCTGGACGACGCCGCGACACAGTACCTGGCCGGCGTTCTGAACACCTGGAAAGGTGCAGTGCTGTTCGCCAGTCACGACCGGGCGTTCCTCGACCGTGCGGCGTCCTCGTTGATCGACCTGGATCCCGCGCCCTCGCAGGTCGGTGCGGACGGTGGTGTCACGCGGTACACCGGCAACTACACCGACTACCTGGCGGCCCGGCAGGACGTCCGGGCACGGTGGGAGCGCCAGTACCGCGACGAGCAGGCCGAGCTGAAGCGCCTGCGTGCCGGAGTGCGGGACAACCACCAGGTCGGGCATGTGAACTTCAAGCCGCGAACAGAAACGCGCATGGCACAGAAGTTCTACGGCGACCGGAATGCGAAGGTTGTGTCACGGCGGGTCAATGATTCGCGTTCGAGGCTGGAGAAGCTGGAGGAGTCGCAGGTCCGTAAACCACCGGAGGAGCTGACCTTCACCGGGCTCACGGCGGCGGGTCGCAAGGACACCGAGGGGCAGACGGGGCCCGTTCTCGTTGCGTCGGAGGTGAGTGTCGCCGGTCGCCTGGGGCGGACGTCCCTGACCGTCAACGGTGACGAGAAGTTGCTGGTGACCGGCCCGAACGGCTCCGGTAAATCGACGTTGCTGGAGGTGCTGGCGGGAGCGCTGCCCCCGTCCTCCGGAACGGTGACCGTGGCCGGGGTGAGCGTGGGCCACCTGACACAGGAGGTGGAACTGCCTGATCCTGCCGGACGTGGCCCGGACAGGACGGTGGAACGCACCTACCGTGACCTGGTCGGCGACGATCTCGCGGAGACGGTGCCGTTGTCGACGTTCGGATTGATTCATCCGAGGGACGAGTCCCGGGCGCTCGGAGAACTCAGCCTGGGGCAGCAGCGCCGCGTCGCGCTGGCGGTGCTCCTCGCTGCACCGCCGGACGTCCTGCTGCTGGACGAACCCGACAATCACCTGTCGTTGTCCCTGGTCACCGCTCTGGAGGAAGCGATCCCCACCTATCCCGGCGCTGTGGTCGTCGCCTCCCACGACGCGTGGCTACGGCAACGGTGGCGCGGGGAGCGGCTGGAGTTGTAGCTCAGCCGATCGGCGGGAAGCTCGGCTCGGGGACCCAGTCAGGACGGGGTGTCCAGAATCTGGTCGGCTGCTGTAGCGCGATGAAGTAACTACCGCCGTTGACGTCATTCTCGATGAGAGTCTCGTCCGTCGTCTCCGCCACTACCTGGTAATCCCCGACTGTGATTCTTGAACCTGCATCCAGGGCTTCGACCTCGGCACCGGCGAACTCTGTCTGGAGATCCGGGTCGGTGAGTGCGGCGCTGGGGATGAACATCGTGTCGTTGTACTCGAGACCCTTGGTCGGCTCACCGTCTTCAGTCTGCATCGGTTCCTCGAGTGTGAGGAGGCAGGCGAAGTCAGAGCCGACTCTCTCATTCAGTTCGCCGTCGACGGAGCAGACGCTACCGTCAGGCAGCGAGAACATGTACCCACCGCTGTCGACCGCGAAGCGTTCAGTTTCTCCGGCGGACGGACCGGGCGTAGATGGTGATGACGCAGCAGCGGTGGATTCCGAGGCGGGGGCTCCGAGTGTCTCCGGAGCCGTGGACGACTCCTCGGCCTCCCCCTCGCCGCCACATGCGCTCAGCACCAGTGCCGCACCGGTGGCCAGCGCCAGGGCAGTAGATTTCCTTCCGACTTTCACAGGGCACTCTCCAGTGTCGTGGAATCATGCAGAATAAGTTTCCTTAACAACACTACGCTTCGGCGATGCTCACCGTCCGACCTCGGACATGCTGGCCGCGAACAGTGCGAGGAGGACGGTCATCGCGATGGTGAAGGCGATGTATCCACACGCCACGCTGATCGCCAGGACCGACTTCCATGCGGTCTGTCGCCGGCGACGCCGCAGGACGCCGATGATGACAGCGACGGACGCGAAGAAGGTGATGGCCGTGATGACCTCGAAACTGTAGTGCAGGGCGCCGATTCCCGTGGCAGAGAGCGAACTGCCGGCGATCCCCACTCCCCAGGACAGGTAGGCGCCCGCGATGAAACCCGCCACTGAGATGGCGAACCACAGGAGGCCTTTCTTCATCGTCGTCATCGTCCCGGACATGTGACGCAGGCTACACTGTGGGCATGTCTGCATTCCAGGATCGCCCCAACACAGCGCTGCTGGTCATCGACCTGCAGAACCTTGTCGTCGACGGTGCGTTCCGCCGGGACGAGGTTGTCGGCGCGGTGAAGGGCCTGGTCGACAGGGCGCACGAGGAGAACGTCCCGGTCGTCTGGGTTCAACACGAGGCCGAGCATCTCCCACCGAACACCCACGAGTGGGAATTCGTCCCCGAACTGCAGCAGCAGGAGGGGGACCGTCTGGTCCCGAAGATATACGGGGATGCGTTTGAGGGGACGATCCTGGGCGAGGTTCTGGAGGATCTCGGCGTTGGGCGCATCGTCGTCACCGGTGCGGAGACCGACGCCTGCATCCGCTCCACCATCCACGGTGGATTCACCCGCGGCTA
This sequence comes from Corynebacterium glyciniphilum AJ 3170, assembly GCF_007673095.1. GTDB lineage: Bacteria > Actinomycetota > Actinomycetes > Mycobacteriales > Mycobacteriaceae > Corynebacterium. The sequence continues at coordinate 79,454 of NZ_VDYZ01000011.1, forward strand.
TGACGTCACGCTTGTTGCGGATGCACACACTGCCGGGGACAAGACGGAGTGGGGTGCGCCACCGGTGGCGCAGGTCATCGAGCACACGAACCTCTACTGGCAGTTCCAGGGAGGCGTGGGGAAGACCGCCTCCGTCGAGACCGCTGACCAGGTGTCCTTCGCGGCCGACTGATCTACGCGCGGAGCCGGCCCGTCGACGCCGCATGCATGACCTGCTCCAGGGGACCACGTCGGAAGAAGCATTTCCACACCATGCAGAACACCAGCGAAATGCCGAGATAGCAGGTCAGTGGCAGCAGTGAGACGCCCGGTTCGTCGTGGATGTCGGGGAGCCAGTGGTTGATCGCGGCCGACACCAGTGCCTGGCCGACGTACACGGTGAAGGCGCACGATCCCAGCGCGGCCAGCGGGAACACCCACCGTCCGAGAACATCACCGGCCCACAGACACACGGACACGAGAACGAGACTGATGCCGGTGTTGAGCAGCAGGTCCGGCGTGGAGCCCGAATGTGCGCCGTTGAGCAGAAGCTCGCCGGTGGAGGAGGTTGTTCCCATCGAGGCGCTGTACATCCGCCACGCCCCGAACACACTGGTGTCCGTCGCGTCGGCGAGGTCGCGCAGCGGCATGTCCATGAACTGCATCATCAGGGGTTGGACATCGAAACAGGCGAGCGCAACCCAGGTGACGACGCTGGAGACCACCGTGGCGATGACCCCGACGACCAGCCACAGGACGCGCTTCAGGCCGTCCACGCCGAGGGTCATCACTCCCATGCCGAGCACGATCACCGGTAGCCATGTGAGTGTGGGATACATACCGTCGAGCAGCAGGGCCCGCAGCGCCACGCCCGCACCCTCGAGTGAGGTGAAATGGCCCAGGCGGGGGACCACGGCGAGTTCGTCCCCGGTCATGGGGAAGACGTCGCGACGTAGCCAGTAGGACAGTTGCGGCAGGACGAACATGCCCGCGGTGCCGAGGGCGAGCAGCGTCGGTCCGCTCAGGGAGACCAGCGCGGTACACAGCAGGAAGGACGCACCGAGCGTCGCCAGGACGATGATCATGTCCGGTCCGGCGGAGGCGAGCAGAATGCCGATGACCAGGAGGATCAGGCCACGGACGGCGATGCGTCGACGGATTCCGGAGGTCGGCACCCCGGTCGCGAGACCCCGGCTGGTCATCAGGGCCATGGACATGCCGGAGAGGAAGGCGAAGAGGATGGACGGCCAGCCCATCACCCACGGTGCCCAGGACGCGGGGCCGAAGTGGTCGGCGGTCATGCCGGTGATGGCGACAGCCCGCGCGACGTCCAGACCGATGATGCGGTTCTTCTGTGTGTTCATGGTGGTCACGGATTCCGAGAATGCCATCTGTGGTGGTGGCGGTCGTCAGCCCCGGGTATGACTCCGGGACGGTGACGGTACCCTGAACCACATGAGTGACAAGCGGGAGGCCCCGAGCAGCAACTGGTTCACCGGCGGTGCGGAGTATGCGACGTTCCGTCCGTCCTACCCCACACAGGTGTCCGGGTTCCTCGCGGAACACACCCCGGCGACGGGTGTGGCGGTGGACGTCGGCTGTGGGACGGGGCAGCTCTCGACTCAGTTGGCCGACTACTTCGACCGTGTCCTGGCCTTCGATCCGAGTGAGTCGCAGATCGCTGCGGCGTCAGAGCATCCGAATGTCACCTATGAGGTGGCTTCAGCGGAGGCGCTGCCGGTGCCGGATTCGTCGGCCGACCTGGTCACCGCAGCGCAGGCGGCGCACTGGTTCGCGTTGCCGGACTTCTATGCCGAAGCCCGTCGTATCGGACGCCCTGGCGCGCTGATCGCCCTGGTGAGCTACGGGATCCTCCGGATCTCCGACCAGGACGTCCAGGAACGTTTCGGGCGGTTCTACTACGACGAGATCGGTCCGTACTGGGATCCGGAGCGTCGCTACGTCGACGAAGGCTACCGGACGATGCCGTTTCCGTTCGAGGAACTGGAGGCACCGGAGCTCAGCATTGACGCCGACCTGGACCGCGAGGCGTTCCTGGGGTACATCGGGACGTGGTCGGCTGTGCGGAAGGCGGAGCGCCAGGGCAGGTCGGACCTGTTCCAGAGTTTCTCGTCGGACATCGTGGACATCTGGGGCGACAACGGACGTCCGCGCCAGGTCTCCTGGCCGGTGGCGGTGCGCGTCGGGCGGCTCTGACGAGGGTGAGTGCTGCGTCACAAAGAGGTTGACACGTCAACCATCGACTATATGGTTGACACGTCAACTACTCTCCCACGGAAAGGCCGCGAGGTCCCCGCCATGTCCACGACCGTCAGTACCGTCAGTAACGTCGGTACCATCAGTAACGTCGTCATTCTTCTTGCTCGTATCGCCCTCGGCGTCACGCTCTTCGCCCACGGATGGCAGAAGTTCTTCACCAACGGAATCGACGCCACAGCCCATGGGTTCGACTCCATGGGCGTTCCCGTCGCCACCGCGTCGGCGATCTTCGCCGCCGTCGTCGAACTGGTCGGTGGTGCCCTCTTGATTATCGGCCTGCTGACCCCACTGGTCGCTGTGCTGGTCGTCGTCGACATGGCAGGGGCCTTCTGGTTCGCACACCGGGCCGCCGGAACGATCTTCGTCGGTGAGGGCGGCTACGAACTGGTCCTGGTCCTGGCTGCGGGAGCGGCCCTCGTCGGGGCCGTCGCCGGTGGACGGTTCGGCGTGGACGGGGTGCTGCGTCGGCGGCGGGGCGCCCTCGCCCGCTGAGTATCGTGATCGACACAACACTATGAATAAATAGTGGTCGTCATCACGGAGGAAAAGGGTTACGTTTGTCGGTGGCACCACAAGCACCGACGAACCCTGCATGGGAGGCACCACGCCATGACCACCACAGCAACCGCCAGCAACGCCTACGCCGCCCCGGGAACCGAAGGTTCCCTCGTATCCTTCAAACCCCGCTACGAGAACTTCATCGGCGGGCAGTGGGTGCCCCCGGTGGGCGGACAGTACATCGAGAACATCAGCCCGGTGGACGGCAAGGTCTTCACCGAGGTCGCCCGCTCACAGGCCGAAGACATCGACAAGGCCGTCGACGCCGCGCACGCCGCAGCTGCTGCCTGGGGCAAGACCAGCGTCCAGGAACGCTCGCGGGTGCTGCTGAAGATCGCCGACGTGCTCGAGGAGAACCTCGAGATGCTCGCTGTCGCCGAGACCTGGGACAACGGTAAATCGGTGCGCGAGACCCTCGCCGCAGACATGCCCCTGGCCGTCGACCATTTCCGCTACTACGCCGGAGCGCTGCGTGCCCAGGAGGGCACATTGTCGCAGATCGACGAGAACACCGTCGCCTACCACTTCCACGAGCCGCTGGGCGTGGTCGGCCAGATCATCCCGTGGAACTTCCCGATCCTCATGGCCGCGTGGAAGATCTGCCCGGCCCTGGCCGCCGGCAACGCCATCGTGCTCAAGCCCGCCGAGCAGACGCCTGCATCGATCCTGCTGGTCGCCGAGCTCATCGCCGATCTGCTGCCCGAGGGTGTGCTCAACATCGTCAACGGTCTCGGTGAGGAGGCCGGTGCGGCGCTGACCGCCAATGACCGGATCGCCAAGATCGCCTTCACCGGCTCCACCGAGGTCGGCAAGATCATCAACAAGTCGGTGGCGGACAAGCTCATCCCGGTCACCCTGGAGCTCGGCGGCAAGTCCCCGAACGTCTTCTTCGGCGACATCATGGACGCCGACGACTCCTTCCGGGAGAAGACCCTGGAGGGGTTGGCGATGTTCGCCCTGAACCAGGGTGAGGTGTGCACCTGTCCGTCGCGTGCGCTGATCCAGGAGGACATCGCCGATGAGTTCCTCGATCTGGCTGTCGAGCGGGTCCGCTCCATCAAGGCCGGTAACCCGCTGGATCCGGCGACGATGATCGGTGCCCAGGCGTCGTTGGAGCAGATGGACAAGATCACCGGCTACCTCAAGTCCGGCCCTGAGGAGGGTGCCGAGGTGCTCATCGGTGGCGGGGTCCGCACTGTCGAGGGCCTGGAGAACGGTCTGTACGTCGAGCCGACGATTCTCAAGGGCAACAACGCCATGCGGTGTTTCCAGGAGGAGATCTTCGGTCCGGTGCTGGCCGTGACCACGTTCAAGGACTTCGACGAGGCCATCCAGATCGCCAACGACACCGACTACGGTCTCGGTGCCGGTGTCTGGGCCCGCGACGGTCGCACCGCTTACCGTGCCGGGCGGGCCATCGAGTCCGGCCGGGTGTGGGTGAACAACTACCACTCCTACCCGGCGCATGCGGCGTTCGGCGGCTACAAGAAGTCCGGTATCGGTCGGGAGACCCACCTGATGATGCTGGACCACTACCAGCAGACGAAGAACCTGCTGTGGTCCTACGACGAGAACCCCAACGGACTGTTCTGATCCGTTCCGGTCATGGCGCGTACCCTTGTGGGCGGACGAGTAATCCACCCCACAGGAGGTACCACCCATGTCTGACCCGAAGAAGCTCACTGGACGCACGGTCGTCGTCCTGGCGACGGACGGCTTCGAAGACTCTGAACTGACCTCCCCGCGTGACGCGGTGTCCGACGCGGGCGCCACCGTCGTCATCGCCACGCCCGGTGGTGAGACGATCACCGGAAAGAACGGCACCGACGTCCCCGCCGACGCCAGGACCGCAGACATCGAGGCCGCGACGGTCGACGCCATTCTGTTGCCGGGTGGCACGTCGAATGCGGACGCACTGCGACTCGACGCGGACGCGGTGTCCCTGGTGCGCAAGGTCGTCACCGGGGGCAAACCGGTCGGCGTGATCTGCCACGGCGGCTGGATCCTCACGGACGCCGACGTGCTCAAGGGCAGGACATTGACCTCCTTCCCGAGCCTGAAGACCGACCTGATCAACGCCGGTGCCACCTGGGTCGACGAAGAGGCGCACACCTGTGAGGGAACCGGGGGCGCGGGTACGATCGTCTCGTCCCGTACCCCGGACGACCTGCCGGCGTTCAACGACGCCGTGGTCGCCGCTTTCGCCACGGCCTGACGGACCGTCCCCGAGGCGGCGAGGGGATGACCGCCGCCCGGGCGACAATCGCACCCGATAAGCCGGTGATGTTCGCGAAAGGCCAGGTCGCATTCGCTTAAGCATCTTATGGGGTGCGATATGCCTACCGCCTAACCGGCCGGCCGGCGGCAAGTACACCTACTCCGTCGACTCCGTGGCGCCGGCCCACTGGTTGATGCCGCGGTCCACCGCCCACCGGTCGATCTCGGTGAGCTCCTCGTCGGTGAAGTCCAGGTTCTCCAGCGCGTCGAGGGAATCGTCGAGCTGATTCACCGAGGACGCCCCGATAAGGGCGCTGGTGACCTCCGGGCGCCGCAGCACCCATGCGATCGCTATCTGCGCCAGCGACTGCCCACGTCGTGCGGCGATGGCGTTCAGCGCGCGGATCGCCTCGAGCGTCTCGTCGGTGAGGAAGGACTCCGACATCTTGTGGTCGCCCAGACGCGACCCCTCCGGGACCCCGTCAAGGTACTTCCCGGTCAGCAGTCCCTGCGCCAGGGCGGAGAACGCGATCACGCCCAGCCCGTTGTCGGAGCAGGTGGACAGCAGCTCGTCCTCGACCCACCGGTTGAACATGGAGTAGGACGGCTGGTGAATGGTCAGCGGAGTCCCCAGGTCACGCGCCACCTCCGCAGCCTGCCGGGTGAGGGCGGGGGAGTAGGAGCTGATGCCCACGTAGAGCGCCCGACCTGAGCGCACCAGGTGGTCCAGGGCGCTGACCGTCTCCTCGACGGGCGTCTCGGGGTCCGGACGGTGGTGGTAGAAGATGTCGACGTAATCCAGGCCCATCCGCTTCAGCGAGGCGTCGCAGCTGGCCACCAGGTACTTGCGGGAGCCGCCGAAGCCGTAGGGTCCGTCCTGCATGTACCACCCGGCCTTGGAGCTGATGACCAGCTCATCCCGGTACGGACGGAAGTCGGAGGCGAGGATCCGACCGAAGTTCTCCTCGGCCGACCCGGGCGGTGGTCCGTAGTTGTTCGCCAGGTCGAAATGTGTCACGCCGCGGTCGAAGGCGCGGCGCAGGATGGCCCGTTGGGTGTCAAGGGTGCGGTCGGCTCCGAAGTTGTGCCACAGGCCGAGCGTGATCGCCGGGAGTTTCAGCCCGGAACGCCCACTGCGGTTGTAGGGCATGCTGCCGTAGCGGTCGTCGGCGGCGCGGTAGATGTCGGGGAAGGTGTCACTCATGCACGCCGAGGGTACGCGTGATCGTGTATCCTGCGTATCACTTACATTCGCTACCTGAAGGAGTTGAGCGTCCATCATGGACGATGGCCCTTGTCCGAGTATGAAGGGCGGCCACAGCCGCCCGCCCCGTGCAACGTCTGCACCGGCCTCAGGGGGTGACCGGTGAGCCCGTTGCTGATGCTGCTGCTCGGCATTGTCCTCATCCTGGCCCTCATCGTCGCCAACGGTTACTTCGTGGCCCAGGAATTCGCCTATATGTCGGTCGACCGGGCGCGGCTGCGTGCACTGTCCGCGGACGGTGACGCGGCAGCCGGGCGTGCCCTCGCGGTCACCAGGCGTACGAGCTTCATGCTCTCCGGTGCGCAGCTGGGTATCACCGTCACCGGCCTGCTGGTCGGTGAATTCGCCGAACCGATGATCGGCGGTTCAGCGGGGGAGTTGATCGGCGGTGCAGGGACGGCCGCGGTCGCAGCCACCGTCACCCTGGCCGTCGCCACCGTTGTGCAGATGATCTTCGCCGAGCTGTACCCGAAGAACCTCGCCATCGCGGCACCGGAACCGTTGGCCCGCGCACTCGCCCGGTCGACCCAGGTCTACCTGTTCCTCTTCGGCTGGATCATCGCCTTCTTCGACTGGTCGAGCAATGCCCTGCTGCGGTTGGTGGGGGTCACCCCGGTCGAGGACGTGGACTCCACCGCAGACCGCAAGGACCTGGGTCGCATCGTCGCCGATTCCAGGGCCTCCGGTGACCTGCCCCGGGACCTGTCGATGCTCATCGACCGCATCCTGGACTTCCCGGAACGCACCGTCGAGCATGCGATGGTCCCGCGCGCACGGCTGGGGGAGATGGACCCCCGCACCACCGTGGCCGAGGCCCGTACCCGGATGGCGGGTGGGCACACCCGCTACCCCGTGCTGGGCTCGGTGGAGGACGAGGACACGCATGAGGAAGAGGAGAGGCTCTACGGTGTCCTGCACCTGGACGACGTCCTCGACCCGGACCTCGACCCGCAGACCACGGTCGACACCCTGGTCCGTGAATCTGTGGTGGTGCCCGAGGTGATGGCGCTCCCGGACGCCCTGGTGGTGCTCGAGGAGTCCGACAACCGTCTGGCCTGCGTCGTCGACGAGTACGGCGGTGTGTCCGGCGTCCTCACCGCCGAAGACCTGGCGGAGGAACTCGTCGGTGAGCTCACCGACGAACACGATGCCCCGGAACACCACATCAGTCGTGAGGACGACGTCGCCGGCGATGTCGAGAGATGGCGGATCGCCGGGGACGAGCACCTCGACGAGGTCTCGCGCGTCCTTGATGTGCGACTGCCCGACGGTGAATTCGAGACACTCGCTGGTCTGGTCATCGAGGAACTCGGTTCCTTGCCGGAGGTCGGCGACGTCATTCCGGTGCCGTTGCCGAGGGATCCCCGCGAGGTGGTCGACGACCGGCCGCAGAACCGGGTTCTGGTCGCCGAGGTGACCGGGATCGGCAACCACGTACCCACTGAACTCCTCGTCCACCTGGAGGTGACCGAGTATGAATGACCTCACCGTGATCCTGGTGACGCTGCTGCTCCTGGTGGGCAGCGCGTTCTTCGTGATGGTCGAGTTCGCGCTGCTCGGCGCCCGACGTCACCGCCTCGAGGAGATCGCCGACAAGAGCCCGTCGGCCCGTGCGGCCCTGCGCGGTGTCAATGAACTCACCGTGATGCTCGCGGTCGCCCAGTTGGGTATCACCGCCTCCACCTTCGCCCTCGGCGCGGTGACCAAGCCGGCGGTGTCGGGCTGGTTGAAGCCGTTGTTCACCGCCTGGGGCATTCCGGACGGTGCGGCGTACACCGTGTCCTTCCTTGTCGCTCTGCTCATCGTCACCTTCCTGCACCTGGTGATCGGGGAGATGGCCCCGAAGTCGTGGGCCATCGCCTTCCCGGAGCGTGCGGCACGCCTGGTGTCGCTGCCGGCACGCGGACTGGCGTGGCTCCTGCGACCCCTGCTGCTGTGGATGAACCGGGTGGCGAACCGCCTGGTGAAGCTCTCCGGGGTGGAACCTGTCGACCGCGCCGCGGCCGCAGGCCATGACGCCGCCACCCTGCGTCACCTCGTCGCGCACTCTGCGGAGGAAGGTGCGCTGGAGGCGGAGTTCCAGTCGCAGATCGCCGGTGCCCTGGACCTGCAGCAGCGGACCCTCGGCGAGCTTCCGGGGACGAGGGTTCCCCACCTGGCGTCGTCGGCGACCGTGGCGGAGGTGCAGAACGCGGCCCGCGAGACCGCGCAGATGCGCGTTCTTCTGGAGTCACCGCAGGAGGGGGAGCGGATGCGTGTGCTGCACGTGCGTGACACCCTGCCGGAGGACCGGACGTCCCCGGCTGCGCCGCTGACCCGTGAGCTGCTGGTACTGCCGGCGTCGATGCCGGTCTACGAGGCGTTCCACCGGATGCGGGAGGAGAGTGAGCAGCTCGTCGGCGTCCGCAATGACGTCGACAGCGGGCAGGCGGCGGATGACGCGCTGCTGCCGCGGGTGGTCACCCTGCCGGAGATTCTGGCGTTCGTCCTGCCCCGGGAGCCCGGCGCCAGTCAGGGGACGGGCCCGCAACCGGTGGCCTGACCGCCGGCACCCGCCGTCCCGGTGAAGTAACCACCATCCTGTGCACGGGATCAGCGTGGAACCCGTGCACAGGACGGTGCCTTTCCTGCGGTGTTACGGCGAGGTACGGCTGTACAGCTATGCGGCTATGCGTCGGGGACCAGGTGCTCCGGGATCCGCATGCCGATGATCTCATCCCGGGTCAGTGCCCCGTCCGCCAGGACTTCAGCGCTCACGTACCGGGCGCGGTCCTCCGGCAGGGGGATCCTGCGGGCATGGCTGAGCACGGAGTTCAACCGTCCCGCGGTGGTGGGATTGTCCGGCCCGCCCCAGGCCCGCCAGGCGACGGCGGTGGTCAGGGAGACCAGGGTGATGCCGGCGGGCTCGTACGGCGGGGCCGCCTCGGACTCGGACCGCGGTGTCGTGGAACCGTCGGGGGAGAAGGCACGGCTGGCCTCGCGTCCCTTCCGCGGGCGGACGTGCAGGTCCTGCTGTCCGATCCCCACGACGGTGCCGTCGGGGTTGCTGATCACCGAGGTGTAGCTGACGTTGTCGTATCCGTCGGCGGCGACGCGTCGGCGGATACGGGCGACCATGTCGTCGTCCACGTCGACCATGAGGGTGGCGCCGTCCTGGCCCGGGTTGAGGAACTGGAAGGTGCCCGTGCGGGTCCATGCCTCGTAGTCCGAGCCCAGGCGCCGCATCACCAGGGTGCCGAACAGGATGTCGGTCATGGCGAACAGTGTGCCGCCGAACGCGGCGTTGTTGGGGGTGCGGTTCATCGGGCTGAGCCGCAGGACGACCTCTCCGTGGGACCAGTCCTCGGCGATGTTGCGGAACTTCACCCCGGAGCCTGCCAGCGGTGGCCAGAAGCGGGTGACCTGCTGCAGGCCGCGTGGTGTCGAGAAGACGTAACGGGTGATGTAGCTTTCCACCGACCGGTAGATCCGGACCGGCAGCGGTCGACGACGTCCCCGGCCGGGTCGGGTGCGCTGCATGGTCACGACCGGTCTTCCCGGGTGTCCTCCGGATCCTCCGGCGGCAGGAGCCGTTCGGGGATGTGCAGTTCCAGGATCTGGTCCCGGGTCAGTGCACCGGTGTCGAGGGCCTCGGCGGCGACGTAGCGGGCCTGGTCCTCGGGCTGGGGGATGCGCCGAGCGTGGCTGAGGACGGAGTTGAGCTGACCGCCGCGGTCCGAGGCGTCGTCGGCGCTGCCCCAGGCGCGCCAGGCGACGGCGGTGACCAGGGAGGCCAGGGTGATGCCGCGTGGCTCCAGCGGTGGGGCGGACTCGCTGACGCCACGGGCGGTGGTGGAGCCGTCCTTCGAGGTCGGGCGGCTGGCCTCCCGTCCCTTGCGGGGGCGGACGTGCAGGTCCTGCTGGCCGATCCCCACGACGGTGCCGTCGGGGTTGCGGATCACCGAGGTGAAGGCCACGTTGTAGTAGCCGTGGGCGTCGACCTTGTCGATGATGTCGGAGATCAGCGCGTCATCGACGTCCACGACCAGCTTCGCGCCGTTGCGGCCCGGGTTCAGGTACTGGAAGCTCCCCGTCCTGGTCCATGCCTCGTAGTCCTTGCCGAGGCGCTTCATCACCAGGGTGCCGAACAGGATGTCGGTCATGGCGAACAGGGTGCCTCCGAAGGCCGCGCCGTGCATGTTGCGGTTGAGCGGGCCGAGGCGGAGGATCACGTCGCCCCGGGACCAGTCGTCGGCGATATTGCGGATCTTCACTCCGGCGCCGGCCAGCGGCGGCCAGACGTCGAGGGAACGCTCGAAGGCCTGCGGGCCCGAGAACACACGCTTCATGACCTGCCCCTGGGCCTTGCGGACCAGTTGGCGGGTACGGGAGGGGTTTGTTCGCGAAGTCATAATATCTGTAACACTACATTCTGTCTCTGGCTCACGAGAACAATTATGTGAACATGGCAGGCTCCGCGCGGGCAGCGTACTCTGAGACAGTGAAAGGAGCGATTCACACCATGAGTAACTTCACTGTCCCGGGCCTGTCCGAAGGCGACGCCAAGCAGGTCATCGACATCCTGCAGGAAAGGCTCACCGCCTACAACGACCTGCACCTGATCCTCAAGCACGCACACTGGAACGTTGTCGGACCGACGTTCATCGGTGTCCATGAAATGCTCGATCCGGAGGTCGAACGCGTCCGTGGTGACGCCGACGACGTCGCCGAGCGCATCGCCGCCCTCGGTGGTGAGCCCGTCGGCACGCCGGACTCCCACGCACCGGGGCGCGACCCGCTGCAGTACCCCATCAACAAGGGCACCGTCCAGCAGCATCTCGCCGCGCTGAACGAGGTCTACGACAAGGTCATCGTCGACACGCGCGAGGCGGACTCCGCCGTGGACCAGCTTGACCCGGTCACCGAGGATCTCATCGTGGGCCAGGTCCGTGCGCAGGAGCAGTTCCAGTGGTTCATCCGTGCCCACCTCGAGGACGGCAACGGCAACATCTCCGGTGGCGCATAAGAGGGCGTTCCACCACATCTTCTGACCGCTGCCAGCCTGACCGGGCTGACAGCGGTTTTTCAGTGTGCTGGGCAGGTTCACTCAGCCGGGGGTTCTACGATGGTTCGTCGTTCCATATTCGCTTCTGTCCTTGTGCCCCGGCCCCTACGGAGATGACCGCAGTACCATGACCACCGCCGTATCCGCGCGCCCCGAGGCGTCCAGTGAACCCCAGCCCACCGCCAGACGCGCACCCCGCACCCGGACGGGACGGATCTCCGCCGGAGTGGTCGCACTGGTCGGTGTCGCGCTCCTGGTCTGGCAACTCCAGGGGATGATCACCTACTTCCGGACGGACTACCTGCTGGATGTCGGGGTGTTCCGGGACGCCGGACGGGCAGTTGTGGAGGGAGGCGGACTCTACGGGGACGATTTCGACTCCCGCAGCGGCTTCGCCTTCATCTACCCGCCCCTGGCTGCCGCCCTCTTCGTCCCGTTGACGTGGTTCAACGACGGGGTGATGGAGGCACTCTGGACGATGACGTCCCTGCTGGCGGCCTGGGGTGTGCTGGCGATGGTCGCCCACCGGTTGCGGCTGAAGTGGGCGCCACTGGTGGCGGTGCCGATGCTGGGCTTCGCCCTCTGCCTCGAGCCGCTGCAGACCCACCTCATGTACGGCCAGATCAACGTCTTCCTCGTGCTGCTGGTGACAGCGGACCTGCTCGGTTACACGCCACGGTGGCTGCGTGGCGCCGGGGTGGGGCTGGCTGCGGGCATCAAGATCACCCCGGCCGCCTATGCGCTGGTCTTCCTGGTGTCCCGACGGTGGGGGGACCTGGCCCGCTCGGCGGGAGCGTTCCTGGTCACCGTCGCCCTCGGGTGGGTGATGCGCCCGTCGGAGTCGCTGTTCTACTGGACCGAGGAGTTCTTCAAGGGTGACCGGGGCGGCCCGCCGGACTTCAACGCCAACCAGGCGATCACCGGGCTGATCGCCAAGGCCGGTGTCGACGGTGATCTGGCCCAGACCGTGATGATTCCGGGGCTGCTGGTCGTGGCGGTTCTGTCCGGATGGGCCGCCTGGCGGCTGGTCCGTGCCGGGCGTCCGGTCACCACGCTGTTGCTGATGATCCTGGCGGTGAGCATCTCGGCGCCGGTGGCGGTGACGCACCACTGGACGGGGATCATCGTCGCGGTGGGGTTGCTGGTGTCGCTGATCCTGGGTCGGGACGGGGAGCCGCGGGACCGGTTGAGCCTGGTGGCGGTCTCGGTGCTGCTCGTGGCGAACCTGCTGCCGGACGGTTTCATCGACCGCCATGAGCCGCTCTACCGGATGTTCGAGGGCAACTGGCTGCTGGAGAACGTGCAGGGGATCGCCGGCATCATCTGCTTCGTCCTGCTGCTCGTGGTCGCGCGCCGGAGCACCCCGGTGGCCGAATAACACCCCTGTCGTTCCGCCCCTTAGTATGTGAGTCGTAACAACCACACCAGACTCAGGGGTCACATGAGGTTCATCGGGCGACCGGTCGCCGTCGTACTCGCCACCGCAGCTGCGCTCGTTCTGTCGTCCTGCGGGGACACCGGGGATGGTGGGAGCGCCGGGAACACCGCGACCGGGGCGTCCAGCGCCACGACGGCGGCCCTGCACTCGACCGGACAGGAAGCTGTGGCCACCGGCGAAAACGGGGAGGGCGGGGACCCGCAGCCCGCGCCCGGGCACACGGACCCGGCGGTGCAGGACGCGGTCACGACCCTGGCGACGCTGGAGGTCAAGGGGCGGGCGCCGAAGACCGGCTACAGCCGTGATGAATTCGGCCAGCGGTGGAAGGACACCGACCGCAACGGATGCGACCAGCGTAACGACGTCCTGGCCAGGGACATGTCCGACGTGCACCGTGAAGGGCCGTGCAAGGTCCTCACCGGGTCCCTGGACGATCCCTACACCGCCATGACGATCAACTTCGTCCGCGGGCAGGACACCAGCACAGACGTGCACATCGACCATGTCGTCGCGCTGTCCGACGCCTGGCAGAAGGGCGCCCAGCAGCTCAGTGCTGAGCGACGCGAAGAACTCGCCAACGACCACCTCAACCTCCTCGCCGTCGACGGTCCGGCGAACATGCAGAAAGGCGACGGGGACGCCGCCACGTGGCTGCCGGCGAACCGGCCGTTCCGCTGCAGCTACGTGTCCACCCAGGTGCAGGTCAAGGCGAAGTATGAGTTGTGGGTGACGGCGGCTGAGCGGGACGCCATCGCCCGTGAGCTGGAGAAGTGCGGGGCGGACGGGATCGCCCCGGTCGACGAGGTGCCGGCGCCGGTGGTTGAGCCTGAACCGGCTCCCGAACCAGAACCTGAGCCCGCTGTCCCCGCCGCGGAACAGGGCGGGGACGTCTACTACGAGAACTGCACCGCGGCCCGCGCGGCGGGTGTGGCACCGCTGCTGCGTGGCGAGCCCGGGTACCGGCCGCAGATGGACGGCGACAATGACGGTGTCGCCTGCGAGTGAGTCTAGAGCAGCTGCCAGGCGGCCGCGGCGGCTAGCGCGCCGACGGCGTTGAGCGCCCAGTGCAGTCCGATGGGTGCGATCACGCTACCGGTGTGATGCCGCAACCAGGTCAACCCGGCGCCCGCGGCGGCGGTGGCGACCACTGCGGCGCCCACGCCCGTCCACTGGGCCGCTGTCCCGGACCCCAGGAATGCGGTGAGCCCGGCGTTGCTCGCCGTCAGATTCAGTGAGCTGGCGATGTGCCACAGGCCGAAGAGCAGGGAACTGCCGATGAACACCAGCTTCGTCCCGCCCATACGCGCCAGGGTGCCGTGCAGTACGCCGCGGAATGCCAGCTCCTCCGGTAGGACGGTCTGCAGGGGGATGATGACCAGGGCGGCGATGAGAGCTGTGCGCAGGCTCGCGTAGGACTCGTTGAAGAAGAACTCCCTGGTGAAAGGCAGAGCAACCGCAATGCCGACACCCACGACGACCAGGGCGGCCGCGCCGAGACCGTAGAGGAGACCACGGCCGTGGGTGTGGCGCCCCAGTCCGAGGTCACGCCAGGTCATACCGTTCGCACGCGCGATGACCAGGAGGATTGCGACGCCGACGGGCACGGTTGTGGCAACGGCGGCCAGTTGCGAGAAGTGCGCGGTGACGTTGATCACCGCCAGGGCAGTGATGACCGCGATGACATTGAGGACGTCGCGTGTGCGGATGCGTCCGGGCGAGACCGCCGCAGTGGTGGCGGTGGTGGCGGTGGTGGCGGTGGTGGCGGTGCGACGCCGGCGCAGGAAGGAAGACGGGGTGAAACGTGTGGTGGTCAGGCTCATTGCTGTTCCACGTTAGACGGGCGGCGGCCCCGGTCGCGAGTTCACGGACGGTACAGGGCACGATCGACATGGACTCCAGACGCGACTGCCAGCAAACGTCCAGGAATGCTGTGATCTGTTCAACGTGACGGGGCGGGAATGGATTTCGGGACCCGTGACGTTAAAGTATGGACACAACAGATAGACAGATAAGTCTGTTCGGCTCCGTTCACCGACGAGGCCGGTACAGAAGCAGGGTGCTCACCATGCAGGGGCCCAGAGAGTCAGGTACACGCGTATGTCGACAACACAGGAACACCGGACCAGCCGTATCCCCGGCTGGCTCACCGGGTTCGGAGCGCAGGTCATCGCCGGCCTCGTCATCGGGCTGATCCTCGGGTTCATCGCCCGCGCCCAGGGAGCGGACCTCCCCGAGGACGACCAGAGCTGGCTCGGCACCCTCCTCGACGAGGTCGGTTCCACCTACGTCACACTGCTGAAGCTGATGATCCCACCGTTGATCATCGCCGCGGTGATCACCTCGGTGGCGAACCTGCGCAAGGTCGCCAACGCCGCACGGCTGGCCGCCAGCACACTGATCTGGTTCGCGATCACCGCGTTCTTCTCCGTGCTCGTCGGTATCGGCGTCGGGCTCGTGATGAAGCCCGGGGAGGGCACCTCGGTGGACGCCTCAAGTGCCGCCGAGCCGTCCAGCTCCGGCTCGTGGCTAGGGTTCCTCGAGTCCATCGTCCCGGACAACATCCTGGGACTCGCCGCCTCCGCCAACTCGGACGGGGACATCGGACTGAGCTTCAACGTGCTGCAGCTGCTGGTCATCTCCATCGTGCTGGGTGTGGCCGCGGTGAAGGCCGGCAAGTCCGCCGAGCCGTTCCTGGCAGTCACGGAGTCGCTGCTCACCGTGGTGCAGAAGGTGCTGTGGTGGATCATCCGTCTCGCCCCGATCGGCACCGGCGCACTGATCGGTCACGCCGTCTCCGACTACGGGTGGGACGCCCTGGGGTCTCTCGGCAAGTTCGTGCTCGCCATCTACATCGGCCTGGCGATCGTCATGCTGGTCATCTACCCGGCCGTCCTCGCGTTCAACGGCCTGCCTGTGGTCGGCTTCTTCCGCCGGGTATGGCCGGTGACGTCTCTCGGGTTCATCACCCGCTCCTCGATGGGCGTGATGCCGGTGACCCAGCGCGTCACGGAACGTTCCATGGGAGTTCCCACCGAGTATGCGTCCTTCGCCGTGCCGTTGGGTGCGACGACGAAGATGGACGGGTGCGCCGCGGTCTACCCGGCGATCGCCGCCCTGTTCGTCGCCCAGTTCTACGGCATCAACCTCGGCTTCACCGACTACCTGCTGATCATCTTCGTGTCCGTGATCGGTTCGGCCGCCACGGCAGGTACTACCGGCGCCACCGTGATGCTCACCTTGACGCTGTCGACGCTGGGCCTGCCGCTCGCCGGTGTGGGCCTGCTGCTCGCCATCGAGCCGATCATCGACATGGGGCGCACCGCCGTGAACGTCACCGGACAGTCGTTGGCTGCGACGGTCGTCGCCAAGCGGGCCGGGATCTGGGACCGGGAGATCTGGGACGCCGCGCAGGAAGGCGGATTCGAAAGTGCCGCCGGGGAGGACAGCCACCGGGCGCACCTGCCCGAGGATTCGGAGGACGCAGAGGCTTCTGAGGGTACTGAGGTTTCCGAGCGCACCGGGTCCACCGTACGCGGCTGACTGACCACGCCCACCGCATCTTGAGCCCTCAGGTCGCTGATCACCCCGATCGGTGACCTGAGGGCTCAAGCCGGCACAGGGGGATGCGGACCACGGGGAAATGGGGCAGGGGGAACGGCCGTTACCCGGTCAGCCGGACCTGCGACCAGGCTTCACGGAGTTCCGGGACAGGGTCGGCGACCGTCTGCTCCCCGGCGTCGAAGATCTGCGTGGCGAAACCGTCCTGGTAGGGCGCCCACCCCGGATCGCCACGGTGGATGAACTCACGCCACCGCTGCTGCATCACCGTGGTCGTCGCCGCCATCCGGTCCCGCCCGCCCAGGGCCAGTGCGCCGGGGCCACGCCCGGAGTCGTAGCGTCCGAAGAGGATCGGCAGGTCCAGGGCGTGGGTGGCCCCGATCCCCGAGACATTCAGGGACGGGGTGGACAGGTCCAGCCGGTACATCCACGCGCGGCCTGACGGGTGCTGGTCGGCCAGCCGCATCGACGGGGCGGTGAACAGGGCATCGCCGATGAAACGTCCGGCGTCCCCGCGGCGTCGCCCGTCGGAGTAGAACGTCGACAGGATGTCCGGGGCGCGGTCGCTGTCGATGAGGGAGGCGAAGCTCCGCGTCTGTCCCTGCAGGGTGCGCCGGGACACGCGGTTCCAGCGCATCAGCACGTACTCGTCGAGATTGGTGCCGATGAGCAGCGGGACGTCCAGTTGCGATCCCGGTTCGAGCGGGTGTCGAGGCAGGAGGTCGTCGATCACCGGGGCGAAGGCGCCGGAGATCCCTGAGACACCCCAGGAGGCGGCGTTGAGCTTCTCGGTCAGCCAGGCAAGATCCTGGTGCGGGGCGCCCACCGGATCCGTGTCGGTGCGTTCGCTGAGAAGTTCCAGCGCGGTGTTGCCGAGTTGCCGGGCCTGGTCGGGGGAGTGGACCATGGCGGCGGCCGGGGACTGGGCGATGAACCCCGCGACCAGCCCGTCCATGCGCGGTGACGCGCTCAGCGCGGTCACCATGGCACCGCCGCTGGATTCCCCCATGACGGTGATACGGGACGGGTCCCCGCCGAAAGTGCGGGCGTTGGCGTGCACCCACTCGACGGCGGTGATGATGTCCGAGAGCCCGGTATTGGTGTCGAACCGGTCGGCGTCGAGGGCGTCGGCGTGTCCCAGGGCGAGTTGGCCGAGGACGCCGACGCGGTAGTTCACGGCGACGTATACGGCGTCGGTCGCGGCGGCGAAGTACTCGCCGGAGAGCAGGGGCTCGCGGGCGGAACCGTGGATGTTGGAGCCCCCGTGCAGGTACACGACGACGGGGCGGTTCGCCTCCTCGTCGATGACTCCGCCGGAGCCCGGCGTGGTCCCGCTGCGGGGGACGACCACGTTGAGCCAGAGGCAGTCCTCGGAGCCGATCCACCCGTGACGTGTATCGCGCCACTGACTGCAGTATTCCCCGGGACGGTCGGCGACGAGGGTGCCGTCCCAGGGGGTTTTCGGGACGGCCCGACGGAAGCGACGGGGGCCGACAGGGGGTTCGGCGTAGGGGACACCGCGAAAGGCCACGCCGTGGTTCACGGCGTGGCCTCGGAGGTCGCCGGTGGTCGTGGTCACGGTCCACCGGTCGGCGACGGATGTGCGGAGCGTGTGCGGTCCCAGATGCATGGGGACCAGCTTATCCCTCAGGTGGAGGGGATGAGCGCCCCGTCGGTGAAGAACTCTGACTCGACCTCGGTCAGGGTCATACCCAGTGCATTCTTCGCCTTTCGGACGACGGGGCTGCGTCCCACGGTGGTGACACCGGAGACGAC
This sequence comes from Corynebacterium glyciniphilum AJ 3170, assembly GCF_007673095.1. Lineage (GTDB taxonomy): Bacteria > Actinomycetota > Actinomycetes > Mycobacteriales > Mycobacteriaceae > Corynebacterium. The sequence goes on from NZ_VDYZ01000011.1 coordinate 97,568, forward strand.
GGACTCCCCGCCGGAGCGGGACTCCAGGCTGAAGACCACGAGTTCATCGTCATCACTGACCAGGACCAGTTCGTGGTCGGACGGGTGGCTGGAGGGGCCGGGCTGGCCACTCTGCACCGGTCGTCCCGTGGCGCCGACCAGGTTCAGCATGAGACCGTACTGACGTGACCAGCCTTTCGGCGGGCTGAGCAGGAACCGGTCCGCTTCCTGACCGGCCATGGTCAGCCCGACGATGCCACCCAGCAGACGGGCGGAACCTTCGTCCTCGGGGAGGGTGACTGTCCCGTCCTCCGCCCGGATCTCGACGCAGTCGCCTGCGGCCCAGACACCGGGGACGGAGGTGCGACCGTACTCGTCGATGATGATCCCACGACCGACCTCCAGTCCGGCGGAGCGGGCCAGCGAGATGTCGCGGTCGAGTCCGACGGAGACGACCATGACCGCCGGGTCGAGTTCAGCGACGGTGTCGTTGATCTCCTCGTCGGACAGTCCGCACCGGATGTCGATGCCGTGGGCGGTGTGTTTGCCCCGCAACCAGCCGGCCGCAGCGGCGGGCAGGATACGGCGGCAGATGTCGTCCTGCGCCTCCAGCACGGTGATGGTGGCCTCGGTCAGCGTCGACGCCCCCGCTGCTGCCTCAAGTCCGAGGATGCCGGCGCCGATGATGACGACGTTGTCCTCGGCGCTCAGCGCGGCGAGGGAGTCACGCAGGGATGTCGAGTGCTCCGGGGTGCGGATGTAGTGGACGTCGCGGCCCTTGAGCCACGGGGCGTCGAGGTGGCGTGGAGACGCCCCGGTAGCGAAGATCAACTGGTCCCAGGAGTACTGCTCACCGTTGACCGTGATGGTGCGGTCGGCGGTGTCCACCGCAGTGACCTCACTGGACAGGTGCAGCTCAACATCCACATTGTCGGATCCGTCGAACACGGCGCCCGGCAGGGAGACGTCCTCGGGGCCCTTACCGTCGATGAGAATGTCCTTGTTCACGGACGGGCGACGGTAGGGGCGGTGGGATTCCCGCGTGAAGATGTCCACGGTGGTGGGGCCGACGGTGTCCCCGGCCGCAGCGAGGAAGGCCTTGAGCGCCGAGTGGGCGGCCACACCGCCGCCGATGACGGCGATGCGCTGGTGGTCGGCTTGAGTCATGTGCTGATCCTGTCTGTTCTGGTCTGTGGCGGTCGGACGCGGCATCTACTTGCGGCTGATCTGGACCATCTCGAAGTCGGCCTTCGCAGCTCCGCAGTCCGGGCATTCCCAGTCGTCGGGGATGTCGGCCCAGAGCGTGCCCGGGGGGAAGCCCTCCGCCGGGTCGCCTTCCGCTTCGTCGTAGATGTACCCGCACTGCAGGCATTCGTAGACTTTGTAGTCGTCCATGGTGAGCTCCTTTCCTGAGCTGGTTGACGGTGACGCCGTTGCTGCGGTCATCTAGCTGACCTTGTCGAAGTCGACCTTGTCGCGGACGCCGCAGTCCGGGCAGAACCAGTCCTCGGGGACCTCGGCGTCCCAGTCGAAACCGGGCTTGAATCCTTCAGCATCGTCGCCTTTGTCGGTGTCGACTCGGTAGTCACACAGGGGGCACTGGTACACAGCCACAGTGGTCACCCGTCCTTTCTCTTCTCTGTTGTCGTCATGGTGCAGTCGTGGCCGGCGTGCGGGTCACACGCCGGCCGTGGCGGACGGGTCCGCCGGGCAGTCAAGCCGTCAGGCAGTGGGGGCGGGGCCTGCGGCTCCGCCGGCGCCGGCGGCGTAGTCGATGGGCTTGCGGTTCTTCGGGCGCGGGATCACGTGCGTCGAAGGCACCCCGGGTCCGCGGTAGATGCCGACGATGCCAGGGAAAAGGAAAAACAGGGAGATCAGGATCAACCAGGGTGCGACGGCCTCGACATACGGGGTGCCGAAGGCGCCGAAGATACCCAGTGCGAGCGCGGCCGCGCCGACTACGCAGGATGCGGTGCACAGCAGGTAGTGCATCTTCGGGTTCGTCATCTTCTGCGGAGGCGCCTGGTTCTCGGGAATGTCGGCGCCACCGGTGGAGCGCAGTGCCTCCAGATCAGAGGGCTGCTTGTTCGGTTGAGCTGTCGATGTCATGGTCAGGACTCCTTCGCCGCAACGCCTGCGGGTGCCTTCTTGGCCCACTTGGCACGCAGCTTGGCGGCCTTACGCGGGTAGAGGTTCGCACGCTCCGTGTCGTAGTTGTAGTACTGCATCAGGCGCTTGTCCATGATGGCGAACCACAGGGGCGGGAACGAAGCCACGGCGATCATCGTCGCGTAGCCCTGGGGGAGCTCCGGGGCGTAGACGTCCGAACGCAGGGACTGGTACCGACGGGTCGGGTTGGCATGGTGGTCCGAGTGGCGCTGCAGCTGGTACAGGAAGATGTTCGTGGTCAGGTTGTCGGAGTTCCAGGAGTGCTCCGGGGAGCAGCGCTCGTAGCGGCCGTCCTCGAGCTTCTGTCGCAGCAGGCCGTAGTGCTCGAGGTAGTTCACGAACTCCAGCAGGGCGATGCCGATGACCGCCTGGATCAGCAGGTAGGGCAGGATGCCGATGCCGAAGCCGATCAGCAGGCCGCCCCACAGCAGGACGGTGATCAGCCAGGCGTTGAGGACGTCATTGTCCAGGTTGAACTGGCTCTTGCCGCCGCGGGCGAGACGCTTCTTCTCGATGTCCCAGGCGCGGGGGATCTGACGGGGGATGGAACGGATCAGGTAGGCGTAGACGTTCTCGCCCATGCGGGAGCTGACCGGGTCCTCCGGGGTTGCGACCTTCACATGGTGGCCCTTGTTGTGCTCGACGTAGAAGTGACCGTAGGCGGGGACCGCCAGGACGATCTTGCCGAGCCAGCGCTCGAAGCTACCCTTCTTGTGACCGAGCTCGTGGGCGGCGACGATGCCGATACCCGAGGTCATGCCCATGGTCCAGGCCAGGCCGACCTTCTCGTACCACTCGAGCCCGCCATAGGTCCACTGCCAGCAGCACATGATCAGGCTGGCGAGCATGAGCGGGAAGTACAGGTAGGAGATGATCCGGTAGTACTTGGTCTCCTCCAGCCAGGGGACGAACTCCTCTGGTGCGTTCTCGCCGTCGCGGCCGAGGACCCAGTCCCCGATCGGCACCACGATGAACACGGCGATGGGTCCCAGGAACCAGGAGGCGGAGACGAGGGCTTCGGGCGCGCTGATCGCCCTCATCCACTCGACGACCCCCCAGATGATCAGGGGCATGGCGGCGGGCACCATGCTGAGAATCCAGGCGTACTTCTTCTTGTCCACCCACTGTTGTTCTTCAGCGGTGAACCCGTTGTCTACAGCGACACCACCCTTGGCAGGTGACGTCTTCTTGTTTGTTGTCGTCATGGCTAGGCGACCTCCATCTGACTGGCGTGAAGTGTGTTGTGGAACACACACTATGTAAAGTGTGGTTCACAGTACAATAGGTATTCGCAGAACACAATGTTTCGCGGGAAAAATCTGGATCGGACACTACGGAACACTCTGAACAGTGACTATCTGGCCACAAGGGGGTGGCGCGGTAGGCCCGGGTCCTTAGCAGAAGGGCCGGAAAGTTATGTACACCGGGGGTGTCGTAGCGTGTCTTCGAGCAGATGAAACGGGCCCTGTGTCCGTCGTCCGGGTCCGGGGTCTGTTGTCGGCGATGGTGCGGGTGTCACGGGCCCGGGGGTGCGTATCCCAGGGGAGTGGCGGGCCGGATCGGCGCCCCGGAATGAACTTTGGTCAGGAAGCGACCAGAGCCGTGAGCAGATTCCGACACGTTCCACGCCACATCCACTTCTCTGGTGACACTGTAACGTGAGGTCCATGCCGACATGGTCTGAAATGCGTGGGCTCATTCAATGCGGTTGCGATGCCCCACTTCGGGCAACTGTGACGCTGTGGGGTGAACCGGACGGATCCCAGTACGGGTGGGTGATGGGCGGGGAGAGAATCGCGTCTCTCGCTCTCGGGCCGGGGACCTACCGCCTTGCCCGTGATAACCGATCGCGCGCCGTCAGCGAGCTTGACGGGACGCCGCGACTGGTCGACGACGGTGAACATGCCGTGGTCATGCAGGGGGCATCTCCTCTCGAGGCCACGGGGTGTCTCGCGCTGACCAGCTCTGCAGGAGTGCTGTTCAGCAGAGATCTTCTGAATACGGTGCTGGACCGGGTGTACCCGGCGGGGCCCGTCGAACAAGTGACACACGACGGCCGGGCGGCCTGGCTCGTGCCCGGTCTGCCTACCCGGCATTACAAGCTGCCCGAGATGCCGCGGTCCATGGTGGTCGACGCCGAGACCGGAGTTGTCGTCAGGATCGACAACGGTGACGGCGGTGGAGAACTGACCGACCTCGAGTGTCCGTCGTCGCTCTCCTCCGACGATGCCACATGGGGAACTGTGGTCTCGGAGAAGTACGGGGTTCCCGTCGCACCTGAGCCATGGCGGCCACGTGGCGCTGAGGGTGAAGGTGATTCGTTGCACGAAGGCGCTGCTGCGGTGCCGCAGCCTCCTGTCGGGGAATTCACCAGGTTCCTGGATAGCTACTCGCGGCCTGCGCCCGCCCCTGTTCCGGACGGGCACAGGTCGCTGCTGGTCGTCGGGGCACTCCCCGTTGATCCGTCCGACTCGCTTCCCACGTGGCGCCGCGGTACCACCATCGATATGGTCCTCGGCTTCATGGAGGTAGTAGATTCCGGCGCGATGGATTACTCAACGCTCGTTGAGCCGTGCACGGTGACGGCATGGGCGGAACCTGTGCAGGACGGGGAGCCAGTGGACCAGAGAATGAACCGGAGAGGTTTTCGCTGGCAGACCGTCCTGCGGGGAGACGGATGGACGGCACTGTGGGACGCCGACCGGCCGACAGTCGGATACGTCAAGGTTACCGGAGTCTTCTATACGGGTCCGGACTACGGTCACCCGTATTCCCCGACCAGGGGGATGCTCACCAGGATCCGGCTCGACTGCGACCTGCGGCACCAGGACGCAGTGGTTCCCGGTGTGCCGGTACCGGCAATTGATGTCATCGACGGGCGAGACTTACCGTACTGGGACGAGGAGCCCTGGTTCGGCAGTGTAGATCGCCTGCTGTTCACCGTGGACCTCGACGCTGCGGCGCCTCCTGTGGTGAAAGAGACGCACGAGCCGCAGGGCGTGCTCGATTTCGCGGTCTCCCGGGACGGCGAGACTACGACGCTGTGGCGTCCGGAAGGCGGGGCGCTTCCTGCGCTGTGGCGTACTGACCTGGATACCGGTGACACCGGGCGGGTGCTCCTGCCGGTGGTGGTGCACCAGTACGGGCATCCTCCATACTGGGAATTCCCTGCGCATGGCGGAGTAACGCTGCGTGTCCGGTGCGCAGGCGGGGAGTTCCTCATTGACAGGGACGGGACCGTTCAGGATGCTCCTCCGGAGTCGCCGGTTTTTCCCGGGATCGCCGGCATCGACGACGAACCGACCCACGTCCGACGGCATCCTGACGGTGGATGGGTCGTCGTGTATGTCGAGTGGGACGCGGGTCCGGATGGCGGATGCTTCCAACATCTCGGTCGACTCAGCGACGACGGTCAGGTCACTTGGGTCGAGAGCCTCCTCAACGTCCCTAGCGTGTCGTTGGTGATCGCCGACGGGTGGATCTTCACCGGCATGGAGAACGTACTGACCGTGCGGGACAGTGATCTCGGCGTGGTGGTGCGCCGTCAACTGCCCTGGCATGTCGAGAGCCTGGTGGAGCTGGGGCCGTGGTTGGGTATCGACCGCCGCGGTCGACGACCTGGGATCGTGGGCGCGGATGACCCGGAGGAGTGCTACAGTCTGCTTGATCCTGAGACGTTCGAGTCTGTTCTCGACATCGACATCGATCCCGGACTGACTTTCAGGACTTACGTGCGCTGGTTCGACGGCGAGCTGTGGTTCGCGGACGGCCGTCTCCGCGTCTTTACCCCGCAGGTAGACGGGTCCTGGGTGTCCCGGGAAATAAGGCTGCCAGGGTAGCGTGATTGGGATGCCGCACTATTCCGAACTGGCTGAACTCATCGAGCACGGCAATGGTCTGGACGGACCGCCTGTACGTGCGACTCTGCGACTACACGGTGATCCCGGCAGTCTGGACCTGACTGTGCAGGCCGAGGAACCGACGGAGGTCCTCCGACTCCCCGCCGGCGACTACCGGTTTCTCTGGGCGGACGGTCGACGGTCTCTCACCAGGCTCGACGGCACTCCGCTGCTGCTCCAGGACGGTCAGCGGACCCTCGTCCTCGTAGAGGACGGCGCGGTCGTCGATGCGACCGGCGGACGAGTTGACGTCCACTGCGTGGAATCCGCGCTTATCACGCGAGGTCGGTACGTCCCTGATCGCAGGGCAGACGTCCGTCCCGTACAACGTGACGAGCGGGAATCCTGGTCGATCACCGGCAATGGCTCCGAGCGCATCGTTGATGCGGAGACCGGCGTGGTCGTGTCTCTTTCGGCGACGTGGCAGGGCAGCGATAAGCGCGCAGAGTTCATTGACGTGGAGTTCCCCGGCCGTATCGGTGATGAGGAGTTCCGGTGGGCCGGTGAACCGGCCGAGAGTATCCACGTCGACCGGGTGGCGCGCCCCGTTGATGAGACCCGGGCACGCGCGATCGTGGCCGGGGAACTCGACCGAATCGCCGTACCCGAGCCACCGGCTGCGCCCGAGGACCATAGGATCCTCCCGGTCGCCGTCGAATGGTGGGTCTACATGGACCTGAATCGTCCGACGTATGACGTGGGGAGCACAGTGGACATGTTCCTGTGGTTCATTGAGCAGGGAGATCCCAACGAGCGAGCGGGGATGAAAGGAGATCCGGTCGTCACCGTCGACGCCTACGCCGAGGAGACGACGGTGGACCGTCCCGTGGACCTGACCAACGGACGGTGGTCAATGATCTTGCGCGGCGACGGATGGTCGGCATTATGGGATGCGCCCCGGCCCGTTCTGGGGCGTGTGAGATTAACAGGCCACTTCTACCAGAGTTCAGACCGGTCATCGGAGACACCACTTACCCCGACCCGCGGTCGAGTGACCAGATTGCGGTACAGGTCCGGATACACGGCCGTCGACGTCCCTCACACCCGACATTCGCTTCCGAAGGTGTGGGTTCAGGGAGGGAGCCAGATCGGCGTCGACCCCATCCTCGTCACGCTGGACCTGGACGCGGCCTCCCCGCCGGAGCCGGCGCAGCTGGAGCGTCCGACCGCACTGCAGGGGTTCGCCGTTACGGGTGGTGTCGAGGCCCCCGTCCTGTGGCGTGGTGACCTCCGCCTGCCGATCGTCTGGCGTACCGACGTGACCTCGGGCGAGTCGACGGCGGTGGCACTACCGGTACGGATTCAGGCCGCACCCATGTACATTGCGCGGGTCCGTGGCAGGGCGGGGGACGGGTGCCGGGTAGACGCGGTCGGACACACATTCCTGGTGGGGAACGACGGCAGTGTTGTCGAGGAAGAACGCCCTGCAGTGCTGGAGGACTTCCCCGGCGCCGTCCGGCATCCGCACGGCGGATGGGTGGTGAGCAGGTACGAGGTGGAAGAGTCCTGGATGCACATGCCCGAGAACGCGATGTACGGCCTCCCCGTGGACCGTGGCGTCCAACGACTCGGTCGCCTCGCCGACGACGGCACCGTGGACTGGAAACGGGAACTTCCCGTCGGGCCGTTCGACTCACCGGCGGCACTGCTCGTGGTTCGCGACATGCTGATGACCTCGCAGGGAACGACTGTGAGCTATCTCGACGATGACCTGCAGGAGATTCGCACCGCGCACATCGAGAGCGCCGACGGCTACCAGATCTACGACGTCACGACGGCCGACGACTGCCTCCTGGTGAACAGCTCGGATGGGAGTGGAAAGAGCGAACTCCGGCGCCTCGACCCCGAGACCCTGGAGGTGCTGCTCCTGGTGGATGGCCCTGGCCGACCCCGCCACCTGCAGGTCGACGGCACCACGACAGCATGGTCCGCCGTCGGGACCTCGTTGCGCCTCCACACCCGCGGTGCCGACGGCGAATGGACGTCGAGGGAGATTGAGTTGCAGCACTCCGGTGGGGAGTAGCCTCACCCCGTATGAACGAGCGCAATACACTGCAGATCACCGATGTCACCGTCCGTCGTGGGGAGAACCACCTCGTTGAGGATGTCAGCCTCACGATTCCGGCCGGGAGTCACTGGGCCGTCCTCGGTCCGAACGGGGCGGGCAAGTCCACGATCCTCAAACTCGCCGGAGGGCGGTTGTACCCCACCACCGGCAGCGTGCAGATCCTCGGTGAGCAGATCGGACGGACGGATGTCCGCGAACTGCAGAAACGCATCGGCTACGTCGACCCGAAACAACGCCTCGACGACATCTCCGCCTACGAGGCGGTGCTCTCCGGGGTGTCGGCGTCCAACGGCTACATCCAACGTTTCGACTACGCCCCGCACCGGACGCGAGCTACCGGGATGCTGGAGCTGGTGGGGATGGACGACAAGTCCGACCGGCTGTGGAGCCAGATGAGTCAGGGTGAGAAAGCCCGGACACTCATTGCCCGTGCCCTGGTCACCGACCCGCAGATGCTGCTGCTCGACGAGCCGTCCACCGGGCTGGACCTGCCGGGACGCGAGACGCTGCTGCGGGTCGTCGACGACCTCCGGGCGTCCCACCCGCAGTTGACGACCGTGCTGATCACCCACCACGTCGAGGAGGTCGCCGCCTCTACCACTGACGTGCTGATGGTCCGGGACGGCGGCGTCCAGGCGTCCGGGCCGGTCGACGAGGTGATGACCGCAGCGAACCTCGGGGTGCTCTACGACATGGACGTGCAGCTCCAGCGGGTCGAGGGGCGTTGGTTCGCCTTCAGCGGATAGGCTCTCAAGGGTGACTGACACCAGTGAACCCGTGACAGAGAAGAAGAAGCGCCCGGCATGGGTGGAGTACCTCGTCACCTTTGTGGTGGCGATACTGCTGCTCGGCCTGTTCAACACCTTCATCGGTCGGCTGTACCAGATCCCGTCGGAGTCGATGGAGCCCACACTCGTCGGTTGTGAAGGCTGCACCGACGACCGCATCTACGTGGACAAGGTGTCCTACCGCTTCGGTGACGTGGACCCCGGTGATGTCGTCGTCTTCACCGGCACGGGTGCATGGTCGGAAGACTATGTGTCCACCAGATCGTCCCAGCCGCTGGTCAAGGGGATCCAGACCGGCCTGGAGAAGATCGGCATTCTCGCGCCGGACGAGTTCACGCTGGTCAAGCGTGTCATCGCCACCGGTGGGCAGACGGTGCAGTGCCAGGACGGGGACCCGGGCATCATGGTCGACGGGGAGAAGGTCGACGACTCGTTCACGCTGGACCCGAAGGCGTACCCTGTTGACCCGACCACGGGGTCTGACGCCTGCCAGGGCGAGTATTTCGGCCCTGTGACGGTGCCGGACGACAAGGTGTGGCTGATGGGCGACAACCGGACCAACTCGAAGGACTCGCGGTACTACAACCTCGCCGGAGACCCGGAGGAGGGCATGGTTCCGCTGGACAACGTCGTCGGCAAGGTGCAGTTCAAGGTCTGGCCGTTGAGCCGGATCGGTGGTGTGGACTAGGCAGCAGGCGCTGGACCGCCGCCACTGACACGCGGCTCTCACGCGGCTCCCATGCGGAGCGAGAATTGTTCTAGCTCGGCGCACATTTTCATGGGAGATACGTGCACCGGGCTAGAACAATTCGCCCCAGGGAGCTTCTTCTGCGGAACCCCTTGCGCCCGTGGTAGCGACAGGAAAGAATGTCCGCATGGGGGAATTCGGGGGACAACTGTGGCAGGCTGCGGAGCGGGAGGGACGAGTCCCGCCCGGGCGAGGCCCTCTCTACACACGACGCGTCCTGCCGACGCGTCTGCCTGTGACGCGGAGGGAGCTGACGGTGTCCGGAGTGTCACGACGCTCGGTCGCCAAGTATCACGAACAGGTGTCCCGCGGGGTGTACCTTCCGCCGGTGCCGGAGAAGCACCTCCGGCATGCCCGTCTCGGACCGGCGGGCCACCACGCCGACACCGGCCTTTACCGTCATGACATCGTCACCCGCGCCCGTGCCCACTCCTTCGTGCATCCGCGTGCCGTCGTGGCGTACTGGTCGGCGGCCGCATATCACGGTCTCGTCCACTGGGCCGACGAAGCGCCGGTGGTGCTGCTGACGGGGAAGTCGAAACAGGGGAGTATGGCGCAGGACGGGTCGTCGGCGGGAGTCTCGTCCCCGGTGCTGCGGCCGTTGCCCTCGGGCATCCGTACCGTTCGGCCGGATCGCGCGTTCCCGGGCCTGCGCGTCGTGGATGCAGCGACTGCGGCGGTACAGTGCCTGACCACCATCATCTCCGGTAAACGGTACTGGCCTGTCCCGCACGTCGAGGGTCTGCGTCCGGAGCAGGTTCGTGCGGTGCAGTTCATCGATGCCTTTCTCCAGTGCACCTGGGTGACCGTCCGGCAGATCACTGCTGCGGCGCGCCACCGCATCGACGCCGCTGAGCTGAAGATGTTGTGTGCACTTGCTGACCCCGGGTTCGGTGCTGAATCGCCGCGGGAGACGGTTCTGCGTCTCATCGTCCGGGATGAACTACCTGCGGGTTTCAGCTGGAGTACCCAGGTTGCCGTGGATCTCGGCACGACGGTGACGCGACCGGACATCGCCTGCCCGGAGCTGAAGATCGCCTTGTACTACGACGGAGCCCACCACGCGGAGGGGGCGACCACCGACACCGACTTCCGACTGTTCCAGAAGTTACGCGACAAACATTGGGAGGCTGTACGGGTCAACAGTGCGGCGATGAAGGAACGCACGGAGATGATGGAGAACATCCGCAACGCCATCGGCCGGGCCACACAGAGATGGGAACAGCAGTCGGAATAGTTCTAGTCCGGCAGGACGACGGACAGCTGACGCGTCAGTCTTCGCTGGTGTTCAGCACGCCCTCGGTCTCGATTCCGTCCCCGTCCTGCTCGGTGCGGAGGCGTCCCTTGGACAGCTTGTTGACGACCATGGCGATAGCACCGTCGCCGGTGACGTTCGCCGCCGTGCCGAAGGAGTCGATGGCGATGTACGCGGCGATCATCAGGGCAACCTGGTCGGCGTCGAAACCGAGGTTGCTCTGCAGCACGCCGACGGCCGCCATGATGGCGCCACCGGGGACGCCGGGAGCGGCGATCATCATGATGCCCAGCAGCAGAATGAAGCCGATGAACTGGCCGGTACTGACGTCCATGTCGAACATGTGCACCACCGCCAGAGCGAAGAGGGCGATCTTCATCATCGATCCGGCGAGGTGGATCGTCGCGCACAGCGGGACCACGAAGCCGGCGACGTTGTCGGGGACACCGTTCTTCTTCGCGCTCGCCAACGTCACCGGGATCGTCGCCGCGGATGAGGACGTGCCCAGCGCCGTCGCGTAAGCGGGGAGCATGTTCCCCAGTGCCTTGAAGGGATTGCGGCCCGTGACGGCACCGGCCACGAGGTACTGTGCGATAACCAGCAGGATCGTCATCACGACAGCCAGGACGAGAACCTTCGCGAAGGAAGAGATGACGTCCATGAGGTTGCCGTTCATGCCCATCGACAGGAAGACACCGAACACGAAGACCGGCAGCAGGGGGATCACGAAGGTCTTGATGACCTTCATGACCACGCTCTCGAGCTCGCGGGCGGCGGAATGGAGGGTGTCCGACTTCACCGCGGTCATGGCCAGACCGACGCAGAAAGCGAGGATCAGTGCCGTCATCACCTCGAAGGGCGCGGGCATCTCGATCTCGAAGAAGGGGCTCAGGGCACCCTCGTCGATGTCGACGAGGGTGTTGATCTTCTCGTCGCCCAGCAACCAGCTGTAGCTCGCGGCGGCCACGCCGAAGGCGATGAGGCCGGAGATGATGGTGGAGGCGTAGGCGATGCCCGCGGTGAGACCGAGCCATTTGCCGGCTCCACGTCCGATGCCGGCGATCGCCGGGGTGATCAGCGCGAAGATGAGGACCGGGATGAACAGGTCCAGGAAGTTGCTGAACAGGCCGTTGAATGTCACGAACACCCGGGCCAGCCACTCCGGGAAGAAGAGACTGAAGACGATACCGAGGATGATCGCGACGACGATCCGGAACAGCAGGGAGCCCGCCAGCTTCTTGAAACTCATGGTGGTGACGATATGCCACCACCCACCCCCGGGTATAGCGGGGGTGGTAGTTTTGCAGTCTGTAGTGCCCGACTAATCCTGGTCCAGTCCGAGCGCGTCAGCGATGGTGAAGTGCAGGTCGGTCTGGTCGGTGAGACCGGAGACATTCGCGGCGGACGGCCCGTAGGCGGCGATGCGCAGCTGGGTACCGGTGTGGCCCTGGTCCTGGGTGTCGACATTGTCGGAGGTCGCGTAGGCGATGGTCATCTCGGAGCCGTCGCGGGTGATCAGGTTGCGGGACAGTCCCGGGTAGACCGTGGCGCGGGCCTCCTCGACGCTGGTGCCCTTGTCCTCGGCGATGTCCTTGATGTCGTCCTCGCTCACGCCACCGACGATCTGGCTGGTGTGGGCGTGGTCGGCGGTGACGAGGACGAGCGTCTCGCCGTCCTCCTCGGCGAACTTCACGGCCTCCTGGACGGCTTCGTCCAGGTCCACGGTTTCCCCGATCTGACCGCAGGGGTTGGCGGCGTGGTCCTCCTTGTCGATGGACGCGCCCTCGACCTGGAGGAAGAAGCCGTTCTCCTTGCCGTCGTCGTTGTTGCTCAGCAGGTCGATCGCCTTGGAGGTCATCGACGCGAGCTTCGGGACGTCCTCGGTACGCTCGGGGTTGTCGGTGCACTTCTGGGCGGGCTTCAGGTAGCCCTCCTTCTCGGCGGTGGCACCTTCCCAGCGCACGGGCATGTTGCCGTCCGAGAACAGTCCCAGGACGGGGGAGTCCTGGTTGGCTTCGGTGAGTGCGTCGAGCTCGGAGGCAGTGGTGGGGAGCTGGTATCCACGCTCCTCGGCCTGCTCCACCAGCGTCTTGTCCTTCCACTCGCCGGCCTTCGCGGTCTGGGCGAAGCTCTCGGCACCGCCGCCGAGGGTGACGTCCGCGCGTGACTCGAGGTACTGCTCGGAGATCGAGCCCTTACCGCCCTTGTCGAGGAGGTCGTCGCCGCATTCCTCGGCGTCTTCGGGGCCGTAGCACTTGCGCTGTGCGACGTGGGCGGCCTGGACGGCCGGGGTGGCGTCCTGGATCTCTGCGGTGGAGACGTTGCCGGTCGCCAGGCCCGCAGCCTTCGCCTTCTCGATCAGATTCTGCTGAGACTCGCCGTGAATGTCGACGCCGATGGCCCCGTTGTAGGACTTGGTGCCGGTCGCCCACGCCGTGCCGGACGCCGCACTGTCCGTCACGTAGTTCGGTGTGCCGTCCTCGTGCAGGGAGTAGTGGGTGTACTGGCCGGTGACGGGGAGGGCGTCGATGCCCTTGAAGCTGCCGGCGGCGCCTTCGGCGTAGTTGCGGGCGGCAGTGATCTCGGAGTCCCCCATGCCGTCGCCGATGAGCAGGATGACGTTCTTCGCGCCGGTGGCGGCAACGGCGTCACGGACGTAGTCGCCCTGGTCGCCGTCGAGGCGTCGGGCGCCACCGTTGGTGGACAGATCACCGTCGGCCTCGCGGTGCTGGATGGCGGGTGTGCCGGACGCCGAGTTGTCGCTGGGGCTGCTGGCGTTGCTGTCGCTGCAGGCGGCGGCGGTGGCGGCCAGGGATACGGTGCTGACGATTCCCAGTCCGGTTTTCAGGACGGCGACGGCGGTGCGGTTGTGTTTCACGATCTACTCTCTGTGGAGACAACGTCAGGAACAGACCGTGACGCTACGGAGCTGACGTGAACCGGCGGTGAGATCTGTGGACCGCGGAGATGAACAACCTGTGAACCGTACGGGGCAGGGGGTGTGAAGACGATCATCGCGATGTGCCGGCCCGGTGCCGACGGGCGGACCTCCCCTCTGCGAGAGGGGGCGGAATGCGAGTCTGGTCGCGTTGAGTTGCCGAACTCAACGCGACCAGACTCGCAAACCGCCCTGCGGGTGGGTGTGTGCAGTGCGGCGGGGCACCGAACGCGGTCGGACGTTACGCGGCAGGCACCTCGGCGTCGTCGTCCCCTCCGGAGGAACCGGAGCTTCCGCCCGCTCCGCCGAGCAGCCCGCTGAGCCAGACGATGTCGTCGACCAGGGTCACGCTGTCAAGCCAGTTGGCGAAGATGACGTCCGGGCGGGACAGGTCGTCCAGCGCGACGGTGCCGAGACCGAAAGCGTTGTCCCAGGTGACCAGACTGACCTTGGGGAGAAGGCCGGCGTCGGCATCGGCGGCGACGGACTCGATCTCCGGCAGTTTGAGGTAGTTGGGGCGCTCGTCGCCGTTGACCTCGGCTGCGGGGAAGAAGACCACACGCTGGCCCAGCCATTCGACGGTGATGGGGTCACGGAAGCCGTAGTCACTGGTCAGTAGCGCAGCCGTGGTGGTGCGGGTGGTCGTCTCGATCACTGGTTCGCCGTTCTCATCGAGTACGGGGTTGCCGTCCTCGTCGAGCTGCGGGGTCTCGACTTCGTCGGTGTAGGTGTCGGAGGTCAGCCGGACGAAGTCCTTGGCGAACTTCAGGCGGTCATCCTCGGAGGTGACGTTGTACATCAGGTCGTCGAGGAACGGGGTGCTCTCGGCGTCCCCGGTGAACTGCTTGAGCAGTGCGTCGTTGCCGAGGACGAGGGACGTGACGTCGGTGATGCCGACCTGGGTCTGGCGGTGCTCACCGGGCTCAGGGTCGCGCAGGTCCTGGTAGGTGTCGATGGTGCCGAGGATGTTGGAGCACTTGCCGAGACCTTCGGCGGTGGCGTACGAGTTCAGGCCGAAGCAGCTGACTTCCTTGAGGGCGGGAACGTCGAGGTCGTCGACGGTGTTGATCATGTCCTCGACCTCCTCACCGGCGAAGTCGACGATGCCGTCCTCACGGAGACGGTCGAAGTCGAGCGCTCCACCGAACCAGGTCAGGCCGATTTCGTCGGTGTCCATGTTCATCGCGGAGGCGAAGCCGAGGCGCGCGTAGGAGATGGAGCTGCGGTCTTCGTCGGCGGCGGCGAGGGCGATGCCGGGCAGTCCGAAGAGTTCGTGGGCCTCGGCGGTGGCGTCACCGCCGCGCATGGAGGCGGCGACCTGGGTGCCGTCACCGATGATGGTGGACGTGCCGCGGGGCGCAGGACGTTCCGGAAGGTCGGTGGGCTTGGCGTAGTCGTACTTCTCACCGGTGAGGTACTCGGCGATCTTCAGGGCCTCGGTGCGTTTGGAGAGGTTCTTGTCGTAGGTACGTTCTACGCCTCCGCAGCCCCACGGCGTTGGAATCCCCGCACATTCAGTCACCATGTTCACCGGCAGTGCCGCGTCCCTCTGGACCTCTGCGTAGGTGCTGTAGGCGCCGAGTTTCGTCGGGTCGATGCGGGGCAGGTAACTCCCCTGGTAGGGGATCTTGTGTACGAGATCCTTGATCCAGTCGCTGCCGAGGGCGGCGGCACTGAGGATCTCGATGAGATTGCGTTCGCCGAGTCGGTAGGTGAGTCCGAGTACCTTGATATCGTCGCCCAGGTCGATGGTGACGTCTTCTGCAGCGGCACCGACCTCCACATTCTCGGGGAGGACCACAGCAAGTCCGTCGCCGGTGGACTGGCTGCAGTCGGCGACGGCGGTGACCTCAGGCTGCTCGACGTCGTCATTCAGGGGAAGATTACTGAGATCACCGGACTGGCAGAGTTCGACGTAGTCGAGGAGCATTTCGTTCTCGAGGAGGTCCTGAAATCCTCCGAGGTCGACGTCGACATTGGAGGCATCGATGTCTTGGGGCCCTTGAACGTCCTGGGGGTTTAGCTCCTCCTGCGCGGCGGCGGTGGGGAGCATGGTCACGCTGAGGGCGACGGCGGTGGCGGCTGCGGCGATGCTGCGGCAGGTGCGGCGGAAGATAGTCACGGGTTGAGGCTTTCGGTGCTACGGCAAACGGGACGAATGTGACAGGAGAGGAAGTTTCACATAAGTAACATACGCCACTTCAGTCACATTAGTAACACCCGTAACATTCTTACCCCCGCGGGTACCCCACACCCACGTCGTTCAGGACGCTCACAGTTCCCGCACGACCTGCGCCGGCGTCCCTACCGCCAGGACGTCCGACGGCAGGTCGCGGGTCACCACGGAGCCGGCGCCGACGACCACGTTGTCCCCGACGGTCACCCCGGCGCACACCGTCACCCCGCCTCCGAACCACACGTTGCGGCCCAGGGTGATCGGTGCGCCGTACTCCCAGCCGCTGGCCCGCAGGTCGTGGTTCTCCAACGGGTGCAACGGGGTGAGGAACTTGGCTCCGGGTCCTATCCGGCAGTGGTCGCCCAGGGTGACGGGGCAGACGTCGAGGATCGTCGCGTCGACGTTGATGAACACGTCGTCGCCCAGGTGGATGTTCGTCCCGTAGTCGACACGGAGCCCCTGCCAGACCTCCGTCGCTGTGCCGACGCTGCCCAGCAGTTCGCGTACCTGCGCGTCCCACGCTTCGGTGTCGGCCGGGTCGGTCTGGGACAGACGGAAGCAGGCGGACCGCGCCGCCAGCGACGCCGCGGAGGTCGCGGGGTCGGTGGCCAGGTAGTACTCCCCGGCGACCATGCGTTGCCACATGGTGCGGGGGTCGGCGTCGGCGGCGGTACGGAGGTCGTCTTCGGTGTGGCTGTCAGTCATGTCGCCCAGCCTGCCAGAGTGCCGTGTCAGGGGAGGGGCGCGTCCAGGTGTAGACCGCTTGGTCCGGTAGGATGGCCACGATCAGCCCTGACCAGGCACAGTCCCGACCTCGACCTGACCCCGAACAGCCCCCGAACAGCCCAGGAGAGCAGACATGAGCAGCGACGATCAGTCCAGCCAGCCCAATGAGCATGAAACGCGCGCTGACGCCGGTACCGCCGCCCGCCGTGCCGCCGCACTGCAGGCACGCCAGCGGTTGACCGACGCTGCCGGCCGTCCGTTCGGGTTCGACACGAACGCCATTCACTCGGGCTACGAGCCGGACGGGCAGACCGGGGCGATCAACGCGCCCATCTACGCGTCGACCACCTATGCGCAGGACGGTGTCGCCCAGCTACGTGGGGGATTCGAGTACTCGCGGTGCGGCAACCCCACCGTCACGGCACTGGAGGAGACCGTCGCAGCGCTGGAGGGCGCGAAGTTCGGACGGGCGTTCGCCTCCGGGATGGCGGCGACGGACACCGTCCTGCGTGCCCTGCTGTACCCCGGCGCCCACGTCATCCTCGGTAACGACGCCTACGGCGGGACGTTCCGTCTGCTCGACACCACCTACCGTGACTGGGGTGTGGAGGTGTCGGTCGTCGACACCGCCGACACCGCGCAGGTCGCCGGTGCGCTGCGTGAGGACACGAAACTGGTCTGGCTCGAGACGCCCACCAACCCGCTGCTCGGGATCACCGACATCGCCGCCACGGCTGATGTGCTGAGGGACCACCCCGCCAAGCTCATCGTGGACAACACCTTCGCCAGCCCGTACCTGCAGCGTCCGTTGGCGCTCGGGGCGGACGTCGTGATGCACTCCACCACGAAGTACCTCGGCGGGCACTCGGACGTGGTGGGCGGCGTCGTCGTCACCGACGACGAGGAGCTGGACGGTGAGCTCCTCTTCCTCCAGGGTGGCGTCGGCGCAGTGCCCAGCCCCTTCGACGCGTACCTGACCTACCGCGGCATCAAGACCCTCGGGGTGCGCATGGACCGCCACTGTGCCAACGCGCAGGCCGTCGCCGAGTACCTGGACGGGCGTCCCGAGATCTCCCGGGTGCTGTACCCGGGGCTGCCCGGCCACACCGGGCATGACATCGCCGTCCGGCAGATGGACGGCTTCGGTGCCATGGTCTCCGTCCGCTTCGCCGGTGGTGAGGCACCTGCCCTGCAGTTCTGCGAGAACACCCGTCTGATCTGCCTGGCGGAGTCCCTCGGCGGGGTGGAGTCGTTGCTGGAGCACCCGGCGAAGATGACCCACCAGTCCGCCGCCGGGTCCGCACTGGAGGTGCCGGACGACCTGGTGCGCATCTCGGTCGGCATCGAGAACGTCGATGACCTCATCGCTGATCTGGCGCAGGCCCTGGACGCCCTGTGACCCCTGACCCTGCTGCATGCCGTATCGGGATCACCGCCGGTCACACCGTGTTGAACCTGGAGGTGTGGCACCCGGACTGGGGTTCGGCGGCGACGGAGGCCCTGCGTCGCAGTCTGTTCGGTGCGCAGGGGCCGTCCGGCGACAGTGCGCCCGACGCCCAGGCGGCCACCTCCATGCTTGAGGCCGCGCTCGGTGCGGAGCGGGCGGACGCCTGGCTGGGTGAGGTGACCGTCACCGACCGCAGTCCCGGTAACGCCGTGAGCATGGCCGACCTGCAGGGGCGGGTGGACCGCATGGCCAGCGAGGCAGTCGACCCGGAGGGTCGTCCGGCACGCACGGACCTGCACGTCGATCACGACGGGGTCCCCGCCACGGCGCAGGTGATCCTGCCGTTGTCCCCGACGGTGGCTCCGGGCTGTGACCTGCATGTGTCGGTCACACTGGAGACTGATGCGGTGGCGTCCTCGGACCTGACGATGGCGCAGATCGAGGACCGCTCCGGTGCCGTCCGCGAGGCACTCGCCGACACCGTCGACGAGAACAACGCCGGGATCCTCGCCGTCACCGAGTTCCGGCCGGGGGCGGACACGCTGCACTTCTACCTGGATTCGACCTCCCCGGCCGTCGTCGACAAGTCGGTGCTGAATACGCTGCGTACCGTCGCGTCTGCCTGGCAGTACGGGGACACCGTGGTCGACGAGGAGAAAGACCCCAGGTGGGACGTTGTCCGCACCTACCGTGTGTGAATCATTCAATCCTGGGGAGGTGCCGTGCACGAATGTGTGAATCGGTGTGAATGTTTGCGAATGCGGTGTGAATGAACGTCTCGGCGCCGGCACCTCCGGGAGCTCTGGTGGCACCGGAATCTACGGTGTAGCTTCAGAACCATGACCACACCACCATCCTCAGGTGCCTCGTCCGCTACGGCTGCGGTGTCGGGCGGTGTCGTCCACCAACTGCCCGACGACCTGCGTGCCGCAGTGCTCGGTGGCCCACGGGGAGACGGTGATGACGGCAGCCCGTCGGTGAGCAGAAGCGTCCTGGAGCTGTGGGAGGACATCACTCCGCTGGCCCGCAATGAATTCATCTGTTGGGTGGAGGACGCCAAGCAGTCCGCGACACGCGCCCGCCGCGTGCGACGTACCTGTGAGGAACTCGAGGAAGGCAAGCGCCGTCCCTGCTGCTGGCCCGGTTGCAAACACCGCTGAGTGTGGGACGGTGGGGGCCGTCGGATTCAGCCGAGCACGATCAGGGTCGCGGTAGCGGGTCCCTCCGCACGCAGGCTGTGGACGCGTCCCGCCTCGATGTGCACCGCCGAACCGGAGGCCAGCGCCACCACGTCCGTACCGTCGTCGCTGTCGTGGTGGATGGATACCTCAACGGTGCCGGCCTGTCCGAGAATCAGTATCGGAGCGGCCGCGGTGTGGTCATCCATCACATCACCGTCGCGGAAGGCCAGCCGGGTCACAATGGTTCCGTCAACCCGGGCGAGCCGCTCGACGGCGGGCTTGGCCTGCGTGTAGTCGGTACGGGGGATGTCGTAGTCGGACTTCACGGTCCCGGGGTGGGCGTCCGCGAGGCCGTCGATGTAGGTCCAGCCGTCGCGGGACTCTGTGTTGGCGGATGCGGAGTGTGGTGTAGGTGTCATGGTGAGGCCCAGCCTACGTGCGAAACGCCGCTACAACCGTGGACGGCCCCGCGGGGTGGTGACCGTCCGGTCGCCGGGGATCCAGAACCGCAACGGCGCCTCCTTGTTCTTCGAGATGCCGATCCTGGGGCCCGCCACCCAGTCAACGGGCGCGCCGGCGGCACTCAGATGAAAACCCGTGGTAGCCGCGGTACCCGTGGCACCAGCGGCATCTGCAGCCTCGGCACGTCCGTCCTGCGATATCGACGATCCGTTGAGCTCAAGGTCGAGCCCGAGCGTCGCACCGAGGTTCCCCGGCCCCCGGGCCAGCCCGTCGTCGGTCGGTTTCGGACCGCGGCGCTGCCGCACCAGGTCCATGCCCTCGACCACACGCCCGGCGCGCATCAGCACCCCGGCACCGGCCCCCTCGGCCTTGCAGACCAGGTTGCCGGCACGGTGGATGCCGTAGCTGGCGTAGACGTACAGGCGGCCGGGTGGTCCGAACATCGTGAGACACCGTGGTGTGGGGCCGTTGTAGGTGTGTGACGCGGGGTCGCCCTCGCCGGGGTAGGCCTCGACCTCGGTCAACACTACGGCGACCACGCCTTCGGGGGTGTATCGCCGGAGGGTGGCGCCGAGGAGCTGCGGGGCGACGGTTTCGGGGGACGCGGTGAAGTCGATCATCCGTTCCATGGTGCCACCGACGGCATCGGCAGTGCCGATCCCGTCGTCACCGACAGTGCCGACACCGCCGCCGCGTCCGTCTCCTGCAGCATGAGCGGGTCCGTGCGTGGCATCGGTGAGATCGTCATGTCGGCACGCACCTCCTGGAGCGGGATGCCGAGCATGTGGACCCGCGGGTCCACGGTTCCGTCGACATGCACCAGCCGTGAGGTGGTGAAGTCCACCTCCGGAGCCTTGGACACGACCTCGGAGGATGTCTCTGCGCTGGAGAAGACGAACGGGCGCAGCCGTGCATCGCGTACCAGGGCGGCGGTGACGGGATCGGCACTGTCGCGTGCGGACGGTTTGTGCAACCAGGCGTCCACCAGGGCGGTTGCCGCGACAGGGTGGTCCCCTGTGGTTTCGGAGGACATGACGAACGCCGGTGCTTCCGGGTCAATCACCACCGTCGGGTGCCCTCCGAGGAAGCGGACGAAACCGGCGTCGACGAGGCAGAGCAGTTCGGCCGTGCGGAACGCGGGCGGTCCGGAGCCGACCATCTGGCCCACGCGACGCAGTTCCGCGTAGGCGCCGCGCCGGGACTCCAGGGTGAATCGTCCGGGCTGGTCGGCGACCTGGGCGGGTTTGCGGGCGGAACCGATGACCTGCAGTCCCGCCTTGACGGCGGAGTCGGTGCCGAGTGAGGCCTCGTGAAGGTCGCGGGTGAGCCGGTCGGCGATGTGGGCGGTCAGTTCGTCGATAGTGGGGGTCGCCTCGCCGTCCGCCGTCCGACGGCGGAGGTAGGCGGCCACGGGATCGGCGAAACCGGGGATGTCGAAGCGGTCCGCGGCATCGGGCACCAGTGCGGTCAGTGCGGGGTCCTCGTGCAACATCCAGGGGTCGTCGGAGTTGTCGATCACGCCGATGACACCGGCGAGCAGGGTATCGTCGGTCGACCCACGCAGGAGGACGCGGTAGTACGCCTCGTGGGCGTCGCGCAGCAGTGCCGGCCACAGCCGGTCGCCGAAGTCGACGGACCCTGCCGGGGCGTCCGACGGAAGGGCGGCGAGTTCGGCACGGAACCGCGGCATCCGGGCGGCGGGCGGCAGGGCGTTGTAGACGGGTTTCGGCTGGTAGGGGTAGCCGTGGTGGGAGGAGACGACGAGGCGTGGCTCGCGCCCCGACGGTTCGTAGCGCAGGCCGGAGCGTGCGGAGTCGTCGGGCCGGAACCGTCCTCCCCGGTCGACGGTGACCATGGCCATGAGGTCGAACAGGCCCATGCCGAGGCCCCGGACCACGACATCCTCCCCAGCGGGGAGTGCGTCGACATCCTGGTCGGCGGGGTTACCCGGACGTACCCACGCCAGCTCGGGGTAATGCTCCACGGACTGGGCGGTGAATGTCTCCAGGGCGTCGGGTTCGGTGTCGGTCCACCCCAGCGCCAGGACGGTGGCGTCGGCGTCGATCACGCTGCCGTCCTGCAGGGTGATGCGGTCGCGGCCGGCGTCGTCGGATGTGGTGACGGCAGTGACAGCAGTGATGTCGGTGGCGCGGGTGGTGTGGGTCTCCAGGTTCAGGCCCTCGGGGAGGCGGGCGACGACCGTGTCGAAGACCCACTGCAGGTAGTGGCCGTAGAGGGCGCGCGACGGATGCGATTCGGGCCGTGACCCGGCGATCTCGGCGGCGAAAACGTCCGGGACGGTGGCGGGGTGGGCGGAGAACAACGCGGTTTTCGCCCCGGTCGGGTCGGCTCCCTCCGGACCGTCCTCCAGGGACTCGCCACGCAACAGACGGATCCACTCGTACATGGTCGGTCCCTCGAGCACCGGTGCGGTCACCGATGACCCCGGTTCCGTGAACAGGGTGACGGCGTCGGCCAGGGTGTTCATGCACAGCGTGCGTGTCTGGTCGGTGCGCCAGATGCGGCCGGTGCCGACGGCGACGTCGTCGATGATGTGCACGGTGACGGGGCCGGTGGCGTGACTGCCGTCGCGCACCTGGCGCACCTGGGCGCTGAGTCGTTCGAGGACGGAGATGCCGCGTGGCCCGCCGCCGATGATGACGATGGTGGCGCCGGTGGGCCCGGTACTTCTGGTGCTGCTGGAGCTCATGGACACCATGGTATCGCCCGGTCACTGCTGTGTTACTGTGGGCGCACCCTAGAAGAACAGACAGATCTGTTCAGTTCTGTTGAAAGCACTTTTTGCTGATGACGTTTCCCCACTCCCCGGCGGCCCGCCCGCCACGGCGACCGGTGCGGCGCATGGTCGTCGCCGTCCTCGCTGCGGTGACCACCGTCGCCGTGGCCGCCGGTGTCACCGCCTGCGCCTCCTCCGACAGCGGACACCGGGACGCCGGTGCCCGTGAACTGGTCTACCTCGAGTCGCTCCCGTACAACTCGCTGTACCCGCCGGCCGCCGGCTTCTACCCCAACGGCGGCATCCTCAACAACATCACCGACCGGTTGCTGTGGCAGGACCCCGACACCCTGGAACTGCACCCGTGGATCGCCACGGACCTGCCGGAGATCAACGACGACGCCACCGAGTTCACCTTCACCCTCCGCGACGACGTCACCTACTCCGACGGCACGCCGCTGACCGCCGAGAACGTGGTCCGCAACTTCGACCTCTACGCCCTCGGCGACCCGGACCGCGGGTTGAGCTCCTCGGAACAGATCAGCACCTACGAGCGCGGCGAGGTGCTCGACGACCACACGGTCCGTTTCCACTTCAGTGACCCCGAGCCCGGGTTCCCGCAGGCGACCAGCTCCTTCAACGCGGGCCTGCTCGCCGACGCCAGCCTGGAGCAGTCCGACGAGGGCTTCGCGCCGGGCAGTGCCACGAAGGTCATCGGGTCGGGCCCGTTCGTCGTCTCCGCCGAACAACTCAACACCGAAGTCACCCTGGACGCCCGCGACGACTACGACTGGGCCCCGGAGGGGGTCGGCCAGCAGGGGGCGCCCCAGATCGACCGGGTCAGCGTGGTGATCACGCAGGAAGACAGCGTCCGTGTCGGCGGGTTGAAGTCGGCGCAGGGGGACATCGCCCGGCAGATCGAGGCGCCTGAGGAACAGCACCTCATCGACGACGGCATCGGTGTCCTGTCTGCCCCGACGAACGGGGTCAACAACCAGCTCGCGTTCCGGTTCCGGCACCCGCTGCTGTCGGACATCCGGGTCCGTCAGGCGATCATCGCCGGAGTCAACCGTGACCGGATCCTGAACTCACTGTTCAGCGACTCCTACACCAAGGCGACCTCGGCACTGGCCAGCACGGCCGCCGGCTACCGCGAACAGGAGGACGCCTACGTCTTCGATCCTGACCGGGCCCGTGATCTGCTTGACGAGGCCGGGTGGGTCCCGGGGCCGGACGGTATCCGCGTCAAGGACGGCCAGCGACTCAGCCTGACCGCCAACGACTCCGAGCAGCAGCCCCGCACCCGCGAGGTCGTCACCATGGTCCAGGAGCAGCTGCGGGACATCGGCGTGGACGTCTCCCTGTACCCCGGGGACGTCGCCGCCCAGAAAGCGGCACAGGTCAACCAGGACCTCATCCAGCTCAACGTGACGATGGTCGGACGGGCGGACTACGACGTGATCAAGAGCCAGTACTACTCGCAGAACCGGAACCAGCTGCTCAACTACGACACCGAGGACGAGTCCGTCGGAGACCCCGAGCTCGAGGAACTCCTGCTCAAGGTGTCCGGCTCGGCGGACGAGGACGCCCGCGCCGCCGCCAGTGGCGACGTGCAGGACTACCTCACCGAGCAGGCCTACGTCCTGCCGTTCTTCGAGGAACCGCAGGTGTACGGGGTGCAGGACTACGTGCACGGTTTCGCCACCGACCCGATCGGCCGCCCGTGGTTCTACCCGGTGACCCTCGACCAGAACGAGGAGGGGTGACAGCCACATGGATTCACTGACCCCCGGCGCCGTCCTCCGGCGTATCGGACAGTCCCTGGTGGTGCTGTGGGCGACGTTCACGCTCGCCTTCATCCTGCTCACCGCGCTGCCCGGGGACGCCGTGCAGACCCGCTACGCCAACCCCGAGCTGGGGCTGTCCCAGCAGGAGATCGCGCAGATGCGTGAGGCCTACGGTGCGGACGAACCGGTGCTGACCCGCTACTGGAACTCGCTGACCGGCATGCTGCGCGGCGACTTCGGCTTCTCCCTGGAGAACGGCACCCCGGTGTCCACCACCCTGGCCGAGGCACTGCCGAGCACACTGACCCTGGCACTCACCGGGTTCGTCCTCGCCGTGGTCGTCGCGGTGCTCATCGCCGTGCTGGCCACCTCCGGCCCGTTCGGCTGGATCCGCAGCGCCCTGCGCGCACTGCCGCCGCTGTTCATCTCGCTGCCGGCGTTCTGGCTGGGCATCATGCTCATCCAGACCTTCAGCTTCCAGCTCACCTGGGTCCCGGTGATCCACGCGAGTGCCGTCCAGGAGCTGATTCTGCCGTCGATCGCGCTGGCGCTGCCGCTGTCGGCGCCGATCGCCCAGGTTCTGATCCGGGGGATCGACGACGCGACACGACAGCCCTATGTCACCGTGGTGCGGGCCCGTGGCGCCGGGGAACAGTGGATCCTGTGGCGCAACGTGATGCGCAATGCGCTGCTTCCGGCCCTCACCATCGCCGGAGTCACCTTCGGTGAGCTCATCGGCGGGGCAGTGATCACCGAGGCGGTGTTCGACCGTTCCGGCCTCGGCGCGGCCACCGTGGACGCGGTGTCCTACCGTGACACACCGGTCCTGATGGCCGTGGTCGTGCTGGCCGCCGCGGCGTTCATCCTCGTCAACCTCATCGTGGACCTGCTGTACCCGGTCCTCGACGCCCGACTGCGTAGGACGGTGACGGCATGATGGCTTCGACTTTACGATCCCTGCGATCCCTGCGTCCGGGCGTGTGGCTCTCCGGCGCCGTCGTGCTGGTCGCCGTCGCCTGGGCCCTGGTGCCCGGCCTGTTCGCCTCCGGTGACCCGACGTCGTCCGGTGAGACCGCCCCACTGCTCGCGCCGTCCGCCGACCACTGGTTCGGCACCGATGCCGTGGGCCGTGACCTCTACACCCGCGTGGTGTGGGGCGCGCGCCAGTCCCTGGCCGGAGCGCTGCTCGCCGTCCTCGTCGGCATGGTGGCGGGCTCGTTGCTGGGTCTGCTGGCCGGTGCACGACGTGGCTGGCTGGACGCCCTGGTCATGCGCATCGTGGACGTCCTGCTGTCCATCCCGTCGCTGCTGCTCAGCCTGTCGGTGATCATCCTGCTCGGCTACGGCACCTTCAACGCCGCCATCGCGGTGGGAGTCACCAACGTCGCCGTGTTCGCCCGGCTGGCCCGCTCCCAGGTGCTCAGCGTCGCCGGCAGTGACTTCGTCGAGGCGGCCTACGGGTCGGGCGGCACCGGGATGCAGGTCCTGTGGCGGCACATCCTGCCGAACTCGCTGACCCCGGTGATCGCCCTCGCGGCGCTGCAGTTCGGCAGCGCGATCCTGCAGCTGTCCACCCTCGGCTTCCTCGGCTACGGCGCACCACCGCCGACACCGGAATGGGGGCTGATCATCTCCGAGGGCCGCGACTTCATCGCCACGTCCTGGTGGCTGACCGTGCTGCCCGGCCTGGCGATCGTGCTGGTCGTCCTGGCCACCAACCACCTCAGCCAGTCGCTGCGGAAGGAGTCCTGACATGAGCGAGCAGAACGACAGGCAGGACAGGATGGAGTGGGACGACGGGTCGTGGCGCCCGGACGACACCACCGACCCGGCACCCGGACACCCGCCCGGACGCCCGCCCGGGCACCGCAGCTCCGAGACGCCGCTGCTGGAGATCAGGGACCTGGCGGTGTCCTACCGCACCCGTCGGGGCGACGTCCACGCCGTGAAGGACGTCAACCTCACGGTCCGCCGGGGGAGGGTGACCGCCATCGTCGGCGAATCCGGGTCCGGCAAGTCGACCTCGGCGATGGCCACGCTCGGACTGCTGCCGTCCACCGCCACCGTGAGCGGCGAGATCCTGCTGGAGGGACGCAGCCTGCGTGATCTCCCACGACGCGAGTGGCGCACGGTCCGCGGCCGCCGCATCGGCCTGATCCCCCAGGACCCCAACAACTCCCTCAACCCGGTGAAGACCATCGGCGAATCCGTGGGCGAAGGTCTGCGCATCCACCGACGCGGTAACCGTGCGGCGCGCCGGGAGAAGGTCGTCGAGCTGCTGGGGACGGTCGGCATCGACAACCCGGAGCTGCGCTACACCCAGTACCCGCATGAGCTCTCCGGCGGCATGAAGCAGCGCGCGCTGATCGCCGCCGCTCTGGCCCTGGAGCCGGACCTCATCATCGCCGACGAACCGACCAGTGCCCTGGACGTCACAGTGCAGCGCACCATCCTGGACCTGCTCGACCGCATGCGCGCTGACCTCGGCATCGGCGTCCTGTTCATCACCCACGACCTGGCGGTGGCCGGTGACCGTGCCGATGAACTGGTCGTGATGCGCTCGGGAGAGGTCCGGGAGGACGGTCCGACCGACCGCATCCTCACCGAAC
This sequence comes from Corynebacterium glyciniphilum AJ 3170, assembly GCF_007673095.1. Taxonomy (GTDB): domain Bacteria; phylum Actinomycetota; class Actinomycetes; order Mycobacteriales; family Mycobacteriaceae; genus Corynebacterium. The sequence continues at coordinate 124,537 of NZ_VDYZ01000011.1, forward strand.
CGCGGGACGACTACACACGCCGCCTCCTGGCGGACGCCCCGTCCCTGGTCAGTGCCGTGGAGGCGGCGAGCTACCGCAGTGCCGTCCCCGCCGAGGGCAGCAGCCCTCTGCTGCAGGTCACCGGGCTGCGGCAGGAGTTCGGCTCCACCGTGGCCGTGGACGACGTGTCCTTCTCCGTCCTGCAGGGCACCACCCACGCCATCGTCGGGGAGTCGGGTTCGGGCAAGTCCACGGTCGGCCGGGCGGTGACCGCCTTCCGCCGTCCCACCTCCGGTGAGGTCCTGCTCGGTGACACCAGGGTGGATGAGCTGGATGCGAAGGGACGCCGCGAATTGCGGCGGCGCGTGCAGATGGTCTACCAGAACCCCTACAGTTCACTGGACCCGCGCCAGAGCATCGGCAGCATCGTCGCCGAGCCGCTGCGGAACCTCTCCGATCTGTCGCGGTCGGAGATCCGCGGCAGGGTCGACGGGATACTCGACCGGGTCGCACTGGGCTCCGACATGACCGACCGGCGTCCGGCGGAGCTCTCCGGTGGGCAACGCCAGCGCGTCGCCGTGGCCCGTGCGCTGATCCTCGACCCGGATCTCGTGGTCCTCGACGAGGCGGTGTCCGCCCTGGACGTCACGGTGCAGGCACAGATCCTGCACCTGCTCGACGAGCTGCAACGCGACCTCGGGCTGACCTACGTCTTCATCTCCCACGACCTGGCGGTGGTGCGCGAGATCTCCGACACCGTGTCGGTGATGTCCGGAGGACGTCAGGTGGAATCCGGGCGTACCGAGGACATCTTCGAGCGTCCGACCAGCGACTTCACCACCCGACTCCTCGACGCGATCCCGGGGCGGCGCTACCGCTCCGGAGGACTTAACCTGGGACTATGAGCGACAGTAGCGGAACAGACAGCACAGGCAGCACAGACATCATTGATTTCCTCGCCGGGATCCGTCCCGGTGAGCGCGTCGCCGACCTGCGGCGCAACCGCGCGCAGGCACGCACCAACGCGCAGCACAGTTTCCGGGTGCTGCTGGAGGCGGGTGACACCGACGGGGGTTTCACCGACACGGAGCGCTACGTCGTCGCCGCTTTCGTCGCCGGGCTGCACCAGGGGCGTGGTGCGGCTTTCTACACCGACCTGCTCGGGGACGTGGCGGACGGGGACGCGGTCGTCAATGCGGTGAGGGAGTCCGTCGACGCCGGGCTCACCGTCGGTCCGTACGGCACCTACCGCGAGCCCGACCTGGCGGAGGAGTCGGTCGGTGGGCCGGAGTTCACGGTGGATCCCCGCGTGCGAGGTGTGCTCGGTGAAAAACTTGCCGCAGCCCTGGAGTTCGCCCACCTGCTGGTCTTTCATCCGCGGGACTGCCGTCCGGAACGGCTGGCACCACTGGCATGGTGGGGGTGGACGCCGCGGCAGGTCGTGAGCCTGGCACAGCTGATCTCATTCCTGTGCTTCCAGCTGCGCGCGGCGGCGGGGCTCGCCGCATTGAGGGCAGCGGACTCGACGCATGCACCCTTAGGCGACAGCAGCGTTGTCCGCCGTCCCGGCGCCGCGCAGGAACCCGATGAGTTCCCGCCCCTCACCGGCGGTGCGTTCGATGTCCTGACGTACCCGGACCTGCACCGTCCCAGCCGGTTCGTCAGCCACAGCCTGGGGTGGCAGCCGTGGGTGCCGCCGGTGGAGGAGAAGGACCTCACCGACCGGCAGCGCACCGCCCTGGTCGACCCCATGCGTGCGAAGTCCGCCTACTTCCGCCTGCTCGCCCACGATCCCGACGCGCTCGAGGCCAGGACACTGACCGACAAGGACATCTTCTACAACGTCACCGACGGCGCCGGGCGCGCCGAGCGTGAGATCTCCGCGGCGGTGACCAGCCGCTACAACGGGTGTGTCTACTGTGCGTCGGTGCACACCGGACGCGCGCTGCAGGAATCCACCGGCCGGGAGGACGACGTCCAACGGCTCTGCGACGACGGCGTCGACGCAGACCTCGGCTCCGAGACATGGAACGCTATCGCCACGGCATCCGTGGCGCTGACCTCGACGCCTGTCGATTTCGGCGTCGACCATGTCCGTCGTCTCCGCGCCACCGGACTGGACGACGGCTCGATCATCGACGTGATCAACGGTGCCGCCTTCTTCAACTGGGCGAACCGGCTGATGCTGTCACTCGGGGAACCGGAGCTTCCGGCACGCTTCCGGTAGGGCGTACCGTGGTCGCCATGACAGAATTTCCCACGACTTCCCGCATCGCCATTCCCGGCACCGATCTGGAGATCACCCCGCTGAACCTCGGCGGGAACACCTTCGGCTGGACATCGGACGTCCAGGAGTCCTTCGACGTGCTGGATACGTTCCTCGCAGCGGGCGGAAACTTCATCGACACCGCCGACATGTACTCCCAGTGGGGCGAGGGGCACTCCGGCGGCGAGTCCGAGACCGTGCTCGGCCAGTGGTTCGCCGACCGCGGCAACCGCGACAAGGTGGTGCTGGCGACGAAGGTCGGCGCCATCCAGGGGGCTGAAGGCCTGGCCCACGACACCGTCGTCGCCAACCTCGACCGGTCTCTCGAACGGCTGCAGACCGACCGTGTCGACCTCTACTACTACCACTACGACGACGAGTCGGTGGACATCGCCGACCAGGTCCGTACCGCCGCTGAACTGGTTGATTCCGGCAAGGTGCGCTACATCGGCCTGTCCAACTACTCCACCGACCGGATGCGTGAGTTCTTCGAGACGGCACGGGAACTCGAGCTCGACCACGCCATCCCGCTGGCCATCCAGCCGCAGTACAGCCTGCTCGCCCGGTCGGACTACGAGGACGGCTACATGCAGGTCGCCGAGGAGTACGGCGTAGGTGTGTTCAGCTACTTCTCCCTGGCCTCGGGACTGCTGACCGGTAAGTACCGGAGCCGTGAGGATCTGGAGGGCGCTGCGCGCGAGGGGCAGACCGGCGGCTACTTCGAGAAGGACGGTAACGATAGGGACCCGTTCACCGTGGTCGACGCCGTGGTGAAGGTCGCCGAAGCCCATGACGCTGAACCGGCGTCGGTGGCCCTGGCCTGGCTGCTGGCCAAGGGAGTGACCGCCCCGATCGCTTCGGCCCGCACCCCGGAGCAGGTCGCGCCGCTGATCGCCGCGACGACTCTGCAGCTCAGTGACGAGGAGATCGCCGATCTCGACGCCGCCTCCAACGGTTTCTGAGTAGAATCCGGGGCATGAACACGCATGCTCCGGACAAGAACGCAGGCGGCTCTCAGGGGCTGCCGGTGATCCGCCCCGAGGCCGCCGACGGAGGCGACGCCGGCGAGATCCGTTCGCTCACCGCCGCAGCTTTCGACGGCATCGAGCAATCTGACGGGCATGAGCCTGCGATCATCGACGCGCTGCGTGAGGCGGACGCACTGACCCTGTCCTTGGTCGCGGTGCGCTCCGGGTGGGTGATCGGTCACATCGCCGCGTCCCCGGTGACACTGACCGCCACCGACGGAGAGGTGTCCGGCCGATGGTTCGGACTCGGCCCGTTGTCCGTGTCCCCCGCCCACCAGGGGGAGGGCATCGGTGCAGCTCTGATGCGGTCGGCGCTGGAGATTCTCGACACCACCGAGGACGCCACCGGTGTCGTCCTCCTCGGCGATCCGACGTACTACGACCGTTTCGGGTTCGCGGCCCGTGAAGAACTCGTCATGGAGGGGCTGCCCCAGGAGAGCGCCGCCTACTTCCAGGCGCTGCGGCTGGACGGGGAATCGTCCTATCCGCAGGCGGTGGTGACCTACCACCCTGCGTTCGGGGCCTAGGTGCGGTGACGCTCGACCTTTTCTCAGGTCTGGTCACCATTCGCACCCCTTAGGCAACTTAATCAACGAAAGTCCCAGGTCAGTTTTTCTGAAGCTGATGATGGGGTGCGATTTCCGACGGGAAGGGCGGCTGTCGCACTCCGGCGGGCCTTCCGGCTGTGAGCGGCGCGTGACGATAACATGTGGACCGCTATGGATTCGACACAGACGCAACGCCGAAATCAGTACCGGGGCCACCGCAGAGACATCGATGGCCTGCGCGGCCTGGCGATCGCGTTGGTCGTGGTGTTCCACGTGTTCGTCGGCCGGGTGTCGGCCGGCGTGGACGTGTTCCTGCTGCTGGGCGGGATTTTCTTCTTCAGCCCGCAGATCCGCAATGCGTTGAATCCTGCGGGGTTGACGGTGGTGCAGTCGTTCCTGCGCATCTTCCGTCGCCTGTACCCGGCGCTGATCACCGTCGTCACTGTTGCCGTCGTCAGCGCGCTGCTGATCTTCAACAAGGTGCGATGGCCCGAGGTCGGCGAGGACGCCGCCTCGTCGCTGCTGTACGTGCAGAACCTCCACCTGGCGAACCTCGGGCAGGAGTACTCCGCGGTCAACCGTGAGGTCAGCGTCTTCCAGCACATCTGGTCGATGTCGGTGCAGATGCAGATCTACCTGGGCTCACTGCTGGTCATTGCGCTGGTGGCGGCGATGTTCCAGCGTCACGTCCGCTCCAGCTCGCAGGTGTTGCACTGGTTACTGGTGATCGCCACGCTGGCGAGCTTCGGATACGCCACCTGGCTGGGCGGCCATGACCAGGGGGCGAACTACTACTCCCCGTTCTCCCGGTTCTGGGAGATCGGCCTGGGCGGGTTGTTCGGAATCTGGTTGCTGGGACGGGTTCTGCCGGCGGCATGGGCGCAGCTCCGCCTGGTGGCCGGCGTTGCTGGCCTGGTCCTGATCATCGGGACCGGACTGTTCCTGGATGGCGCAGCCCAGTTCCCTGGCCCCTGGACGTTGGTGCCGCTGGCTGGCGCGATACTGGTGGTGCTGGCGGGCAATCCCGTGGAGGGGGACGATGCAGAGTCGTCCATGTCGACCACGTCGTCCGTGTCGTCCCCGTCCTGGGTGACCGCGCTGTTGTGCACCGCGCCGTTCCAGTTCCTCGGGCGTATCGCCTACAGCCTGTACCTCTGGCACTGGCCGGCGCTTGTCCTGGTGACCTACCTGCTGTCCGGCGGCGCCGATGTCGCAGAACCCGGTGGGGGAGCAGGGGCGTTCTTCAACGGCATCACCGCCACCCTCGGAAACGGTGAGGGCATCGTGGTCGGCACGGTGGTCGTCGTGACGTCCGTCCTCCTGGCGTGGGCGACGTACCGTTTCATCGAGACCCCGCTGCGCCAGCGGGCCAAACCGGCGCGTTCCATGGCACTGACTCCGACCTATGTACGTCAGTCGATACGTGGGCGTCGCGGTGTTATTGGCGCTGTGTCTGCACTGGTCATGGTCATCGCGACGGCCGGTGTCGTGTCTTTCGGCCCTGCCGTCGAACACCGTAACGAGCAGGCCATGGCTACTGACGCCGATGACGTCGACCCCGCCGACTACCCTGGCCCGGCCGCCTTCCTTGAGGACGCGCCGGTTCCGGATGACATGCCGGTGCAACCCGACCCCGCCGTCGGTGAGGAGGAGATGCTCCCTGAAACGCAGGAGGACGGATGCTTCTCCGGGTTCGCGGAATCCAATGTGATCCTCACCCAGCAGTTCAACTCCACCGACACCCCGTGTGCGTACGGGGACGTGGACTCCGACCGCACCATGTACCTCGCCGGCGGGTCTCACTCCGAGCACTACCTCAACGCCCTCAAGAGGATCGGTGAGGAGCAGGGCATCAGGATCGTCCCGATCCTCAAGATGGGCTGTGTCCTGGGCATGAACCTGCCGCACCTCGGCGGTGACCCGTACCCCGAATGCGCGGAATGGAATGACAATGCCCAGCAGTACATCCTCGATAATCCTCCCACGGACGGGGTGTTCATGCCGGTGACCCGGCCCACGCTGATTGAGGGAGATGGTCCGGACATGGTCCCCGTCGAGTACATCGACATGGTGCAACGTCTCACCGACGCCGGTATCCACACCTGGGGTGTGCGGGACACCCCGTGGCACATGGAGGGCCCCGGGGTCCAGGGCAACGCCCGGCTGTGTGTGGCGGAGGATGCCGGAGGCGTCGGCGGCGACTGCGGTATCGCAGAGGAGGCCAGCATGGCTCCGGTGAACCCGGCGTTGGAGGCGTACCAGGGCCTGGACATGACCTCTCTGGACCTCACTCCGGCACTGTGTCGCGACGGCCGCTGCCCGGCGGTCGTGGGCAACGTCCTGGTGTACCGGGACGGGCAGCATTTCACCTCGTTGTTCTCCTCACTGCTGGCCCCGGAGATCAGCCGGCAGATGTACGACGCGTCCCCGGCACTGCCGGAAACACCGCTGCCGTAGTTTTCGCACCGCCCGTCGCGGGTGGCATGCTGTACCGGTTATGAACGGCAGAGAACCATTTGTCCAGGAACGGACCGCCCCGGTACCCCGTTCCGCACTCCGACGCACCGATATCGACGGCTTGCGTGGCCTGGCGATTGCGTTGGTGGTGGTGTTCCATGTGTTCGTCGGTCGGGTCTCGGCCGGTGTGGACGTGTTCCTGCTGCTGGGCGGGATTTTCTTCTTCAGTCCGCAGATCCGTAACGCGTTGAATCCTGCGGGGTTGACGGTGGTGCAGTCGTTCCTGCGCATCTTCCGTCGCCTGTATCCGGCACTGGTGACGGTGGTGGGGGTGTCCCTCGCTGCGGCACTCGTGGTCTACGCACCGGTGCGCTGGTCGGACGGCGGAATGGATGCTGCGGCCTCCTTGCTGTACATGCAGAATCTGAATCTCAGCGCCCAGGGCAATGACTACGCGTCCATCAGCACCGATGTCAGCGTCTTCCAGCACATCTGGTCGATGTCGGTGCAGATGCAGATCTACCTGGGGTCACTCATCGTGATCGCGCTGGTGGCCGTGGTGTTCCGGCGGCGTTCACGACGTGACGACCGGGGGATGTCCCGCGCGGCGACGGGGACGTTCGCCCTCCTGCTGGGTGCGGCCACGCTGGCGAGTTTCGTCTACGCCACCTGGCTGGGCGGTCATGACCAGGGGGCGAACTACTATTCGCCGTTGTCCCGGTTCTGGGAGATCGGTCTGGGCGGACTGTTCGGCATGGTGGTGCTGGGGCGCGTGCTTCCGGCGGGGTGGCGGAGGCTCCGGCTGATCGCCGGTGTGGTCGGTCTGGCGTTGATCATCGGGACGGGGCTGTTCCTGGATGGCGCGGCGCAGTTCCCCGGGCCCTGGACGCTGGTGCCGCTCGCGGGTGCGATGCTCGTCATTCTCTCCGGGAACCCGGTCACAGGGGAGTGGGACGCCCGTACGGCCGGTGTGACTGCGCTGTTGTCCACCGCGCCGTTCCAGTTCCTGGGACGCACCGCCTACAGCCTGTACCTCTGGCACTGGCCGATCCTCTCCCTGGCCACCTTCCTCGTCGCCGGTGGTTCCGGTGCCGAGACTGCCGAGACTGCGGAGTCTTCGTCGTCCGCCGCCGACGGACTGCAGGGCGTGACGGCCACCCTGGGTGAGAGCACCGGGGCAGCGGTCGGTGCGGGTGTCATCGTCGGGTCGTTGCTTCTTGCCTGGTTGACGCTACGGTTCATCGAACTGCCGTTGCAGCAGTCCCGTCGTCCCCGACGCTCGTGGGTCGTGGGCGACCGTGCTTATCTGCGCGCCGCGACGCAGAGCAGAGGAAAGGTCTCCGTCGCCGCCGTCATGGTCGTCGCCAGTGTCGCCGTGATGGTCTTCGGGCCGACGGTCTCGACCTACAACGAGACCCGCGCCGCCACACTGGCGACCGAACCGCTCGACGTCGACAACTATCCCGGGCCCGCCGCATTCCTCGACGATGCCGAGGTCCCCGACGGCGTCGAGGTCGTCCCCGACACCACCGAGGTCGGCCCCATGATGCCGAAGACCCAGGACGACGGCTGCTTCGCCGGTTTCTCGGAGACCGAGCTCATCCTCACCGAGGACTTCAACGACTCCGAGGAGCCCTGTGCTTACGGTGACACCGGGTCCGACCGCACGATGTACCTCGCCGGAGGCTCGCACTCCGAGCATTTCCTGCCGGCGCTGGACGAGATCGGGCGGGAGCAGGGCATCCGGATCGTGCCGGTCCTGAAGATGGGGTGCGTGGTCGGTATGGCACTTCCGCGCGTCAGCGGCGACGACTATCCGGAGTGCGCGGAATGGCAGCAGAAGGCCCAGGACTACATCGTCGACAATCCACCCACCGACGGGGTCTTCATGACCGTGACCCGTCCGACCACCATCCGTGGTGACGGGCCGGACCTGATCCCGCCCGAGTACGTCGACGTGGTCGGCAGGTTCTCCGACGCCGGTATCCACACCTGGGGCGTGCGCGACACCCCCTGGTTGATGACCGGTCCCGGAAAACAGCTCGATGCGCGGGTCTGTACCGCGGAGGAACGCGACGGCCACTGCGGGGTCGCGCAGGACGACGCCCTTCTCCCGGCGAACCCTGCTCTTTCCGCTCTTGACGGTCTGGACGTGACCCACGTCGACCTGACCCCGGCGGTGTGTCGCGACGGGCGCTGCCCCGGTGTGGTGGGCAATGTGCTGGTTTACCGTGACACCCAACACCTCACCGACAGGTTCTCGGAGCTGCTGGCCCCTGAGATCAGCCGCCAGATGTTCGACCCGGAGGCCCAGGTCGAACAGTCCCAGGCTGCGGAAGCTGCAGCGGCGGCAGATGAGGACGCAGGAGATGCGGGGACGCGTGCTGGCCAGGACGTCTTCCGGCTGCCGAAGCCGGGTGAGGACGGTTACGTTGAGCCCGGCTACGTCGACCCCGGCTGGGGCCCGACATACTGAGCGGTATTGCCTGACCGGAGTGTCGTAGGCGGTTATGGGCTGAGAATGGACTTAATATCTAGTCCGACATGAAGTCGACATACCCAGACTCCCGGACCCGGCCGGCGCCCGTCCTCGGTGGACGCCGGTCGGACCGTCGTACCCACCGTCGCGACATCGACGGCCTGCGCGGGCTGGCCATCGCCCTGGTCGTGATCTTCCATGTCTTTGTCGGCAGAGTGTCCGCCGGCGTCGACGTCTTCCTGCTCATCGGCGGCATCTTCTTCTTCGCGCCGCAGATCCGGAACGCCCTGAACCCGGCCGGGCTGACCCCGGTGCAGTCAGTGCTGCGCATCGTCCGGCGGCTCTACCCGGCGCTGCTCACCGTGGTGTCGCTGGTCATGGTGCTCACCCTCGTCATCTACCCGGTCTCCCGGTGGGCGCAGGCCGGCGGCGACGCAGCGTCCTCCCTGCTCTACGTCCAGAATCTGCACCTTGCCGCCGAGGGCAAGGAGTACTCCGCGGTCAACCGTGACGTCAGCCTCTTCCAGCACATCTGGTCGATGTCGGTGCAGATGCAGATCTACCTCGGGTCCCTGCTGGTCGTCGTGGTGTTGGCCGCCCTGCTCCGACACAGAGGCCGTGTGGGCTCCCGGATTCTGCACCGCACGCTGTCTGTGGCCACTCTGCTGAGTTTCATCTACGCCGTGTGGCTGGGGATCCACGACCAGGCGGCGAACTACTACTCGCCGTTGTCCCGGTTCTGGGAGATCGGGTTGGGCGGTCTGTTCGGCATCTGGATGGTCGGCCGCGGTATCCCCTGGGTATGGCGGTGGCTGCGGTGGCCAGCCGGGGTCACCGGCCTGGTCCTCATCATCGCGACCGGTCTCGTCCTGGACGGCGCGTCGCAGTTCCCCGGCCCCTGGACCGCTGTGCCGCTGGCCGGTGCGATGCTCGTCATCGTGGCAGGTACGCCCGTGACCGAGCCCGACGGTGACCGCATCCGCGCAGCCGCGGAAGGCCGCACCATCGCCTCTGTCGGGGTGACCCGCCTGATGGAGGGCCGCCTGTTCCAGTTCCTGGGGAAGACCTCCTACGGGCTGTACCTGTGGCACTGGCCGTTGCTGGTCCTGGCGACCTACCTGTTCTCCGAGTCCGCCGGCACGCAGGGGCAGGGTGAGGGCGAGGGGAGCGGTCTCGCCGGCATCACCGCGACACTCGGGGCCGGACGGGGCGTCGTCGTCGGCACGGGCGTGATCGCCCTGTCACTGCTGTTGGCGTGGGGCACGCACCGGTACGTGGAGACCCCGTTGCGGCAGAAGGGGAAGCCGGAACGTTCCTGGATGCTGTGGGACCGTCGGTACTGGGCCTCCCTGATGCGCTCCCGGGCGAAGATCGTCACAGTGGCGGTACTGGTCGTCGCCAGCGCGGTGGTGCTGTCCTCGGAACGCCTGGTGCAGATGGGCACCGTCCGTCCCACCCTCGTGGCCGGTGTCGACGGTCCTGAATCCGAGGACTACCCGGGCCCGCGGGCCTTCCTGGAGGACATGCCCGTCCCCGACGGCGTCGACGTGCAGCCTGCCCCAGTCTACGAGCCGGAGACCATGCTGCCCGAGATCTCACTCGACGGCTGCCTCGTCGGAGTCGAGGGAGAGGACCTGATCCTCACCCACGACAAAGGTAACTCTGACATTCCCTGCACCTACGGTGACACGGACTCCGACCGCACGATGTACCTCGCGGGCGGGTCACACTCCGAACATTTCCTCCCCGCACTGGACATCATCGGACAGGAGCGGGGCATCAGGATCGTGCCGCTGGTGAAGATGGGGTGCGTCCTCGGCATGAAGATCGAGCGCATGAGCGGCGGGGACTACGAGGAGTGCTACACCTGGCAGCAGAAAGCGCAGGACTACATCCTCGACAACCCGCCGACCGACGGAGTCTTCACGGCCTCGACCCGGCCCACGGCGCGCACCGGTGCCGGGCCAGACCAGGTGCCGGACGGCTATGTCGACACGGTCCGGACGTTCACCGAGGCCGGCATCCACACCTGGGGCGTGCGGGACAACCCCTGGCGGCAGTCCGACGGGACGTTGGGCAACTCGCTGCTGTGCGTCGCGGACGGCGGTGACCCCGACGAGTGCGGACCGTCCGCCGGCGGACTCCTCGAGCGTAACCCCGCCCTCGACGCCTACAGCGGACTGGACATCACCCATATCGACCTCACCGCCGCCTACTGCAGGGACGGCGTCTGCCCGGCGGTCGTCGGCAATGTGCTCGTCTACCGCGACGGGAACCACTTCACGCCGACCTGGGTGACGATGATGGCCCCGGAGGTCGAACGCCAGATGTACGAGCCGGACCCGTCCGAGGAACAGCAACGTGTCGTCTCAGCCGCCGTGCGGGCGACGGACGGGGACGGAACAGGGGCGACGGCCCCGGCATTGGCACCGAAGGACGTGTACCGGTTGCCGAAGCCGCAGGCCCCCGCCACGCCCGAACCCGCGCCACCGGCCGTCGTGGACCCGGGGTGGGGCGGGTCGGGATACGTCGACCCCGGCTGGGGTGATCCTGGCTGGGTCGAACCCGCCTACGCCCCTCCGTACTGACGTTCCTCCGGTCAACCCCGTTCACCTGGGTCGTCGCGCGGCCCCGACACCCCCGTGTAACGCTCCGCGGCCTGGATGTGTTCTGAAACCGGCGTACGGGGCGGTATGCTGTACCGCGCCATGAACTCTTCCACCACGCAGCCAGGGACGAACAGAGCGTCCGCCGGACGTCCCCGGCCGTCGCACCGCCGGGACATTGACGGGCTCCGTGGCCTGGCGATCGCACTGGTCGTCATCTTCCATGTTTTCGTCGGACGCGTCTCATCCGGCGTGGACGTCTTCCTGCTCGTCGGTGGAATCTTCTTCTTCGCCCCGCAGATCCGTAACGCGCTGAACCCGGCGGGGCTCACCGTCCTGCAGTCCTTCCTGCGTATCTTCCGGCGCCTCTACCCGGCGTTGATCACGGTCGTCGGGGTGACCCTCATCCTGGCGGTGGTGGTCTACGCCGAGGTCCGGTGGGTGAACGCGGGCACGGACGCCACGTCGTCCCTGCTCTACGTACAGAACTTCCACCTGGCCAGTGAGGGTCAGGAGTACACGGCGATCAACCGTGACGTCAGTCTGTACCAGCACATCTGGTCGATGTCGGTGCAGATGCAGATCTACGTCGGGTCTCTGCTGGTCATCGCCCTGCTGGCGGCACTGTTCCGCAAGCGGGCGAAGGCCGGGGCCACACTGTTGCACTGGCTGCTCGTCGCCGGCACTCTGGCCAGCTTCGGTTACGCCACCTGGCTCGGCCAGCACGACCAGGCCCTGAACTACTACTCGCCGCTGTCCCGGTTCTGGGAGATCGGTCTGGGCGGACTGTTCGGCATCTGGCTGCTGGGGATCACCATCCCCCGGTCCCTGCGCTGGGTCCGCTGGCCGGCGGGCCTGGTGGGCCTCGTCCTGATCATCGTGACCGGTCTCTACCTCGACGGTGCGGCGCAGTTCCCCGGCCCCTGGACCCTGGTCCCGCTGGCCGGTGCCATGCTGGTCATCTTCGCGGGGAACCCGGAGTCCATGGACGGCGTCTCGGCACCCGCCCCGTCCACCGGTGTCAGCAGGATGCTGGACGGACGGTTCTTCCAGTTCCTGGGCCGCATCTCCTACAGCCTGTACCTGTGGCACTGGCCGCTGCTGACCCTGGCGACCTTCTGGTTCTCCACCTCCACCGCGTCACAGGCCGGTGGACTGCGCGGGATCACGGCCACACTCGGGACGCTGGAGGGAGCGGTCGTCGGTACGGGCGTGATCGTGCTGTCGCTGCTGCTGGCCTGGCTGACGTTGCGTCTGGTGGAGACGCCGCTGCGGCAGAAGTCCAAGCCGCACCGGTCGTGGGTGCTCTTCGACCGCGGTTACTGGCGGGCGTCGCTGCGCTCCCGGGGAAAGGTCGTGGCCACCCTGGTGATCGTCCTGGCCTCCGGGGCGGTGTTCGCCTTCGCGCCGATCGCCCAGGCCCGTATCGACGACCGTGCCCGGGAACTCAGCGTGCAGGACGTCGACCCCGCCGAGTACCCGGGCCCGAACGCGTACCTGCAGGACGCCGACGTCCCCGACGGCCTTCCCGTCCTGCCGGACCCGTCGGACGACGCGCCGATGCTCGCGGACACCCTGAAGGACGGGTGCCTCGCCCACTTCGACCACACCGACCTGGTGCTGACGAAGTGGTTCAACGAGGAGGACGAGCCGTGCGAGTACGGCGACGTCGACTCCGACCGTACGATGTACCTCGTCGGTGGCTCCCACTCCGAGCACTACCTGCCGGCCCTGGAGCTCATCGCCAAGCAGCGCCACTTCAAGATCGTCCCGATCCTCAAGCTGGGCTGTGTGATCGGCATGGACATCCCCAAGTGGGACGGCTCGGACTACCCGGAGTGCCGTGAATGGCAGCAGAAGGCCGAGGACTACATCTTCGAGAATCCGCCGTCGGAGGGCATCTTCATGACGGTCACGCGGCCCACCACCATCGAAGGGGACGGCCCGGACCAGGTGCCGCCGGAGTACGTCGAGATGGTGCGTCGTCTCTCCGACGCCGGTATCCACACCTGGGGTATGCGTGACACCCCCTGGGTCCTGGACTCCCCCGGTGTCCAGGGCAACGCCCGACTGTGCGTCGCCGAAGACCGTGGCGAGGACTGCGGTGTCGATGAGGCGGAGTCGCTGGCCCCGGTGAACCCCGCCCTGGGCGCCTACCGTGGTCTCGACCTGACGAACATCGACGTCACCGACGCGGTGTGCCGGGACGGTCGCTGCCCTGGAGTGGTGGGTAATGTGCTGGTCTACCGCGATGCCCAGCACTTCACCAACCTCTTCGCCGCGATGCTGGCCCCCGAGATCTCCCGCCAGATGTATGACCCGGAGGCGGTGGAGGAGTCCCGCCGGGCCGCCGAGGAGGCGGACGCCATGGCACCTGCGACCCCGGAGGGCGATGTGCAGAAGGATGTCTTCCGTCTGCCGAAACCGGGGGAGGAGGGTGCCGTCGAGGACCCGGGAGCCGACGGCGATGAGCCGGTAGCACCACCTGTGCCGCCTATGCCGGATCCCGCTCCGGTGCCGGACCAGGGTTGGGTAGACCCCGGCTGGGTTGACCCGGGGTACGTTGACCCTGGTTATGTCGATCCGGGCTATGTGGGCCCCGGCTACGTGGATCCGGGATACGGCTACGCGCCGCCCTACTGAGAGTCGGCGTCGTCGCTGTCGTCGCTGCCGTTTCCGTCGCTGGCGTCCATGAGGTCCTGGACGGTGGCGAACTCGTCCAGCCCGTAGCGTTCCAGCAAGCCCTCGGAGCCGTCGGACGGCCAGACGTCGGCACCGGCGACCGGGAGGAAACCCAGGGAGTCTCCGTCGGGCAGGCAGAAGATGACGGTGTCCATTGCGGTCAGGTTGAGCAGAGCGTCCCCCAACAGGTCCGTGGGGAAGAGCGTCACGAGGATGACATCCGCCGGGCCGTCGGCACCGTCCATGGCGGCGTTCGTCTCGCCGTTGCCGTCACTGTTCCCGTCATCGTCGGCGTCTCCGGCGATGAGCGCGGGCAGGGAGGTCCTGATCTCGGGCGTGGACCGGATCCCCTCCAGGTAGGCCTGCGCCAGATTCTGGCGGTGGAGACGCTGGTTGGTGTCCTCGTCCTGCAGGGACCGCACGTACATGGCGGGGGCGGAGCGCGGCATGCCCTCCGGGCTGGCCTCCTGTTCGACCGCCCACTCGGCGTAGCTGCGCATCGCCGGCTTCTCCTCGCCAGACAGGAACTGGAGGTCACGGTTGGCGGCGTACTTCGCCTCGGACAGTTTCTGCGCGCTGCCCGTCATCGGGGCGTTGATTCCGTAGTAGGTCCACTGTGGCGCACTCGTCGGATCGTGGCGGAACACGACCTGGGCCACGGAGGCGGCTGCAGAGTCGGCTGCGGGGTCTGGCTCACTCATCGTCGGCACCCCCGTCGACACCGGACCGTTGGAGGACGGCGACCATGAAGTCGCTGGCGTTCTCACCGTCGTTGAAGGGATGCAGTTCCCAGGAGGAGAACCGCTGGACGGTGCACAGGCCCGCTGCGGCGACATCCTCCTCGAACACCTCGACGGAACGCCCCCGCGACAGGCCGAACCCGACGACGAGCCGCCCGCCCGGGGCCAGCCGGGAGGCCAGGACGCCGAGGGCCTGCCGGTGGGCGGCGTCGGGGATGAAGGCCAGGACGTTCCCGGCGGAGACGATGATGTCGAAAGGACCGGTCGGGACATCGTCGGACGAGGCGAGGTCACCGACATGCCACTCGACACCGGAACCGGCGTAGCGTTCGCGGGCGTACTCGACGAGCTGGGGATCGATGTCGACGGCGGAGACGACGTGCCCGCGTGCGGCGAGACTCACGGCGACACGCCCCGTCCCGGAGCCGGCGTCGAGAATCCGGGCGTGCCGGGAGGCCATCGCGTCGACCAGACGCGCCTCACCGTCGATGTCCTTGCCCTCGTGCTCGAACCCTTCCCACCGGGCGATGTAGCGCTGCGAGTGGGCGGGGTCCGCACCTGTGACGGATGCCCAGGTGGTCGAGGTGCTTCCCGTTGCCTGACTGGACTCGGGTACTGAGGGCACTGACGGTACTGACGGTACTGACATGGGCTGGATCGGACTCATGCTCACCAGTATGCCACCAGGGCCGGACACGTCGACGCAGCATTCGGTGCGACGCAGAAGTTGTTTGAAAGTTGTTCAAACAAATTCCAAACAACTTGGGAAGAACTTCGGGCCCCGCGGACGGCGTTTCAGGAGCGTATTCGCAGGTAAGAGAGTTGTTGGAAGTTGTTTCGAGTTGTTTCGCTTCTGTTCTACCGCAGGTCAGGTGGCAATCCACCGGACGCCGGAGCCGCGTGAGGGGCCGTCCGGGTCCTTGCGGATGACGCCGCTGGCGCTGAGGAAGCGCAGTGTCGTGGTGACTTCGCGCCCGTCGGCACCGGTGGCAGACGCAATCATCCGGTTTGTCAGCGCTTCACCCGATGCGATGTGCTCCTCAATCCATTTCTGGACGGTAGGCACAGCAGGCGGAACCGTCAAGGTGTCGGAAATGAGGTCACGGACCCCGGAACTCAGAGTCCATTCGTCCGGGCGGGCGTCAGTAGTCACAATGAGGCCGGTACTGACGTGATGGGCCATCATCTGCCTGGCTTCGGTGAGTGGGGTCTGGAGCAATGTTGCTGCTGTGGCGGCAGACAGGACGGAATGGTCTGACAGGTAGCGGAAGATGATCACTCCTGTCACGTCATCTGCGAGGCTGGGGCAGACGTCGATGCGTACCTTGTTCACCGCGCGGATGAACTGCTCGTCCGGATTTTCGGCGTAGAAGGACACGGTGACGAGATAGTCGTCGGATTCCACGACGGGTGCGGGGCGTCCGGTGGTCAGCATGGCCAGCCACATCCGGTCGAATCCGGCAGAAGAATGCTCGACCAGCCCCAGGATTCTCATGGCGTTCATCAGTGACGGGTTCCGCGGTCTCGACGGCGTGGTCAGGAGCCGGTCTCTGCTGACACCGGGGGGAAGTCCGCCGGGTGAGGAGACCTTCAGGGTGAGGGCGGCGTGGTCGACGAGTACAGGTTCGGTGAGTGCCCAGTCCCGGTGGACAAGGGCATTTGTTATCGCTTCATCGACGGCCTGTGCCGGAAACGTGGGTACCGACGCTTCCTGTCCGAGTCCCAGGTCGACGCGCGCGATCTCGGTGTCGGAATGAGTGCGTACCAGTTCGTGCAGTCGGCGGGCGGACAGAATGAGCGGATCCCTGAGATCCGTGATCGTGGGTTGGCCGAGCGGGGAGTTCCTGTAGAAGTACCGGGCGAGGGGCCGGTCACCGGTGCGACGGTGGAAAAGGATCTCTGCCGCGTACTTGGGGGAGCCGTCTGAAGCTACAAGGTCGAGTACCCTGAGCAGGTCCATGGCCGTGTGGGGTGGGGTGCCGCTGTGGCCGGTCGCTTGTCTGGTTGCGCTGAGGTAGCTACGAGCCTGGCCGAGTGCATCAGGGTCGAGGTCCTCTGGTGAGAGGCCGGTCGGACGGGCGGTGTAATCGGGGTTGGTCCGTTCGTGTTCGAGGCGTCGGCGTGTCTCGCCTTCCAGCGGCTGGCAGCTGGAACCGACCCGATGGGTGGCGGCACCGTTCCTTCGCGAGTACACGGTGAGCCCCTCAGGGACCCGGAAGACGATGATCCGCGTCGAGAAACGTTCGGTCTCCCACGCTTCTACACGGAGAGGTGGACGCGTGTTGTCCAGGATCTTTTTCGTGAGGTACCCGGGGTCGCGGTCTGTTCCGGTGAAGGCTTCAGGGCCGGGAGTCTTGTCGGCGACTCCGAAGATGATGTATCCGTCACCCGCAGTGCCGTTGGCGAAGCAGATTGCCTCGTCGATGAGGACTTCGATGGCACGCGCATCAGAATTGCCTCGAGGCTGGTAGGACGGGCCTTTGCGGAGGTGTACGCGGTCTGGGTCTTCCTTGAAATCCAGGGTCGCTGATTCGAGGGCATCACCGATTCCTCCCTGGTGAATCGCGGTGAGTGCAGCGTCGACGGTGTCGGGCAGCTGGAGGAACGGTGCCATGAGGTCGAGGGTAGCGGATGAGACAAGTTGTTTGGAAGTTGTTCAAACAACTTCCAAACAACTTGGGAAGAACTCCGGGCCCCGCGGACGGCGTTTTCAGGAGCATATTCGCAGGTAAGAGAGTTGTTTGAAGTTGTTTCGAGTTGTTCGGACGTTGTGTCACCTCACCGCGTCGAGGATCTCCTGTGCTGTCGCCAGGCAGGCCTCCCGGTCGGCGTCGACCAGGCCGATGCGGGAACGGCGGTCGATGAGATCCTCCACGGTCAGTGCGCCCTCGTGGGTGACGTGCCAGGCGAACTCCGCGCGGACGGTGTCGATCCCCGGAGCGACCGGCTCCAGTGGCCGGTCCACCGGGCAGGTCCGCAGGACGGCCGGGGCTTCATGGCCGAAGCGGTCGACCATCGAGGTCGGTAGTCCGGCGAGGTCACTGGAGCGTACGTCCTCGACACCGGGAGCACCGGGAGCCCCCACGAGGGGAAGCGACGTCGTGACGCACGGGCCAGGGGTGGAGCCGGTGTCGCGGAGCTTCTCGGCGACGAGGTCCACGGTCTGCTCCGCCATGAGCCGGTACTCGGTGAGCTTCCCGCCTGTCACGGTGATGAAGGTGGCGTCCTCGCCCTCACCGGTGAGGATGACGTGCTCGCGGGAGAGGTCGGCGGTGGATCCCTCCGCCGAGTCATTGAACTGCACCAGGGGGCGCAGTCCGGCGAAGGCACCGAGGACGTCGTCGGTCGTGAGGTCCACGGCGAGGGCCTGGTTGACGACCTCGAGAATCCACTGCACGTCGGAGTCCGGGGCCTCCGGGACGTCCGGGATGGTGTCGGTCCCGAGGTCCTCGTCGGTGATGCCGATGTAGCAGCGTCCGAGTTGTTCGGGGAGGATGAAACAGAACCGGCTGCTGTGGCCGGGGACCGGCACGGTCAGTGCACCGGTCGGGTTGCCGACCGCGGCGGCGTCGATGACCAGGTGGGTGCCGCGGGACGGACGCACCGTGACCTGCGGGTCGAGATGCCCCGCCCAGACGCCGGTGGCGTTGACCACGGCGCCGGCGGTGACGGTGACCGGCGACGATGTGGCGTCCAGGTCGTCCTGCAGGACGACCCTGTCCCCGTGGGCCTCCACGGCACGGCAGTGGGTGAGCACCCGGGCGCCGTATCCGGCGGCGGTACGCACCAGGGCAGTGACCAGGCGGGCGTCGTCGACGAGCTGGCCGTCATGGTTGACGTAGCCGAAGCGCAGGTCGGAGGTGTCGACTGCCGGGCAGAGTTCAGTGACCCGCTGTCGGCTGACGGTCCGCGACGGCGGCAGCGTGCTCGACGGGGTGCGTGCGGCGATGCGCAGCGCGTCGCCGGCGATGAACCCGACCCGTGGCGCCGTCTTCTGCCCGCGGGTGTAGCGGTCCTGCACCGGCACCACCTGGGTGACCGCGTGGGTGAGGTGCGGCGCAGTGGTGCCCATGAGGATGCCGCGTTCCAGGGCAGAGCGTCGTGCGATGCCGACATTGCCGGTGGCGAGATAGCGCAGCCCACCGTGGGCGAGCTTGGACGACCAGCGCGACGTGCCGAAGGCGATGTCGTGGGCGTCGACGATCAGGACGTCCAGACCGCGGGTCGCGGCGTCAAGGGCGACTCCGGCACCGGTGACGCCGGCGCCGATGACGACCAGGTCGACGTGGGTGGTGCCGTTGCGGAGGCCGTCGAGCTCGTGGGCACGGCGGGTGGCGTTGAGTCTGGCGGCGTCGGCGTTGAAATGCGGCATGGTGTCGAGCATATGCGGTGGATAAGACGGAAGCTGCGGTTTCCCGATCAGATGCGGCTCCACCGGGTATCTTTTCAGACATGAACACTGTGAGCTCTGTCCCCGTGCCGCCGATGAAGTTCAACCTGTGGGGCACCGTCGACGAAGCGAAGCCGCTGGGTGATTCGACACGGTCCATGCTCGGGACGCTGATGGGAGTGCGGGAGGAGGCTGGCGCCACGGCCGCGAAGGACCTCCCCGTCGATGCCGTCACGCTGAGTCCCGTCCGGCTGTCGGAGACCGACCTCCGGGCCTTCGCCGATATCGTCGGTGAGTCCCGCGTGTCCGTCGACGACGACCAGCGCGCGCCCCGTGCCCGCGGCAAGTCGTCGCTTGACCTGCTGGAATGGCGTGCCGGACGCTCACACGTCATCTCCGCACCGGACGCCGTCCTCGCGCCGGGGACCGACGGTGAGGTGCTGGCGATCCTGGAGTTCTGCTCGGCCGAAGGCATCGCCGTGGTCCCGTTCGGTGGCGGCACCTCCGTCGTCGGCGGATTGACCCCGACCGACACCGACGGGACACGTACCTTCCGCGCCGTGGTGAGCCTGGACCTCGCCCGCTTCGACGAGTTGACGGATGTCGACGTCGAATCCGGTCTCGCGACCCTCGGTGCCGGTCTGACCGGACCGGCGGCCGAGCTGCTGCTCGCCGAACATAGGCTGCAGATCGGCCACTACCCGCAGTCCTTCCCCTACGCGACCATCGGCGGCTACGCGGTGACCCGCTCCTCCGGGCAGAACTCCGCCGGGTACGGACGTTTCGACGACATGGTGCGTGAACTCACCATGGTCACCCCGGTCGGTGTGATGACCGTCGGGCATGCCTCGCCGGCGTCCGCCGCCGGCCCTGACCTGCGTGAGCTCGTGATGGGCTCGGAGGGCACCTTCGGCGTGGTCACCCGGGTCCGCCTGCGTGTCCACCCGGTTCCCCAGGTCAAGCGCTACGAGGCCTTCACCTTCCCAGACTTCACCACGGGCGTGGCCGCACTGCGCGCGGTGAAGCAGACCGGGACGGGGCCGACGGTGATCCGCCTGTCCGACGAGATCGAGTCGTCGATCAACCTCTCCTCCGGGGACAAGGCCGGCGAATCCAGCGCACCGCCCGGATGCATGTGCATCACCATGTACGAAGGCACCGGGGAACACACGGCGTCCCGTCACAAGGAGACCCGCGACCTGCTGCTCTCCATGGGGGCGACCAGCGTGGGGGAGGACCCCGCCCGCCACTGGGAGCAGGGACGGTTCAACGCCCCGGTGCTGCGCGACTCCCTGCTGGACTCCGGCGCGCTGTGCGAAACCCTGGAGACCTGCACCGACTGGTCGAACGTCCCCCGGTTGAAGAAGGCCGTCGGTGATGCGCTGGCCGAGACCCTGAACACCTCGGGCACGATGGCGCTGATCATGTGCCACGTCTCCCACGTCTACGCCGAGGGCTGCTCGCTGTACTTCACCATCGTCGCCGCGCAGAAGGGGGACCCGGTGGCGCAGTGGCGCACCGCGAAGACCGCGGTGACCAGGGCACTCACCGAGAACGGCGGGACAGTCACCCACCACCACGCCGTCGGCGCAGACCACCGACCCTTCATGTCGGCGGAGATCGGGGAACTCGGAGTCGAGATCCTGCGGACGGTGAAGAACAAGCTGGACCCGGCGGGCATCATGAACCCCGGAACCCTGATCGGAGCATCCTGATGAACACCTACGAGGTCGGGCACGTCGACCTGAAGCGCGTCGCCCTGCTGACCAACCCCCACGCGGGCAAAGGAGGCGCCGGGACGGCTGCCGAGGTCGCCCGGGACCGTTTCGCCGACCACGGCATCGACGTGGTCAGTATCCAGGGGGCCTCGCCCGAGGGGGCCCGCGAGCTGGCCGGACGCATGGTCGCCGAGGAGGAGATCGACGCGCTGGTGGTGTGCGGCGGTGACGGACTGATCAACCTCGCACTGCAGGAACAGGCAGGGTCGTCCACCCCGTTGGGCATCATCCCGGCCGGCACCGGCAACGACCATGCGCGCGAGTACGGAATCCCGACCCACCCGCGCCGCGCGGCGGATATCGTCGCCCGGGGGTTCTGCACCACCACGGACCTGGGACGGATGCGCAACGACGCCGGTGAGGAGCACTGGTTCGGCACCATCGCCTGTGCCGGCTTCGACTCGCTGGTCTCTGACCGGACCAACCGCATCACGTGGCCGAAGGGGCAGATGCGCTACAACATCTCCATCGTCGCGGAGTTCCTCAACTTCCACTCGATCCCCACCCGGCTGGTACTGGACCCGGGGACGGCGGACGAGAAGGTGATCGAGGAGAACATGACCCTGGTCGCGATGGGCAACACGAAGAGCTACGGCGGCGGCATGCTCATCTGCCCCGACGCCGACCATCACGACGGCATCCTGGACATCACCGTGCTGGAACGGATGGGCCGGACGAAGGCGGCCCTGAAGTTCATCAAGATCTTCGACGGCAGCTTCGTGGAGGAGAAGGGGGTGCACACCTACCGGGCGAAGAAGGTGCGCATCGAGATGACCGACCGTGGCGGCCAGCAGATCAACGGCTATGCCGACGGCGACATGTTCGCACCCCTGCCGATGGACGTGGAGGTCGTCCCGGGGGCGGGACGGTACCTGGTGCCGCGTCCGTAGGCGGGGTGTGTTCAAGAAAGAATATTCGGGTACATGGCCATGTGACAGCTGGGGTAGGCGCGACGGTAGGTAGAGCTCTATTTACCATCCGAGAGATCGGGAAAAATTTTCCTCCATGAATCTACAACAATCCCATTCTTCTTAGTCTGCGAAGGCGCAATATTTCCAATATGCAAAGCCTGGAAACTTTTGTCTTTCATCAATTCTACGATTATCTGGTTGACGTCATCACCGTGGGTGATGAGCTCTTCGAGATCTCGAATACTCGCCAGTGTTAGAGGGTGTCGCCTGGAACTGGGCTCGTCCTCTCTGTAATTATCGGAGATAAAGGCTCCGCCACTGGCTTCAAGATAGCCCTCCCATAGGGGAAAAGGCTCTGCTGTGATGATGAGACCCAAGAAGGCTCTGTCCTTTGGAATTTTTCCATACTCCGGAACGTCATTTATTATAGAATCCAAAGACCTCGATATCTGCAATCTAGCCTTATCGATCGTCCGGCCTAAGTTTTGTACTGTTTCATCTTTGCCCATCCGTGCTTCTCTATTCATTCTCGTCGATTTAACTTCGACAAGAATAACTAGATCGGGAAAGATGACAAACCAGTCTACACTCTTCTCTCTACCGGCTTTCCGATCGATACAGATCTCAGGGTATACCAGGGCGTTAGGGATTTGCTGAAGTTGTTGCCCGACGTATAGTTCGAAAAGACTTCCGAGATCATCGGCGAAAGCGCTTCCAAACTTGCGTACCCCCTTGTAGAATATTCCTTCCGGTGTGATCGATCGGAGTATATATTCGGGGACTGGGCAAATGGGAGGTGTACTACCCAGATCTACGAAGGGTGACGAAATTAGTGGGTTATAGTCAAAACGCTCATCGCAGTAGTCGTGGCCAGTGACGAGTTTAAAGTCTTTCCGCATTGAATGTATATCGGACGTCATGCTTTCTAGCAAGTCCGCAGTGCACTTGACCGAGAACTTCTCGCGCACACTTGCAAAGTTATCCTGAGTGAGCCATCGAACGTCGAATATTCCCATATTGTTCAGTACGCCGACGTAAATGAGGAAAGCCGACGAGATGACGGTTGTTAGCGCATGCCCATCAAATATCTCTCTCATCGCCGCATCGTCAATGATCTTTGTTTTAGCCCGTCTGGGCCCATCAACAAATATTGAGTATGAGCGGCATAGGTCGTAGAATGTTGAGTGTGAAAAAGGCACCTGTTCAAAGGCGTAACCGGTGAGAAGTTTTACAGGAAACCAGATATCGTCAATGTCTTCATGGGTGACATCGTGTACCGTTTTGAATCTCTCCATCAATCCACGTAGCTCAAACAATGTAGCAGGCTTTGACCTGAGTTCGTTCCCGCTTAAGATGGATTCCCTCGCTGCAGCAGCTAGCCCCCATGGTGGCAAGGTGTGAATATAGGAATCTCGGTCATCGATTTTAGCCGTATCTGCAGAAGTGGCGGCTATTAGAGGAAGAAGTTCACTGGGTTTAAAGGCGCGACAGGATTGGCGAAAATCCGTGTATTTTATACTCTCGGTCGGGTAGAATGGCATCCTGATAATCTTCCAATTAGTTCTATTCCGGTGTGGTGTTGTCGTCGTATTTATGAAGTGCCGTTTTATTACCGTGTGCTAAGATTCGTGTTTTATAGTTGAGTGTATCGATGACGCTTTCGTGCTTTATTGTCCGTACCCGGTCTAGCGTTTCGTTTCTGAAGTTGTTTGACGGTTCGCTTTTGTTAGGATTTCGTCAGCCGTTTTCGTCCATACGAACGGGTGCTTGCGTTTGTTCCGCCCGGTGATAAACGCCCGGATCTTGGCATTCAGGTCCTTGACCGAGGTGAACACGCCCGGTTTGATCGCCTATCGGTCGATGGTGCCAAACCACACTTCCACTAGGTTCAACCGGGATCCGGATGTCGGGTGAAGTGCACGTGGAAGCGGGGGTATGCTGCCGGCGAGGCGCGTACTTCGGTTCTTTTGTGGGTGGCGTAGTTGTCCATCACCAGGTGCAACTCAGTCTCAGGGTAGGCCCGGTCGATCTGGCGCAGGAAGCTCAGGAACTCGCTGCGGCGGTGCTTCGGTTTCACCGCCCCGGTTACCTGCCCAGTGGCGACCTCCAGTGCGGCGAACAGGGTGGTCGTACCGTGACGCTTGTAATCATGAGTGTGTCTTTCGGCATCGCCGATCCGCATCGGCAACATCGGGGCGGTGCGGTCGAGTGCTTGGATCTGGGACTTCTCGTCGATACACAATACGATCGCGTTGTCCAGCGGCGCCAGATACAGCCTGACAACATCGGTGACTTTGGCAACCAGTTCCGGGTCGGTGGAGAACTTGAACGTCTCGGCCTTCCAGGGCTGTACCCCGTAGGTCCGCCAGGCCCGCGATACCGGCCTCGCGGTAGCGGTTGCGCCACTTCCACACCGAGGTCGTGGTAGTGCTGGCAGCCTCGGCGATATGCGCATTGGCCATCCCCTCGGCGGCCACAGGATGATCCGTGCGCGCTGCACCAGCCCGGCTTTGAGGGGTGTCGGCCGGACCCAGGACTCGAGTGTGTCTCGGTCACCGCCACGCAGGTTCAAGGCTGGTGCGGGGTTGGTGGGCATGGTTTACCCTCCTACACCTTAAATAATCTAAGAACTAACGACACGAGAAATTAGTGGGCGGCCGGGACTCCGGCAGCGACTTTCGCGGCGTCGATGCCGTTGGTCCGGGTCAGGGAGTACCGCGTGGGGGCGGGAGCAGCAGGGGATGCCGCCTGTGAACCGTTCTCGGCACCTTTCTTCTTCCCGCTGGATCCGGTGAGCTTCCGGATCACCTTCGCCGCGACCACGGGGTGATCGATCTGGGCACGGGTGACGCGGGCGTTGAGCATGTTCGGGAGCCTCATAACCGGTGATTCTATGTCACCGGAACGGCTATTCTCGGGCATATGACCAATAAGACAGACAGTTCAGCACGCCGCCTCGCCATCGTGACCGGTGCCTCCGCCGGCATCGGTGAGGCCACCGCCGTCGCCCTCGCCGCCGACGGGTGGGACGTCGTCCTCGCAGCCCGACGTCCCGAGAAGCTCCGGGAGGTGGCCGGGCGTATTGCGTGCGACGCCCCGGACGCGACGGCCCACGTGGTGGAGGTCGACGTCACCGACCGGGTCAGCGTTGACGCGCTGGCATCCACCGTCCATGACCTGGGCGGTGCTGACCTGCTGGTCAACAATGCCGGTGGAGCCCGAGGGCTGGACCCGGTGCTGGACGGGGACGTCGACGACTGGCGGTGGATGTACGAGGCCAACGTGATCGGTACGCTCCAGGTCACCCAGGCTCTCTTCCCCGAGCTCACTCGCACGGCTGCGCCGCAGGTCATCAACGTGGTTTCCATCGCAGGGAGGGGAGCCTACCGTGGCGGAGCAGGCTACAACGCCGCGAAGTTCGGGGAGACCGCACTGTCCGATGTGATGCGTATGGAGTTCGCGGAGAAAGGGGTGCGTGTCTGCCAGATCGACCCGGGACGGGTGGCGACGGACTTCAGCCTCAACCGGTTCAAGGGTGACGAGGAACGGGCACAGCAGGTCTACGAAGGCGTTCTGAACCTGACGGCCCAGGACATCGCAGAGACCATCCGGTGGGTGGCGGACCGTCCGGTGCACATGGACGTGGACACCGTCATGATCCGGCCGACTGACCAGGCGTAACCGTCGCTGACGGCGGGGCGCGTCCTGCCGGCGGTGCGGTGCAGGGCCGGATCGCGGGACGGTGAGACGTCCGTCACCGGTGCTGCTTATGCTGATATCACTGTTGTTTATGGACAATGTTTTATGGTGCAGGTCAGCGGTCATAGGATGAAAACATCATGAATGCCAGACTCACACTTGAATCTCTGCGCTATGCCGACGCGGTGGCGGACACGGGATCATTCAGCTCAGCCGCGCGTCGTTTCGGGGTCACCCAACCGGCATTGTCCATCAGCATCGCCAAACTCGAGGAGCATCTTGGCGGACGCATCTTCCTCCGTAACCCCAGGGGGACGTCGCCGACGGCGTTCGGAGCTGCGATGCTGCCCCGCATCAAGCAGATCATCACCGACGTGACCCGGATGGAAGTCGAGGCGGAGTCCTTCACGTCCAGCCGGTCCGGCACCGTGCGGGTGGGGATCTCCCCGAAGATCGACAAGACCATCGTCGGTCAGCTCAAAGACGCCATCCACGGCCCGAACGCCCTGGCCACCGGCCACGACGTGATGTTGCTGGAGGCGGAACTGGAACCGCTGGAGGAGTTCCTGCAGGCGGGGAGCCTCGAGATGATCATCGTCCCGGCACTCGGATCCCTGCCCGGGTACAGCCACCGCCTGATCGATTCCGACTACCTGGTGCTGGTGGACCCGACGGACGGGGGAGCAGGCCAGACGATCACCGTCGACGAACTCGCCGAACGCGAGCTGATCCTGTGCCGCCACGGCTGTGGAATCACCCGCATGGTCTCCGACATGTTCGCCGAGGCCGGGCGGCCGATGAAACGTGCGGAGATGGAGGTCACCCACTGCAGTGCCCTGCCTGGCTGGGCCGACAAAGGCATGGGGTCAGTCGTTCTTCCGGAGCGGCACGTCAAGGAGGGGATGGCCTCACGTCGCATCGTCCGGGACGACGGGACGCAGGTCGAGATGTTCTACGAGCTGGTGTGGGATCCGGGGTCGGCGAGTGCCGTCTACCTGGACTCCCTCGCGAAGTACCTCACCACCGTGTCGCCGTGGTCACATAAGAACAAGTGATTACCCCATAAGGTTTACGGCCTCACCAGCTAAAACGCGCCAAACCTATAGTCGGTTTACCGACACCGTGTGACGGCACCGGCTGACGACCGGGCAAGAGTCCGCCACCGACGCTTCAGGAGGTTTGGACCGTTGACTGCCGTAACCCCATCCGAGAAGAAGAACACCCCTCACCTCCGGCCCGAGAGCCGGCCCCATGGTGGCCGATCCCGTAAAGGTGGCCACGCATGGACGCTGCTGACCACGACCGACCACAAGCAGCTCGGCATCATGTACATCGTGATGGCCTTCCTCTTCTTCTTCATCGGCGGCCTCATGGCGCTGCTGATCCGTGTGGAGCTGTTCCACCCCGGTCTGCAGTTCCTGTCCAATGAGCAGTTCAACCAGCTGTTCACCATGCACGGCACGATCATGCTGCTGCTGTTCGGCAGCCCCCTGGTGTTCGGGTTCGCGAACTACGTGATGCCCCTGCAGATCGGTGCACCGGACGTGGCCTTCCCCCGGCTGAATGCGCTGGGGTTCTGGCTGACCACATGGGGCGGCATCATCATGTTGTCCGGGTTCATGACACCGGGTGGCGCGGCGGACTTCGGCTGGACGATGTACATGCCGCTGGCCGACGCCATCCACTCGCCGGGCGTGGGTTCGCACCTGTGGATCATCGGTGTCGGTGTCGGCGGCGTGGGGACGATCGCTTCCGCAGTCAACATGATCACCACGATCCTGTGCCTGCGTGCCCCGGGTATGACGATGTTCCGCATGCCGATCTTCACCTGGAACATCCTGGTCATGTCACTGCTGGTGTTGCTGATCTTCCCGCTGCTGACCGCTGCCGCGCTCGGCGTGCTCTACGACCGGATCCTCGGTGGCCACATCTACGATCCGGCCAACGGTGGTGCGATCCTGTGGCAGCACCTGTTCTGGTTCTTCGGCCACCCCGAGGTCTACGTGCTGGCCCTGCCGTTCTTCGGTATCGTCTCGGAGATCTTCCCGGTGTTCTCCCGCAAGCCGATGTTCGGCTACGTCGGTCTGGTGTTCGCCACCCTGTCGATCGCCGCACTGTCGTTGGCGGTGTGGGCGCACCACATGTTCGTCACTGGTGCGGTTTTATTGCCGTTCTTCAGTTTCATGACCTTCCTGATCGCGGTGCCGACCGGGATGAAGTTCTTCAACTGGTTGGGCACGATGTGGAAGGGGCGGATCACCTTCGAGACGCCGATGATCTTCGCGGTCGGTTTCTTCGCGACCTTCCTGTTCGGTGGTCTGACCGGTGTGATGCTGGCGTCGCCGGCGCTTGACTTCCAGTTGTCGGACTCCTACTTCGTGGTCGCCCACTTCCACTACACCTTGTTCGGCACCCTGGTGTTCGCGTCTTACGCCGGTGTGTACTTCTGGTTCCCGAAGATGACCGGCCGCATGCTGGACGAGAAGCTGGGCAAGATCCACTTCTGGCTGACCTTCATCGGCTTCCACACCACCTTCCTGGTGCAGCACTGGCTCGGCAACATGGGGATGCCCCGTCGTTATGCCGATTACCTTGACTCCGACGGGTTCACCCTGTTGAACCAGGTGTCCACGATCGGCGCACTGCTGTTGGGCGTTTCGGTGCTTCCCTTCGTGTGGAACGTGTTCAAGTCGTGGCGCTACGGTGAGGTCGTCACCGTCGATGATCCGTGGGGTTACGGCAATTCGCTGGAGTGGGCCACCTCCTGCCCGCCGCCGCGGCACAACTTCACCTCGATGCCGAAGATCCGGTCGGAGCGTCCTGCGTTCGAGCTGCACCACCCGCACATGGTGAAGACGGCCCGCGAGGAAGCCCACGTGGGGCGCCACTTCTAGCGGGGGTTCTTCCCGAGTCAGCGGATCAGTGCGAGGATCTGGGTGATCCAGCCCTTCTCGATGAGGAAGAGCACGGTCTTCAGGGCGGCCGGATTATCGGCGAGGAAAGAGAACACTGCGATGATGTCGCTGATGCTCACACCGGCACCCTGCAGTGCCATGAAGATGGTGATGATGTCGCCCACGCTCACGCCGGCATCGAGCAGTGCGGTGACGACAGTGACGGCAGCGCCGATCTCGCCACCGCCGATGCTGCCCAGGCTTCCGAGGGCGTCGAAAGGCCCGGCCTTCTCGCCGTTCAGGCTGCTGACCAGATCCGCGGGCAGCGAAGAGTCGGCAGAGGTGCCTGCGTCCTGTGAGGAGTCGGCGACGGCCGTGGGCGCGAAGACGAGGGCGGGGGTGACGACGACGGCGGCGATGCCGGCCTTGAGGCGGCGAGAGACAGGTGAGAGGGTCATGGCCCGTACTTTCTGCTGGTGAAGTGGTTGGCTTAGAACCATAGCAGTGCAGTGTAGGGGCCGTCTATGGAACGGGTGACCGGCTACTTCCTCCGGGACGAAAGTCCCGTGGCGACGAGGGCCGCACATACGAGGCAACACGCGGCCACGACGACCAGGGCCTGTGCGTAGTCCGAACCGCCGGTGAGTGCCGCCAATACGGTCGGCAGGAGGAAGCCCAGGTAGGCGACCGAATAGTAGATGCCCGTCATTGCGGCAAGCTCCTGTGGGGTGGCCAGGGCCTGCGACAGGAGGAGGCCGGCGACCAGGCAGACACCGAAGGAACCGCCGAGGACGACTGCGGCGACGAACGCCAGGACAAGGCTTCCCACGGCCGCGGTCACGGCGGCCAGGACCAGACCGATGAAGAGGCACACGAGCCCGACCGGGAGCGCCCGGCCGCGCGTCACCCGGTTGAGCCAGCTGACTCCGGGTTGTGTGGCGGACCCTGTCCCCAACGTGAGGACAGTGAGGACGGTGGCGAAGATGGTGGTGTGATCGCCGAGACTCTCCTCGAAAACTGTCGGAAGTACTGCGTAAGCGATGCCCGCCGCAGCGAAGACCCATGGTGCCGCGGGGACGAGGACACGGAGGAACGGGCGCCGCGACGACCGTGAGACGGTCAGATCGTGCCACCAGGGGTGGGCGTCGTGTGATACCTGCGGTGGCACCGTTTCGGGGCAGCGCATGGTCGGGAGCAGTGCCAGGAGGCACAGTAGGACGTGCAGCACATAAGGCGTCTGGGCGGGCCATGGTCCCCACTGGGCCAGTGCGCCGGTGACACCTGCCCCGATCGCGAAACCGAGTGTGAGGGAGAGGGAGGAACGCTGGGCCCCGGCGGTGATCTTCGCGTCCGGGTCGTGGTCTCGTCCGGACAGCTCCTTGATCCAGCTTGAGCCGACGGACATGCCCACTCCGACCCCGACGCCGGCGAAGAGCCGGCCGATGCACAGGACGGTGAAGGAGCTCATGCCGCAGGCCAGGATGACACTGCCCACGGCAGCGGCAACCAGGCCGGAGAGTGTCACTGTCCTGCGTCCGTGGCGGTCGGACAGGGCTGCGGCGACAAGGAGTCCGGGGATGAGCCCGAAAACGTACATGCCCAGCAGGAGATTCGACTGCCACGGGGCGTACCCGCCCACCGTTTCGTAGAGGTGGAGCAGGGGAGTGAAGTGGTTGCCGCCCCAGGCGAGCAGGAACACTGCCGGGACGGGGAGCATCCACAGGCGGTTCGGGGGCACATCCGGACTCATGGGGCGACCTCGTAATGGCCGTGCCACCCCGTGAGGTGTGCCTGGATGAGTTCCTCGAAGCGGTGGACGTCTCCCTGTCGGACAGCATCGGCCAGCGTCGCGTGTTCGTCGATGACGGGCTGGAGGTTGCCTGTCATGGCGCGGATGGCCAGGAAGGTCAGTCGGGCGAGCCGTGGGGCGAGCAGGCCGGATATTTCGGTGACGATGCGGTTGTCGTCGAAGTGGATGATGTGCGAGTGGAACGTGAAGTCCAGTGCGGCGAAGCTGTCGGGGGACGCGGCGTTCGCTTGTTGCTGGTCGACGGTGTCATCCAGCCGTGCGGCCAACGCGGTGCGTTCATCGGGGTTCTCCGCGATGCGTCGGACGATGTCAGTCTCGAGCATGGAGCGTACGGTGAGGAGCTCGCGGCGCTCGCGCGCGGTCGGGACGGTGACGGTGGCGCCTTTCTTCGGGGCGATTCTGACCAGTCCCCAGGCCTCGAGCCGGAGCATCGCCTCGCGCACGGGGGTGCGGCTCACTCCGCGCTGAGTAGCCACCTCCACCTCGGTGAGGTTGTGGCCTGCCTCGATTGTTCCCTTGATGATCTCGTCGGCGAGTTCCTCGGCGACCCGTCCGGCAATCGAGCGTTCCGGGGTGCCCGGTGCCCACACCGGCGGACCTTCCTTTCCATGATGCATGCATCAAAGAATACATCATGTGCTAAAGGATATGCGGTGAGGGTGGGGCAAGGGCAGGGGCAGTCGCGTCGGGGTTGGCCGCACTGGCGTAGATGATGGTTGGTGTGGGAGCCGGTGTGACCCCCTAAGTGGCTGACCCCGAGCCGA
>NZ_VDYZ01000120.1 GCF_007673095.1 Corynebacterium glyciniphilum AJ 3170
AGGTGGTGGGGGTGGAGTGTGTGTGGGGGGGTGAGGTGGGGGAGGGCCTGTGGGGAGGGGCGGAGGTGGGAATCGGTGGGGGAGGGGGTGAAGGTGGTGGAGGTGGAGGTAGTGGGGGGTTAGGGTGGGGGTGAGGGGAGGGAAGAGGTGGTGGAGGGTATGGGGTTGAGGATGAAGGGGGTGGGGAGGGGGGTGGGTAAGTGGGGGTAGTGTGGGAGGTGTGGGGTAGAGGTGAGTTGGGGTATGATGGTGTGGTTATGGCATGGGGCGGAGGGAGGTAAGGGAGTTGGGATGGTAGTCAGGCTGCAGATGGTTGTGGTGGTCACAAGAGTAA
>NZ_VDYZ01000121.1 GCF_007673095.1 Corynebacterium glyciniphilum AJ 3170
ATATCAACCTGTTATCCATCGCCTACGCCTGTCGGCCTCAGCTTAGGACCCGACTAACCCAGAGCGGACGAGCCTTCCTCTGGAAACCTTAGTCAATCGGTGGACGGGATTCTCACCCGTCTTTCGCTACTCACACCGGCATTCTCACTTCTAAGCGCTCCACATGTCCTTGCGATCATGCTTCGACGCCCTTAGAACGCTCTCCTACCATTGTCCGAAGGACAATCCACAGCTTCGGTAATATGTTTAGCCCCGGTACATTTTCGGCGCAGTGTCACTCGACTAGTGAGCTATTACGCACTCTTTAAATGATGGCTGCTTCTAAGCCAACAT
>NZ_VDYZ01000122.1 GCF_007673095.1 Corynebacterium glyciniphilum AJ 3170
CCCCCCGTTGGTTATGCAGCGCTCGGCCCCCGCCGCCCTCCACCCTTTCCACCCCCCCCACGCACCCCCCCACGCCCTCGCTCTCTTTCCTCCCCCCCCTCCTCTTCATCCTCATCCCCCTCCCCACCTTCACCTCCCTCCCTCTCCTCCTCCGCCCCACCCTCACCTCCCAACTCCTCCTCCCACTCCCCAACACCATCTCCTTCCTCCTCATCCCTCCCGCCCTCCTCACCCCCCTCCACACCCACATTCCCCACACCCACCTCCTCCATCCCCCTTCCCCCCTCACCTTCACACTCCCACCCCTCCTCAACCGCATCCAACTCCCCCCTC
>NZ_VDYZ01000123.1 GCF_007673095.1 Corynebacterium glyciniphilum AJ 3170
AGTGTCAGTAATTGCTGAGAGAGCTGGCTTGGGCATCGGTGTTCGTGCTGATATGTGGGGATTTGAGCGGTAGAGGAGGAATTGGAGTGTGGGGTAGAGTAGTGAAGTTATGGGGGTATGGGGTGGAGGGGGGGAGTTAAGGGGGGGAATTTGAGAGAGGAGGGGAGAAAGGAGGTAGGAGGTGTTTAGGGGGAGTAATTGGGGAGAAGGGTGGGAGGGTAGGTATTAGGGGGGGTGGTGGGAGGTAGTTAGGGGGTGGTTCTTGTAGGAGTAGGGTGAGTGACGCAAGAAGGTGAGGTTGGTCATGGGTGAAAGGAGTTTACAAGCGGAA
>NZ_VDYZ01000124.1 GCF_007673095.1 Corynebacterium glyciniphilum AJ 3170
CCACGGAACCAAAGTTCTCCTCAACTCTCGGACTTCCCACTTCCAACTCCCCCCCATCACCATTCACCACTACCCCCTCCTCCCCCATTTCCCTCACCTCCCCCGCTCACTCCATCCCCACCTCTTCACCCACCTGATCCCCCACCTCCCCATCCCCTCAACTCCCCACCACACCCTCCCCATCCTCACCCCTATCCCTATCCACATCCACCCCCACCACCTCCTCCTCCCACCCACCCACCCTTTCCCTTTCCCCCTACCCACCCTTCACTCCCTTCCCCCACCTCCCCACATCTCTCTTCCACCCCATAGATTCCCCCTTCCTCTCCCC
>NZ_VDYZ01000125.1 GCF_007673095.1 Corynebacterium glyciniphilum AJ 3170
AAGGTTTAGGTTGGAGATGAGGGTAGTAGTGTGGTGGGAAAGAAGGAAGGTTGGGGTTGGAGAAGGTGGAGGAGAGGAAGGAGGGAGAGTGATGGGGTGGGAGAGGGAGGGGAAGGGGGTGGTGAGGTAGTGAGGATTGTAGGGAGTTTGCGGGGGGGGGTGGAGGGGGGGTTGGGGGTGGAGGAGGTCGAGAGCGAATGGGTGGGGGTGAAGAAGGAGGGGTTGGGATGGGAGGGGGAAGAGGGTGGGTGGGAGGTGGGGAAGGTGGAGGAGGGGGGTGAGTAGTGGGGGTAGGTGGGGGTGGAGGTCGGGGGCGGGGAGGAGGGGGTG
>NZ_VDYZ01000126.1 GCF_007673095.1 Corynebacterium glyciniphilum AJ 3170
TGGGGGGAGTGGAAGTGCGCGCGACGGAAGCGATCGAGGAGGCGATGGGGTGACTGAATGTGGAGGGGGGGTGGGAGGAAATGGAGGGGGGGAGGGGTGTGGGTGAGGTGGGGGAGGGGGAGATGGTGTGGGGGGGAAGGGAATGGAAGTTTAGAGAGGGGGAGGGGGAGGATGAAATGATGGGGTTTAGGTGGAGGGAGAGGAGGAGTGAGGGAGGGGGGGAAGTTGGGGGGGGGAGGGGGGTGAAGGGAGGTGGGGTGATGGAGGGAGAGCGGGGGGGAGGGGTAGGAGGGGTGTGGTTAAATGTGGTGAGGGGGGTATAGGTGAGT
>NZ_VDYZ01000127.1 GCF_007673095.1 Corynebacterium glyciniphilum AJ 3170
TGGGGGGATGTTGGGGTGATGTGGATGTCTGTGGCATGGAAGTAGGGTGAGGGGGAGGAGAGGGGTTTGTGGGAGGGGTAGGGTGGAGGGGGGTGATGGGGGGTGAGGAAAGGATGGAGGGATGAGTGAGAAATTGTTGAGGAGGGGGGGGGGGTAGTGGGTGGGGTGGTGGTGGTGGTGGGGGGGGAGGGGGAGGAGGTAGAGATGGGGGTGGAGTTGGTGATGGGTGAGTGGGTCGAGGTGGGGGGGGAGGAGTTTGTGGGGGAGGTGTACGAGGTGGGGAAGGGTCTGATCGGCAAGGGTGTGGAGGGTGGGGACGGGGTGGGAGC
>NZ_VDYZ01000128.1 GCF_007673095.1 Corynebacterium glyciniphilum AJ 3170
AGTGTTGTGAAGGTGGGGGTGAATAAAGGGTAGCGTAGAGAGATGAAGGGGGTGATGGCGGGGCGGTGAGTTGTGGAAGAAGGAGGAGTGATGGGAGGAGTGTGGTAGGTGGGGAAGAAGAGGGTTGAGGTGGAGGAGAAGGGCGTTCGGGAGATTGAGGGGGATGAGGTGGTGGTGAAGGTGTGGGGAAGGGGGATGAGGGTGGAGGGGGGGGGTGAGGTGGGGCGGGATGGGTGGGGGCGTAGCGGATGGGGGGGATGAGTGAGGGGAGGTTGGGGGAGTGGTGAGGCGGGGAGTAGTGGGAGGGATGGGGGTGGAGGGAG
>NZ_VDYZ01000129.1 GCF_007673095.1 Corynebacterium glyciniphilum AJ 3170
AGGGGGGAGTGGGTGGTTGGGGAAGAGTTGGTGGGTGGAGGAGTGGGGGTAGTAGTTGGATTGTGGATGGGGGGGTTGATGGGTTTGGAATGGGGAGGAATATAGTGGGAGGAATGGAAAGAAGGGAGTAGGAGAGTTGGGGGCGCGAGGTATATGGGGGTGAGGATGATGGGTGTGTTGTAGGGATTATGAAGGTGGGGGGTGAGTATGGGGGTGGGTGGTTGATGGGTTGTGGAGGAGTGAGGAGAGTATGGTGGGGAGGTGGTGTTGGTGTGGGTGGGTGAGTTTTGTTGTGTGCTGTCAGACGGGGTGGATGTCGTGT
>NZ_VDYZ01000012.1 GCF_007673095.1 Corynebacterium glyciniphilum AJ 3170
GAACACGACCGTCGCACTGACGGCGTGACTACACCCTGTCACCTATCCGCGCAGCAGTCCCCTGTGGTCCAGGTTGTCTGACGGGTCACTGCTGGCTGCAGGGAAGCGGTGGACTGGCTTCACCGATGCAGAGGAAGAAGTGGTTAACGAGGCTTTCGGTGTTGTTCTCAACGACTACACCATCGAGAGCGAGGCTAGAGGCATCGACGACACTGTGTTCTTGTGTCGGGAAGCCAATGAGCCGTTCGCAATACGTGATGGTCGCCTGATCACCGGGCAACAGCAGTACAGCAGCGCGCTGGCTGCCGGTCTGGTCATAGAAGCGCTCGACGAACTCTAGGGTCACGGCCCTGGAGCCGAAGCACTGTGTCGGTGTGAGGAAAGTACTCTTCGCTCCTTCCTCACGCCTGATCTTCTTCACACCGGAAACGATTGCTGTCGTATCCTTCCACGGTGCGACGGTCCGGATTATTGGAATAGCAGCCACTGGGCCGCTCCCCAGTTGTCTCAATAATCTAAAGGTTTACAAGACACATGAAGCAAGCGCGTCAAGAACCATGACTCCTGCGGGAACAGGCAGGAAAACTGTCTCGCTAACCTGTCTTACCGTAATGTGTTCCATCTTCTTCCATGCCGGGGGTTAGTGAGGCATGATGGTGGGCATGAGACTGTTGGGCTACACCCGGGTATCCACCGTCGGCCAGGATCCGACACTTCAACACGACGCCTTGCACACCGCCGGGGTCCAGAACCGTGATGTCTTCAGCGACGTCACCTCCGGGGCGAAGAACGCGACCGAACGTCCCGGAATGAAGAAACTTCTCGCCTACGCCCAACCCGGGGACACGGTAGTGGTGTGGCGCATCGACCGGCTGGGCCGATCCCTGCTCGACGTACTCAACACGGTGAACCTGCTGCGCGAACGAGAGGTGAAGATCAAGTCGGTCTCTGACGGCATCGACCCGGAGACGTCCTCGGGCCGGTTGATGCTCGGGATGCTCGGCACGCTGGCTGAGTACGAACGAGAACTGATCACCGAACGTGTCAACGCTGGCATCGCCGCAGCGAAAGCCCAGGGCACCCGCTTCGGCCGACCACCTGTGGATCCAGAGGTGGTCGACCGCAAGCTCGCCATCGTCGCCGAGGAACGAGCCAAAGGCCGTAGCGCCGAAGACGCCGCGAGCATGGTCGGCTGGTCGCGGGCAACACTGTACCGCCATCTGCAGGGCGCCAAACGACGACAGTCAGCACTGCCCGCCTGATGCAGGCACAATGATCAGGTCGTGAGGTGATGGTGATGGACGAGATGCAACGCTGGAAGATCCTTCGCCTGCACATCGAAGACGGCATCACCCTGACCGACCTGGCACGAACCACCGGCGTTAGTACCCGCACTCTATCCCGGTGGGCTGCCCGCTACCGGGCCGACGGAATCCGCGGTCTACGCACCACCACACGATCCGATGCCGGGGCACATCGCATATCCGCGGAACTGGTCGCCTACATAGAACACCTCGCGCTCACCAGACCGCGGCCATCGATGGCCGCCCTGCACCGCCTGGTGAGTAGCCGAGCTCAGCAACTATCGCTGAAACCACCCAGCTACGCCACGGTGCGTAGCATCATCCAAGATCTTGACCCGGCGATGGTCACCCTCGCTCTGGAGGGTCCGACGTCCTACCGGGATCGACACGAGCTGGTCTACCGGCACCGGGCTGAGTCCCCCAACGCCATCTGGCAGGCCGATCACACCCAACTCGACATTCTCATCCAGAACCCGGACGGCACCCCGACTCGCCCCTGGCTCACCATCATCATCGACGACTACTCCCGGGCAGTGTGCGGCTACATGGTCACCATCACCGCACCCTCGGCGATGAACACCGCCCTGGCACTACGCCAGGCTATCTGGCGGAAAACAGACCCCACTTGGGCGATGTGCGGTATTCCCGATGTCCTCTATGTCGATCACGGCTCCGATTTCACCAGTGGTCACATCGCATACACCACGACAGCGTTGAAGATCCGGATTATTTATTCGACCATCGCTCGTCCGCAGGGCCGTGGCAAGGTCGAGCGGTTCTTCAGCACCGTCAACACCGAACTTCTCACCACCCTGCCCGGTCACCTTGCCCCGGGCGTCCGCAATCCACACCCGGTCCTGGACCTGCCGAGCCTGGATACCGCTGTCGGTGAGTTCATCAGCAGCTACAACCAGCGCACTCATTCTTCGATCGACACCAGCCCGAAGGCCGCGTGGATCGGACAGGGATGGATTCCCAGGATGCCGGAGAACCTGGAAGAACTCGACGGGCTCCTGCTGCGGGTCTCCACCCACCGCCGGGTGCAGCGAGACGGCATCCACTTCCAAGGCCAGCGCTACCTTAGCCCGACTCTGGCACCTTTTGTCGGCCATGACGTCACCATCCGCTACGACCCGCGGGATCTCTCCGAGATCCGGGTGTACGACCGCGACACGTTGCTGTGCGTCGCCGTGGATGAAGACCATCCCAATCAGCGCTACAGCCTGGCAGATATCCAGGCCGCTCGTCGACGTCGACGGCGTCAACTACGTGCCGGAATCAACGAGCGTATCCCCACTCATGAACCACGCCCAACAGACCGTGCCCCTGTGAACCCCGATGTGAACGCCGAAACGCCACGTCCGCGTGGCCGTACGTCTCGCCTGCGGACCTATGAAGAGGACCTGTCACCATGAGCCGCGACTTCATCGTCACCAAAGAGCACCGCCGCTTCGTCGAGTTCGCCAACGCCATCCGTAAAGACACCACCATCGGTATCTGCCATGGTGATGCAGGAGTCGGGAAAACACAGTCCGCCAGACGGTACGCTCACTGGGATGCCCTTGGTACGTTCATCGACGCCTGGGGGCCACGCAGCGAATCGGACCTGGCCATCTACGCGACGGCCCATCGGACCCGGACCATCTTCTACACCCCTGAGGTCCAACCGAAGTACCGCGTGCTGATCAAGGACGTCGAATTCTACCGAAAACGCCTCGACATTTGCATTGACCAACACCTCATCAACACCGGGAAGGTCAGCAAAATAAACCCGAGGACTCCCCGGGCCACGGAGTTGATCATCATCGACGAGGCAGAACGATTGCCTCCCACCGCCCTGGAGATGCTTCGCGACATCCATGATCGTGACGGTGTGGCGATCATGTTCATCGGCATGCCCGGCATCGACCAGCGCTTCCGGCACTACCCCCAGCTGTTCAGTCGGCTGGGATTCTCGCATCGCTACCGTGCCCTGGGCAAAGACGAGCTGCTGTTCGTGCTCAATCGTCACTACAAGCGCCTGGGTAGAGAACTTGACCCGGAGGACTTCACGGATGCGCAGGCCATCGCCGCGATCGAGCGGCTGACCCGTGGGAACTTCCGCGTGGTGGAGCGATTGTTCCCGCAGATCAAGCGGGTGTTGAAGATCAACGAGTTGGAGACCATCACCGACGATGTCATCGAAGCCGCGGCCAGCACCCTGGTCCTCGGACACTGACTAGGGCATGCTATAGCCACCACGGCATGCCATGGGCATCGATCCACTCGCGATGACGGTAGCTGATGCTGTGGCGCAGGGGGCTCTCCATGCAGGTCGAGGGGGATTGTCGCGCAATGTACGTCATGCCACCAGGCAGCGCTAAAATCTTCCAGCCAACAGATTCCGCCCAAGGAAGAAGCTGTTGAAGGCCACGATGGGTGGCCGGACCAGGAATGTCTTCGATCCACGGTTGTCAGGCCAGGCCGAGCAGGGTGTCGTTGATGTTGATAGCCGCAGTTGCACCGGCTGCTGCGGCATTAACGATCTGATCTGGTGATGAAATGACGTTTCCAGCTGCCCAGATACCCGGCACGCTCGTGCGCCCGTGTTGATCCGCTTGAATCCAATCGTCCCCATTGACAGCACATCCAGCTCCGCGAAGTAGCTGGTCGTTTGGCTTAAAGATAGGGCCGACGAAAACCGCTCCGGATCCCTTGGAGTCTCCATTGTCCAATGTCACCGTGCATCCGCCCTCCTCGTTGTCCGCTACGTGATGAACGGATTGCTCGAGAACATCGATGCCGCGCTGACGCAGATCGGACCACTCCGTCTCGGTGAGGTCCATTCCACAGGTGACCAGTGATACTGTACTAACCCAGTGGCGCAACAACTTGGTCTGCTTCAGGACGAAGCGCTTATTGTCGCCCCCGAGCACAACAACTTCTTGTGCGGGGTCAAGTTGCGCCCCGTGGCAGTAGCTGCAGTGATGGACTGTGCGTCCCCACCCCTCGGCGACGCCGGGAATGCTGGGAAGAATATCTGTGATGCCGGTCGCGACAAGGACGGCTCGCGGCCGCAAATTTAGGGTATCGGTCATCAGTGTCAATGCGCCGACGCTGGGGGTCCGCTCCGATACGTCAATCGACTGCACGGTTCCGGGGACCACCTGCCCACCGTAGGATTCAACTTCGCCTCGTCCTCTCTCCAGCAGCTGCTGTGGTGACATCCCATCCCTAGTGAGATATCCGTGTGAGTGCTCAGCAAAACGGTTCCGAGGCAGACCGCCGTCAATGATGAGTACCCGACGCCGGGCCCTGGCCAGCGTGAGCCCAGCACTTAGGCCAGCTGCGCCCGCGCCGATGATGACAACCTCGGGTTCGATGTCTTGCATTGATTCCTCCGTTGGTAGTGTGATGGACATACACACAATCGTATACTAGTTAACGATAAGGCGGCGGGTATGACACCTGGACGGCGCGGCGAGGTCATCGAACGGTGGTTGCGCAAGAATCCTGACCTGGATGACCGGACGATGTCAGTCGTGGGTTGCTTCAAACTGATCCACGAGGCTCTGGAGCGTGCTTCGGAAAGTGCTTGTGAACAGCAAGAGTTAAGTCCCGCTGAGCTGGAAGTTCTCGTCCCTCTGCGTCACAGTAGCGAGCAAATGACCGGGGCAAAGCTCGCTCGCGACTTGGGAATGACGCGAGCAGGGGTGGCTAAGCATCTCAGGCGCCTTGAGCAACGGGAGTTACTGCAGCGATCTTCCGTTCCGGGGGATCGGCGATCCGCATCAGTAGCTCTCACTCCCCGAGGGGAGCGCGCTGTGGATCAGACCTTTGGTTTGGAGCTCGCCGAACATGCTCGTCTACTCCGTCCAGTTGTCGGTGATACTGAACTCTACGATGCCGTGGTGAAGATTGCCGGTCTGATTGCTGGGCTCGCTGATGCAGGCCTAGACGAGGGTGCCCAATAGTAGTGATTCGAGCCAGCCTGATCAGGCAGCCGCGTGGCTGAAACTGGTCGTTACCGCCGATTGGCGACTCTGGTGTGCCAATCAGGGGCCGTCGGAGTCCCGCAACCCTGCCTGCAGGATGACATGTAGCGATCCAGAAAACGAGCCATATAGCGAACAAGCTCACAGGGTAGTAGTTATATTGCACAGATTTGTTGGGAGAACTGGAAGTGAATGGACAAGTAGTGGGGTATGCCCGAGTGTCGGCGGCGGATCAGAACCTGGATCGTCAGCTCGCCGCGCTGGGCGATGTCGACAGGTTGTTTTCCGAGAAGGTCTCTGGCAAGAGTACTGACCGCCAACAGCTCCGCGAGATGTTGGACTATGTCCGGCAGGGTGACACGATCCGGGTGAAGTCACCTGACCGGCTCGCCCGGTCGACGACGGACTTGTTGGCGATGGTCGAGAAGATGAAGGACAAGGGGGTAGCGGTGGAGTTCGTGGACAACCCGGCGTTGAACACGAACACCCCTCAGGGGGAGTTCATGCTGACCATCCTTGCTGCGGTCGCGCAGCTCGAACGGGCGACCACCCGTGAACGGCAGGCTGAGGGCATCGTGGAGGCGAAGAAGCGAGGCGTCTACGAGAAGAAGGCGAAGCTGACGACGGAGCAGATCGAGGGTGCGAGACAGAACATCGACATGGGTGTGCCGAAGGCTGTGATCGCCCGTGATCTGGGAGTCTCCCGGTCGACGCTGTACGCGGCGCTGAACGGGACAGGGAAGTATTCGGAGTAGGTCGGCCCGGTGAGAAGCGGGGGGTGCTCAACTCAACGGGGCCTCGCCGCAGGGGGGATGCGGCTGAGGTGAGTATGGCACAACCTCCCGTGTCCATGTGTCCGTTTGACTAACAACCTGCGCTCGGTGTCCGAGCGCCCCTGTATTCTCAGTCTCCATGGACACCTACACTGATGAAGCGAACAAGTGGGACTTTGTCTCGAAGCAGAACGGCCACGTTCATGCCGGTCTACGGCTCTCGTTGGGGTGGAGCGTCAACTGGGCTGTCACAGCACAAGACAGTGCGTACGCGGACGAGGAAGAGCTTTCCGACTATGAGATCTTTCGCCGGTGGCTCTTGATGGCGACTGGCAATCCTGTTGAGGACGAGATCAAGATCACGTGGAGCGTACGCGGTGAAGGAACGGCTGAGTGGGCACCACTGACCGGTGCAGAGGATGACTTCCTCACCTACTTCCGAACGCCTACCAATGCGATCACGGGTGACGAGATCAATTGGCTGCGTCTTCCGGTGCAGCCTGACCACACTTTCCTGAGCGCCTCCGGGTGGGAGCCGGCACCGCTGCAGCCAGCCGTGAGCTTGCGGATGCTCGAAAGGCGATTTAATGGTTACTGACAACGGATACAGGTAAGAAGTCGACTCTGCGTGATGGGCCTGCACGCGGATAATAGTCATTTTGACGAGAGATGTGGAGTTAATGGCAAATTTTGGCGAGTATCGAGACGTAGTAGGGCACCTAATAGGTGCATCTTCCAGGTCTGGTTGGGCAGCCGCGAGGCTACCTATTGCAAGCGCTGAAGAGGCGAATCGTCTGATTAAGAGTGCGTTTATTTTTCACGAACATGCTCCTCAGCCGAATCGGAAGAGTGGGGAATACATTTCGGTCCTCAATCCGTCTAGTAAAGAGGACGCGGCACCTAACTCGATAAGTGCTAAAGTCGGCACTGGTCGCCAGCCGCTACACGTGGACGGTTCTCACTTGCCTCAACCGCCGAAGTTTATAGCTATGTGGTCCTGGGAAGTCAGCACAACACCAACCCTTTTGTATAGTGACCCGATCAAGGATCTATGCGAAGCGGCTGGGCAAGGAGTTTTCATGGTGCGCCCGGGGGAGGGGGGTAAGGACTTTCTGGCTACAGCCCACGATAGTAAAGGTTTGCGATTTGATCCCTTGTGCATGACCCCTATGGATACCTACTCTTCGAGGATCACTCGTGCGATGGAGAATCCAAGTGAGGACAGGGTAGGGAGATTTGAGTGGGACGTTCCCGGCAAGGTATTGCTGATACGTAACAGGATGATACTTCATGCGAGGGAAGCAGTCTCTGACGGTGACGAGAATAGGGCGATATATCGTATGGCATGTTCAGAAAGGCAGAGATGATTCCATTTTCGCCAGACGCGTTCTGGTTAAAGGCAAAACTCTTCACCAATCGGGCGACTGATCCTGATGATGGTCGAACTGAGGATGAGCGGCGTTTTTGGGCTTCGCTCAGTCTTGAGCTACTTGCGAAGTGGTCCCTTGCCAAGACCTCGAGAGTTCTAGTGGTTGATCCGGGGCATGGAGGGGGAGAGCAGCTATATAAGGCACTAGGACTAAGGGACAGTGTCGACCATGTCACTGTGACAGCGACGACTGCTTTTAAGCGCTGTGATGCGTTGTACAAATCTTTCGATCTTAAGACGGCGAAGAAGATTTCCGATGCGAGGAATGAGTACGTCCACGGTTTCGAAGTTCCAATAATGCATTTGCCTGATAGTGCTTGGTGGTCTCAATATTGGTCACTCGTCAGCGTTTTGTTGGCTGCCCATTCCCTCGAGCCATCCGCCCTGGT
The DNA here is from genome assembly GCF_007673095.1 of Corynebacterium glyciniphilum AJ 3170. Classification (GTDB taxonomy): domain Bacteria; phylum Actinomycetota; class Actinomycetes; order Mycobacteriales; family Mycobacteriaceae; genus Corynebacterium. Next base: position 7,870 of record NZ_VDYZ01000012.1, read on the forward strand.
TGGGAATGCTCAAGCGCGGCAGGTGGAAGAGCATCTTGAAGAGAATAGTCGGTGGTTGGAGCAGAGGGTGGAAGCGCTGATAGAAGCTTCGGAGCTAAATCTTAGGAGGTTTGAGTCCGACTCGATGCCACCGACCGAGGCAGAAAGGTGGAAGTATCGTGACGATTTCACTGCCGGCATGAGATATTCCTCGGTGGCTACGTGTCCTGCGTGTGGCAATTTAGGAACCGTTGAAGGTGAGGCAGTAAATAACGTAAGCTCAGGGCCGAGTCGTGACTTCTTCGGTGATCAAATTTACGAGGTCGCTTTTTCGGGAGAGTTTTTCGCTTGCACGACGTGTCATCTGATTTTAGATTCGTGGGATTTGATGCGTGCTGCGGGGCTGGATGAAGAATACTACGTTGAGGTTGAGCCCGACTTGTATACGGAGCCGGAGTATGGGAACGATTAAAAGCATCGTGTTCTCCAGTTCCGAAATCGGAATGTAAGGTGAGGGTCTTGGCGCTCTGAGACAGAGGCAACAAGTTTGGCCTTACGTCCTAGGCTTCCCGAAGTCGATGTCGATGCGGTCCAGGTCGCGGCCACCACCACGGCGGGTAGTCCGTTGGATCGTCACCGTGGCCAGGGCGTCCAGGACAGCTCGACGGGACGCCAGGGGAGCGTCCTCCCACCAGGTGATGGGATCGAGTGCTGCTTCCGCCACGTCGACCAGGACACCGGAGCGGTCGCGGGCCTGTAGGGCCTGGTCGATCTTCTCGAGGTCGGAGTTCAGCCGGTTGTTGGCTGTGGTGGCCTGAGCGACAGTCAGCTGGCGCTGACCGAGCGCATCACCGATCTCACGGAGCTGCACCCTGATGGCCTCGCGGTCGGTCATCAGCTGTGCGACCTCCTCACTTTCGCCGGAGACCTCAGCGATAGCGTCCTGGATGTCGTGCTCGGCCAGGCGGGCCAGCAGAGCTTCCCGGACATACTCGTCTGTGTAGGCCATGCGGATGGTGACGTGGTGGCCACGGGGACCGTCGGGGGTCGAATGCCTGGAGGAGTCGGCGTTGCGGCAGGTGTAGGCCATGACGGGCTGACCGTGCTTGTCCTTGCCGTCGTGCCAGGAGACCATCGTGGCACCGCAACCACCACATCGGTACAGGCTGGAGCCGAGGTAGGTGGCTGACCGTCCGGGGCGGGAGTTGGTGCGACGGTCGGGGTTGGAGAGCAGTGCGACGACGGCACGGTGCTGGTCAACAGTGATCAGTGGCTCCCATTGGGCCTGGACGTCGGGGTACTCCTCGTCCTTGTACCGGACGATCCCGGCGGCGTCCTTGCGCATCAGTGAGTTCCGGAAGGTGGTGCCGGACCAGCGTGCACGGGTCTTCTCGGACTGTCCCTTCTTCTTGCGCTCGGGGGCCCAGTAGTCCTCGCCCAGCTCATTGAGGCGGATCACCTGGGACCGGACGGAAGCACCGGAGAGTACGGCCTCGACAGCGCGGCGGTACTCGCGGGCCTCGTGGGGAACGACCTCCCAGGTGCGGTCACCGTCACCGGTACCGACGATGCGGTAACCGAACCGACGACCGCCCAGGGGCGGCATCCCGGCCAATGCCCGTTGTTTTGAAGCTGAGGAGATGCGCTTGGACTTGATGGCGGACTCCCACTGGCTAACCGCGCTGGACAGGGTAGAGAACAGGTTGGCGTTGGGGTCTTCCAGGTCCATCTCTCCGCCGTTGACATAAATGAGCCTGACCCCTGCCAGGCGAGCACCGGCCTTGAACGTCTCGGCGGTGATGACGTCGCGGGCAATGCGGTCGGGGGCGTAGGCCAGGACAGCGTCGATGGTTCCTGCGGCCATCGCGTCTTTCAACGCCTGGAAGCCGGGGCGGTGTTTCCCGGTATAGGCAGAGACGTCGTTGTCACTGTGGACGACGGACACCGTCAAGCCCATACGTTGGGCCAGGTCACGGCATTCCGTCTCCTGTCGGGCGACTCCGGCACCGTCCTGATGGTCCTCGGAGATGCGGGTGTAGATGGCTGCTGTCGTCATGCCACAATGATACCCCTGTAATCGCTTTTGCATATTCCCGTTGATGATGCTGGGGAGTCTGGCGATGATGATCAGCCCTGGTGGGCAGGACGTCGACGAGGTCCGCAGGGGATTCCACCGGCACCTGGACGCGTTGTCGGATTCCCTGCACCGGGCGCGTCGGGACCAGTGGGAGCGTGCGGCGGCGACTCAGCCGCATCCGCAGTCGTTGTGGACGTTCGCGGACGCAGGTTCCCCCGGCGGGGAGCAGACACATGATGTCCGGCAGGTTGAGCCGGGTGTGGTGCGTATCGGGACAGCGGTGCAGACCCCGGATGATCCGCTGGAGATACCTGTGGATGCCCCTCCGGAGGACCTGGAACCGGTGTGCGCCACGACATTGCGGAATCTGGCCGGGAGTTACGCCACCATCGATGCTCCGGTGGCCGTCGACTTGCGGGAGTTCGATTGCGTCGTGGTCACCGGCGAGGGGGCGCCGGGGCTGGTCAGGGCGATGCAGGGGCAGATCGTGGTCGGGGATGACCCTGGGGTTCGTGTCACGGGTCCGCATGACCGGTGGCTGTCGGGGGACGGTGCGCTGCACGTGCGTTTCGTGCACCTCGGAGGGGCCGGGGGAGGCGACCAGGGAGGCGACGCGGTAGGTCTCGGTGGTGATGTCCCGGTCCCGTTGTCCGGAGCGGTGACGGTGCTGGCTGATCCGGGGTCGGTGGCACCGGTGTGGCATGAACTGGCCGCGACCGGTGGCCTGCTGCTCCATGCGCAGGACGGGGTGCTGTCCGCCTGGACGGTCGACGGATGGCGCCCGTTCGCCACCGCGGATGAGTTGAGTGACGTGGAACTCGCCGCCGTGTGCCGGTCGCGGTCGGTGAGTCGGGCGTCCCGTTCGGTGTTGGACGTACCGGGCGGGGGCTTGCGCGCGGCCATCGGTTTCTCGCCGGCTCCGGTGTACCTGGACATCCGGGAGGCGGCGCAGGGTGGCATCGGCCCGCACGGGTTGTGTATCGGGGCGACCGGCAGCGGCAAGTCTGAGCTGCTCCGGGCGGTGGTGACCAGCTTCGCGCACCGGCATTCCGCAGAGGAACTGAACTTCGTGTTGATCGACTTCAAGGGCGGTGCGGCATTTGCGGGGATGGAGCGGTTGCCGCACACGTCGGCGGTGATCACGAACCTGTCGGACGAGGCGGTCCTGGTGGACCGGATGCAGGATTCCCTGCTGGGGGAACTGCACCGCCGCCAGGAACGCCTCCATGCCGCGGGTCTGGCCACTGCTGCGGAGTACAACCGGGCCTACCCGGGGACGATGCCGGCGTTGTTCGTGATCGTCGACGAATTCTCCGAGCTGCTGCATGCACGCCCGGAGTTCGCGGAGGTCTTCGCCGCCATCGGACGCCTGGGGCGGAGTCTGCAGATCCACCTGCTGTTGGCGAGTCAGCGGCTGGAGGAGGGCAGATTGCGTGGTCTGGAGTCGCACCTGTCGTACCGGATCGCACTGCGGACGTTCTCGGCGACGGAGTCGCGTCAGCTCATCGGGTCGACTGCGGCATATGAGCTTCCCTCGACGCCGGGATCGGCGATCCTGAGTTCCATCGACCAGGTCCGGTTCCAGGCCGCGTATGTCTCTGGCCCGGAAGCTCCGCTGGATTCCCGACTGGTGCGTGAGCTGGGTGTGGAACCGGAGTCGGCGGGCACCACCATGGATCTGGTGATCGACCGTCTGGAGGGGCCGAACCGCACTCCGATCTGGTTGGAGCCACTGCCGGAGTTGCTGCCGGCCAGCGCGGTGATGGGTGAACCCGACCCGCCGCCCCTCGCTCTGACGGTACGGTTGGGCCTGGAGGACCTCCCGTTCGACGGTGTGCAGCGTGCGTTCCTCCTGGATCTGCGGCGTCGTCACTGGGCCGTGGTGGGGCAGCCGGGGACGGGGAAGACGACGCTGGTGCGCTCGCTCGTCCTGGGACTGGCCCTGAGCTCACCGGGCGTGGGGATCTACGTGGTCGACCCGGGTGGCTCCCTGCATGACCTCGGGAGGCTGCCGCAGGTGGCGGCGGTGGTGGGAGCTGAGCTTCTGCCCCGGCTGCTGGATGAACTGGAGCAGGATGATCCCGACGGGGCAGTGGGGCACCGGGTCCTGGTCGTCGACGGCCTCGATGCCGTCGGTGACGAGGACCGGCGGCTCGCAGCACTCGTCGCCGGCGGCATGGAACGCGGTGTGCACGTGGTCGTGACCTCATTGCGGTGGACGTTCCGCCCCGGCCTGCGCGACCTGCTCACCGGGGCGGTGGAGTTGCGGCTCACCCCGTCGGAGTCGGTGTTCCGCGATGCCCAGCGCATACTGCCGGACCACCCGGGACGTGGAGTGTCACCGGACGGTAAACACCTGCAGGTCGCGTACTCCGACGCCCAGGATGTCGAGCACGTCCGCAAGGTCAGCGTGGCCCGCGGAGAACAGTCCAGGACGATGCGGGTCCTGCCTGAGGTCGTCGGCGCCGGGGAACTGGATGAGGCGTCCGGGGCGGGCATCCCCGTCGGTGTCGGTGGCCGGCGGCTGTCGACGGTGTGCTGGGATCCCGACACATTCCCGCACCTGACCGTCGTGGGGCAGTCGAGGGCGGGCGGGACGACGACACTGCACACCGTCGCGCAGGGCGCGGCGGACCGGGCGGGGACGGAGGTGCTGTCCACCGACGTCCGACGAGGGCTTCTCGGTGCGCCGGGTTACCGTCCCGTTGCGACGTTCATCACGGTCCTGACCCGGTGGATCGAGGAACTCACTGCACGCATCCCCGGTGAAGAGGTGGAGCTGACGCCGGAGAGCCTGCGGGAGCGCTCCTGGTGGAGCGGTACCGACCGGGTCATCGTCGTGGACGACCTGGACCAGTCAACCGACCTGGCCTCGGCGGTGGACCAGTTGGTCCCGCTGCTCCCTCACGCGGCGGACATCGGGCTGCACCTGGTGACAGCCCGTCGCAGTGCACTGGTGGGGCGCACCGCCTACACCCCGTTGATGCAGGGCACCCGGGACCTCACGGCGTGGATCCTCCTGTCGGCACCCAGGGAGGACGGCCCGGTCGCCGGCCAGGTGCTGTCACCGCGTCCGCCGGGAAGGGGAGTGCTTGTCCAGGGGACGGTCGAGGACATACAGGTGGCGACGGTCAGCCAGGTTGACGGGTCTGAAGCTGTCGACGCCGTGGAGGTCGGGGCATGAGCGCCGGAATGGTGGCCACGGCGGTGGCGCTCACGGAATCGGGGATCCTGGTCAACGGCCTGTGCGTCACCGATCTGTTGAGTGGTTACGAGGTGCGGTGCACGGACCCGGAGCTGGACCCGGAAACTGAGGAGGGTCAGGAGGGCCAGGATGGTTACGGTGGCCACGATGGCACTGACGGGGGAACCGGTGCCCCGGTGTTCCGTGGTTCCGTGGTGCCTTTACACCGGCTGGAGGCGGTCCGGGAACTGGTGGAGGAGGTTCTGGAAGCCAGAGCTGCTGACCCTGAACTCACCAGTGCGAATCCGGTCGTGCCACGTACGGTGTTTCCCTGGGGCATCGGTGCGCACACGACGGATATCCTCGTCACCGGCCCCGACAAAGACGCCACCGCCGCCTACCTGCGGATGACGGGGGTGCGGGCGCGGACCGTGGATGTCAGTCAGGCGCTGCGACTGGCCGGTGACCTGGCCGAAGCGCAGGCGGAGGTCGCCGACCCCGCGCCGCCGCCGGTGGCTGTGCCGGATGACGAGCCCGACCAGGCTGAAAAGGGTGGTCGGATGCTGTCGCGCCGGGTGCTGATTCTGACTGCCGTCTCCGTGACACTGGTGGGGCTCGTTGTGGGCGTCGGACTACTGCGGCCTGCCGGGGCACCGGGTGCCTCGGATACCTCGGGTGCCTCGGAGACGGCGGCGGATGCAGGGATCACCCCGGTCCAGGACGGGGATCCGGGGGAGCAGTCGGCGACCACGACGGCTGCTGTTCCGGATGCCACGGGGTGGCGTGAGTTGAGTCCGGGCGACCGTGCCCCGGAGGAGGTGGCCGGGGACCCCGTCACCGCCGTATCTGTCGATGTCGCCGGATGGAGGATGACCGAGAGCACGTCCGACAGTGAGATCTGGACCTCTGACGACGTCGGGATGCGCGTACTCATCGCCGCCCGTCCCACGCCGGTGGGTACGCAGGGTGAGTTGGATGCGGCGATGCTTGGAGCGCTCGACGCGCTCGACGGCAACGGTGACATCAGGGTGACCGACCGGTCCCCGGTCGCCTACGAGGAGTACTTCCCCGATTCGACGACGTCCTGGCGGGTCCGGTTGGTGGACGGCCACCAGGTCTCGGTCGGATGCCAGTACCGTGAGGCCTCCGATGACCGCCGGGAGGTCTGTGAGCGGTTCACCGCTACTGCCCGAGTGACCGCCGCGACGGGTTGACCCGGTTGAACCGCGTGAGTTGGGTGACATGCTCGGGGCCGAGTTCTCCGAGACTGGTGACCTGCAGCAGTTTCATGGTGCGTTCGATCTGGGAACGCAGGATGCTGATCGTCCGGTCGACGCCGTCGCGTCCGCCGGCCATGAGGCCGTAGAGGTAGGCACGTCCGATGAGGGTGAAGTCCGCGCCCAGTGCGATCGCCGCCACGATGTCCGCACCGTTCATGATGCCGGTGTCGATGATGATCTCCACGTCGTCACCGACGGCACGTCGGACCTCGGGCAGCAGGTGGAAGGGGACCGGGGCGCGGTCCAGCTGGCGTCCGCCGTGGTTGGACAGGGTGAGGGAGTCGACGCCGAGGTCGACGAGGGTCCGGGCGTCCTCCACGTTCTGGACGCCCTTGACGGAGATCCTGCCGGGCCACATCTCGCGGATGACCTCAAGGTCCTTGTAGTTGATGGTGGGGTCCATCGCGGAGTCGAGGAGTTCGCCGACGGTGCCTCCGGTGGAGGACAAGGACGCGAACTCCAGTGGCGGGGTGGTCAGGAAGTCGTACCACCACCACGGACGCGGGATGGCGTCCAGGATCGTTTTCGCGGTGAGCTGCGGGGGGATCGAGAAGCCGTGGCGGGTGTCGCGCATGCGGTTGCCGGCGACGGGGGCGTCGACGGTGAAGAACAGGGTATCGAAACCCGCTTTCGCCGCGCGTTCGACCAGACCGTAGGAGATGTCGCGGTCCTTCATCACGTAGAGCTGGAACCAGTTCCGGCCGTGCGGGTTGGTGGCTCTGACGTCTTCGATGGAGGTCGTCCCGAGTGTCGACAGGCTGAAGGGGATACCGGCGGCTGCGGCGGCGCCGGCACCGGCGACCTCTCCCTCGGTCTGCATCAGGCGGGTGAAACCGGTGGGCGCGATGCCGAAGGGGAGGGCGGATGTTCCACCGTGGATGCTGGCGGTGGTGTCGATCTGGGAGGCGTCCTTGAGGATCGACGGGTGGAACTCGATGTCCTCGAAAGCCTGGCGGGCCCGGGCGATCGAGATCTCCTCCTCGGCGGCGCCGTCGGTGTAGTCGAAGGCGGAGGCGGGTGTGCGACGTTTGGCGATCTTACGCAGGTCGTAGATGGTGAGCGCGGAGTCCAGTCGACGCTTTCTGGCGTTGAACTCGGGCTTCTTGAACTGCATGAGGTCGAGGATCTCGGAGGGGTTGGGGAGTTGACGCTTGACCATGGTCACTTTCCTTGTCGTTGTCGGGGACTGTCGCTTGTTGTCTGTGGTCTGACCACAGTTGTCTGTTGTCGAGGTTACGCGTTAGGGCAGCATCCACTGCAGGACGGTGGCCTGGAGGCCGTTGATCACGCAGATCGCCACCAGCATGCCGAGGCTCCACCACATCACCTTCCGGAGGATCTCCGACTCGCGGCCGGCCAGACCCACGGCGGTGGCGACGATGGTGAGGTTCTGCGGACTGACGAGTTTCCCGACAACGCCACCGGAGGTGTTGGACGCCACCATCAGTGCGGGGTCCAGGTCCGCCTGGGTGGCGGCTGTCTGCTGCAGCGTGGCGAACAGGGCGTTCGCGCTGGTGTCCGAGCCGGTCACCGCGGTGCCGAGCCACCCGAGTACCGGTGCGAAGAAGGCGAAAGCGGCACCCGCGCCCGCGATCCAGTGGCCGATGGTGATCGTCTGGCCGGACTGGTTCATCACGTAGGCCAAGGACAGAACCGCGGCGACGGTGAGGATCGAGAAACGCATCTTCACCAGGTTCCCCCAGTAGGCCCGGACTGCGACTGCCGGGGAGACCCGGTACACCGCGGTCACGATGACACCGGTGATCAGGAGCAGGGTTCCGGGTGAGGACAGCCAGGGGAAACTGTAGACGGTGGCCGTCGACACGTCCCCCTCGGCGGTCAAGACATGGCCGTCGAGCCCGGGCCAGGAGAGCGTGAGATCGGTGGAGGCCAGGAAGTCCTTGACCGGATCCCACAGCTTGGCGATCGAGAAGATCACGATGACAAGCAGGTACGGGAACAGGGCCATCACGGTACGTGAGGTGGTTAGCTCACGGGTGGTGGTCTCGGTCTCGGCGGAAGCGCTGGTCACGTCCTGCACCTCGCCGGACTCCTCTTCGCGTTGCCGTTCGGTGAGGAGCCGTTGCCGGGCTTCGGCCGTCCCCTCGGGACGCCAGAACCGGAGCATTATCACGGCGACGGCGAGGCCGCACAGCGCCGAGATGATGTCCGTGAGCTCGACGGAAATGTAGTTGGCGGCCACGAACTGCACCACCGCGAAGACCGCACCGATGGTCAGGGCGATCGGCCAGCACTGTTTCAGACCCTTTCTGCCGTCGACCAGGAGGCAGAGGAAGAGTGGAACGACCAGGGCGATGAACGGCGTCTGTCGACCGACGATGCTGCCGATGTGCTCATAGTCGATGCCGGTCAGTGCACCTGCGGTGATGATAGGGGTCGCGATGGCGCCGAAAGCCACTGGTGCGGTGTTCGCAACCAGAACGGCGACAGCCGCGCGCATCCGGGCGAAACCGACGGCAAGCAACATGACGCCGGTGATGGCCAGAGGCGCGCCGAAACCGGCGAGGGCCTCGAGCATGCCGCCGAAACAGAAGGCGATGAGGATCGCCTGGATCCGGGGGTGGTCGGAGATCCGGTCGATGACGGCCCGCAGGTCGAGGAACCGGCCCGAGCGAACCGTGATTTCGTAGAACCAGATCGCGGACACGACGATCCACATGATCGGGAACAGTCCGAAGACCGCACCTTGTGTCGCGGAGAGTCCGGCCAGGTCGGCGGGCATGCCGTACACGCTGACGGCGATGACGAGAGATACGGCGAGGGCGGCGAGACCTGCCCAGTGGGCACGCCACCGTAGGACGCCGAGTGTGACGAACACTGTGATGAGAGGGAGGAGGGCTACCAGTGAAGACAGGAACAGGTTGTCTGCGACTGGCGCGAGGTCGGGCAGGTAAGTGGAACTCATGATGTCCTCGTGGATGGTGTGGGGACGTGTGGAGGTGTACGCCACATGGTCGTGATGCCGACCACAGCAGTGGTCAGACCACAGCGTAGATCACGTCAAGTTTTGCGGTCAAGACATTTTCCTGTTCGCTCCGCGGGTGGGGGGACATGGTAGAAAAAGACCATGACTGACGAACCTGCCTGGACACCGGTCCCCCGCATCCGGACTCACCAGATGGTCGTCGACGCCATCGAGAACCAGATCCTTTCGGGCACGCTCCATGTCGGTGATCTGCTTCCGGCGGAGCGGACCCTCTCTGAGCAGCTACAGGTCAGTAGGGCGGCCGTCCGTGAGGCGATCAGGGTTCTGGAGGGGCAGGGGGTGCTGGAGTCCAACGTCGGTTCCGGCCACAAGGCGGGGACGTTCATCGCGGCGATGCCTTCGGAGGCGCTGTCCAGGTTCCTGCGGCTGCATGTCGCACTGTCCAATTTCGGTCTGGCGGAGGTGGTGCAGACGCGCACCATTCTTGAAGTCGAGAGTGCCCGGCTCGCAGCGGTGGAGCAGGACGCCGACGCAGTGGCCGGTATGCGCTCCGCCGTGGCTGAGATGGATCGGGCGGGGGTCTCCCGGGAGGAGTTCAACGACGCCGACACCCGGTTTCATATCGCGCTCGCGCATGGCGCGGGGAACCGGCTGTTTGCGGACATGACCCAGGCGATCCGGGAATCTCTCCGGGTGCCGATTCTGAAGGGCTTCCGGAGCCAGGAGGACTGGGAGTCGGTGGCGGACACCCTGCGTGAGCAGCACAAGGCGATCCTCGCGGCTGTTGAGGGCGGGGACGCTGACACTGCCGGAGCGCAGATGGCCGAACATATTTCCACCGCCTACCGCGCACTGTTGGAGTAGGCCGGTCACAGGCCAGTCGAGGTTCCGACGGGGGGTCGGGAACCTTTCCTGCACCCGGTGAGTCTCTCTACGGTGACGTCTCCGGCACATGCCCGGGGAGCGGCATACAGAGTCCAGAGACAACGACAGGGGAGGGACCCATGAGCTTCAGAACAGCAACCGAGGTCATGCAGGCCACGGCAGGAAAAGTCGACACGGTCAACGACCAGGTGCAGTCCGAGCTGACCCGGCTGCAGGGCACCGTTGACGGCGTCGCGGGGGCGTGGAAAGGGGATGCCCAGGTGGCATTCGCCAATCTCATGGTCCGGTGGCGCGAGTCCGCACAGGAACTGAGGCAGGCGCTCGACGGCATCTCGGAGAACATCCGTGGCAACGCCCGGGCCTTCCAGCAGGTCGAGGACGACAACATCGCGGCATTCCGCTGACCACCCGACCATCATCGACACACCTCTGAAGGAATGACACCGTGATCCAGTACGACTTCGGCCACATCGCCCAGGCCTCCGCCGACATCCACGCCACCAACCGCAACATCAACGGCATGCTCGACCAGCTCAAGGGAGACATCGCCCCGATGGTGGCGGAATGGGAGGGGGAGAGCGCCACGGCCTACCAGACGGCACAGAAGCGGTGGGACGCTGCTGCCGAGGAACTCAACCAGGTGTTGCAGACCATCGCCAGGGCCGTGGACAACGCCAATTCCCGCATGAGCCAGATCAACACCAGCGCAGCGAACAGCTGGGCCTGACGCCGGCTCGTCCGTCCTGCGTGTGCCGTCGCCGTCCCCTCCGGGGAGGGCGACGGCATCGTTGTCGGCTGACTTGGTCCGGGAGGTGCACATCCGGTAATCTCCATCAGGTTGCGATCATCCATGTCCGTGTCACGGCACATCGGTGGTCGGCCCGCAGGTCCCCACCGGCCGCTGCGGGCGCCTCTCCCGGGGCTTCCCGGGATCGAGGGGTCTTCCGGCTGGCAGTTCCATGAAGACCAAGGAGTCATACATGACTACTTTCCACCCGAAGAGCGGTGACCTGACCCGTAAGTGGTACGTCATCGACGCCAATGACGTGGTCCTGGGTCGTCTCGCCACCCACGCAGCAGACCTGCTGCGCGGCAAGGGCAAGCCGATCTACGCCCCGAACGTCGACTGTGGTGACAACGTCATCATCATCAACGCGGACAAGGTTCACATCTCGTCCAACAAGCGGGACCGTGAGTTCCGTTACCGCCACTCCGGTTACCCGGGCGGCCTCAAGACGATGTCCCTGGGTCGCTCCATGGAGCTGCACCCGGAGCGCGTCGTCGCCGACGCCATCGTCGGCATGATGCCGCACAACCGGCTCAACCGCGAGTCCGCCAAGAAGCTCCGCGTCTTCGCCGGCTCCGAGCACCCCTTTGCGGCTCAGAAGCCCGAGTCCTACGAGATCAAGAAGGTGGAACAGTGACCGACAACGAGAACTACGAGGCCGAGTCCGTGGACGAAGAGGTCCTGGCCGCCACCGACGCCGTGAACGAGGAATTCGTCGCCAGCATCGGTGACTCCATCGCCGAGGTGTCCGAGGACGCCGAGGGTGACGATTTCGTCGCCGCCCCCACTGTCTTCGACGGCCCCATCCAGACCGTCGGTCGCCGCAAGGAGGCCGTCGTCCGTATCCGCATGGTGCAGGGCTCCGGCCAGTTCACCTGCAACGGTCGCACCCTGGAGGAGTACTTCCCCAACAAGCTGCACCAGCAGCTGATCAAGGCTCCGCTCGTCCTGCTCGAGCGCGAGAACCAGTTCGACTTCCAGGTCAACCTCAAGGGCGGTGGCCCGTCCGGTCAGGCCGGTGCGATGCGTCTCGCCATCGCCCGGGCCCTGAACAAGTACAACCCGGAGGAGCGCTCCGAGCTGAAGAAGGCCGGCTTCCTCACCCGCGACGCCCGCGCCGTGGAGCGCAAGAAGGCTGGTCTGCACAAGGCCCGTCGCGCACCGCAGTACTCCAAGCGCTGACTCGTACGGGTCTTCGCTCGACTGCAGCGCGGCCCCGCTGCCGCGCACGACAACGCCGTCCCGTCCCACACTCTGTGTGGGCGGGGCGGCGTTGCCTGTCGTTTGGGGGAGTTGGGGGCATGACGGTCTAGACTGGCACTCCATGAGCAGACTTTTCGGTACGGACGGGGTGAGGGGCCTCGCGAACAGGTCGCTGACGGCACCACTGGCACTGCGGTTGGGGGCGGCCGCCGCGCGTGTCCTCACGACGACGGGGCAGGGGTCGCAGCGCCGTCCCACGGCGGTCATCGGTCGTGACCCACGCGTGTCGGGCGAGATGCTGGCAGGTGCGCTGTCCGCCGGAATGGCGTCCCAGGGCGTCGATGTGCTGAATGTCGGTGTCCTCCCGACACCGGCGGTCGCGTTCCTCACCGACGACTACGGAGCGGACATGGGCGTGATGATCTCCGCGTCGCACAACCCGATGCCCGACAACGGCATCAAGTTCTTCGCGGCAGGTGGACGGAAGCTCGATGACTCCGTGGAGGACGAGATCGAGTCGGCCATGCTGGAGCTGGAGGAACAGGGCCCCACCGGAGCTGCGATCGGCCGGGTCATCGAGGAGTCCGGGGACGCCCTGGAGCGGTACCTGTTCCACCTGCAGGATGCCGCACCGCGGCCGTTGGACGGCATCCGGGTGGTTGTCGACTGCGCCAACGGTGCCGCCAGTCTCGCCGCGCCCATGGCCTACGAGGCCGCCGGTGCGGAGGTGGTAGCTATTCACAACTCCCCGAACTCCTTCAACATCAACGACAACTGCGGATCGACACACATCGAGGTCATCCAGCAGGCGGTCCTCGACCATCATGCGGACCTGGGTCTGTCCCACGACGGGGACGCGGACCGGTGCCTCGCCGTGGACTCTGAAGGAAAGGTGATCGACGGCGACCAGATCATGGCGATTCTCGCCGTGGACATGAAGGAGTCGGGCGAGCTGCGCAAGAACACCCTCGTGGCGACGGTGATGTCCAACCTCGGATTGACGCTGGCGATGAAAGAGCATGACATCACCCTGCGCCGTACCAAGGTCGGCGACCGCTACGTGCTGGCGGACCTCACGGCCAACGATTTTTCCCTGGGAGGGGAGCAGTCCGGCCACATCGTGATCCCGTCGCACGCGACGACGGGCGACGGCACCCTCACCGGTCTGCGACTGATGGCGAGGATGGCGGACACCGGAAAGTCTTTACGGGAACTGGCTGACGTGATGACGGTGCTCCCGCAGACCCTCATCAACGTCCCCGTGGAAGAGAAGGAACGGATCCATACCTCCGAGGTCGTTCGTCAGGCCATAGAGGCGGCGGAGGCCGAACTCGGTGACACCGGCCGAGTCCTGTTGCGTCCCAGTGGTACCGAGCAGGTCTACCGGGTGATGGTGGAAGCACCGACATCTGCGGAGGCCAAGCAGGTCGCTGGACGACTCGCGGCAGTCGTCGTCGCCGAAGGCTAGGCACGACCTTGCGTGGTTCCCCGGGGGAGGGAACCTTTCGGTACTCCGGTGAGTCTCTCTTGTCACGGACCGATGAACAGGTCGTTGACATGTGATGGCGCGTGACGGTAGTGGTGGCAATGGCCGGGCTCCGTCACCGGAGAGATGAAGGGGACGTGCCCATGGCACCGGATATCAGCAGACTCGGGGTGGACGTCGACGCCGCGCAGTCGGCACTGTCAGAGGCATTCACCGCGGTGGGGGTGAGGCAGGAGAGGATCCGGGCTGATGCCCCGCGTCGGACGGCCGAGAGTTACGGGCGTGGTCTCGGTGAACAGGCGGCTCGGCTGGTGGAGGTGCGGAGACGTGCTCATGAGGTGCGTCTGGCCCACATCGACCGGCTGCACCGGGGGCTGGAGAATACAGCGGGTACGTTGACCGCGGTCTCCGACACGGAGTGGGAGTCGCAGCGCGCGCTGGGCACAGGGGAGGGGCGGTGATGTCGGTACAGGCTGATCAGGCGCGGCTCACCGCCTCAGTGCGCAAACTCGATCAGGCGGGTACCACGGTGACCAGAGCCCTCCCCGCCGCCGTCCCCTGGATCATCACCGGAGTCACTGCGTTGGTCGAGTTCGCCGACGGTATGACGCTCGGCGGAGGCGATGACGACGGCGACGATAGAGCGGACGGCAAGGAGTCGAAGGAGTCGTCCGGGGGAAAGTCGGGGAAGGGAGGAGGGAAGAAAGGTGTGGTCGGCGAGGTGTTGTCCACGTTGAGGGACTACGTCGTCGGAATCAGCGGAGGTGTACTGGCCAACAAACTGGGTGCCGGCAGCGATGAGCATGAAGAACACGAGGAGACCGTGGACCACGCGGATGAGGCGGTGCTGAGCTGTGACCGCGTCCTGGAGTCCATCCAGTCCCTGTGCGCGGGAGAAGTCGAAGCGTGCGTGGACGGTGCTGTCACTACCGCGATGGGGTTGTTCGGGTCATCGAAGGCTCTGCAATCCACCGACCCGGTCGCGGCGCAGGCGATGCTGGAGGCCGCCATGCAGGTTCTCTGCTCTGCCGCAGACGGTGTGGGGAGCATGGTGGAGGGGCGGAACACACAGATGGGTGAGTGTCTGGAACTCACCATCACCGAGTGTCTCCCGGCTGCCGAGGAGGGGCAGTGCCGCACCCCGTTGGCCGCGGACCCGGCACCGGAAGCCGTGGCATCCGACTGCGACGTCGCACCCGTACCTCGGGACGTGGCTACGGTCGGGGCCTCATCCACGGTGCCGGTGGAATCCTGTCCTCCGCCGTCCGGCCAACAGCCCGCGTCGGGGACGGCATCAGGTGTCGCCGCAGTCGCGGCGACGTCCGTCGCCTCGGCAGGGCTGGGATCCTCGCTCACGCCGTCGTTGCCGTGCCCTCCAGTGGTGACCATGCCCGATCTCGCAGGCGAGATCAGCGGGTGGGTCAGAGGGGCGGTCGAAGGGGCGGTCGAGGGGGCGGTGAACATTGCCGTCGAGAACTCCGGGTCGCTGATCGACGTGGGCGGTATCGACGTCAACCTGTGCCCTCCTGAGACATCTGTGGAGGATGGGAGCGGAGACTGCGTGGTTGAGCCAGCTGAACCCGAACCGTGTGAACCGGAACCGTGTGTGCCGGAACCTGAGGAACCGGAACCGTGTGAACCGGAGGAACCCGACGCTCCGGCACCCTCCACGGTTGATCCTGAGAAGGGGTTCGACAAGAGCACGTACGTTCCGGGGACAGCCACCGCGGGAGACGGGGCGGACCAGCCTGCGTCTCCTGTCGAGGCCGATTTCCCGCCGGCTGTGGATCCTGCTGCCGCGGCCGATTCATCGGAACCGTCGGAAACGTCTGGGTCTACCGGAGACTCTGGGGCCTCTGGGGCCTCCGAAACTCCGGAGAACGCCGCTACCGACGACGGGTGGGCACCGGATGTATGGCTGACAGGTGAAAAGTCCGGTGACGCACCGTCGGTGGCGAGGAGCGGGCAGTGGTGAACACCAGAAGTCCCATAGAGGCAGCACTGGACACCTACGTCCAGGTTGTCGGCACCGCGACGGAGAAGTTCCAGCGACAGATGGATGAAGCGACCCGCCTGCTGAAGGAGGCAGGAATGGAGGACCCCACCGAGCCCTCCGGGTCTCGTTCGGAGACAGGCAGCGGCACCGGACGCACGTCGGGGCGCCGAAGCCCCGGCATCTTCGACTGACGACGGGCAGTAGTCAGGCGCGGAGAGCCTCATTCACCGCGTCGAGCGGATCAGCGAATTCAGGCAACTTCTCGAAGAGTTCTCCGCGGTTCTCGACCTCGGAGTTCTTGATCTTCGCCTCCGGATCCCGGAAGCCCGCATAGTGCTTGTCATCCTCTGCGAGGATGAAACCGGTGGCCAGCGACCGGATGAAATCCTGCGCAGCGAGTTCGAGTCCGCTGTTCGTCGTCAGGAACTTACGGATCAGCTTCTCGTGGAATCCGGACGCCGACGCTTTTGAGATCCGGCGGAACACCACCGGGCCTCCCCACAGAGCAGCGACACGCTCCGGCTCGCCGGCCTCGATCCCCAACGAGCGTCCCGGGGCGAGGACGAGGCCGGGTGCCTGCACGTGCCGCGCGGCCTGGTAGCAACTCGGCGAGGTGTCCGACGGGTGGATCGCGATCACGCCGGCGACCGTCGGCCGGTCACGGTAGTGCTTCTTGGCAGGTTCAGCGGGAGCCCGTCCCGTCGCGGCCAGGATGGCGGCACCGGCACCCATGCCGTGCCCGGCGAAGAACAGTTTGTTCGGGTCCACTGTGATGTTGCCGACGCCCAGCCGGACCCCCGACAGGATCTGCAGGCAGGACTCCAGGTCCGAGGCGAAACCGCGGTGATTCGGCAGGATGCCGCGCTCAGTGTCCGGTGCGGCCACGGCGATACCCCAGCTGGCCAGGTGGCGCAGGGTGGCATGGTAGCCGTCCACGCCGACCCGCCAGTCGTGGCCGAATGCCACGCCGGCGATTGCCTTGCCCTCAGCAGGCGTGTAGATACGGCCGGGGATTCCGGCGAAGTCGAGTTCGCCGACCAGGACCCTGTGCGGGCCCCGTTTCTCCAACCGGGGGACCAGGTTCTTCACGTTGTCTGCCACGGTCCTCAGCCTAGTAGATAGAACCGTGCCGCGGGGCGGGGGTCTCCACGGCAGCCCGGCCCCGGATGTCCCGGAGCGCCCCGCAGGACGCCCGCAGGACGCCAGCACGCCGCCAGCAGGCCGCGTCGCAGCTGGCTCATGACGGGGGAACACATCGGGGAAGACGTCGCGGGGATCGCCGTCAGGGGCGTCTAACGGGACGCGCTTCACGGGCCGAAAAGCAGACCAGTATTGTTGTCGGGTATGTGTGGCATCGTTGGATACATCGGAAGCGCCCGGAGCTCCGCCAAGGCACTTGACATCGGCCTGGAGGCCCTGGCCAGGATGGAGTACCGGGGGTACGACTCCGCCGGCATCGCCGTCATCTCGGACGGTGACATCGAGGTCGAGAAGAAGGCCGGAAAGCTCGCGAACCTGCAGCAGCAGATCGAGGAGACAGGCCGGGACAGGTTCACCGGGAAGGCCTGTATCGGCCATACCCGGTGGGCCACGCACGGGCGTCCCAATGACGTCAACGCGCACCCGCACGTCTCCTTCGACGGTAAAGCCGTGATCGTGCACAACGGCATCATCGAGAACTTCGCTCCCCTGCGTGCCGAGATCGAGGCCGCGGGCATTGAACTGACCAGCGAGACCGACTCCGAGGTCGCTGCCCACCTGCTCGCCCTGGCGTACGCCGCCGGCCCGACGGCGGGCGACCTCGAGGCGTCCGCACTCTCGGTGCTGCGTCGGCTGGAAGGCGCGTTCACCGTCCTGTTCGCCCATGCGGACGAGCCGGGCAAGATCGTCGCCGGGCGCCGCTCCACCCCGCTGATCGTCGGCGTCGGCGAGGACGGCATGTTCCTCGGCTCCGACGTCGCGGGGTTCATCGCACACACCCGTGAGGCGGTGGAACTCGACGAGAACAACGCCGTCGTCATCACCGCAGACGAGTACCATGTCATGGACTTCGACGGCACCCCGACGGAGGGCCGCCCCTTCACCATCGACTGGGATCTCGCCGCCGCAGAGAAAGGGGGCTTCGACTCCTTCATGATGAAGGAGATCTTCGAGCAGCCCGCCGCCGTGCGTGACACACTGGCGGGGCACTACGTCGACGGACGGGTCGTGCTCGACGAACAGCGACTGTCCGACGATGACCTGCGTCAGGTCGAGAAGGTCTTCGTGGTTGCCTGTGGTTCGGCCTACCACTCCGGCCTGCTGGCGAAGTACGCCATCGAGCACTGGGTGCGGCTGCCTGTGGAGATCGAGGTCGCCAGCGAGTTCCGTTACCGTGATCCGGTCCTCGACCGGCAGACGCTCGTGGTGGCGGTCTCGCAGTCCGGTGAGACTGCGGACACGCTGGAGGCGGTCCGGCACGCCAAGAAGCAGGGCGCCCGGGTGCTGGCGGTGTGCAACACCAACGGTTCACAGATCCCACGCGAGGCCGACGCCGTGCTCTACACCCACGCGGGCCCCGAGATCGGTGTCGCCTCCACCAAGGCATTCCTGGCCCAGGTCGCGGCGAACTACATCGTGGGTCTGGCGCTGGCGCAGGCCCGGGGAACGAAGTTCTCCGACGAGATCGAGGCGACCTACCGTCAGCTCGAGGAGATCCCGGGCAAGATCGAGAAGGTGCTGGAGCTCAAGGACACCGTCCTTGAGCTGGCGGCGGAGCTCGGCCCGATCCCGACCATGCTGTTCCTGGGACGCCACGTCGGCTACCCGGTCGCCCTCGAGGGGGCCCTGAAGCTCAAGGAGCTGGCCTACATCCACGCCGAGGGATTCCCTGCCGGTGAGCTCAAGCACGGGCCGATCGCCCTGATCGAGGATGACCTGCCGGTGGTCGTGGTCGTGCCGTCGCCACAGGGCAGGGAGATCCTGCACTCGAAGATCGTCACCAACATCCAGGAGATCCGAGCCCGCGGTGCCCGGACCATCGTCATCGCGGAGGAGGGCGATGAGGCGGTTCGCCCGTTCGCCAATGATCTGCTGGAGATCCCGCAGTGCCCGACCCTGCTGCAGCCGCTGCTCTCCACCGTGCCGTTGCAGTTCCTGTCGGCAGAGATCGCCCGCCAGTGCGGCAACGCCGATATCGACAAGCCGCGGAACCTGGCCAAGTCCGTGACCGTGGAATAGACCCGGGGAACAACGGTGATGAGTGAACGACACGACCCCCGTGACCATGCCCTCGCCGAGGTCGTCGTTGATCTCGGCGCCATCGACCACAATGTCAGGACCCTCGTACGCGTTGCCGCCCCCGCAGGCGTGATGGCGATCGTCAAGGCTGACGGGTACAACCACGGCATGGTCGACGTCGCCCGGACAACACTCGAGGCCGGGGCCGTAGCTCTCGGGGTTGCGACACTCGGCGAGGCGCTGGCGTTGCGGGACGCCGGGGTGACGGCACCGGTGACCGCGTGGATGTGGTTGCCGGATCCTGACCAGGAGGACATCGCCGCGGCGTGTACCGCCGGTGTCACCCTGGGCGTGCCGTCAATCGGGCACCTGCGCACCGCCGTCGCGGCGTCACGGTCGGCGGTGGCTGCGGGGTCGTCGCCGCTGACCGTCGGACTGATGGCGGACACCGGGCTGTCCCGGTCCGGTATCGAGGCGGCGAGGTGGGACGAGGCGGTGTCGCTGGCGACGACCGCGGTCCGTGAAGGTGTCCTCACCGTCTCCGGCGTGTTGTCCCATCTCGCGAGCGCGGACGACCCCGCCTCGCCGGTGACTGACCTCCAGGCACGACGGTTCGTCGACGCGGTCGAGGCGTGCCGTGCGGCGGGACTCGACGTCCCGGTGAACCACATCGCCAACACACCGGCGACGTTGTCACGTCCTGACCTGCGACACGAGATGGTGCGCCCCGGGGTCAGCGTGTACGGGGTGTACGCCGTTGACCCGACCGTGATTCCGGTGGGGGAGAGCGGACCGGTCCAGTTACGTGAGGCGATGACGGTCAGGGCACGGGTCGTGACCACCCGCGTCGTTCCCGCCGGGGAAGGCGTCAGCTACGGACACCTCTGGCGTGCGGAGCGTGACACCCGCACCGCCGTCGTCGCGATGGGGTACGCCGACGGTCTGCCGAGAAGTATGTCGGGACGGTTCGGGGTGACCGTCAACGGGGTGTGGTTCCCGCAGATCGGACGGGTCTGCATGGACCAGATCGTCATCGACCTGGGTGCGGCTGACGACGACGGCCCCGGTGCATCGGTCCGGCCCGGTGACTGGGCCGTGATCTTCGGTGCCGGAGGACGCTCCGTCGAGGAGATCGCCACCGCCGCCGACACCATCGCCTACGAGGTGCTCACCCTTCCCCGGGGACGGGTGCGCCGCCGCGTCCTGCCGGCCGCTCCGACGGCCGTCGACGACCCCTTCACCGGGGTGTTCGACGCGGCCTCGGGCACCGTGGAGGTCAGTTCCGCAGACTCGATGCGGGCACTCGGGCGGGAACTCGGCAGCCGGCTCCGGGCCGGCGACGTCGTGGTGCTCACCGGTGCGCTCGGGGCGGGGAAGACGACCGTCACGCAGGGTATCGCCGCCGGGCTGGGGGTGAAGGGACGGGTCCAGTCACCGACGTTCACGATCATCCGGGAACACCGGCCCGGGGCGTCCGGGGTGGGGCGTCCCGGGATGCTGCACATGGACGCCTACCGGTTGCTCGGCGACGGGGTCCATGCCGGTGGGACCGGCAGTACCCTGTCTACCCCGTCGCGCAGTGCGGTGCTCGACGCGCTGGAGTCCCTGGACATCGACGCCGACCTGGAGGACCGTGTGCTCGTCGCTGAATGGGGGCGCGGCGTGGTGGAGTCGCTGGCACCGGCGCGGTGGATCGACATCGAGATCGACCGCGCCGGGAGCGACGGCCCTGACAGCGGTTCGAACGGTGACTACGAGGACGAGTCACCCCGACAGTTCCATTGGCGCTGGTCACAGGGGTAGCACTTCTGAATCCCCCCGATAATATCCCCCATAAGTGGAATTGATTGGCGAGAAACTGCATGTGGTGCCAAAATGGGTGACGGATCACCGTGAGGGGTGTATCCAGAGGCCCCGTCGCAATTGGAGAGTGCGACGGGGCTTCGCCTATTCCGTGTCGGGGTGCCGGGGTAGGATCACATTCCATGCATGTTCTCTCGGTCGACACTTCCACCTCGTACGTCATCGCGGGGGTGGTGGAGTGTCCCGTCGGTTCTGCGGACGGTTCTGCGGTCGGTTCTGGGCAACGGCCACGTCTGCTCGCCGAGCGGGTGGAACTCAACCCGCGGGGGCATATGGAGGTGCTCACGCCGAACATCCTCGCGGCCCTCGAGGACGCTGGAATCACCCCCGAGGACCTGGACGCGGTCGTCGTGGGAGTCGGTCCCGGTCCGTTCACCGGACTGCGCGTCGGGATGGCGACCGGCGCGGCATTCGGTGACGCCCTCGGCATCCCCGCGCACGGGGTCCCGGGGCATTGTGCCACCGCCGCCACCGCCGCCACCGCCGCCACCGCTGCCACTGTCGTCGGCGGCAGCTCCCGTCGCCTGGTTGTCAGTGACGCACGGCGGCGCGAGTGGTACTGGAGCCTCGTCGACGGTGCCACCGGGGTGGTGCTCGACGGTCCGGCGGTCGCCGCGCCGGACGACGTCATCGCGGCGGTTCCGGAGGCGGAGGTCCTGGCCTCCCGGGAGGCTGCCGAGCGGGCCGGCGGAGTGACGGGGTGGACGGTGGTGGACGCGGACGCCCGTCCCACCCCGGTCGGTCTCGTCACCGCGGCGGTGCAGCTTCTCGGGGGTGTTGAGGGGTTACGACATCCTGGTGCCCCGCTGCGGGCGCTGTACCTGCGCCGTCCGGATGCAGTGGAACCGAAAGCGGTGCAGACCTCCGCGGCCCTCGACTTCAGTCGTGTGGATGAGGTCGGTGACAGCGCCGGTGAGGTGCCGGCGCCGGAGGACGCAGCGGGTGAGGAGCAGCCGAGCGTCGGGCCACTCGCCCCTCAGGCCGCAGCACGGTGCGCCGAGATCGAGGCGGAGCTCTTCCACGGGGACTCGCCGTGGCCGGAGGCGGGGTTCGCCAGTGAGATCACCGCGCCGAACACGGTATACCTGGGCATGGTCACCGGGCAGGGGACGTCGCAGGAGCGGCTGGTCGGCTACGCCGGCCTGGCGAAGAACGGTCCGGCCGGCGACCCGGAGTTCGAGATCCACACGATCGGCCTGGAGCCTGCCGTGCAGGGGCGGGGGTGGTCCCGCATGCTGATGGATCCTCTGATGGATCTCGCGGACAGGGACGACGGTCCGGTCTACCTGGAGGTCCGGACCGACAATGGTCCGGCGATCAACCTGTACCGCAGTTACGGTTTCGACATCACCGGTACCCGCCGTAACTACTACCGGCCTTCCGGTGCGGACGCCTACACGATGTGCCGCCCGGCCCGGTCACAGCGGATGTCTGAGGCGCCGCGCCTGATCATGGGGATCGAGAGCTCCTGTGACGAGACCGGTGTGGGGGTGGTCGAGCTGCACTCCGACGGGCGGGTCCGGCAGGTGTCGAACCGGGTGGCCTCCTCCATGGAGCAGCACGCCCGATTCGGAGGGGTGGTGCCGGAGATCGCCTCCCGTGCGCACCTGGAGTCGATGGGGCCGACGATGACGGCGGCTCTCGACGATCTTGAACGGGCGACGGCGGCCACCGGGGGACGTCGTCGCCCGGACGCGGTGGCGGCGACGGTGGGGCCCGGTCTCGCCGGGGCACTGCTGGTCGGCGCGGCGGCGGCCAAGGCGTACGCGGCGGCGTGGGGGGTGCCGTTCTACGGCGTCAACCACCTCGGCGGGCACGTGGCCGTCGGCACGCTCGAGGTGGACGGTGATGACGCCGGGGCGGTCGGCGATCTCGACCGTGCGGTCGCACTGCTGGTCAGCGGCGGGCACACGCAGATCCTCCAGGTCAACGGGGTCGGCCGTCCGATGGTCGAACTGGGATCCACACTGGATGACGCCGCCGGTGAGGCCTACGACAAGGTCGCCCGGCTGCTCGGACTCGGGTACCCGGGTGGACCCGTGATCGACCGGCTCGCCGCGCAGGGGAACCCGGCAGCGATCGCCTTCCCCCGGGGGATGAGCCGCCCGGGGGACGCCGCCTACGACTTCTCCTTCTCCGGGCTCAAGACAGCGGTCGCCAGGTTCGTGGAGAAGGCAGCTGCAGAGGGGCGCACCGTTCCGGTCGAGGACGTCTGCGCGTCCTTCCAGGAGGCGGTCGTGGACGTACTGACCGCGAAGGCGGTGCGGGCCTGTGTCGACACCGGTGCGACGGTGATGCTGCTCGGTGGGGGAGTCTCCGCCAACCGTCGTCTGCGGGCGCTCGCCGCCGAACGGTGTGCGGCAGTGGGCGTGCGACTCGTCGTCCCGGCGCTGCCACTGTGCACGGACAACGGGGTGATGATCGCGACGCTCGCGGCGCGGCTGATCGAGGCGGGAGCACCGGCGAGCTCACTGGATGCCGCGACCGACCCCTCGATGGATGTCGAGGTGCCGGTGTTGGCACCCTCCCTTGTTGAGGGCTAGCACTTGGCAGGGTAGAGTGCCAAGTGGTTGTGTGACACACAGTTGTTCACCCGCGACGACGGCTGTGCAGGATATACCAACCGGAACACAAGACAATTCCGATCACTGCATGTACGCAAACACGGAGGTATTCAACGTGGCTAACGTCAACATCAAGCCGCTCGAGGACCGCGTCCTCGTCCAGATCGTCGAGGCCGAGACCACCACCGCATCCGGTCTGGTCATCCCGGACTCCGCCAAGGAGAAGCCGCAGGAGGCCACCGTCGTGGCTGTCGGCCCGGGCCGTTGGCACGACGATGACGACCGCATCCCGATGGACGTCGAGGTCGGCGACACGGTCGTGTTCTCCCGCTACGGCGGCACCGAGCTCAAGTACGACGGGGAAGAGTACCTGCTGCTCAACCAGCGGGACATCCTCGCCGTCGTCGACTCCGCGAAGTAGGTCGTGACGCATGGCTAAACTCATCGCATTCGACGAGGAGGCCCGCAAGGGGCTCCAGCGCGGTGTGGACACGCTGGCGGACTCGGTGCGCGTCACCCTCGGCCCCAAGGGTCGTAACGTGGTTCTCGACAAGGCTTTCGGTGGTCCGACCGTGACCAACGACGGCGTGACCATCGCCCGCGACATCGATCTCGAGGACCCCTTCGAGAACCTCGGTGCGCAGCTGGTCAAGTCCGTCGCCGTGAAGACCAACGACATCGCCGGTGACGGCACCACCACCGCCACGCTGCTCGCACAGGCCCTGATCAACGAGGGCATGCGTATCGTCGCCGCCGGCGGAAACCCGATCGCCGTCAACGAGGGCATCTCCGTGGCCGCAGACAAGGTCATCGAGGCACTGCAGAAGCGTGCGGAGCCGGTCGCTGACTCCGCCGCGATCGCCAACGTCGCCACGGTGTCCTCGCGTGACGAAGGCATCGGTGCCAAGGTCGCCGAGGCCATGGACAAGGTCGGTAAGGACGGTGTCCTCACCGTCGAGGAGTCCCAGTCCCTGGTGGACGAGCTCGTCGTCACCGAAGGCGTCTCCTTCGACAAGGGTTACCTGTCGCCGTACTTCGTCACCGAGGAGGAGTCGGCCCAGGCGATCCTGGAGAACCCGGCCATCCTTCTGGTGCGCGACAAGATCAGTTCCCTGCCCGACTTCCTCCCCGTGCTGGAGCAGGTCGCCAAGGCAGGTAAGGAACTGTTCATCGTCGCCGAGGACGTCGACGGCGAGCCTCTGCAGATGCTCGTGGTGAACTCCATCCGCAAGTCCATCAAGGCCGTCGCCGTGAAGTCCCCGTACTTCGGGGACCGCCGTAAGGCGTTCATGGACGACCTCGCTGTCGTCACCGGTGCCACGGTCGTGGACAAGGAGGTCGGTCAGTCGCTGTCCGAGATGACCTTGGAGCAGCTGGGTACCGCCCGCCGCATCACCGTCACCAAGGACGAGACCGTCATCGTCGACGGTGCCGGTACCGCTGAGGACCTGGAGGCACGACGCAACCAGATCCGCTCGGACATCGAGCGCACCGACTCCACCTGGGACCGCGAGAAGCTCGAGGAACGTCTGGCGAAGCTGTCCGGGGGTGTCGCTGTCATCCGTGCCGGCGGGGCCACCGAGACCGAGGTCAACGAGCGCAAACTGCGCGTCGAGGACGCCATCAACGCCGCCCGCGCCGCTGCGCAGGAAGGCGTGATCGCCGGTGGCGGGTCTGTCCTGGTGCAGATCGCCGCTGAACTCGACGACTTCGCCTCCGGGTTCGAGGGCGACAAGGCCGTCGGCGTGAAGGCTCTGGCACGCGCACTGCGTCGTCCGGCCTACTGGATCGCCGACAACGCCGGTCTCGACGGGGCCGTCGTCGTCTCCAAGATCGCCGAGCTGGGCAACGGTGAGGGCTACAACGCCGCCACCGGTGCCTACGGCAACCTGCTGGAGCAGGGGATCATCGACCCGGTCAAGGTCACCCACTCCGCCGTCGTCAACGCGACCTCCGTGGCACGTATGGTGCTCACCACGGAAACCGCCGTCGTCGACAAGCCCGCCGAAGCGGCTGCAGCCGCCGGCCACGGACACCACCACTAGGGGTCCCGGGCACGTCTGAAGCCCCCGTTTCCGGTCATGTTCTGGCCGGGGCGGGGGCTTCGTCGTTCTGTTGTCACGGTCCGTCCCGCCGGCGGCCGGCGGGACGGAGGCCTCAGGGCGGCCGTGTGGGGTTATTCCACCCCCTGGTCTCTGTGCGGGACCTGCACCTGCCCACGTCCCCACACTCTGCGTGTCAGGACGCCAGTCGGCGGCTTTCCCGGGCGGGCCGGAGACGCCGGGTGCGCCCGTTCTGGGCGGCGGCCCGCTCGGACTCACCCATTCCACCCCAGATCCCGTAGACCTCCCCGACGCTGAGAGCGTGCTCCTTGCACTGGGCCAGTACCGGGCATTCGTTGCAGATGGCTTTGGCGCGGTGTTCCCGCAGTGAGCGTGCCCGCCCACGTTCTCCGTCGGGGTGGAAGAAGACGGCGGACTCTGCTCCCCGGCATGAACCGTGGAGCTGCCAGTCCCAGAAGGCTGTGGCGGGGCCGGGGAGGTCGCTCGTCTGTGGCATGGCTGTTCTCCTGTACGTCAAGTATTTCTGAGTGCTGAATCCGGTGGAGCTGCGTTCTTTCCACCGACCCCCAGGGTCGTCCCCGTATGTGAACAACAGGTGTCCGGCAGCTGTTCAGGATGTGACATTTTCCGCGGTCGGCATACTGCGGTTCCCGCCGGGTATCACCGGCTGAGTCCCGGGCGCGCGGTTTGCTGTGGTAATTTCACCCCACAGGCAGGCGAGCTTGACCGGCGAACCGACAGCCTGCCCTGACCGTGGTTTCACGAGGACTATGACAGCGACTGACGACATCGACGAGGCTCTGCCCCGTCTCGTACCCTCCGCAGTGGAGGGGGACGGGCGGGCGCTCCAGCGCATCATCGATCTCATCCACCCGCCGGTCGTGCGGTACTGCCGGGCCCGTGTCCCGTCCACGAAGTACCCCACCCCGGAGGACCTGGCGCAGGAGATCTGTCTCGCCGTCGCACGCGCGATACCCGGGTACGAGGACCAGGGCAAACCGTTCATGGCGTTCGTCTACCGGATCGCCGCGAACAAGATCGTCGACGCCCGTCGCTCGCAGTCCCGTGACCTGTCGGTTCCCACCGACGAGGTACCGGATCAGGAGGTCGTCACCAGTACCCCTGAATCGGTGGCTGTCGACCTGAGTTCCTGTAACGAAGTCGCCCAGTTGCTCGATACGCTCAGTGACAAGGCACGACAGATCGTGACTCTCAGGGTCTTCGGTGGATACTCTGCCGAGGAGACGGCGGAGATCGTCGGGTCGACTGCCGGCGCGGTGCGGGTTGCACAGTTCAGGGCGTTGGCCAAGATGCGGGAGACCCTGGAATCCCGCGAGACTTCGAGGACGGAATGATGGACAAGCACAGGTGGGACCCGCAGGGTTTCGACGACGATGCCATGAATGGTGTCGACGTCGATGCCGTGCGCGCAGCCGACCGGATGCTGGACGCCATTGCCGCCGGGGAGAAGGTCGACGGTGCCGATCCGCTCTACCGCCTTCTCGCGGATGCCCGCGCCGAGAGTGCACGGGACATTCCGGCCGCTCCCGTCGTCGACCCTACTGAGGCGCAGGACGACACGGCTGCGGTGACGTCTCTGGCGGGACGTCGGCGGCGCCGCGCGATGCGCCGTGCCGGTGGTGTCGCCGCCCTGGGCGGGGTCTCGTTGACGTCCCTGGTGGTGGGCAGTGGTGTCGCCGCCGCGCTTGTCGTCGGCGGATTCACCGTCGGGGCCTTGACGACAGGTAATTCCGGGAGCTCCGGACAGCAGGACTCCGTCGTCGCCGAATCCGCACAGCAGGGTGGAGGGGATGACGCGGATGCGCCGGGCCGTTCCGGCGACACGAAACCTGATGCGTCTGCTCCGGCGTCGGAGGGACATGACGACCCCTCCGCACCCGCCACAGACGACGGCGCCGTCGACCCCGGTGCCGATGCAGGCGGCATGGTGCTGGCGGATCCGGAGCCGGGTACCGAGGCTCAGCCCGTCGATCCGACCGACACGACCGGCGACGGCGGCGCGGCGCCGGACGGGGGAGAGACGTCCGGTGACGCCGAAGCCTCCGAGATGCCTGCCGAGACCCCCGGGGCGGGCGGCGGGCCGATGGTGATGGCGGAGCCGCAGCGTGGTGCCGCGGCAGCCCCGTCGAAGACGACGTCGACCACGTCGTCCACCCCGAGCAGCACGCCGAAGTCCCAGCGCGAGCAGGATGAGCCTGAGGCCGGGGCAGAACCCTCCTCCTGACCGCGAGACGGCCGTTCTCCGGCGACGGAGTCGTGGTTCCTAGCGGCCCCACTTACGGAATGTCCGCGGTCCACGGCTCAGCCAGTCGGCGGCGTCGGCGTACCCGGCGCAGTAGTCCCAGGGCACGTAGAAATCCGGGTCGGGGTCGGCGCCCGGTTCGTGGACCGGCACCGGGCCGTCATTGAGCATGGTCGACAGGTTGGACACCAGGATCGGCCAGTCGTAGTAGTGCAGCTCCTGGCAGTCGTCACAGGTCATCGCCACACCCAGAACCCCGCGGGGTTCCAGCAGCTCGCGAAAACGGCGGACGTTGGCCAGGTCCTCGCGCAGTGCGTCGCGCTCGTCATCGGACAGCGGCTCGTCCACGTCGTCATCGAACAGGGCCGCCGGATCCTCCGGATCATCGGCGAAGGGGTCCGGGGGCATCAGAGAATCGTCGAAGTCCACGGACACGAGACTACCTGCTGTGAACGGCGAGGGGAACAGTGCCGTACGTCCTGTGCGCGTCCCGTGCGCGGGATGCCGGGCACTCCGGGTACTGATGGCGGATAACCGTGCGCGACGGGTTATCCTGTCTGGTAGAACACCCGACGACAGTTCCGGCTGATTCCGGTACGGACGTGTAAAGGATGCAGGAGGCCTGACCGGCATGACCGATGCCCAGCTTGTGACCACTGGTGGCGACGACCCGAGGAAGGTGGAGCTGGTCGGTCTGACGTTCGACGATGTCCTTCTGCTGCCTGCGGCGTCCGACATCATCCCGAATGAAGTGGTGACGACCACCCAGTTGACCCGCAACATCACGTTGAACGTCCCGGTGATCTCCGCGGCGATGGACACCGTCACCGAGGCGCGGATGGCGATCGGCATGGCGCGCCAGGGCGGAATGGGCGTACTGCACCGCAACCTGTCGATCGAGGAACAGGCCGAGCAGGTCGAGATCGTCAAGCGCAGCGAAGCCGGTATGGTCACCGACCCGGTGACCTGTTCGCCGGAGATGACCATCGGTGAGGTCGACGAGATGTGCGCGCGTTACCGCATTTCAGGCCTGCCCGTGGTGGACGCCTCCGGTCGGCTGGTGGGAATCTGCACCAACCGTGACATGCGCTTCGAGGAGGATTTCTCGGCGAAGGTCGCCGACGTCATGACCCCGATGCCGTTGGTCGTCGCTGAGAAGGGGGTCTCGGCCGACGCTGCGTTGCGGCTGCTGCGTGAGAACAAGGTCGAGAAGCTCCCCATCGTCGACGGTGAAGGCGTGCTCACCGGACTGATCACGGTCAAGGACTTCGCCAAGCGCGAGAAGTTCCCGAATGCTGCGAAGGACGCGTCCGGACGCCTCCTCGCCGGTGCCTCCATCGGTACCGGTGAGGACTCCTGGCGTCGTGCCGGTGCACTGGTCGACGCGGGGGTGGACGCCCTGGTCGTCGACACCGCGCACGCACACAACACCGGGGTGCTGGACATGGTCGCGCGGGTGAAGAAGGAGTTCGGTGACCGCGTCGACGTCATCGGCGGTAACCTCGCCACCCGCAGTGCAGCCGAAGCCATGATCGAGGCCGGGGCGGACGCCATCAAGGTCGGCATCGGTCCCGGCTCCATCTGCACCACCCGCGTCGTCGCCGGTGTCGGTGCCCCGCAGATCACCGCGATCCTGGAGGCGGCCGTCCCCGCACGCAAGGCCGGTGTGCCGATCATCGCCGACGGCGGAATGCAGTACTCCGGAGACATCGCCAAGGCCCTGGCGGCCGGTGCGTCCTCGGTGATGCTCGGCTCCCTGCTCGCAGGTACCAGTGAAGCGCCCGGTGAAATCACCGTGATCAACGGCAAGCAGTACAAGATGTACCGAGGCATGGGCTCGCTCGGCGCCATGAAGGGCCGTGGGCTGCACGGCGAACAGCGCTCCTACTCCAAGGACCGTTACTTCCAGGCCGACGTCACCAGCGAGGAGAAGCTGGTCCCCGAGGGCATCGAAGGACGGATCCCGTTCCGTGGCAACGTGGAGACCATCATCTACCAGATGGTCGGTGGGCTCCGTGCCGCCATGGGGTACACCGGCTCCCGGACCGTCGCGGACCTCAACGACGCACACTTCGTCCGGATCACCGGCGCGGGCCTGCGCGAGTCGCACCCGCACGACATCCAGATGACCGTCGAAGCCCCGAACTACTACCAGCGTTAGGAACCAGGTACCCATGCAGGAACAGGTGAACATCGGGATGGGGCGGACGGCGCGCCGCGTCGTCGGATTCGACCAGATCAACATCGTGCCGTCACGACGTACCCGTTCGTCCCACGACGTCGACACGACCTGGCGGATCGACGCCTACCGCTTCGACATCCCCTTCATGGCGCACCCGTCTGATGCTGTGGTGACCCCGGAGTTCGCCGTGGAGTTCGGCCGTCTCGGCGGCCTCCCCGTCATCAACGCCGAGGGGCTGTGGGGGCGTCACCGTGACCTCGAGGGCGCCCTCGCGAGAGTCCGCACGGCCGCCGGTGACTCCGACCCGCTCGGCCTCCCCGCCCCGGACAATGCCGCACAACGCGTGCTCCAGGAGCTGCACGCTGCACCGGTGGACCACGGTCTGCTGGCGGAACGACTGGCGGAGGTCCGGGACTCCGGTGTGACCTTCGGTGTTCGTGTCTCCCCGCAGAACGCCCGCGACTTCGCCCCCGCTCTGATCAAGGCGGGCATCGACCTGCTGGTGATCCAGGGCACGCTGGTCTCGGCGGAGCACGTGTACTCCAACGGTGAACCGCTGAACCTCAAGGAGTTCATCGGCTCGGTGGACGTCCCCGTCATCGCCGGCGGGGTGGTGGACTACACCACCGCGATGCACCTCATGCGGACCGGCGCGGCCGGTGTCATCGTCGGGTCGGGCACCACGACGAACAGTCAGGCGTTGGGGATCGACGTCCCCATGGCCTCCGCGGTCGCCGACGCCGCCGCTGCCCGGCTGGACTACCTGGATGAGACGGGTGGACGGTATGTCCACGTCATCGCCGACTCTCACATGGAGGTCGCCGGTGACATCGCCAAGGCCATCGCCTGTGGGGCGGACGCCGTGTCCCTCGGGGCGCCGCTGGCCATGGCGGACACCTCCGGCGGGCGGGGCCATTTCTGGCCTTCCGTGGCGGCACACCCGAGCCTCCCCCGTGGCGAGGCGGAGGCGGTGTACGGCACCTTCGGTTCCCGCGAGACCCTGCCGCTGGAGAAGCTGCTGTTCGGCCCCACGGACACCCCCTACGGCGAGGAGAACCTCGTCGGTGGCCTGCGACGGTCGATGGCCAAGTGCGGGTACACCGACCTGAAGAGTTTTCAGAAAGTCCCGTTGGCGGTGCGCTGACGCAGCCGTGGTTCTGCCCCGGGGATGGGGCGCGTTATCCACAGGTGGCAGAGCAGGTGGTTCAGCGGCAGAGGTACCGGTCGGTTTTTACCTCTGATCCGACCGGTACCTCTGCCGTTCAGACGGTGCCTCTGCCGGCACCGGGAGTATCTCCCGGCTGAGGGGCGTCGGACCCGGTACGTGGGGTGTGCATGTCCCGGGCCTGGCGGTTCGCACGGAGTTCCTCCAGGAGCTCGTCGAAGAACAGGCGGGCGTTGACCCATTTCTCCGATGATGCGTTGATCAGGTGCGGGAGCTGTTCGACGGCGTCATGCTGCTGCCGGAGGCGACGATGTTCTGCAAGCTCCTCTCGGAGAGCCTGCAGAGCGTCTTCGGCATCGACGAGGATGCGTTCGAGCTGGTCTTCGGTGGGGTCGGGGGTGGTCACAGCAGCACCGTCAGCAGAATGAGGGTGGCGGGCAGGACGAGGAAGACTCCGATCACCCAGACCGCGACGTACAGCTTGTTTCTGGCCCCGAGCCGGGCGAGGGTCGAGGCGCCCGCCGGGGGAAGCCACCGGAGGAAGGGCAGACCGTAGATCACCAGCAGTGCGAAGACGTTGTACAGGACGTGCACGAGCGCCGCCTGCAGTGCGAACTGTGCTTCCGGGCCGCTGAAGGCGAAGGCCGCGATCAACGCGGTGAGTGTGGTGCCGACGTTCGCGCCGAGGGTGAACGGATAGACCTGGCGGAGGGAGAAGGTGCCTGAACCGGCGAGCGGGACGATCAGTGACGTGGTGGTGGAGGAGGACTGGACCATCACGGTGATCAGTGTGCCGGAGGCGATTCCCGACACCGGGCCACGCCCGATGGCGGTATGCAGGATCTGTTTGGCACGCCCGACCATCACCACCTTCAGCAACGTGCCGATGAAGCTGATCACCGCCAGGATCATGGCGATGCCCAGGAGGATCAGGATGATTCCGTCCCAGGGGCCGGGGACGGGGGCGACGGTCGCGGTGATGATGTCGCCCAGGGGATCGGTGACACCGGTGACGGCGTTGCCGAGACCGCCGAAGACTGCGGCGAGGACGCCGCCGTCACTGCCCGCCATCTGTGTGGACAGCCAGTGTGAACTTTTCTCCAGGAGGCCGAAAGCCAGTTCCAGCGGGAGGAAGATCACCACGGCGAGCAGATTGTAGAAGTCGTGGATGGAGGCGGCGGCGAAGGCCCTGCGGAAGGATTCGCGGTCGCGGACCATGCCGAGACTGACCAGGGTGCTGGTGATCGTCGTCCCGACGTTCGCACCGATCAACATGGGGACCGCCGTGGCCATCGGCAGGCCTCCGGCACAGAGACCGACGATGATGGCGGTCACGGTGGTGGAGGACTGGATCAGCGCGGTGGCCAGCAGCCCGATCATGAGTGCGACCAGGGGGTTGGAGGCGAAGGAGAAGAGTTCCTCGGCCTGGCCGCCGGTGGCTGCCTTGAACCCGCCGCCGACGACGGAGACGGCGGTGATCAGAAGGTAGATTCCCAGCGCCACGCAGAACCAGTTCGCCCAGGCGAGGGGGCGTCCACGGAGCCCCAGGCGGGTGAGTGGGCTGCGCACCGGTTCGGGTGGGGCGGTGCTGGTGGTCTCGCCTGTCTCCGTGTCGTTGGTAACGGTGGAGGCGGGTGAGCGGTCGGTGACCTCTGCCGGCACGTGGGGCTCCATTCATGGTCGACGACGTGTCGTGGGGTACTCCCCTGTGAGTGTATGGGGTTCACCCCGGTCCGTGAAGTCCCGAGGTGAACGGCGGATGAACTCTGGGCGCAGGGGTTGTCCGCCACCGACGGTAACGGCAGGTGGGGCGTTCGGTAGAGTAAGCGTCGTGACACATCAGCAGCAGTCCGGCACATCCGCCGGCAGTCCCCGTCCTGAATCCCGGCCCGCCCCACGTCCTGTGTTGGTCGTCGACTTCGGCGCCCAGTACGCGCAGCTCATTGCACGTCGTGTGCGTGAGGCGCGGCTGTACTCCGAGGTCATCCCCCACTCCATGCCTGTCGAGGAGGTGGCCGCGAAGAACCCGGCGGCCCTGATCCTCTCCGGCGGGCCGTCCTCCGTCTACGCTGACGGCGCCCCGGCACTGCAGAAGGAACTGCTGGAGCTCGGCGTCCCGGTTCTCGGCATCTGCTACGGCTTCCAGGCGATGACCCATGCCCTCGGCGGCACTGTCTCGCACACCGGCGATCGTGAGTACGGCCGTACCGAGATCTCGGTCGACGGCGGTTCGTTGCACACCGGTTTCGAGTCCACGCACCAGGCGTGGATGAGTCACGGGGACGCGGTGAGCGAGGCTCCTGAGGGGTTCACCGTCACCGCACATTCCGACGGCGCCCCGGTGGCGGCCTTCGAGTGCCTGGACAAGCGCATGGCGGGCGTCCAGTACCACCCGGAGGTCCAGCACTCCCCGCACGGTCAGGAGGTGCTGACCCGTTTCCTGTATGACGTCGCGGGTCTCGAGCCCACCTGGACCGCCGGTAACATCGCCGAGCAGCTCGTCGCCGCGGTGCGCGAGCAGGTCGGTCCCGAGGGGCGCGCCATCTGTGGACTGTCCGGCGGGGTGGATTCCGCGGTGGCTGCCGCGATCGTGCAGGAGGCCATCGGTGACCGGCTGACCTGTGTCTTCGTGGACCACGGTCTGCTGCGGGCAGGTGAGCGTGAGCAGGTCGAGCATGATTTCGTCGCCGCGACCGGCGCGAAGCTGGTCACCCTGGACGAGCGGGCGGCGTTCCTGGGCAAGCTGTCCGGCCTCACCGACCCGGAGGCGAAGCGTAAGGCGATCGGTGCGGAGTTCATCCGTTCCTTCGAGCGCGCTGTCGCCGGGGTGCTGGAGGACGCACCGGAGGGCTCGTCCGTGGACTTCCTCGTCCAGGGCACCCTGTACCCCGATGTGGTGGAGTCCGGTGGGGGATCGGGCACCGCCAACATCAAGAGCCACCACAATGTCGGTGGCCTGCCGGACGACGTGGAGTTCACCCTCGTCGAGCCGCTGCGCCTGCTGTTCAAGGACGAGGTCCGTGCCGTGGGACGCGAACTGGGGCTGCCGGAGGTCATCGTCGGCCGTCAGCCGTTCCCCGGGCCGGGGCTGGGTATCCGCATCATCGGTGAGGTCACCGAGGACCGTCTGGAGACCCTGCGTGCCGCGGACGCCATCGCGCGTGCCGAGCTGACCGCCGCGGGTCTGGACAACACGATCTGGCAGTGCCCGGTCGTCCTGCTCGCCGACGTGCGTTCGGTGGGTGTGCAGGGCGACGGGCGTACCTACGGGCATCCGGTCGTCCTGCGTCCGGTGACCAGTGAGGACGCCATGACGGCGGACTGGACACGGGTGCCCTACGAGACCCTGGAGCGGATCTCGACCCGGATCACCAACGAGGTCGCGGAGGTCAACCGGGTGGTGCTCGACGTCACGAGCAAGCCCCCGGGAACCATCGAGTGGGAGTGACCTGACGCAGGTGACCCCCTTTCCCCGGACGGTGTGTTCCGGGGAAAGGGGGTCCTGTGTTTCTCGGTGGCTCCGCAGGCTCGGTCGGCTCAGGCGTTACGGGCGTCGACGGCGGCGAGGTCCTCGAGTTCGCGTGTGCCGTCGATCCGGGGGACGACCTGCCAGGCGTACACCCCGGCCACGGCCCAGGCGATGACGGCGATGGCCCAGTTGCCGAACTCGAAGGCGGGGACGAGCATCAGTGCGAGCCAGATCGGGAACAGTGGGACGACCTGTTTGACGCGGGTGGTGTAACGGTCCCCACGCGCCTCGACGGCGGCGCGGACGTCACGACGGTAGGGGTGGCTGAAGAGCCAGAGCAGGCCGGCGGCGAGGAAGACCAGCATCAGGACCACGCGGAACCCCGTGGACAGTGGAGTCGCCAGTGCACCCACACCGGCGCCGATGAGGACCGCGACACCGGCACGCAGGGGGCGTGGAGTGACGGGGGTGGGGTTGACGGGGTGGTTGCCGGAGGGCTTCGTGCTGCGTGCCATGGCTGTCCATCGTAGTCGGCGGGTGGGGTTTGACGGTCACCCGAGGGAGGAATAGTCTGACACCACTAGAACTGGTGTTCTAATAGATGCGGCCGTCGGACGGTGTGTGTCACGACGTTCCCGTATCGTTGCCGTGGCTGGAATGGTCGTGGAGTGCTGTCAGGACAAGGAGGCGAGGGTCGTGGAGCAGGTACAGGGAACGGGTGTGCGAGACCGTGGGGCGATCGTCGCCGAACTCCGGAGCAGGATCGCGACAATCGGCGACGGCGGCAGGGGCACCACCGGCGACCTGCCTGAGGTTGACCATACCTCGCGCGTCCCGGTGCCCGGGTGGCTGTCGGAAGCCCTGGTGGCCGGTGGTCTCCCGCGGGGTGCGGTGACTGCCGTGGACGACTGTCCGGCAGCCCTCGTGGACCTGCTGACCACCCTGACCGCGGACGGCGGGTGCGCGGCGGTCGTCGGGTATCCGCGTCTGGCGTTGGCGGCGGTGGCCGCCGGTGGTGGGGATCTGGAGCGGTTGATCCTCGTCCCGGATCCGACGCCGCATGCGACGGCTGTCGTGGGCACCCTGATCGAGGGGGTGGACATGGTCGTGTACGCGGCGCCGGCGGCAGTGTCCCCGTCTGCTGCGCGTCCGGTGGAGGCACGTCTGCGTAGGAGCCGGTGTGCCCTGGTCGTGTGTGCCGGCGTCCGCTCCTGGCCGGGGTCACGTCTCCACCTGTCCTGGCGTACCGACGGGGTCACCGGTCTCGGTGTGGGGTCAGGCCGGGTACGGGGTGTGTCGGTGGTCGGCCAGGCGTGGGGTCAGGCTCAACCGCCGCAGACGTTCCGGGGCACTGTCGGGGCGGATGATGCGGCGGTCGACCTGCGACGGTCACAGCTTCCGGAGGAGAGGGCACTGTGAGCGCGCATCGTGTGGTCGTCCTCTGGTTCCCCGACTGGCCGGTGTACACCGTGGCTCTACGCCGGGGGTGGGACCTGCTCGCACCTGCTGCGGTGGTGGACAATCACCGGGTGCATGCGGCGAACGCCGCGGCGCGTCGGGCGGGGGTGCGTCAGGGCATGAAAGAGAGACATGCGGTGGGGACATGCCCGTCCCTGCAGGTCGGCGAGGTGGAGGAGTCTTCGGAGGCGGAGGCACATGAGGAGGTTCTGCTCGCCCTGGAGGCCGTCGCCGCCGGGGTGGAGACACTGCGGCCGGGGTTGCTCGCCTTCTCCGCCTCTTCCCTGGTGCGCTACTACGGTGATGAGGCCACGGCCGTGGAGTTGCTGGTGGACGCCGCGGCCCGTGTCGGGGCGGACTGCCTGGCAGGGGCGGCCGACGAGGTTGTCACCGCGGTGTGGGCTGCCCGGGAGGGGCGCCAGGTGCCCACGGGAGAATCGAAGGGCTACCTGGCGGGCCTGCCGTTGCAGGTCCTGGCCGCTGAAGGATCATTGGGGCCTCCGCGGAGCATGGTGTCGGTCCTGGCACAGTTGGGGATCCGCACACTCGGCGATTTCACGGCGTTGCCGGTCACGGATGTCGCGGGACGGTTCGGCGAGGAGGGGGTTCGGTGGCACCGGATCGCCTCCGGTGAACCGGAACGCCCGGTCTCCCCGGAACGCACCGCTGTCCCGGTGGAAGTGCGGGTCGAACCGGAGGAGCCGGTCGCGGACACGGCGACGGCGGCGTTCCTCGCACGCCAGGCGGCCGTCCGTCTGCATGAACGACTGGCGGAGACGGGACAGGTCTGTCTCCGGCTGGCGGTACGCGCCCACCTGGACCCGCCTGCGGGATACCACGGACCGGTGGTGGTCGAACGTCTGTGGAGGTGCCGGGAGCCTCTGACGGAGGAAGACACCGCCCAACGGGTGCGCTGGCAGCTGGACGGGTGGCTCACCCGGGTGCGGGCCCACCTCCCGGAGACACCGGACGGCGTCGGCGGGATCAGTGCGATCGACCTGGTGCCGGTGGAGTGTGTGTCGGCCGGTGAGGTGGCCGAGGCCCTCTGGGGAGGGCCGGACGTGGGAATCCGTGCGGCACGGGCCGCCGCAGCCCGTGCCCAGGCGTTGATCGGTACCCGTGGGGTGCTGCGCCCGGTGCACCGTGGTGGGCGGGCGGTGGCCGGACGCGTGGTGTCGGTACCGTACGGCGAGCAGGATCCTGAAGAGGTCGCCGCCATGCGCGACCGTGCCTGGGACGGGGAACTCCCTGCGCCGTTGCCTGCCCTCATCGGGGCGCCGGAGACGGTGGGGTCTGCGCAGTCTTCCACCGCCGACCGACTCCGGGCGCCGGGGCCGCGGCACCCCGCCTCCTCCGTCCACCTCCTGGACGCCGCCGGTGAACCGGTGTGGGTCACCGGCCGTGGGGTGATGAGCAGCCCGCCGGTCGCCTTGCGGTGGGGCGGCAGGTCACTCCGTCTGACCGGGTGGGCCGGGCCCTGGCCGGTCGACGAGATGTGGTGGTCGGAGAGTGGTGCGGCACGCAGGTACGCCAGGCTTCAGGTCGCCACCGATGAGCCGTCGGCGTTCCTGCTGGTGTGCCGGGGAAAGGCATGGCGGATCGAAGCCACGTACTAGAGCGGTGGCGTACTAGAATCGGTGCCATGCCCACCACACGGAACCCCCGGTCGGGACTGTGCTCCGACATCACCCGGGAGCCCCTGCCCGGAACCGCGAAGACGGGACAGCTGATCGTCGCTGTTGAATATCCGCACGGCTGGGGGAGGGACATTCTTGACGGCGAGGCCCTGGGGAAGGACCTTGCCGGACAGGTGAAACGCTGGCTCAAGAAGTACCGTGCACAACTGCAGTTCATCCGACGGCCGGGTCGGGCGGGACAGGTCAGTACCGGGCAGGACGGTGCCGCCGTGGCCTTCATCGCCGACGCCGCGGCCACCCCGCCGACGCTCGAACGTCTGGAACTCCCCGGTGGGGTGCGTGGTCTGTTGGAGGTGGACCTCTCGACGCCGGGGGCAGTGCCCGGTGCCACCCGGGTGGACCATCCTCTCCTGTTGGTCTGTACCCACGGAAAACGTGACCAGTGCTGTGCGGTGAAAGGCCGTCCCATGGCCGCAGCCCTGGCTGAGCGGTACGGCGGGGACACCGGTGAGAATGTCTGGGAGTCCTCGCACACCAAGGGACACCGGTTTGCTCCCTCAATGATCCTTCTGCCGCACAACTACTCTTTCGGGGATCTCGACGTCCCCGGTGCCTCGGCGATGATGGACACTGTCGTCGACGGTCAGTTGCCGGTCACAGGAAACCGGGGGAGAGGGACCGTCGACTCCCAGGGACAGGTCGCCGAGCTGGCAGTGGCTGCGTTACTTGGGTCGCAGGGGGAGCCTCCGGGGTTGGGGGAGCTGACCGTGGAGAAGTACGTGGCCCCCGAAGGCTCAGCTGCACCGTCGGGGACTGTCGGCGACGTTGAAGCGACCCGGGCCGAAGCCTATGCCGCATTCACTGACGCGGTGGACCCTGAACTCCGGCGTCGCGCAGGTGAGCTGATCACCGAACGGATCGAGATGAAGGCCACCGGGCGGCACACCGAACTCAAGGACCTGTACCGCCAGGGATACTTCGATCCCGTCCGCGACTATGAACGCACGGTGAAGGACGCGGCGGCGGCACACGGGCTCGGGCGAAAGAAAGACAAGAAAGACAAGAAAGACAAGGGTGCGCGACGCAATCCCGAGGTCCGGGTCCGGCGGGGCGGGGAGTCCTGGGTCGTGACGTTGGAGTCGCGGACCTGCCATCCCGTCGTCTCGTCCTGCGGGGACCGTCCCAAGGACGGACGCTCATGGGTCGCAGTCGACGTCCGGGCGGAGGTCAGTTCCGCCGCGTGACATCCACCACGATCCGGGTCGGTGAGTCCAGCAGGGTGACCTTGTAGGAGGGGTTGTCATCCGCCAGTCCGATGACGATGCGCTGCATGCCCTCGAAAACCCCCTGGACATCCACCGAATGGACGACGCCCTCGGCGGCATTGTGGACCGGAGCCGGGTCGCCGGTGGCATCGGTGGGCATCTGTACACCGCGGACGTCGATCACCAGTGCGGTGTCACCCTCGTAACTGATCGGAAGGCCGGAGCCGTCAGCGGTGGGAGCCTTGTCGGTGGAGACGTACCAGCCCGGGGCTCCCTCCCCGTCGAGCTCGACGACGATCCGGTCGAAACCCCCGTGACTTCCCGCACGGACCTCCGAGACGGTCATCTCGGTGTCGTCCTCAGGGAGGACATCCAGCGGTTGTGACCCGGTCAGGGGGCCGGACTCATTCGATGTGCGCGGGACCGGAGAGCTGAGCTCTGCCCCGGGAACGTCGGGCTCCGCCGTGTGCGGGGCGGTTCCGGTGGCAGCACTGACCGCCGTGACCTCATCGTCCCGAGGCGACTGGTCAGAGCCGGAGCATGCGACCAGTGATACGCAGAGACACCCGCTGGCCAGGGTGGCGCCGACGGTGGCGGCGCGACGTCTGGTGTGGCGGGTGTCTGCGGTTGTACTCACGAGGTCAGAGAATACCCGGCAGTACAGTGAAAATCACCGCTTATGACGGGGAGACCCCATATTGTGACCGGATTGTTACCGGCGCATGATCCGGCGCGCCAGCCAGTTACCGAGCAGCTGTGCGGCCTGCACGATCACGATGATCGTGACCAGGGCGACGTAGGTGACATTGCTGTCGAACGCACGGTAACCGTACTGGATCGCGAAGTCTCCCAGCCCGCCGGCTCCGATGTAGCCGGCCATGGCGGACATGTCGATGATCGCGATGAACATGAAGGTCGCACCCAGGATCAACGGTCCGAGAGCTTCGGGGATGATGACGGTGAAGATGATCCGGAACGGGCCGGCTCCCATCGACCGGGCGGCCTCGATGACACCCGGGTCGATCGAGACGAGGTTCTGCTCGACGATGCGGGCGGCGCCGAAGGAGGCGGCGATGATGATCGCGAAGGTCGCGGCATTGATTCCCAGGATCGACCCGACCACGACCTGTGTCAGCGGCCCCAGAGCCGTGATCAGGATGATGAACGGGATGGGCCGGACGATGTTGACCAGAATGTTCAGGACCCAGAACACCGGACGGTTGGCCAGGACCCCACCACCACGGGTGGTGTACAGCAGGACGCCGAGTACCAGGCCGATGACACCGCCGATGGCCAGGCCCCAGATCGCCATGTAGAGCGTCTCGACAATGGCGTCCTGGTAGATGGGTGTCAGGAAGTCCCAGTTGGTGTCCTTGGCGAGAAGGAGAGTGTCAGTGCTGGTGGAGCTCATCGGATCTCCTCAATCTCGGTCGTGGCGGACAGGGTGCGGTAGAACGCCTCGACGGCGTCCTCACCCTCAGGCGTGGTGGCGGTCATACGCACCGTGAGCCGTCCGAAGGAGTGGCTCTGCAGCGTGGTCACACCGCCGTGGACGATAT
Source organism: Corynebacterium glyciniphilum AJ 3170 (assembly GCF_007673095.1). Lineage (GTDB taxonomy): Bacteria > Actinomycetota > Actinomycetes > Mycobacteriales > Mycobacteriaceae > Corynebacterium. The sequence goes on from NZ_VDYZ01000012.1 coordinate 48,401, forward strand.
TCACGCTGACGCCGGCCCGTTCGACCTCGGAGATCGCGTGGAAGAATCCCGCTCCCTCCTTCATGGTGACGGTGAACAGGCGTCCGCTCTGGTTCTGCAGAGCCTCGGACTCCACCATGTCGGGGGTGTTACGCAGGGAGGTGGCCACGAAGTTCGCCGCGGTCTCGGTCTGCGGCTGGGAGAAGACCTCGTACACGGAGCCCTGCTCGACGACGTGTCCGTTCTCCATGACGACCACACGGTCACCGATGGTACGTACGACCTCCATCTCGTGGGTGATCACCACGATGGTGATGCCGAGGTCCTCGTTGACCTTACGCAGCAATTCCAGGACCTCGCGGGTGGTGGTGGGGTCCAGGGCGGACGTGGCTTCGTCGGCCAGCAGCAGGGACGGGTTGGTCGCCAGCGCGCGGGCGATGCCCACACGCTGCTTCTGGCCCCCCGAAAGCTGCTCGGGATAGGACCGGCCCTTGTCGGAGAGCCCGACGAAGTCCAGCAGTTCCTTCACCCGGGCCTCACGCTCGGTCTTGCCCATGCCCTGCAGCTTCAGCGGGTAGGCGACGTTGCCGGCGACGGTGCGGGAACTCAGCAGGTTGAACTGCTGGAAGATCATGCCGATGTTGCGGCGGATCCCCCGCAGCTCCCGTTCGCTGAGCGGGACGATGTCCTGTCCGTCGAGCAGGACCTGGCCACTGGTGGGCTTGTCCAGCCCGTTGATCTGCCGGACCAGCGTGGACTTGCCGGCACCGGAGTAGCCGATGATGCCCACGATCGATCCGGACGGGACGGTGATCGACACATCCTCCAGGGCGGTGACGGACTTCTTCCCCTGGGTGAAGACCTTCCCGACGTTGCGGAACTCGACGGCGGTGCCGTTGGCTCCGTTACTCATCCGAGTCCTCCGGGTCACCCTGCTCGCGGATCTGGTCCTCGGTGGTCGCCAGGATGTCCTCGAGCTCCTCGGGGGTGAACTCGGCCTTGACCGCGCTTCCGCCGGTGTCGTTGGCGACGGCCTCCTGGACCTCGTCGGAGTGCCAGATCTCGACGAGCTTCTGGTAGTCCTCGTTGTCCTTGTCTTCCTGGGTGGTCACCCAGACGTTGATGTAGGGCTGGGCGGCAGGATCGTCCGGGTCGTCCTTGTAGACGGCGTCGTCTGCGGTGACATCCGCGTTGGCGAGGTAGTTGTTGTTGATGACGGAGGGTGTGCCGTCGTTGTAGGCGACGGCGGTCTGGGCTGCCTCGACCGGGGTGACCGTGACATCGGATTCGTCGGCGACGATGTCGGTGGGGCCGGGGGTCAGCAGGTTGTCGTCGCGGAGGGTCACGAGGCCCGCGGCGGCGAGCACCTTGATGGCGCGGCCCTGGTTGGTGGTGTCGTTCGGGATGACGACTTCACCGGCGTCGGCGATCTCCTCCACGGTGCTGGCGTCCTTGGCGTAGACCCCCATCGGGAAGGTCTGGGAGGAACCGAAGGGGACGAGGTCGTCGTCGGCGTTCACGTTGTACTGGGCGAGGTAGAGAATGTGCTGGAACTGGTTGACGTCCAGCTCGCCGTCCGAGAGGGCCGGGTTCTGGCGGTTGTAGTCGGTGATCGACTCGATCTCGACATCGATGCCCTCTTCGTCGGCCTTCTCCTGGAAGACCTGCCACTGGCTCTCGTTGGCCTCGGTGGAGCCGATGCGGATGGTGTCGCTGCTCTCGTCGTTGCCGTCGCTCATGCAGGCGGTCAGGCCGGCGGCAGAGAGCGTGGTGACAGCGCCGACGACGGCGGCCTTCTTCAGACGCGTGATCAAGGGGTCCTCCTGGGACGTCATGGGGTAGCGGGGTTTCGCGCAATGGTAGTAGTACTACAGGAGGATGGACCGCTCTGTCTAGTTGGTTTTCGGTGTCAGGTGCACCTTTTCCCCTCCCGGACTGCTGAGCCCGAGATACTCGACGGCTGTGTCACCTCCGGCGCCGAACCAGTGGGGCACCGTACATTCGAACTCGGCGACCTCACCGGGGCTGATCAGGTACTCCTGGCCGTCGAGGATCAGGCGCAGGGTGCCGGCCAGGACGAAGACCCACTCTCTGCCGGGGTGACTGTGTTGCCGGGGTGCTTTCTCGGGCCGTCGGTCGGCGGCGACGCCCGGGATCACATGTTTGAACGCGGTCACCCCCTGCTTGCCGTCACCGCCGAGCCGCAGGTGCACCGCGCCGCCGCGGTACAGCGGACGGATGTCGATCCGGGGGTCCCCGGTCTGAGGTGCACCGACCAGGTCGTCGAGGGCCACGCGGTACAGCCGGGCCAGGGGCATGAGCAGTTCCAGGGTGGGTCGTCGTCCACCGTTCTCCAGTCGCGACAGGGTGCTGCGGGAGATGCCGGTGGCCTCGGCGGCGTCCGCGATGGTCATCGAGAGCTGCTGTCTTGTGGCGCGCAGGCGTGCGCCGACCTGGTCGAGATCGTCCGCGGTGCTGTCCATGTCTACAGAGTGTGCCACGTCCGGCCCGTGCGCTAGTATCGAACATATGTTCAGTAACGGTCGGGCGCTCAGCTGGTCGCGCCTGGAGCGCATCCTCTCCGGTATCGATGTCGGCCCCCTGCGGATCGTCGGGGAAAGTTCCGGAACACCCGTCGGCGCCACTGTTCCGGGCACCCGGTCCGCCACCGCTTTCGCTGAACTGCACGCCGCCGGGTCCTACAATTTCCTCCACGGCGCCAGCGATCCCGAGGACTACGTCGCCGCAGCGGTGGACCTGGGGCTCACAGCTCTCGCCGTGGTTGACCGGGACGGTCTCTACGGGGCGGCCAGACTGGCCACCGCTGCCGCAGAGGCTGCCTTGCCCACGGTCTTCGGCGCGGAACTCTCCGTCTTCGGCACTGATACCGCACCTCTGACCGTCCTCTGCCGTGGACAGGAGGGGTACCGACGGCTCTCACGCACGATCACCGGCGCCCGCATGGCCCGCCGTGACAAGGACGCGGCGGACTACCCCCCGCTGCAGGAGCTCGCGGAGTCTGCTGGCGGATGCTGGTACCTCCTGATCGATCACCATCATCTGCACCGGGCAGCGGAGATCATCACTGCATTCGGTGCGGAAACCTGCCTGGTGGAACTGGGACAGACCATGAGCCCGGCGGATGTCGACCGGAACCAGGCCCTGCACGACCTCGCCCTGGCACACGGGTTGACCGAGATCGTCTCCACCGCGGCGACCTGCGCGACCCCGCCCCAGGCGCGCCTCGCCGGGGCAAAGGCAGCCCTGTACGCGAGGGAGGACGTCTACGTCGCCACACCCCGCACCCACCCCCTCGGCGGGACCTGGTTGCGCTCTGGCGATGAGATGGTCTCCCTGGCGGGGGACTGTGACTGGATTGCCGCAGCTGTTGACACCAGTGTGCGTATTGCCGAGGAATGCGCCTTCACCCTCAACCTCATCGCGCCAGAGCTGCCGCATTTCCCTGTGGGGGACGGACACACCGAAATGAGCTGGCTGCGCATGTTGACGACCAAGGGAGCGGAGAAGCGCTACGGCACCCAGGAGGAAAACCCGGAAGCCTGGAAGACCATCGACCATGAACTGGGGATCATCGAGTCGCTGGGATTTCCCGGCTACTTCCTCATCGTCCACGAGATCGTCACCTTCTGCCACGACAACGACATCTTCTGCCAGGGGCGCGGTTCGGCGGCGAACTCCGCGGTCTGTTTCGCCCTCGGTATCACCAATGTCGACGCTGTCGGGGCAGGCCTGCTCTTCGAGCGCTTCCTTTCCCCGGAACGCGACGGTCCACCGGACATCGACCTGGACATCGAGTCCGGGCGTCGTGAAGAAGCGATCCAGCATGTATACACCAGGTACGGCCGGGACAACGCGGCCCAGGTCGCCAACGTCATCAGTTACCGGCGGAAAGGAGCGCTGCGCGACGCCGCCCGGGCCCTCGGATACGACCCGGGCCGCGTCGACGCGTGGTCCCGCCGGCTGGAGGAACCACCGGAACCGGTGACGACCCTGGCGGATTCACTGAAAGGCCAACCCCGCCACCTGGGCATCCACTCCGGCGGGATGGTCATCTGCGACCGGGCCATTGCCGACGTCGTCCCCACCGAATGGGCACGCATGGCGGACCGTTCCGTCCTGCAGTGGGACAAGGACGACTGCGAGGCTGTCGGACTGGTGAAGTTCGACCTTCTCGGCCTCGGCATGCTCGAGGCGCTGCACCACATCGTTGACCTCATCAAGGAGACCACGGGTGAATGTATCGAGTTGTGGAAACTCCAGCCCACCGAACCGGAAGTTTTTGCCATGCTCGCCCGTGCCGACGCCGTCGGTGTCTTCCAGGTGGAGTCCCGTGCCCAGCTCACCACCCTGCCTCGGCTGAAACCCACGGAGTTCTACGACCTCGTCGTCGAGGTCGCGCTGATCCGGCCGGGACCGATCCAGGGCGGTTCCGTGCACCCCTACATCCGCCGACGTAACGGGGTGGAGGAGGCCACTTATGATCCGCCGGAACTCGAAGACGTCCTGGAACCGGTCCTGGGGCGCACCTACGGTATCCCGCTGTTCCAGGAGCAGCTGATGCAGATGGCCGTCGCCGTCGCCGGGTTCACCCCCGCAGAGGCCGACAACCTGCGTCGTTCCATGGGATCAAAACGCTCCCCGGAGAAGATGGAGCGGATGCGTGGCCGTTTCATCGACGGTTCCTGCGACCTGCACGGGATCGACAGAAAGTCGGCGGAGAAGCTCTGGCACAAGATCATCGCCTTCGCGTCCTACGGTTTCCCGGAGTCGCATGCACAGTCCTTCGCCTCCCTGGTGTATTTCTCCGCCTGGTTCAAGTACCACTATCCCGCCGAGTTCTGTGTGGGCCTGCTGCGCGCCCAGCCGATGGGGTTCTACTCGCCCCAGTCACTGGTCTCCGACGCCCGTCGGCACGGTGTCGGTGTACGACCGGTGGACATCAACGCCTCGCTGGTCGAGGCCACCGTGGAAGACGGTGACATTCGCCTCGGCCTGGGATCGGTGAAGGGGATCGGGAAGGAGACCGCGGGCCGACTCGTGACCACACGGTCGGAACGCGGCTCCGACTTCACCGAGATCGCCGACCTGTCACGCGAAGCCGGTCTCACCGTGGACGAGGTGTCCGCCCTGGCGCGGGCAGGGGCCTGCGACAGCCTGGGGCTCACCCGACGGCAGGCGCTGTGGGCGGCCGGGACCGCAGCCACCGAGCGCGCCGGGATGCTGCCGGGGATGTCCACGGTCTCCACACCCGCACTGCCCGGGATGAGTGCCTTCGAACTGGCCGCGGCGGACGTCTCCGCCACCGGGGTCACCTCTGACGGTCATCCGGTCCGCCTGCTGCGGGCCCGTCTGGACGCGTGGCCGGGGAACTTCTCGGTGGTGCCGGCGTCCGGGCTGTTGTCGGTGGAGAACGGGCGACGCATCCTGGTCGCCGGTGTGGTGACCCACCGTCAGCGTCCGATGACCGCCGGTGGAGTCACGTTTCTGGGGATGGAGGACGAGACCGGCCTGATCAACGTGATGGTGTCCCCGGGGCTGTGGCGGGCGCAGCGCAAGGTGGCGACCACCGCGCGCATGCTCATGGTCCGGGGCATCGCCCAGAACGCCGACGGTGCGGTGACCATCGCCGCCGACGCACTCGAGCCCCTGGAGATGGCCGATGTCCTGGCGTCCTCGTCCCGGGACTTCCGGTGACAGTCCGGTGCCAGGTGCTACAGGCACCACAGGAAGTATTACCGTTTCCTGGCCGATTGAAGCGGCAAAAGTGCAGGTCGCGAAAAGTGTTACCACTTCCCGGTGGTAACACTTCCGGAGGGCGCCTGGATTACCGCTGGCTGTGTCGTTGTTCGCACAGGCGGATCCCGTCCAGCACCGTCGCCTGCAGCAACCCTTGGTCTTTCAGATGCCCCCATGTGAGCCTCAGGACATGCCACTCCAGGTTGCTGAGCTCTGTGTTGACACGGGAGTCACGGTCGCGTGTGCTCACGGCCAGGTGACCGGAGCCGTCGTACTGGAACGCCAGTTTCAGGTTCGCGCAGCCGAGGTCAAGCCGTGCCACGATACGTTCCGGTCCGGTCGGCCCACCATGGACCGGGTCGGACACCGAGCCGTCGGCGTGGACGACGAGCTGACTCGTGAACTCCTCCGTCGTCACCGTAGCGGCAACCGAGCGAACCACGAGCCGCATCAGCGTTTCCGGTGGGGAATCGGCACCCCGGTCACAGAACCCGACGACGGTGCGCAGAAAATCCTGGTCGATGTGGTGGGCACAGGCTGCGGGAAGGTCGTCCGGGTCGATCCTGAATGTCCTGCACAGGCTGTCGATGAGCTGTACCGCACGGAGACCGCTATCGGTCAGCCCAGCGCCGTGGGGCACATGCCAACTGTGACCGTCGCCGAGAACGGACCGCAGACAATGAATGAGCGTGAGAATCGGCGGCGTGACCTGGAGATGAGGAAAATGAGGGTCGGTCCGCACCGTCGGGATCGCGAGGAGCTGGCGCGTCCGACGACGCCGTGACACATCCTCCGGCCCGTCGGCGTAACGGGTCACGCCGGAGGTCAGAGCGCAGATGTCGGCACTGTCGACGAAGTACTCCAGGCCCCACTGTGCCGCGGCACTCCACTCTGCCAGCGTCCACGACGGCCGACGGATGTGCAGCAGGCGCGAACGAGTCAATGCATACAGGTCGTAGCGGGTATGACGAGGATGGGTGGAGGCACCGAGAGACACGTCGCGGTCCTCCCGCAGACAGGAGCGGGGGATATGGAGCCCGTGTCTCATCACCCAGTCGTCGTTCCCTTGTCCCGGTGGCTTCTTGTCTGCGGTGGCTGGTACCGGGAGCCGTGACATGTGCTCCGGTGGCACCCAGTTCCGTCGAATGTGTTCATCCAGTGCCGTGCCCTGGTACGCCACGCCCCCGCGTCCTCTCCCCGTTTCCGTGAAATCCCCTCCGACCACGAAGACTACCAGCTACCCTCATTGCCAGGGCCGGGACACAAAGGGGATCCGGGCTGAACACCACACAGGGGGATTTTCACCGATGACCACATCTGCACATTTCACCGGTATCGACGCATCGACGATGGTCGGAGCCGTGGGGGCAGCCCCTCCGTCGGGGTGGCGACGGCTGGTCCACCGCATGTCCGGTGGCCGGGTGAACCCGGGGGAATCCTCCGGTCAGAGCGCTGAACGGGAAGTGCAGGACCGTATCCTCACACCATTGCGCGGTGACTACCGGATCGCGGTCCTCAGTCTCAAGGGCGGTGTGGGGAAGACGACCACCACCGTCGCCCTCGGCGGGATGTTCGCGTCGTTACGCGGCGACCGGGTCATCGCCGTGGACGCCAATCCGGATCTGGGAACACTGGCCAGACGGGTCGTGGACGACTCCAATGCTACCGCTCCGACGGTGAAGGATCTGCTGGAGCTCCCCGACGCATCGCGGTACCCACAGGTGAGGTCATGCACCAGTCAGTCGCCCAGCCGGCTGGAGGTCATCGGCTCGGACCGGGACCCGGCCGTCTCGGAGGCGTTCAGCGAATCCGACTACCGTCGTGCCGTCGATATCCTGCAGCACCACTACAACATCATTCTCACCGACTGCGGGACAGGTCTGATGCACAGCGCCATGACAGGAGTACTGGACCTGGCGCACATGCTGGTCCTGGTCACGTCCCCGGCGTTGGACGGGGCGAGGTCGGCGGAAGCGACGTTGGACTGGCTCGACCACCACGGCCACGGGGACCTGGTCGCCAACGCTGTTGTCGTGGTGTCCGGCGCGCACCCGAGGCAGGCCACCGTGGACCCGGACGTCCTCGTCTCCCATTTCTCAGCACGGACGCGGGCGGTCCGGGGTGTACCGTTCGACCGGCACCTGTCCGAGGGCGGCACGGTCGACCTGGACCGGCTGGCCCCGGCGACCTTCCGCGCCTACCGGGAGCTCGCGGCGACGGTGGCGGAGGACTTCGCCAGCTGGCACCGCCATGCTGCGGTGTAGGCACCGGCACGGCTCCGGCGCTGGGGTGGTTGAAGTGTTACCAGTTTATGGTGGTAACACTCTTCGTGACCTGCAGTTTTTCCGCGGCGGCTCTCGTCGTAGTGGTAACACTTTCGGAGACCCGGACCTGCCCCTAGAACCGCCCGCAGTTGCTGGGCGCGGGCCGGTCGTTGAAACGGTCCACCATGTAACTCATCGCCGGCCCGGCATTGGTGAGCATCGGCACCGCGTGGTTGATCGCCGACTTCGGGAGGACCGACGGCAGCGGGTCGGTGACGAACTGGACCGTGCCGCCGGCCTCGCAGTACCGCGCGGCGGTGTCGCGGGCCTGCTCCCAGGGGATGGTGTCGTCGTTCTTTCCGTTGGCGATCATGATGGGCGCGTTGAGGTCGGTGTAGGTCGAAGCCAGTTTGTAGCTCTCCAGGACGCCACGCAGGCGTTCGTCGTCGCGGGCGATCTCGCCGAAGGAACGGCCGTCCTTCGTCATCGTGCGGGTGTCGGTCAACCCCCAGCGGACGACAGAGTCACCTATACAGCGGTCTCTGGTGTCCGCGAGGAACTCCTTGCCGCGGTCGTTGAAGTACTCGTCCTGCAGCGACGCCAGTTCCGGGTGCCGTTCCATGGCTCCGTTCAGGGCGTAGCCGAGCACCCCGGTGATGGCGTGACGGTCGACGGCGTCGACGACCTCCAACAGGTCAGCAGGGGGAGCGCCGGCGAACGTCCCCTTGACGTTGAGTTCCGGGGCGTAGCTCGAGGCCATCTCGGCGGCGGCCGCCGCCGACCCGCCACCCTGCGAGTATCCGAAGAAGCCGACGGGGGAGTCCGACGGCAGGCCGAGCTGCGACAGCCCGGCCCGCGCGCCGTCGAGGGTGGCCTGCCCCTGCTCCGGGTTGTTGACGTAGGTGTGCTGCCCGGGGGTACCGAGTCCAATGAGGTCGACGACGACCACGTTCATGCCCAGTGCGCTGGCCGCGGCGTGGAACGGGTACTCGTAGTTGAGGTTGACCGCACCGTTGCCGGCGTCGAAACCGAAGAGCTGGTAGGAACTCCGGGACGGCGCACAGATGTCGCCCGAGCCGCGGGTTCCGGGCGTATAGACGAGCGTGGGGGCAGGGCCCTTGCCGTGCCATGTGCCAGCTGCTTTGAGGACGACCCCGCTGGCCGCGACCCGGTCACCGTCCTCGGTGGACGACGTGTACAGGATCTTCTCCGCGCTACCGGGCCCGTCAGTGCCGTCAGTGCCGTCAGTGCCTGCCAGGTCGAGCAGCTGGGGTGCGTCCTGGGTGCGGATGACCTCTCCCGGCGTGTCGGGCAGGCTGTCCGGCGGGAGGTAGAAGGGGTCGGAGTCTGAGGCGGTGGGTTCACCTGCCGGCGGTGGCCATGAGATTCCCTGGGAGATGCCCGGGATGCTGTCGGAGCCCTGGGCGGCGGCCCCGGTGATGCCAGCCGCGAGGGTGATGACCGTTGCCGTGGAGAGTGCGGCGGCCCGTGCCAGGACCCGCCTCGTGAAGTACGTCATAGTGGTCAGCTTATAGGTGCCGACCATCGCTGTTGTCATGTTCAATACAATTCGGCGAAAGAACATGGAAACAGGCGTGCCGTGGTTGCTTCCGAGCGTCCTGACCAGTAGAAATGGGAGGGTGCAACAGTCCACTCCACAAGATCTCCGAGACCTGCCCCCGGTCCGGCGGACGTCGGGCCCCGTCCCTGATCCCCGCCCGGCCGAGAGCGACGACGGCGGACGCGGCCAGAGCCCTGTCCGCCGCCGGATCGGCAGGTCGTTGGCCGTCCTCACCGCCACGGTGATGGTCGGTGCACTGGTGTGGGTGGGGCATTCGCCGGCGGGTGAGAATGAGGCGGCCCTCGAGGAGTACCGGGAGCAGACGGTCCGTGAGAATGCGGTCGCCGCATCAGAGAGCATCGTCCCCACCGCCGCGGAGGCGGAGCTGGGCAACGGACCGAAGCTTGACGGCCCCGCGCCGGGGAGTTCGAAGAAGATCTCCCTGCGCAGCGGCGACCGCACCCGCGAAGGCGTGTTGTCCGTGCCGGAGGGGTATGACCCGGAGAAGCCGTACCCGGTGCTGGTGACCTACCACGGCTACCGCGAGAGCGCCCAGGGGTTCCACGACTACGCAGGTTTCGACGAGAAACCCGCGATCACCGTGTCCATGCAGGGCGTCGGGGACTCCTGGGAGGGGGCACCGTACGCGAAGACGAAGGACGGCGAGGACGTCCGCTTCACCCGCGACATGCTCGCGGCACTGAACACGACGTACAACGTCGACCGGTCCCGGATCTACGCTGCGGGCATGTCCAACGGTGGCGGCATGGTCGCCAAGCTGGCTTGCCGTGAGCCCCGTCTCTTCGCCGCGGTCGCCTCCGTCGCCGGGGCCTACTACAGCGGCACGCGCACCAACTGCGTGGAGGACGCCGGCCGTGCCCCGTCCTTCCTGGAGATCCACGGCACCAAGGACGAGACCATCAACTACCAGGGCGGGTCGCGTCACGGCGGTACCTACATGGCCGCCCGGGACCTGGTCGAGGACGTCGCCAGCAGGAACCACTGCCAGAGCACCCCGGTGACCACCGCCCTGGCGGGTGATGTCCGCCGGCAGCAGTGGCCGATGTGCTCGCCGGGCACCTCGGTGGTGCACCTGCGCGTCGGCGACGGCGGGCACACCTGGCCGGGTGACGCCTCAGGGGCATCCGGGGCGGCCTCGGACTCCGCCGAGGCGACGTCCTATTCGCTGGACGCCACCACGGAGGTGTGGTCCTTCCTGTCAGGACACCAGCTCACCTGACAGCTGGACCCGGCTACCATGCCAGGGCACCCATCGGGTCCCAGGCGGGCAGGACGTGCGGGCTGGTGGACAGCGCCTCACGGTACTGCTGCGGCAGCCGGTCGCGGTGCACGGCGATCTCGAAGACGTACTGCCCGAACCAGTTGTCGTTCATCGTCCAGAAGCCTTTCTCCGCCGCCTTCGGGCCCCAGGAGTTCTCCACACGCCAGCGCAGGGGCTGGCCGTCGTCGTCGACGTCGACACCGGTGAAGACCATCGCATGGGTCATCTGCGACTCGCCGGTGAGGAGCCGCTGCTCCTTCGTCAGGTCCAGGTCCACGCCGTAGAAGCCCTCGTAGTCGTGGAGACGGGCGTCCCAGACGCCGCGGTCACGGTAGGACTGTGCGGCGGTGTCACATCCGAACCACACGGGGCTGCCGTCCTGCAGTGACTCCAGCACAGCGGCCTTGATGACCTCGATCGGGGCGTTGAGGTAGGTCACCGGTGAGCCACCGACGACATTGCCGAGGTGCTCGACGGTGAACAGCTCACCCTTGGGGGACGATGCGCGTGGATCGTCGACGACACAGACGTAGTCGTCCAGGTCGCGGGGGAGGTACTCGCCGGCGAAGTCGAGCGGGGTCATCTCCCCGATGCGGTGGAACTCGTCGTTCCTGTCTCGGTACTGCCAGACGAAACGTTCCGGCGGGGTGCCGAGATGCGTGGTGAGGATGCGGTGGACGTCGGAGAGGGTGGCGCGGTGGACGGCGTCCGTGTGACCGGCACCGGCGGCACGCATACGTGCCGCCCCGGCGCGCAGGGAGGTCGACAGGTCCCGGTTCATCGCCCGGGTGTCAGAGGACGAGCGGGTCTCGGGCATGGCGTACTTCGGGACGGCGCCGTACTTGTCGACGAGTGCGACGAACATGTTCCACTGTCCACCGTCCTCCACCGGGTCGGCGAGCAGGTGCTGGACGGTGCGGTCGGTGATGTCGCGGTCGACGAGGCCGGCCATCGCGCCGAGGAAGTGGTTGGCCTTCTCCAGTTTGTCCCAGTAGTGCAGGTAGGTCTGGGAGAGTTCGAGGTCCTTGACACCGGTGGACTCGATGACACCGCCGGTGCCGCCGCGCAGGGCGTTGAGGCCGGCGAAGATCCAGCAGCGGCCGGACTTCTTCTGGTCGGCGACCGACCAGGAGTCCAGTTTCACCGAGGTGGAGCTGTCGGTGGTGGCCAGGACGTCCCGGTCGAGGGTGACGGTCTCGACGTTGGTGGCCGTCGCGGCGTTGCGTGCCATGCGGAAGGACGGGTCGGTCCGCAGTTCATTGCCGAGGGCGGTGAGGTGTGCCGGGTCGAGCCCGGTGTGTGTGGTGGTTGCTGTAGTCATCAGGCCATCGCATCCCAGATCGGAAGGTCAGTGGTGTCGCCGCGGTCGAGGGCGGCCAGTGCGTCTTCGAGGTCGCCGGTGGTGTCGGTCAGGCGTCGTCGGGGGACGACGACCTGGAAGACGTTGTCGGCGAACCAGTTGTCGGCCATGGTGCCGTAGCCGCCGCCGGCCAGCTCGGTGTGCTGCGCGTGGCTCTTGGTGCCCCAGGAGTTCTCCACGCGCCACCGCAGTTCACCGGAGGGGGAGCGGTCGTAGCCGGTGAAGACCATGCCGTGGGTCAACCGGGATTCGGCGGTCTCCATCTGCTCGGCCTTGGTCGAGGCGGAGTCGGTGCCGTAGAGCGCGTCGAGTTCGAGCAGGTCGGCGTCCCACACCCCGGAGGTGGCGACGAACTGGCGGTTGACGTCGCAGGCGAACCAGACCGGTTCGCCGGCGTCGAGACTGTCGGTGACGAGACGGCGCAGGGTGTCGATCCCGGCGGTGACGTAGCTGAAGTCCCGTGTGCCCCACACGTTGTTCTCGCGGGTGATGCTGAACGCCTGCCCGTCGGCGTGGCGGGGGTCGTGGACGACGCTGACGTAGCTGTCGAGGCCGTCGAGGCTGTCGGGTCCGGTCGGGAGCATCTCGGCGGCGAACTGCTGCGGGGTGTAGGTGCCGCCCCGGTGGAATCCGTTGTCGGAGTCGCGGTACTGCCAGGTGAACTCCGTCGGCGGCAGGCCGAGGTGGATGGCGGTGACGCGGTGGGCGTCGGCGAGTGTCTCGGAGATGATGCGTTCTGTCGTGTCGGCGTCACCCCCGTCCACGTCCGTGAGCACCGCCTCGCGCAGGCGCAGTGCCCCGCGGCGCAGCACGGTACGCAGCCGGCCGTCCAGCTGCGGGGTGCGTCCTGAGCCGAAGGTCTCCGGCATGGCGTAGGACGGCACGACGCCGTACTTCGCCACGAGGTTGGTGAAGTAGTTCCACTGGCCACCGTCGGACGCCGCGCCCTGCAGCAGGGCGGCGACGGTGCGGTCGTCCAGGTCCGTGACGCCGCTGCGGAACAGCTGTTCCAGCGACCGCAGGACATGGTTCGACTTCTCGATCTTGTCGAAGAACTGCAGGTAGGTGTGGGAGAACTCGAACTCCGTGACGCCGAGTTTCTCCGCCACGCGGTGACGGAAGACGTTGTAGGCGGCGAACATCCAGCAGCGGCCCGACTGCTTCTGGTCGCTGACCGCGAGGGAGTCGAGCTTCACCTCGGTGGTGGGGTCCAGGGCCACGACCGCGTCACGGTTGAGGGCGACGGCGTTGACGTCGGCCGCGGTCACGGCATTCCGGGCGATGCGGAGGGCACGGTCGCCGTCGGCGGTCGCCTGCAGCTCGGCGAGAAGGTCAGGGGTGAGTTCCTGTGACTGTTCGCGGGACAATGGGGGTGAAGTGCTCATGCACCCGTTATACCCTTCGACTAGCGTGGCCCCATGGGCACCACCGTGAGAGTGGAAGAGGACCTGCACATCGTCGACCGGACTGCTCGTGCGCCTGCCCCGTGTGCGGACGAGATCGTGGCGCGGTTGGGGGACGTGGAACGGTTCTCTGCGCTGCGTGACGCCGAGCGACTGATCTCCCGGACGTCACCGAACTCTGACCTGGCTGGTCTGCTCGCCGAACTCCGTCGTAACAGGAGCCTGGTGGCGCAGGTGGCCGGCCAGTTGGACGGTGACTGCGCGCCGTTGGCGGTCGGCGTCGTCCCGTGGCCGCGCCGGGGTGTGCATTCCACCGGTGGGCTCCGGGTCACCGTGCAGTGCGGCGACGGCGGTGGCGGCGACGGCGGTGACGACGTTCTCGCGGTCTGCCGAGGGGTCTCCCGGCACCTGCCCGCCCTGCTGGCGGTCAGTGCGTCCTCCCCGCTGGACGATGAGGGCGTGGACACCGGGTACGCCAGTTCGCGGGCGCTGCAGGCGCCGCGGTGGCCGGCGTCCGGCGCCTATCCCGAGGCCGCGACCATGGACGACTACCGCAGGGACGTGGAGTTCCTGCAGCACACCCGGGTGATCAGCGGGCCGGAGATGATGCACTACGACGTACGGCCTGCCCGGGAGGCGGCACACGGGGAGGCGACAGGTGGGGTCGAGATCCGGCTGTGCGACGCCTGTTCCTCGTCAGCGACGGTGGCGGTGATCGTGGCACTGTGCCGGGCACTGGTCGTCCGCGAGACCGCGCTGGTGCGGCGGGGAACCCCCACCCCGCCGTTACCGGTGCTCCAGCAACGCACCGCGACCTGGCGGGCCGCCCGCTCCGGGATGGAGGGCGAGCTGCTCGACCCGACGGACCTGGAACTGAAACCGGCGGAGGACGTCCTCGTCGCGTTGGTCGATCTCCTCGCCGACGAACTCGGGGACGGGTGCGGGTGGGTCAGGGACACCGTCCGGCAGCTGCTGCGCGCCGGGTCGGGCGCCTACCGGCAACGTCGGACGCTCCGCCGTCGGGGCAGGACCGATGATGTGGTGGGCCTGTTGATCGCCGAGACCCTCGACACCGTCGGGCTGGAGGACGCGACCCCGCGCACACCGCTGGGCCTGTCGGCCTATGAACCCAGTGTCGTCGACGACCTGGGGGAGGCCTTCTGGGACGAGGCCGTCGACGCCACCGGAACACCCCGTCCCGTCTCCGCCCCGGCCCTGTCGACGATGGTGCAGACCGGTGCGCTGCGACTGCGGTCCAGGTTGCAGGCGTCCGAGGAGGAACTCACCGACCGGGGGATCACGTTCCGCGCCAGTGGTACGGACCGCCACCTGGTCTTCCCCATCGACCCGATGCCGAGGATCATCACGGGACCGACGTGGGACACCCTGGCCGCCGGCGTGGAGCAACGGATGCGGGCGATCAACGCCTTCCTCGACGACATCTACGGCGACCGCGAGATCGTCCGCGCCGGGGTCGTGGATCTGGCGACGCTGGAACGTGCACCGGGGTTCCGTCGGGTGGGGCGTCACGTTCCGGCAGGGCGGGTGCGTAACCACATCAACGGCGCTGACCTGGTGTGTTCCGACGACGGACGGTGGAAGGTGCTCGAGGACAATGTCCGCATGCCGTCGGGTCTGACATTCGCCCTGGCGGCGAGGGACGTGACCTGCCACCATTTCCCGGAGATGCTCGAGGCCACCGAGCGTGAGTTCGGTGAGGTCGTTGACCCGGCCGGGTCGTTGGAGACGATGTGCACCACGCTGCGTGCGGCAGCACCGCCCGGGGTTGACCCGGAGCGGGCGCATGTCGTCGTGGCCTCCGCGGGGGAGGAGGACAGCACCTTCGCCGAGCAGTCGCTCATCGCCGGAGTCGGCGGATTCTCCGTGTGCACCACCGACCAGATCCTGGTGGACGCCGACGACGACGGGACGCCCACCCTGTGGGACGTCTCCCGCACACGACGGAGACGGGTGGACGTGGTCTACATGCGGATGGAGGAGGAGATGTTCCTGTCCTCCACCGGGGCCGACGGGACGGTGCTGCGTGACCCCTTCCAGACCGTGCTCGCCGCAGGTACCGTCGCGGTGGCGAACGCCCTGGGCAACGGTGTCGCCGACGACAAGGCGATCTACGCCCGTGTTCCGACGATGATCGACTTCTACCTGGGGGAGCGCCCGGCGCTGGACCAGGTCACGACGTACCTCTGCTCGGTGCGGGAACAGCGTGACCAGGTCCTCGACCGTCTCGGGGAACTGGTCGTCAAACCGATCGACGGGTACGGAGGCGCCGGCATCACCGTCGGGCCGGAATGTACCGAGGAGCAGCTGGCGGCACGGCGCAGGGAACTGCTGACCCAGCCGGACCAGTTCATCGCCCAGGAGGTTGTGCGGCTGTCGACGTTGCCGACCTTCGACGGTCTCGGAATCCAGCGCCGTCACGTGGACCTGCGGATGTTCTCGCACCTCCGGCAGCCCGGCGGCCCCGGTACCGCGGTGGAGGCCCTGACCGTGCCGGCAGGTCTGACCCGTGTCGCGCCGGCGGGCTCGATGATCGTGAACTCCTCCCGCGGTGGTGGCGGCAAGGACACGTGGATCCTGCGGGGCAGGTAGCCGAGCAGGTAGAATCACGGGCCTGTGAGACATACCTACGCCCCCAGCCTCGCCCCCGACGGGTCTGCTATCGCCTATGTCCTGCATGACGGGGTGTCTCCGCGTGCGATGCAGTCGCGGCTCACCGGCGGCGAACGCCCGGTCGTCATCCCGACGGAAGGGCCGGCGGTGGCGGTCCGCTACTCGCCGGACGGGCACTGGTTGGCGGTGGAGGTGTCACCCCAGGGTACCGAGCGCAACGAGATCTGGCTGGTGTCCAGCGACCCGGACGACCCGTCCGCGGTACTCGTCCGGGACAGCGGCGACGCGAAGACGTCGGTCGTGGAGTGGGACAACGATCTGCTCGCCGTGGATGCGGTCGGCTCCGACGGGGTGGCCGAGGGGCGCCGGTTCGACCCGGAGACCGGACGTACCGAGGTGGTGGACCGTAGGGCTGACGGGCAGCTCGTCGCCGCCGAGAGCGGTTACGCCCTGATGCGCGTCGGCCCGCGGGGGAACCGGGAACTGCTGCTGATCCGTCCTGACGGGTCCTGGCGGCCCGTCCTGCCGCCGCAGCCGGGATCCACCACCGATGACGGCCATATTCTGCCGCCGGTGGGGGATGAGCCACCGGTACTGCTGGTCATCGGTGACCATGGCGCGGACCGCAGGCGGGTGATGAGGATCCGCGAGCGGGACGGGGTGATGTCGGTCCGTGAACTGATCGGGCACGCCAACGCCGACGTCGACGAGTTCATCGTCAGTGAGGACCGCGCGACTGCCGCGGTGCTGTGGAACCAGGACGGGGTCTCCTCTCTCGAGGTGTTTCTCCTGGACGCCCACGAACGGGTGACGGTGCGACGTTCCGTCCGCCTGCCCGGCATGGTGGGCCGTGGCCTGACCCTCACCGGGGACGGCCGTCTGCTCGCGCTGGCGGTGGAGAGCCCGGACGTCCCGCGGGCGGTGCACCTGGTGGACTGCCGTAGCGGCGTGGTCACACCGCTGAACACCACCCCAGACAGTTCCGGCGGTTCCGGCAGTTCCAGTAGTCCCGACCGGCCGTTGCTGGCGGCGGTGCAGCAGCCCCAACTGCTGCACTTCACCGCCCGGGACGGTGTCGAGTTGTCGGGCTGGCTGTACCGCGGCGCGAACCCCGAGTTCGAGCCGGCCGGTGGGAGACGTCCGGTCCTGCTGCACTTCCACGGTGGGCCGGAGGGGCAGTCGCGCCCGGAACACCACGATGTCCTGCGTGAGGTCATCGACGCGGGCATCACGGTGTTCACCCCGAATGTGCGTGGTTCCTTCGGCGGTGGACGCACGTTCATGCACGCCGACAACCGGTACGGCCGGTTCGCCGGGATCGACGACCTGGAGGACTGCGTCCGGTTCCTGGTGTCGATGGGGGTGGCGGACCCGGACCGCATGGCGATCAGTGGCCGGTCCTACGGCGGGTACCTCACCAACATCGGCGTCACCTGGTTCCCCTCCCTGTTCCGCGCGGCGGTGAGCGCCTGTGGCATGAGTGACCTGCAGACGTTCTACCGGGACACCGAGCCCTGGATCGCCAGCGCGGCCTACCCGAAGTACGGCTACCCGATCCAGGACGGGGAACTGCTGCGCGAGGTGTCGCCGCTGCACCGGGTGGACAGGGTGCGTACCCCGGTGCTGTTCATCCACGGCGCCAACGACACCAATGTGCCGCCGAGTGAGTACCGGCAGATGAAGGCCGCGATGGACGCACGTGGCGTGCCCACCAGCGAGCTGGTGATGGAGGACGAGGGCCATGAGTTCGTCAAGGCGGTGAACCGGCAGCGGATCGCCGGGCGGATGGTGTCCTTCCTCCGGGAGCACGGGGTCGCCCCCGACTCGTGATTACTCCTGATTACTCCTGGGACGGACACTCAGGGGTGGTCCGCCGACGAAAAAACAACCGGAGGTCTCCGTCCCAGACGCGGGCCGGGCGATACCGGGTGGTTAACTGGTCCCCATGACTGACTCCACCGGTCCCGCAGACTTCCGCGACATCAGCGACATCAGCGATTTCATTGACTTCATCGACGCATCCCCCAGCAGCTACCACGCGGCCGCGGAGGCCGCGTCCCGGCTGGAGGCGGCCGGGTTCACCCGGCAGGACGAGAAGGAACGGTGGGACGCCGGCGCCGGCGGGCACTACATCGTGCGTGGTGGTGCGGTGCTGGCCTGGCGGATCCCGGAACCCGCCGGAGACGGGGAGCGGCCGCTGCGGTTCCGCATCGTCGGGTCCCACACCGATTCACCCGGGCTGAAGCTTAAACCGGTCGGTGACATCGTCGGGCCGGGCGGGTGGCGGCAGGCCGCCGTGGAGGTCTACGGTGGGGCGATCCTGCCGGCGTGGCTGGACCGCGAGCTGCGGCTGGCAGGGCGCGTCGTCCTGGCTGACGGCACCGAGCATCTGGTGCGCACGCGGCCGGTACTCCGGGTCCCGCACCTGGCGATCCACCTGGACCGTGCCGTCAACAACGGGCTCACCCTGGACCGGCAGCAGCACATGCAGCCGGTGTTCGCGGTCGGGGACGGGGCACCCACGATCGGGGAGGTCATCGCCGATTCTCTCGATGCCGAGGGAGTGACACCGGCGGACATCCTCGCCCATGACCTGATCACCGTGGACGCTCAGCGTGGCGCGGTGTTCGGTGCACAGGACGACTTCATTGCCGCAGGACGCATGGACAACCTCAGCAGTGTCTTCACCTCTCTGCAGGCGTTCCTCGCTGCACGCCCCGACAGTGCTGACGGCATCTCAAGCATCCCCGTGTTCGCGGCCTTCGACCACGAGGAGGTGGGCAGTGCGACCACCAGTGGGGCGGCCGGCCCGGTGCTCGAGGACGTCCTGACCCGCACCGCCGCCTCCCTCGGCGCGGATGCGGAGGAGACCCGGGCGATGTTCGCCCGGTCGTCCTGCGTCTCCGCCGACGCCGCGCACTCCGTCCACCCGAACTACGCCGGTAAACATGACCCTGTGCACCGTCCGGTGATCAACGGCGGACCGGTACTGAAGGTCAACGCCAACCAGCGGTACGCCTCCGACGCCACGACCTCGGCGGCCTGGCGGGCGGCGTGCCGCAGTGTCGGGGCGCCCGACCAGGTTTTCGCGGGGAACAACGACGTGCCCTGCGGCTCGACCATCGGGCCGATCACCGCCACCCGGCTCGGTATCCCGACGGTGGACGTGGGGATACCGCTGTTGTCGATGCACTCCGCCCGGGAGATGGCGGGTGTCCACGACCTCGCCTGGTTCACCGACACGCTGCGGGCGTGGTGGGAACAGTGACCGACACGAACCCGTACTGCCACATCCTCTTCGAGCACCCGGCCATTCCCGGCAACACCGGCAGCGCCATCCGTCTGTGCGCCGGTACAGGTGCTTCCCTGCATCTGGCGGAGCCCCTGGGCTTCAACTTCGACGACAAGCACCTCAAACGGGCCGGACTGGACTACCACGACCTTGCGGACGTGCACATCCATCCGTCGCTGGACTCCGCCCTCACCACCCTGACCGGCCCGGCGGGGGCGCGGGTCATCGCCTTCACCGCCCACGCCGAGACCTGGCACACCGACATCGACTATGAACCCGGCGACGTCCTGCTGTTCGGTACCGAACCCACCGGGCTCACGGAGGAGGCGCTCGCCGACCCGCGGATCACCCGGCAGGTACGCATCCCGATGCTGCCCGGCAGACGCAGCATGAACCTCTCCAACGCTGCCGCAGTGGCAGCGTACGAGGCCTGGCGGCAGGCGGGGTTCCCGGGCGGACGCTGAGGGTGACATACTGGTGCCGTGACTGAGACTCCGGAGACCGCTGACACTGCTGATACTGCCACCAGGCTGGACGGGAAACTCTACCGCGACGAGATCGTCGAGGACCTCACCCGCCGGGTGGCGGCGCTGAAGGAGAAAGGGGTCACGCCGGGACTGGCCACCGTCCTGGTCGGTGACGACCCCGCCAGCCATTCCTACGTGAAGATGAAGCACCGCGACTGCGAGCAGATCGGTGTGAACAGTATCCGGCGCGACCTCCCGGCGGACGTGAGCCAGGAGGAGCTCAACGCCGTGATCGACGAGCTCAACGCCGATCCGGGGTGCACCGGCTACATCGTCCAGCTGCCGTTGCCGAAGCACCTCGACGAGAATGCGGTGCTCGAACGTATCGACCCGGCCAAGGACGCCGACGGCCTGCACCCGGTGAACCTCGGCAAGCTGGTGCTGATGGAGCCCGCCCCGCTGCCCTGCACCCCGAACGGCGCGATCTCGTTGCTGCGCCGCTACGGTGTAGAGCTCGACGGGGCGAAGGCGGTCGTCATCGGTCGTGGCGTGACCGTGGGTCGCCCCATCGGGCTGATGCTCACCCGTCGGTCGGAGAACTCCACCGTGGTGTTGTGCCACACCGGTACCAGGGACCTGGTCAAGGAGACCCGCGACGCCGACATCATCATCGCGGCCGCCGGTAAGCCGCACATGCTCACCGCCGACATGGTCAAGCCCGGTGCCGCGGTCCTCGACGTCGGGGTCTCGCGTGTGGACGGCAAGCTCGCCGGTGACGTGCATCCCGACGTGTGGGACGTGGCCGGTGCGGTGTCGCCGAACCCCGGTGGTGTGGGGCCGCTGACGCGTGCCTTCCTGATCCACAATGTCGTGGAACGGGCGGAGCGGCTGGTGTGAGTGAGGAGGGGGCCGGCGGTAGCGCCGGGGCAGACAAGGCCGACCTTGTTGAGCTGACGCCGGCGGAGCGCAGGACGCTGCTGCGTAACCCGCATGATGCGGAGGTGCCGCATTCGCGGCTGAACCAGACACTGCAGATGCTGCTGGTCATCGGTTTCGTCCTGGTGATGGTGGTGGGGCTGGTGTTCCTGGTGGCGGACCGGTGGCGTCGGGGGACGGTCACCGTCGGCACCGGCATGCTCGTTCTCGGCGCTCTGCGGTGGGTGGTCGACGGGGAGATCCTGGGGGTGCTCTCCGTCCGGTCGCGGAAGTTCGATTCGTTGTTCTGTCTCGCCGTCGGGGCGTCGATGCTGCTGGTCGCGGTGTCCGTCGATGCGCTGGGGAGCTGACGGTGAGCACCGTAGGTACAGTTTCCGAGCTGCCGGGGATGCGACGGACCTTCGCTGAGGGGGAGCTGACGCTGGGGCTGAGTCTGCCGGTGGGGCCGGGTGCGGAAGACGGGGTGGGTGCAGAGGACGGCGGCGACGTCGCACGTCAGGTGGAGCTGGTCAGGGCGGCGGAAGAGGCCGGGGTCGCGGCTGTGTGGGCCCGCGACATTCCGTTGCGGGTCGACACCTTCGGGGACGTCGGGCAGATCCACGACCCGTTCATGTTCCTCACGTGGCTGGCGGCGCACACGGAGACGATCGCACTGGGTACCGCGGCGATCGTGCTGCCGTTGGCGCACCCCCTGCTGCTGGCGAAACGGTCCGCGGGTCTGGACCGGCTCAGCGGGGGACGTTTCCTCATGGGGGTGGCCAGTGGCGACCGTCCCGAGGAGTTCCCTGCCTTCGGCATGGAGAAGGGGGACCGTGCCGCCGTGTTCCGTGAGCACCTGGAGGTGTTGCAGGCCGGGTGGTCGTCCACCGGACGTCCGGTGCGGTGGTCGCGGGGCCGCATGGGTGGAGCGGACGTCGTCCCGAAACCGACGGTAGGGCGTGTGCCGGTGCTGCCGACGGGGTCGTGCCAGCAGAACATGGACTACAACGCCGCCCACGGCGACGGGTGGATCACCTACCACCGAACCCTGCCCCAGCAGAAGGTGATGGTCGACCGGTGGCGGGCGTCCTGCGGGGACGCTTTCGCACCGTTCGCCGAATCGATGTGGGTCGATCTGGCGGAGGACCCCGACCTGCCGGTCGAGGGACGTGACTTCGGGTACCGGACGGGGCGGCACGGGCTGCTGAGAATCCTGTCGTCGCAACGCGACATGGGCGTGAACCATGTGTCACTGCACCTCAGCAGCCGGACCAGGCCGGTGGACGAGATGTTGACCGAGCTGGCGGAGCACGTGCTGCCGGAGTTCCCCGCACTCAGCGGCTAATCGGACGCCCGATTCCATTCGGTGTGAATCGAACTCTGCGGCGTCGGTCGGCCGGCCGGATAGTGTCTCCTGCGTAGTAGACAGAGCAGTCTGTGCGGAGGAGAGGGAATCGTCGTGGCGTTCAAACCCAGCCTGGGAGCGGTGCTCGTCGGCGTCGGCCTGGTGGCCGTCGCCGGGGTGGCCGTGCTGCCCGGGGGCACTGTCGACGACCCCGACGTGGTGGACGTCTCATCGGGCGACCAGCGACTGAACCTCGTGGCCTACGCGGTCCCGAAGCCGGGATTCGAGGCGGTCATCCGCGGGTTCCGGAGCACACCCGAAGGCCAGGACACCGGGTTCGCGGAGAGTTACGGCGCCTCGGGCGACCAGTCCCGCAAGGTCGCCCGGCACCTGCCGACCGACATCGTGAACTTCTCCGTGGAGCCCGATGTGACCCGGCTCGTCGACGGTGGCCAGGTGGCCGAGGACTGGCGGGACAACGTCCCCGACGACGAGTCCGGACGGTCCGTCCCCTTCGGTTCGGTCGTCTCCTTCGTCACCCGCGAGGGCAACCCGCACGGCGTCGAGAACTGGGACGACCTGCTGGAACCCGGGATCGAGGTCATCAGTCCGAATCCGGCCAGCTCCGGGTCGGCGAAGTGGAATCTGCTCGCGCCCTACGCCAGCTGGTTCTTCCGGGCTCTCGACGCCGGTGCCGACATCCGGACCGCACACGACGAGTCGCTCGACAAACTCACCCGGCTCGTCGGCGAGCACTTCACCGTCCGTCCGAAGTCGGGACGCGAGGCGACCTCCGCCTTCGAGGGAGGGCAGGGTGATGTGCTGCTGTCCTACGAGAACGAGGCCATTGAACTGGACCGTAACGGCGGACGCATCGAGTACACCGTCCCGGACGACACCTTCCGCATCGAGAACCCGGTGGCCGTCGTCGACACCACCGACGACCCTGACGGGAACATGGGGAAGGCCACGCAGTTCCGCGACTACCTGTTCACCCCGGATGCGGAGAAGCTGTGGGCGGCCGAAGGGTTCCGGCCCGGTCCGGACCTGTTCTCCGACTCCACCGACGTGATCGACGGCCTCCCCGCAGAGCAGCGTGGAGCATTCCGGCCCCTGGACACCGTGCACACGATCGACGAACTCGCCGGGGCGTTCCGCGACCTGGACCCCTCCCTCGACCCCGCCGGGGATACGGCGGACTGGGACGTGGTGGACGCGGTGCTGTTCAAACGGGCCAAGCCTGGCAGCGACGACACCAACGGTGCCATCACGACGATCTACCAGGCAGTCTGAGATGGGTGACATGAGAACGAAACTCAGCATGGGGACGGCCACCCTGTGGCTGTCCGTCATCGTCCTGCTGCCCCTGGTGGCACTGACCACCGAGGCCTTCTCCGGCGGTCCCGGTGGTTTCTGGGACGCCGTGACCGCACCGGGCGCACGGGACACACTGTGGGTGACCGCGAAAGTCTCCCTCGCCGTCGCGCTGATCAACATGGTGACCGGCACGCTGATCGCCTGGGTGCTGGTGCGCGACGACTTCCCCGGGAAACGCATCGTGGACGCGGTCATCGACCTTCCGTTCGCGCTGCCCACGATCGTCGCGTCCCTGGTGCTGCTCAGCCTGTACGGTCCGGACAGCCCGATGAACATCACCCTCAACGCCACCCAGCCGGCACTGGTCATCGCGCTGGCCTTCGTCACCCTGCCGTTCGTCGTACGGTCCGTGCAGCCCGTGCTCATCGAGCTCGACCACGACGTCGAAGAGGCTGCGGCGTCCCTCGGCGCGTCCAATGCCACGATCTTCCGGCGTATCATCCTGCCGGCGCTGTGGCCGGCGGTGCTGTCCGGGACCGGGCTCGCATTCGCCCGGGCGATCGGTGAGTACGGATCGGTGGTCCTCATCGGCGGGAACATCCCCGGGGAGACGCAGGTCGCCTCCCAGTACATCCAGGAGCAGATCGAGTCGGACGTCCCGTCCGCCGCGGCGGCGGTGTCCGTCGCCCTGCTGGCCATCACCTTCATTGTCCTCCTCGTTCTCCGCCTCGTCGGAGACCGCAGCACCCGGAAGGAGCAGGACGCGTGAACCAGTCCAGAACCAGTGTCCTGACACTGCGCACCCTCGCCCTCATCTACCTGGCCGTCCTGGTCGCCCTGCCGGTCGGCACAATCCTGTGGCGCACCGTGGAACCCGGACTCGGGCAGTTCTGGGAGTGGATCACCACCCCGGCAGCGGTCTCCGCGCTGCAGACCTCACTGTTGATCGTCGCCATTACGGTACCGCTGAACGTGGTCTTCGGCATCGTCGTCGCCCTCGGGCTGGTCCGGGGGCGATTCCCCGGAAAATCCCTGGTCCAGGCCGTCGTGGACCTGCCTTTCGCGGTCTCCCCGGTGATCGTCGGTGTCGCACTCATCATGCTGTGGGGCACCGACGGGTGGTTCGGAGGAGTCGAGGACCTCGGATTCCGGGTGATCTTCGGACTGCCCGGAATGGTGCTGGCCACCGTGTTCGTCACCCTCCCGTTCATCGTGCGGGAGGTGGAACCCGTCCTGCGTGAGATCGGTACCGAACAGGAGCAGGCGGCGTCCACCCTGGGCGCGTCACCCTGGCAGACGTTCCGGCGCATCACCCTGCCGTCGATCCGCTGGGGTCTGTCCTACGGCATCGTCCTGACCGTCGCCCGTTCTCTCGGGGAGTTCGGTGCGGTGATCATGGTCGCCTCCGGATTCGCCGGAGGAGGTCAGACCCTGACCCTGCTGGTGCACTCCCGCTATCTCGACGACAACAACGTCTACGGCGCCTACGCCGCGGCGACGCTGCTGATGATCGTCTCGGTGATCGTCCTGGTCGTCATGACCCTGCTGCAGAAGAAGAAGGTTTCCTAAGATGGCTATCTCCGTCTCCCACACCGTGAAGACCTACGGCTCCTCGCCGGTCTTCACGGCCCTCGACGACGTCTCCCTCGAGATCCCCGAGGGGTCCCTCACCGCCCTGCTGGGGCCGTCGGGCTCGGGAAAATCCACCCTGTTGCGCACCATCGCCGGTCTGGAACGACCTGACTCCGGCGAGGTGGTCATCGACGGAACCGACGTGACGCGGCTGTCACCGCAGGACCGCGGCATCGGCTTCGTCTTCCAGCACTACGCCGCCTTCAAACACATGACCGTCCGCGACAACGTGGCCTTCGGCCTGTCGGTGCGCAAGCGTCCGAAGAAGGAGATCGACAGGCGGGTCGATGAACTGCTGGAGATCGTCGGTCTCGCCGGGTACCACACCCGCTACCCCTCGCAGCTCTCCGGCGGCCAGCGGCAACGGATGGCGCTGGCACGGGCACTCGCCCCGAACCCGGGCGTCCTGCTGCTCGATGAACCGTTCGGCGCGCTGGACGCCAAAGTCCGGGAGGACCTGCGCACCTGGTTGCGACACATGCACGAGGAATTCACCGTCACCACCGTCCTGGTCACCCACGACCAGGAGGAGGCTCTCGACGTCGCCGACCGTATCGCCGTGATGGGTGACGGGCGGATCGAGCAGGTCGGGACCCCCACCGAGCTCTACGACGCCCCGGAGACCCCGTTCGTCCAGTCCTTCCTGGGGCACGTCACCGAACTCGCCGGGCAGACCGTGCGCCCGCACGACATCAGGCTCGGCCGTAACACAGACCCGGAGGTGCCGGGCAACGAGGTCGCCGCCACCGACGTGCGCGAGGCGGTGGTCGAACGGGTCGCGGTGCTGGGGTTCGAGGTCCGCGTGGAACTCACCGACGTGGAGAACGGCCGACGGTTCACCGCACAGATCACCCGGGGCGACGCCCGGACGTTGGGGCTGGGGCCGGGCAGTGTCGGGGAGACGGTGTACGCGCGGGCGACGGAGGCCGTGGCGGGGTCGACCGGCGCGGCGGGGTGAGGCACCGTCCCGGCATGGAAATGTGCACCGTCCTGTACACGCATTCAGCCCCTGAGGCGTGCACAGGACGGTGCCCATTTCCCGTGCGGGGCCGGGTCCGCCCGTAACAGCCCGGGTTGGCGGTCTACCGCTGCGCCAGCAACGCCGCCTTGGTGAGGAACTTGTCGAGGATGATCGTCATCTGACGCGTCTCTGTCAGGAAGCCGTCGTGGCCGGTGGGGGAGGTGATCTTCGACAGGCCGATGAAGTCCCCGAGATTGCGGGACAGGTGTTCCTGCTGGTGGTACGGGTAGAGGATGTCCGTGTCGATGCCAGCGACCATGGTCGGGACCTGGGAGGACCCCAGTACGGCATTCATGCCGCCACGTCCGCGTCCGACATCGTGGCGGTTCAGGGCGTCGGTGAGGGTCACGTAACTGCCGGCGTCGAACCGGGCCTCCAGTTTCTCGGCCTGGCGGTCGAGGTAGCTCTCCACGGCGAAACGCTCCGTGGGGGAGTGGTAGGGGCCGTACGGGTTCTCGCCCGGCTGGGGATCGGTGGAGAAACGCTCGTCGAGTTCCAGCTCACCACGGTAGGTCAGGTGGGCGATACGGCGGGCCTGGCCGAGGCCGTGGGACGGGATGTTCCCGGAGTCGTGGTAGTCGCCGTTCTGCCAGCAGGGGTCGGCGGTGATGAAGCGGATCTGGGCGGACTGGATCCCGATCTGCCAGGCCGAGGCGCGGGCGGAGACGGCGACCGGGAGGGCGGCCTCCACCACCTCGGGGTACATGATCGTCCACTCCAGGACACGTGCGCCGCCCATCGACGCACCGACCACGCCGCGGATCTGGCGGATCCCCAGCACGTCGATGAGAAGTGTCTTCTCCGCGGCGACGAGGTCGCGGATCGACAGTGCGGGGAAACGGGACCCCCAGTGGCCGCCGTCCGGGTGAGTGGAGGACGGGCCGGTGGAGCCCTGGCAGCCGCCCAGACAGTTGGCGCAGAGCACCAGGTAGCGCTCGGTGTCGAGTGCCAGACCGGGGCCGATGATGCCCGCCCACCAGTCATCGGCGTTGCCGTCGGCGGTCAGTGCGTGCTCGATGACGATGACGGGCCGGGCGACCGCTTCCTCCGCGCTGCCCTCGTACCAGGCGAACAGACGTAACTCCGTGCCTGGGATGTCCACCCCCGCCTCGGTGGTGAAGGTGCCGATGGGCACGGTGACGGACGAGTGGGACGCGGGGAGGGACCGGGGGTCGATGGTCATGGACGCCGACCTCAGCTGATGGTGTCGAAGCCGAGCTGGAGGTCGGCGAGGATGTCCTCGATGTCCTCGATGCCGACGGACAGGCGGACGGTGGCGAGGTTCACGCCGGCCCGTGCCAGCCCCTTCTGGTCGGACTGCGAGTGGGTGGTCGTCGCCGGGTGGACGACGAGGGAGCGGACGTCACCGACGTTGGCCAGGTTGGAGTGCAGCTTCAGTGCGTCGATGAAGGCCCAGGCCTTCTCGCGTGCCTCGTCGGACCAGACGTCGTCGACGGCGAGGTCGAAGGAGAGCACCGAGCCGGGGTACTCCAGGCCGAGCTTCTCCTTGGTGGCGTACCAGGGGGAGTCCGGGAGGCCGGCGTAGTTCACCGTGGCGACGGCCGTGTTCTCGGCGAGGGAGCCGGCGACGATCTCGGCGTTCTCGTTGTGCTTGCGTACGCGCAGAGCGAGGGTGTCCAGACCCTGTATGGTGACCCAGGCGTTGAACGCCGAGATGGCGGCGCCGGTGTCACGCAGCAGGCCGACGCGGGCCTTCAGCCCGAAGGCGGCGGCACCGAGGTCGGCGTACTTCAGACCGTGGTAGGCGGGGTCGGGGGTGACGAACGAGGGGAAGACCGGCTCACCGTCGCGCTCCACGGTCCAGTCGAAGGACCCGCCGTCGACGAGGATGCCGCCGAGTCCGGAGCCGTTACCGGTGTAGAACTTCGTCAACGAGGCGACGACGATGTCCGCGCCGAGCTCCAGGGGACGTACCAGGGCGGCGGTGGCGATGGTGTTGTCCACGATGAGCGGGACGTTGTTGCGGTGCGCGACTTCGGCGACCGCCGGGATGTCCAGGACGTCGGCCTGGGGGTTGGCGAAGGTCTCGCCGTAGAAGGCCTTGGTGTTCGGCTGCACGGCGGCCTGCCAGGAGTCGAGGTCGTCGGGATCCTCGACGAAGGTGACCTCGATGCCGAGGCGGGCGAGCGTGACGCCGAACAGGGTCTCCGTGCCACCGTAGAGACGGGGGGAGGTGACGATGTGGTCACCGGCGCCGGCGAGGTTGAAGATCGCGGCGGTCTCGGCAGCCTGGCCGGAGGCGAAGGCCACGGCGTGGACGCCGCCCTCCAGGGAACCGATGCGGTTCTCGAGGGCTTCCTGTGTGGGGTTGGTCAGCCGGCTGTACACCGGGCCGAGGTCCTCGAGGGCGAAGCGCTGCTTGGCGTGCTCGGCGGAATCGAAGACATAGGAGGTGGTGAGGTAGATCGGCTGGTTGCGGGCGCCGGTGTCGGAGTCCACGGTCTGTCCCGCGTGGACGGCGCGGGAGGCGAATCCCCAGGAGGCGGAGTCGGAGTTGTCGTACCTGGTGCTCATCTGTGGTGGTCCCTTCGGGAGGTTGGGTGTCGTTTCGCTGGGAACACGATAACCCACCGGAGGGGTAGCGGCAAACAGCTCGGTCTACTTTGAAGCAAAGGTGCAGTTCGTGACCCTTGTTCTCGGTAGACCGAGCTGTTCAGTGGTGGAGTGGAATGTCAGGAGTTCCGCGACGTGAGGCCGTCGATCACGGCGTTGAAGGTGGCGGACGGGCGCATGACCTTCGTGGTCTTCTCCTCGTCCAGCCAGTAGTAGCCGCCGAGGTCGGCGGAGGAGCCCTGACCGCCGCGCATCTCCTTCTTGACGGTCTCGTACTTCTCCTCCAGTTCCTGGGCGACCGGCGCGAAGATCTCGGCGAGCTCCGGATCGTCGGTCTGCTTGGAGAGGTTGAGGGCCCAGTAGCGGGCCAGCCAGTAGTGGCTGCCACGGTTGTCGATCTCACCGACGACGCGGGCAGGGGAGAGGTCCTCGTTGAGGATCCGCTCGGTGGCGGCATCCAGTGCGTCGGCCAGGATCGGGGTCCGGGGGTTGTTGTCGGTCTCAGCGAGCTTGCGCAGCGACTCGGCCAGTGCGAGGAACTCACCCAGGGAATCCCAGCGCAGGTAGTCCTCCTCGATGAGCTGCTGGACGTGCTTCGGTGCGGATCCGCCGGCACCGGTCTCGAACAGCCCGCCGCCGGCGATCAGCGGCACGATGGAGAGCATCTTGGCGCTGGTGCCCAGTTCCATGATCGGGAAGAGGTCGGTGAGGTAGTCACGCAGGACGTTGCCGGACACGGAGATGGTGTCCTCGCCGGCACGGATGCGGTCGACCGAGAGCTGGCACGCTTCGACGGGGGAGAGGATGCGCAGGTCCAGGCCCTCGGTGTCACCGACGAGCTCGGAGTCCTTGAGGTACTCCTCGACCTTCGCGGTCATGTTGCGGTCGTGGGCACGCTCTGGGTCGAGCCAGAAGACGGCCGGTGCCCCGGTGTCACGGGCGCGGCTGACGGCCAGCTTCACCCAGTCACGGATCGGCACGTCCTTGGCCTGGCAGGCGCGCCAGATGTCGCCGGGGGCGACGGTGTGAGACATCAGCACCTCGCCGGAGGAGTCGACGACCTCGACGGTGCCCTCGGACTCGATCTTGAAGGTCTTGTCGTGGGAGCCGTACTCCTCGGCCTTCTGGGCCATCAGACCGACGTTCGGGACGGTGCCCATTGTCGTCGGGTCGAAGGCGCCGTTCTTCCGGCAGTCCTCGATGACCGTCTGGAACACCCCGGCGTAGGAGGAGTCCGGGATGACCGCGAGGGCGTCCTGCTCCTGGTCGTCCTTGTTCCACATGTGTCCGCCGCTGCGGATCATGGCGGGCATGGATGCGTCGACGATGATGTCGGAGGGGACGTGCAGGCCGGTGATGCCCTTGTGGGAGTTGACCATGGCCAGGTCGGGGCCGTCCTCCAGGCCCTTGTCGAAGGCCGCGCGGATCTCGGACGCCAGGTCGGCGCCGATCTCGTCGGCGTAGTCCTCGAGGCCGGAGTAGATGGCGGCGAGGCCGTTCTCCCCGTTGAGTCCCTTGGAGAACAGGGTGTCGCCGTACTTCTCGAAGACGTCGGAGAAGTAGGCCCGCACCACGTGGCCGAAGATGATCGGGTCGGAGACCTTCATCATCGTGGCCTTGAGGTGTGCGGAGAACAGGACGCCCTCCTCTTTCGCACGGGCCACCTGGTCCTTCAGGAAGGCGTCGAGATCCCGGGCACGCAGGACGGTGGCGTCGACGATCTCCTTGTCCAGGACCTTCAGCCCGTCCTTCAGAACGGTGGTCTCCCCGTCTGCACCGACGAGACGGATGGTGAGGGTGTCGTCGCCGTCGATGACGACGGACTGCTCGTTGTGGCGGAAGTCGCCGTCGGACATGGTGGCGACGTTGGTCTTCGAGTCGGCGCTCCACTCGCCCATGCGGTGCGGGTGCTTCCGGGCGAAGTTCTTGACGGCCTTCGGGGCACGACGGTCGGAGTTGCCTTCACGCAGGACCGGGTTCACGGCGGACCCCTTGACGGAGTCGTAACGGGCGCGGGCGTCCTTCTCCTCGTCCGTGGAGGGCTCGTCCGGGTAGTCCGGAAGGTCGTAACCGTGCTCCTGGAGCTCGCGGACGGCGGCCTTGAGCTGGGGGACCGACGCGGAGATATTCGGGAGCTTGATGATGTTCGCGTCCGGCTTCTTGGTCAGCTCGCCGAGCTCCGCGAGTGCGTCGTGGACCCGCTGTCCCTCGGGCAGGACGTCGTTGAACGCGGAGAGGATACGCGCTGCCAGGGAGATGTCCCGGGTTTCGACGGCGACGCCGGTGGTGGAGGCGAACGCCTCGATAACGGGCTTCAACGAGTATGTCGCGAGTAGCGGGGCTTCGTCAGTTCGGGTGTAGATGATCTTGGCCATGGGCCGGTGTCTCCCTCTTCAATAGTCAGTGCAGCGTCGCGTCGAGCGTCCCCTCGTGAGGGCCGTAGACGGGCGCACCTGCGATTATTCGTCTCGTTCTCTGGTGATGCCTTCGTGTGGAAGGGTGCCGCTCGGGCATCTACTATCGCGATAATACGGCAATGCCGGTTGCTCTGACGGTCGCGGGGCGGCGGATACCCTACACCCGGGGATAGACCGTTATCCGGATATCAGTGAAATCTTCCGGAATAAATCAGGTCGCGTCCGGGAATAGAACTGAATCGATACCGGTTGGCCTCTCCTGTGGCAGGTGCCGACCGGCCCGGCTACACCGAACCGACGACCGACCGACGACCGACCCAGAACCGACACCGAACCAGCGAGGAGCCCGCACGTGACTGAATCACCCACCGGGACCACCACACGACTGCAACGCCTGGCGGACCTCCCCCGTCCGGCCCGTCCGTCCCGCCGGCCCAGCCGACGCCCGCTGCCCCGGCAGACGGAGATGGGCCGTCGTCGGCGCCCGATCGCCATCCTCATGCTCGCCCTCGGCGGCTTCGGCATCGGGACGACCGAGTTCGTGGCGATGGGGTTGCTCAACTACATCGCCGACGACTTCTCGATCAGTGAGGCCACCGCCGGCCACGTGATCACCGCCTACGCCCTCGGCGTGGTCGTGGGGGCTCCCGTGATCACGGCGTTCACCGGGTCGATGCCCCGGCGACGGCTCGTCCTGATCCTCATGGGCGCCTTCACCGTGGGTAACGCCCTCAGTGTGCTGGCCGGCTCCTACGGACTGCTGATGTTGTCCCGGTTCATCGCCGGTATCCCCCACGGCGCCTACTTCGCCGCTGCCGCACTGATCGCCGCGTCCATGGCGGACGCCGGACAGCGGGGCCGTGCCGTCGCGCAGGTCTCCATGGGACTGTCGGTGGCGACGGTGGCCGGCGTGCCCGCTGCCCAGTGGGTCGGCCAGACGCTGGGCTGGAATGCGGCCTTCGCCGTGGTCGCCCTGATCGGCCTGGTCACCCTGATCGGCCTGTGGTACTCGTTGCCGCACATGACCCAGATGCCTGCCACCCGTCCGATGACGGAACTCAGCGCACTGGTCAACCCCCAGGTAATGCTCACGTTGCTGCTCGGCACCGTCGGCTTCGGCGGCATGTTCTGTGTCTACACCTACATCTCCTGGACGATGACCGAGCGCGCCGGTTTCCCGGAGGGCCTCATGTGGCTGGTCCTCATGGTCTACGGCGTCGGCATGGTCGCCGGAACCTTCGTCGGCGGCCGACTGGCCGACATCAACGTGGAGGGGTCCATCTTCGGCGCCCTGGTCGCCATGGTGGTGATGCTCGGCGCGTTCTACTTCACCAGCACCAGTGCACCGCTGGCGATCGTGAACTTCGGTCTGGTCGCGATGTCCGGCTCGGTGATGACGATCAACCTGCAGACCCGGCTGATGGACGTCGCCGGACAGGCGCAGAATCTCGCGGCGTCGATGAACCACTCGGCGTTGAACCTGGCGAACGCCGCCGGCGCTGCGGTCGGTGGCGCCGTGATCAGCGCGGGCTACTCGTACTCGGCACCGGCGCTGGCAGGCGTGGGCATGGCACTGTGCGGCATCGTGGTGTTCATCCCGACGTACCTGCTTCGGCGCAGGAGCGAGGCGCGCCGCTAGTCTGGACCGCATGACTGTCACTGTCGCCACCGTCAACGTCAACGGCATCCGTGCCGCAGCCAAGGTCCGCAACGAGGACAACCACGGGATCCTGCCGTGGTTGGAGAGCACCCCTGCGGACGTGGTGCTGCTGCAGGAGGTGCGTGCCACCCCCGACCAGACCGAGAAGGCACTGGCTCCGGCCCTGGAAGCCGGGTGGAACCTGGTGCAGGCCGAGGCCGCGGCCAAGGGGCGCGCGGGTGTGGCGATCCTGTCGCGTCACGGCATCGAGGACGTCCAGGTCGGCTTCGGGGAGGGGTTCAGCACCGAGTTCGACGACGCCGGCCGTTACATCGAGGCGTCCACCGCCGGACTCCGGGTCGCGAGCGTCTACCTGCCGTCCGGGGCCGAGGGCACGGCCAAGCAGGACGAGAAGTTCCGGTTCCTCGACATCTTCGGGCCGTACCTCGACCAGCAGGCCGGGGTACATGAGCAGATGGTCGTCGGGGGAGACTGGAACATCTGCCACCGCCGCCAGGACCTGAAGAACTGGCGTCCGAACCGGAAGAAGTCAGGGTACCTGCCGGCGGAGCGGGCGTTCATGGATTCGGTGTTCGGCACCTTCCCTGACGAGTCCACGCAGATCGGTGACCCGACGGACGCCGGTCGTACCGGCAACCCCGGCGGGACGCCGTCGGATTTCTTCGGCGCGGTGGACTACACGCCCGGTGACGTGGCTGCCCGGCGGTTGGACGACGGGGCGACGGGGGAGCCCCGGTGGTTCGACGCGCTGCGCCGGCTGCACCCGGACGAGGACGGTCCCTACTCCTGGTGGACGTGGCGCGGCAAGGCCTTCGACACCGGCGCCGGGTGGCGTATCGACTACCAGGCGGCGACATCGGCGTTGATGGAGCGCGTGGAGTCCGCGTGGGTGGACCGGGCCGAGCACTACGACCTGCGCTGGAGCGACCATTCGCCGGTGCTGGTCACGTACCGCTGACAGAGCGCCCCGACCAGCCCCGCAGTTGCCAGCGTGACGTGCAGGACCAGCAGGACGAGGAGTGCCACGCTGACCCCGTCCAACCAGCCGGCACCGGTACTGAGGGACAGTTGGTGGGTGCCCAGACTGCAGGTGCCGACGGGGAAGGTGGCGGACCACCATGCCGGGCTGTAGGTCGCCGCAGACACGGCGGGGGAGGTCCGTAGCAGAGTCCCCCAGTGGTTCCAGAGGGCCCACAGTGCGGCGGGGACGCCGACGGCGAGCATGACGGCGGCGTACGTCCGGCCTGCGTCGGTGAGGGTGGTCCCGTCGGTGAGCAGCAGGGCCGCCGTGCTGCTCTGGCCGACGATGCCGAGGGGGATCCACGTCGTCGCCGCGGCAGGGGGTTCCGGGCGCCGTCCTGCCGTGAGGTAGATGAGGAGGAAGGCGGGGACCCCGGTGACCAGGGATGCAGCGAAGCAGAGCACGCCGGGGAGCGGGTGTCCGAGCTGGGCGGCGTTGGTCGCCGCCACCATCGGGGTGACCAGGGCCAGAGTCGCGGGAAAAGTACGTGGCAGCGTACCCCGGACGAGTCTCGCAGCCTGAGGGGTGAAGACGATGACGGAGGCGACCGTCCCGACGACCCAGGTGACCTGGTGAACGCCGACCAGTCCGAGGGTGCTGTCGGCCGCGGAGCCGAGAGCGAGGACCCCCATGGTGACCATCGACCAGGGAGGGAGGTCCGTCGTCAGCCAACTCCGTCCGCCGGTGGCCAGGACCAGCAGGACGACGCCGGCCAGGACGGTCACGACGCCACCGGCGGACGTCCCCACGTGTGTCCCCGTCATGGACGCGGTGATGGAGGTGCCCATCAGCGCACCTGCCCAGGCGGGGCCGGGCGGCGGGAGTTCGGTGGTGGTGTCCATGAGCCTGACCGTAGACGGCTGTC
The DNA here is from genome assembly GCF_007673095.1 of Corynebacterium glyciniphilum AJ 3170. Classification (GTDB taxonomy): domain Bacteria; phylum Actinomycetota; class Actinomycetes; order Mycobacteriales; family Mycobacteriaceae; genus Corynebacterium. The sequence continues at coordinate 83,164 of NZ_VDYZ01000012.1, forward strand.
GTCGTAGACCGGGATAACGGAGCAGGTGGAAAGGGGTACAGTGACTGTATGTACCCTCACGTCCCGCAGGTCGACCAACTCGCCACGCTCGTGGCCGTGGATGAGCGACGCAGTATCGCCGCGGCGGCTCGTGACCTGGGGCTGAGCCAGCAGACGGTGAGTGCGCGGGTGGCCGCGGCGGAGAAGACACTCGGGGTCGCGGTCTTCCGGCGGGGAGTGGGGGGATCAGAGCCGACAGAGCGGGGGCGGGTCGTGTTGACGGCGGCCCGGGACCTGCTCAGTGCCGCGGGAGAGTTCTCCCGCGCTGTCACGACGGCGACACAACCGGATGCGGTCCGTCCGCTGCCCGTCGCCGTCTCCAATACGATCGCGGAGCTGTACTTCCCCTCCTGGGCGGCGCGGTTCCACCGGGAGAACCCGACGGTCCGTCTGCAGCTGCGCTCCCGCAACAGCACAGAGGTGTGTGACGCCGTGGCGGGTGGGGAGTGTGTGCTGGGATTCGTCGAAGGGGCCGAGGTGTCCCACGGCCTGGCGTCCGACGTGGTGGGGGTCGACGACCTGATACTGGTGGTTCCTCCGACACACCCGTGGGCCGGCTCCGAGGTGGACGCCGGGCAGCTGCGGCGAACCCCGCTGGTCACCCGGGAGCGGGGGTCCGGAAGCCGCGAGATCGTGGAGGCCACCCTGGGGACGATCGCCGAACCGGCGGGGGAGTTCGGGTCGTTGTCGGCCCAGCGGGCGGCAGTGACCGGGATGGGCGAGCCGACGGTCATCGCGGCGCGCGCGGTGGAGACGCAGGTGTCGTCCGGCGACCTCGTGCGTGTCCCCGTGAAAGGGGTGACGTTCCGCCGGCTGCTGCGCGCGGTCTATCCCCGGGGACGTCCGCTGGGGGTGAGCGACCCGGATGCCGAGGCACTGCTCCGGATCGCCAAACTGCCCGGGTAACATGACGTTCCATGAGTGATGAAGCACAGATCAAGCGCGTCCTGTCCGGCATCCAGCCTACGGCGGACTCCTACCACCTCGGGAACTACCTGGGCGCGGTCAAGCAGTGGATCGAGCTGCAGGACGGGTACGACGCGTTCTACTTCATCCCCAACCTGCACGCGATCACCGTGGACCAGGACCCGAAGGAACTGAAGGAGCGCACGCTGGCCGGCGTGGCGCAGCTGTTGGCGCTGGGTATCGACCCGGAGAAGTCCACGATCTTCGTGCAGTCCCAGGTTCCGCAGCATGCCGAGCTGGCGTGGGTGCTGACCTGCCTCACCGGTTTCGGTGAGGCGTCGCGGATGACGCAGTTCAAGGACAAGTCCGCCAAGCGCGGTGCGGAGCGGACCTCTGCGGGCCTGTTCATGTATCCGATGCTCATGGCCGCGGATATCCTGCTCTACCGTCCGCAGTTGGTGCCGGTGGGTGAGGACCAGCGCCAGCACCTGGAGTTGACCCGCAACCTGGCCGAGCGCTTCAACGCCCGTTTCGGTGAGACGTTCGTGGTGCCCGACGGGTTCATCCCGCAGGGCGCGGCGAAGATCTACGATCTGCAGGATCCGACGTCGAAGATGAGCAAGTCCGGGGACAACCCGAAGGGCATCGTGAACCTGTTGGACGAACCGAAGACGTCCGCGAAGCGGATCAAGTCGGCGGTGACGGACAACGACGGCGAGATCCGGTACGACCGGGACGAGAAGCCGGGGGTGTCGAACCTGCTGGTGATCCAGTCTGCCCTGACCGGACGTAGCGTGGATGAGATCGTGGCCGACTACCAGGCTGCAGGCGCGCAGTACGGCGCGTTGAAAGTGGACACCGCGGATGCGCTGCAAGCCTTCACCACCCCGCTCAAGGCCCGGTACGACGAGTACATGTCCGACCCGGCGGAGCTGAAGCGAATCCTGGACCGTGGAGCGGAGAAGGCGTCTGTGGTGGCGGAATCCGTGGTCGCCGACGTGTACGACAAGATGGGTCTGCTGCGGTAGGGGAGAATCCCACGGCGCGTACTGCAAATGAACTAGGGTAGGGTCCCACGATCCCACTGTGCGCAGTGGGGTATTGACTATGAAGAGACACACAAGAGGAGTCCTCTGATGGCTCGCACGATCACCGCCTCCGACCGGGACAAGTTGGACGACCACGGCATTGAGCGGTCCACCGACGACTCCCCGGGGGCGATCGACCGCTACCGGGACAAGTGGCCCTGGTTCGACCACGTGATGCGCATGAACGAGCGCTACACCGAGCAGGGCGGCAACAACTTCGCCGCCGGCATCACCTACTTCTCCGTCCTGTCGATCTTCCCTCTGATCATGCTCGGTTTCGCGACCGTCGCCATGGTGGTTGCCGGCAACCAGGAACTGATCGACAAGATCACGGAGACCGTCACCGATTCCGCCGGGGGCGAGCTTGGCGACACCCTCAACGACATCATCATGCAGGCGATCGACCAACGCGGCAGCGTCTTCGGTATCGGTCTTGTGCTGGCGCTGTGGACCGGCCTCGGGTGGATGAAGAACCTGCGTATCGGTGTGTCCAACATGTGGAAGACCCCGGGACAGGCCGACAACTTCATCAAGGGAAAGATCAGCGACCTGATCGGTCTGATCGGTCTCCTGCTGGCACTCGTCGTCGCTTTCGCCGTGACCGCCTTCGGTGGCGGTGGTTTCACCAGCAGTGTCCTCGAGACCATCGGGCTGGGCGACATCCCCGGTATCCGCATTCTCACCTGGCTGGTGGCACTGGTCGTCGCTCTCATCGCGAACTGGATCGTCTTCTTCTGGTTGATGCTCTACCTGCCGCGCACCCGTGTGCCGCGTCCGGCGGCGGCACGCGCCGCCGTGATCGGTGCCCTGGCTTTCGAGGTGATCAAGCAGATCGCGACCATCGTCTTCTCCAATGCGCTGTCGAATCCGGCTGGCGCAGCCTTTGGCCCGGTGATCGGCGTGATGGTCGTGCTCTACCTCGTGTGGCGCGTCACGCTATACCTTGCGGCATGGACTGCGACCACCCCCGAGGCTCTGGCAGCGATGGTCCCCGAGGCGCCGCCGGCCGCAGTGATCCGCGTGCGCCAGGAGGTCCGCCCCGGTGCCCGCAACATCAGCACCGCTGGACTGGTCGGCCTGGGAACCGCTGTCGGTGCGACTGCGGCCGGTCTGCTCGGCAAGGCTTTCCGCCGGAAGTAGGGGACCGCCGGCCTACCGACGGCGGAAGCGTGCTGCCCCTGCCGCAAGCCCGACCAGCAGCAGGACGGCGACACCCGCGCCGATGACGGCACGCATGTCGATACCGTCTGCGTCGGAGGTGTCCCGGTCAGCGACGTCGGACGCCCGGGGCTGCCTTGCGCCGTCGTCACTGTCGTCCCCCGCGTCCTCCAGAGCATTGTCGTCCGGGACATCAAGCGTGCCGATACTTGCGTCAGCGGGGGCCTCGAACGCCGCGTCGAGGACGGCACTGGCCTGTTCCGCGGGGCGTCCGGCGGCAATCGTGGAGTTCAACAGCACCATGCCCAGCGTCCGGCCGTCCCGCTCCGCGGCGACCGAGAACGTGTGCCGCGCATTGTCGGTGAAGCCGGTCTTGCCGCCGATGGTGCCGGGGTAGTTGAACAGCATCTCGTTGTCACTGGAGAGCTCGAACCCGTCCATGTCACCGTAGCCGGGAAAATCCATTGTCTCCTCCCCGAGCAGTTCCCGGACGTCCTCGCGTTGGAAAGCCGCCCGGTAGATCAACGCCATGTCGTAGGCGGTCGTCTGCACGCCGGGGCTGTCGAGACCGTGCACGGTCATCACCCTGGTCGCCCGTGTGCCCAGGGAGTCGGCGAGGTCCTGCATCCGCTTCACCGTCTCGTCCTGGCCGCCCATGGCTTCTGCGAGCGCGATGGCGGCGTCGTTTCCCGACCGCATGACGAGACCGAGCAGCAGTTCGCGCGCTGTGTACCGTCCGCCCGGCCCGACGCCGACCTGTGAACCGTCGATGGCCACCGCTTCGTCACTGACGGGCACGACCTGATCGAGGTCGAGTTCATCCAGTGCGGTCATCACCAGCAGTGCCTTGATGATGGAGGCGGGACGGTAGAGCCCGTACGGGTCCTTCGCCGCCAGGACGTCCCCAGTGTCGACATCGTAGACGAGGTAGCTGCCGAGACTGAGGCGGTCGGGGACCTCCATGCCGGGTGCCGAGACCGGGGCACAAGCGTCGAGTGCTTCGCCGCCGGGGCCCGGATGGTCCACGGGAATGGGCGCAGGAGCGTCCTCACCGTCGGACGGCAGCGCGTCATCGTCGAAGGCCGAGGGCAGGTCATCGGCGAAGGGGCAGTCGTCGGTGTCGAGGAAACGGTCGTCCGGTAACGGTGCTCCCGGGTCCGCTGTCAGGGGGAGCCAGTCATCCTTCTCGACGGTGTTCAGGCCGGTCTCTGCGACAGCTGGTGCGGTGAGGGGGCCGGTGAGGCCTATCGTCAACATTGTCGCGAGGGCAGTGGCCAGTGCCGGGGCTCGGAGCGTCCGGCGCCGGGGGAGAGTGTGTGCAGTCATCAGTTGTCAGAGTCTATCGGTAGTGGGGTCCGCCACGGACAGGAACCGGGAGCAGCGGTATCGTGGGGCACCATGACCGACAGCGAATTCAGCGAGACCGAAGCCACCTCCACCGTTGACCCGGACGTCGTCCGGCGTCTTCCCAAGGTGGAGCTCCACGACCACCTGGACGGCGGTCTCCGACCGCAGACCATCATCGACATCGCCGCGGAGACTGGGTATGACGGACTGCCGACGACCGATGCCACGGAGCTGGAGAAGTGGTTCTTCGACGCCGCCAACTCCGGTGACCTGCCCACCTACCTCACCACGTTCGACCACACCACCGCCGTGATGCAGACGCGGGACTCACTGGTGCGCGTGACCCGCGAGGCCGTCGAGGATCTCGCGGCCGACGGTGTGTGTTACGCCGAGCTGCGCTTCGCCCCCGAACAGCACCAGGCCAAGGGGCTGAGTCTGCAGGAGGTCGTTGATGCGACCGTGCAGGGCGTCAAGGAGGGGGAGCGTGTTGTCTCCGAACGTGGCGGGCGGATCCACGTCCGGCTGCTGATGTGCGCCATGCGGCACGCCGACCGTGCCGCCGAGATCGCCCAGTTGACCGTCGACAACCACGGCGAGCACACTCCGGGCGAAGGGTACGTCGTCGGTTTCGACATCGCCGGCGCGGAGGACGGCTTCCCACCGTCGAACCACGTCGAAGCATTCCGGATCCTGCGCGAGAACCTTGTGCCGGTCACCGTCCACGCCGGTGAGGCAGCCGGGGCGGAGTCCATCGCCGACGGGCTGCGCCAGGGTGCGGTACGCATCGGACACGGCGTGCGCATCTACGAGGACCTGGACGCGACGATGAATGGCATCGAGCTCGGTGAGGTCGCCAAGTTCATCCGGGACCGTCGTATCCCGTTGGAGATCTGCCCGACGTCCAACACCCAGACCGGGGTCTGCGACACCGTCGCCGACCACCCGTTCAACCTTCTCTACGAGCTGGGGTTCACCTGCACGGTGAACACGGACAACCGTCTGGTGTCCGGATGCACGATGACCGGGGAGATGCTGGCCCTGGCGGAGAACTTCGACCTGGAGTACTGGCAGTTCCTGGAGCTGACCACGAACGCCCTGGACAACGCTTTCTGCGACCAGCCGCTGCGGGAGTCCCTGGAACGCGAGGTCATCTACCCGGCCTACGCCGAACTGGGCGGAACGTTGAGCTCGGGTGAGGGAGACTCCGAGGGACTAGGCGAACTCCACGGCGACCACGGGCATGCGCACGGCGCCGGTGTCGAGGAGGTGCAGTTGTCGATGGAGAACCTGCGGGCTGAGCTCGCGGAGCTGGGCCTGAGCCTCGATGACGAGGACGAGGATGCTGAGGATCCCGAAGGTTCCGAGGAGCAGGAAGAGAAGTAGCAGGTCTAGCCGGAGAGCCAGTCCCACCAGCTCTTCTTCAGGGGGACGCCCGGTTCGGCGACGGTGATCTTCAGGTCGCCGAACGTGGTGTGGCCGGTGAGGACGATGACGGGGGCTCCAGGGCTGAGGCGGGGGCCCTGATCGGCTTTGACGTCGCCGAAGACAAGTGACATCCGGTTCTCTACCCGGATTCCGGGCGGGACCGTGATCCTCACGTCCCCGAATATCGAGGTCACGTTGAGGGTTGTCGTCGGGGCGGACAGCGATGCCTCGCGGAGGTCGAGGTGAACGTCGCCGAACAGCAGGAAGAAGCTCTCATGTGTCGCCAGCTGCATGTCACCACCACGCTTGAGGTCACCGAACCACAACGTCTGCGACGGGGAGCTGATCTGGGGGACAGCCTGGGCGCGTGAGAACTCCGGCACCGGAGTGGCTGCCTTGGCTGCGAGTTCCTCGATGTCCCGTCGGCCGTTGTTCCCCATGACGAGGGTCTCGAGTCGCTCAAACCGTGCGACGTCGGTGGTGGACCATACTTCCTCACTGAGTTCGGAGAACTCCGTGAGGTCGATTCGCCCCTGCCCGACAGCGAGCGTCAGGGCGTCGCTGAGTCGGTGTCGGCGCTCGTCAGGGATGCGGTCGGGGAGGTGGTTCATGGGTCTCAGGATACGTCAAACGGTTTGGGCGGTGAACGGGGACTGCTCCCCGGAGCGGTGTGATAGAGCTGCAACAGTGGACAGAATCGAAGCTGCAGGATTCAGTGACGGTTTCGAAAGGACTATCCATGACTACTCCTCCACCCGGACGTTGGAAGCGGACAGACGAGTCGTCCCAACCTCCGCTACAGGCCTCGAACAAGGTCCCAGGTGCTTCGAGCGCTCCAGAAGCAGAGCCATCTCCGCAGAAGTGGACGAGGCGCACTGAGGAAGAGAACGGTGTCATCAAGATTCCGAGCTCTTTGTCCCATAAGCCCGTTGTGCGGGAGGAGCAGTTGCCGTCAACTGCGGAAACACGTGCAGTGTGGAGGTCTGCTCCAGATGAAAGGTTCTCCGATCTGGGCGTTCGTACTGATCACTCGGAGCGGGAAACTTGGCGCACCCAGGCTGCTGATGCCAGGCATGTCTGGGCGCAGGGCAACACCCCTGAATCTCAGTCGGGCTTCGGAAGCGGCCAGGTTGTGGAGATATTGGGGACGAGGGTCACCCCGCCGGTGGTTGGGGGCGTCCTCGCGGTGATGTCGTTGGTCTCGCTTCTCACTCTCTGCGGTAAATGGTTGAATGTGGAGCCAGATGCTGCAGTGGAGTTCCTCAGTGGGATGGCAGGTTTCTCCATTAATGGTTTCGGCTTCGCTTCCGGACTGGGAGAGGGGAGCGGTTTCCTTTGCGTGATGGCATTGACGTCCCTTCTTCCCCTGGTTTTCGCATCAGTACAGGCTTTTCGTAGGCCGCTGGCGCGCCGTGTCCCGTTGGCTTTGTTGATATCGGGAATTATGCACCTCCTGACCGTGGCTATATTCGTTGTTGTGGCTCAAGTTGGAAATGATGATTTCACCTACGAAGACTACGGGAGAATGGCTGGGATCACCTTGGCTGGGGGCTGGTATATCGGACTGATTATCGGTATTCTTCTGACTATTTCTGGCGTCATCTACATGCGGACCCGAAAGAAGATCAGCTGATGAACATTGGGAAGGATTTTCAGAGGAACTCTTTTGTGAAAGCTGTCAATTGGAGCGCAGGAGTTGTCATCGTAGCAGTGGCATTTCCGGTAGCATCCTGCGGTAATGGAGATGTGGACGATAGCAGCAATTCCAGTGTGGTCCTTACCTCACTCGAGCCGACAGGAGGTAGTGAAATCACGCCCGACGACCCCAGTCCGACAGTTGCCACCGGGGATGTAACCGGAGACGGCGACGTAGTCCAGAGCGATGAACCTACTGAGGACAGCTCCGATGATCTGAAGGCATTGGCGGAAGAATTGTTGTCGGATGAAGACGTTAACCAACAGAATGAGGGACGTGGCTCCATCGATGGTCGGGCAGTGGAACCCGGGTACCAGGAGCGGTATCCAAGTGATCCGATGGACAACCCGACAACTGGCGTGACACGGACGCTCAACATCCCTGGTGAGAAATGCATGGACAGCGAGCTTGGGGAAGTGCGTGAACACCGGGGCGAACCGGTGACGTGTGCGAATGTCGGTGACGGTCCACAGTGGGTGCAGGGTGAACCATATTGGTAGAGGTATCGGCCGAGGTGAGGGGTACCTCAGCGTAGGGTGCCGAAAGAATCGGGCGGCCGTCCACGAGTACGTGGGCTCGGTCGTCCGCCGCAGGTAGACCCACCTGAACCGATCAACTGGATCGGTAAAGCCCCAGGTCAGCCGGTTTGACTTAACCGCTTCAGACGCATTGACTAGCGGTTTGTGACTTTCAAGATGCACCTCCGCACCGTCCTGACCGCCGCCGTGACGGTCGTCGGACTGACCACCGCCCTCGCGGCCGCCGGGTGCTCCGCCACCGGCGGTGCACCCCGCGCCTCCGACGGGGAAGGAGGCGGAGGAACCGTGGACACCCCGCGCTACGTGGTGTCCATGATCAGCCACGGCGCCCCCGGCGACACCTTCTGGGACCTGGTGCGCAAGGGTGCCGAAGACGCGGCCCGCAAGGACAACATCGAGCTGCGCTACAGCTCGGACCCGCAGGCGCCCAACCAGGCCAGCCTCGTCCAGTCCGCCATCGACTCCGACGTCGACGGCATCGCGGTCACCATGCCGAACGCCAACGCCATCGGGCCGGCGGCCCAGCGCGCCGTGGACGCGGACATCCCCGTCGTCGGTCTGAACGCCGGCATGGAGGACTACGAGGACTACGGGCTCACGGGTTTCTTCGGCCAGGAGGAGGGCGTCGCCGGGGAGAAAGCCGGAGAACGCCTGCAGGAAGAGGGGGCGAAGAAGGCCCTCTGCGTGATCCACGAACAGGGAAACTCCTCACAGGAGGCGCGGTGCGACGGCATCCGTAAGGGGCTGAGCGGCGGCTCCGTGGAGATCCTCTACGTCAACGGCCAGGACCTCACCTCGGTGAAGTCCACCGTGCAGTCCAAACTCGCCCAGGACAGTTCCATCGACTGGGTCATGGGCCTGGTCACCCCGGTCTCCCTCGTCGTCGCCGACGCGGCCGAGACGACAGGCGCGGACGTGAACATCGGGACCTTCGACACCAACGCCGAACTGGTCCCGGCCATCCAGAATGGGCGAATCAGCTTCGCCGTCGACCAGCAGCCCTACCTGCAGGGGTACATGGCCGTGGACGCGCTCTGGCTCGCCAAGCGCAACGGGACCACCGTCGGTGGCGGGCGCCCCGTCTACACCGGTCCCAGCTTCGTCGACGAGAGCAACATCGACACCATCGCCGACGCCGCGAAGGAGGGACTGCGATGACGGCGACGGGTTCGCGGGTCACCGGCCTCCTGCGCCGTCCCGAGTTCGCCAGCCTCATCGGCGCGGTGGCGATCTTCATCCTCTTCCTCGTCGTCGCACCGAGTTTCCGCTCGATGGACGCCGTCGCCACCGTCCTCTACACGTCCTCGACGCTGGGCATCGTGGCCCTGGCTGTCGGGCTGCTGATGATCGGCGACGAGTTCGACCTCTCCACCGGTGTCGCGGTGACCACCACCGCCCTGGCGGCGACGATGATCGCCTACAACTTCCACCTGCAGACCTGGGTCGGCTCACTGCTTGCGCTGGCCATCGCCCTGGCCATCGGGTTCTTCAACGGATGGATGGTCACCCGCACCGGGATCCCCAGCTTCCTGATCACCCTGGCGACATTCCTCATGCTGCAGGGACTCAATCTGGCGGTCACCAAACTCGTCAACGACCAGGTCGCCACTCCGGTGATCTCCGACATGCAGGGCTACGAGTTCTGCCGTCGCCTCTTCGCCGGCTCGCTGACGGTCTTCGGCGTGACCATCCAGGTCACGGTCTTCTGGTGGATCCTCTTCGTCGCGGTCGCCAGCTGGGTACTGTTCAAGACCCGCTTCGGCAACTGGATCTTCGCCGTCGGCGGGGACAAGGATGCCGCCCGTGCTGTCGGTGTGCCCGTGGACCGCGTGAAGATCATCCTGTTCATGACCGTCGCCGCATCCTGCTGGTTCGTCGGTCAGCACAACCTGTACCAGTTCGACTCCATCCAGGCCGGCCAGGGCGTGGGCAATGAGTTCCTCTACATCATCGCCGCCGTCGTCGGTGGCTGCGCGATGACCGGCGGCAAGGGTACGGCGGTCGGAACCGCCATCGGTGCGTTGATCTTCGGCATGACCAACCAGGGCATCGTCTACGCCGGGTGGAACCCCGACTGGTTCAAGTTCTTCCTCGGCGGCGTCCTGCTTCTCGCGGTACTCGCCAACAACTCCTTCTCGAAATACTCGGAGGCCCGACAGTGACTACTCGCGAGACCACCCCCGTGATCGAGCTCCGCGGTGTCGGCAAGAGCTACGGCAGCTTCCGCGCGCTGGACGACATCAGCCTGTCCGTCCAGGAGGGCCACGTCACCTGCGTCCTCGGGGACAACGGTGCCGGAAAATCCACGCTGATCAAGACGCTGGCGGGGCTGCATCCTCCGACGGACGGTGAGATCCTCGTCGACGGCGAGCCTGTCGCCTTCGCCAACCCCCGCGACGCCCTGAACCACGGCATCGCCACGGTCTACCAGGACCTCGCCGTGGTCGGGCCGATGCCCGTGTGGCGGAACTTCTTCCTCGGCCAGGAGATGACCGGACGGTTCGGTGCCCTCCGGGAGGCGGAGATGCGTGACATCACCGCCGACCGCCTGCAGCGTATGGGGGTGGACCTGAAGGACGTGTCGGTCCCCATCGCGTCGCTGTCCGGCGGGCAACGCCAGGTGGTCGCCATCGCCCGTGCCGTCTACTTCGGCGCCCGGGTGCTCATCCTCGACGAACCCACCGCCGCCCTCGGGGTGAAGCAGTCCGGCATGGTGCTGCGGTTCATCGCCGCGGCCCGTGACGAGGGCATCGGCGTCATCCTGATCACCCACAACCCGCACCACGCACATCTGGTGGGTGACCATTTCGTCCTGCTCAACCTCGGTCGCCGGGTGCTCGACGCAGCGCGGGAGGACGTGACACTGGAGCAGCTGACCCTGGAGATGGCCGGGGGCGGGGAACTCGATTCTCTGGCGCACGAGCTCGAACGCTAGGAAGATGTCCGGTATGACGCTTCGCCGCCCGTTCCCCGGTCTGTTCCCCGGCCAGGTCCTCATCGACGACCAGATCGGCCACCATGTCGCGCTCAACCCCGGCCAGTCGCTCACCCTCGGGCGTGCGGCGGACTTCCCCCTCGGCCTGGACGATGAATTCATGCACCGGCAGTTCCTGCAGGTCTGGGACTCCGACGGCACCTGGATGATCACCAACCGGGGTGGACGGCTGAGCGCCAACATCCAGCCGCGGGCGGAGAACTCGTTCAGCCAGAGCCGGTTGGGCCCCGCCGCCAGCCTGCCGCTGCCGTTGGGGGAGTCCGCGGTCGTGTTCGCCACGTCGGTGACGACCTATGAACTCGACTTCACGGTCGCCGCGACACTGCGTCCGCCGACGGGGAGTGTCGGCGCCGAGCGTCTCGACGGTGCCCCGATGACCGTCGGGGAGCTCATCCTCAACGATGAGCAGATCGACCTGTTGCGTGCGTTGGCGGCACCCCTGCTCCGCCGACCAGGGACCGACCTGTCCGAAGTGCCGACGGTGCGGGACCTCGAACAGACATTGGGCTGGTCACAGAAGAAAGTGAACACCAAGATCGACTACCTCTCCAAGGTTCTCGAGGGGAGCGGTGTCACCGGATTCTCGGCACGGAGCGGCAATGCCCCCACCCGACGACTTGCCCTTGCCAGGTATGCTCAGGAAAACTACTGGTCCCTGAGAAAACAGCCATAGGGGACGTAGACGGAGGACACGACATGGGGAACAACGACTGGGGATCGCCGGGGCCGACAGGCCCGGCAGGGAACCCGTGGCGGCAGGACGAGCCGGTCCCCTCGAAGGCCGGTGGTCTCGCCACCGGGATCATCGTGGCAGTGGTCGCCGTCGTGGTGCTCGTCATCGGACTCGTCGCCGCCGGTGTCTGGATGTGGAGCAGTCAGGGGGACGGGGACGAGTCCGCCTCGCCGGCATTCACCGCCGTGCCCGACGACACGACGTCCTCCGCGCCAGTGTCCACGCAGTCCACGCAATCCTCGACACCGACGCAGTCGCCCTCACGATCGCCCTCGCCGTCACCTTCCCCGTCTCCGTCTGAACGGTCCGGGACGTCCGGGACGACGGGAGCCCCGTCGAACCTGACCAGTCAGGGATGGCGCGGCGTCAGCGCGGCGACGTGCAATGCGTCCGACCAGTGGGTGTTCGCCGGCACCAACGGCGAGGACCACGCGGTGGTCTGCCGCGTCGGGGAGCGGGGCGACCTGTACTACCGCGGGTACTACAACAACCGCGCCGCCGAGTACGACATCGACATGCAGCGCGCCGGGTCGGGACGCTGGGTCACCCGGTCTCTCGACAACAACGGGTCACGCGTGGAGATCAGCGGCTCCGGGATCCGTGTCGTCGACGGTGACGGCGATTCCGTCTCGTCGCGCGACTTCACCTGGAGCTCTGAGGACGGCGGCAGGTGAGCGACAGCGGTAACTGGTCCGGTGACCCGGATGTCGCCGAGCTGGCGGCTGAGCTGGAGGCCCGGCGGAATCTCACCGACCTCACATTGATCGGTCAGGGCGGGATGGGGCACGTCTACCGTGCCTACGACCAGGGGCTGCATCGGTGGGTGGCGGTGAAGGCCGTCCGTCCGGACGTGGTCGGCAGCGGTGGTGAGGGCTACCGGCGTTTCCTCGCGGAGATGCGGACCCTGGCCACCATCCGGCATACCTCAGTCGTCAACATCCACTACGCGGACGCGCTGTCGTCCAGCGGGACCGCAGCCTACTTCGTCATGGACTACGTCGACGGCGGCGACCTGGAGGACGCCCTCGCCGAGCGGAGGCGGACCGGACGCCGGTTCACTGTCGGCGAGGTCGACCGCATCCTCAGGCCTGTCGCCGAAGCGCTGGACCACATCCACCACCGGAACCCGCCGGTGGTTCACCGGGACCTGAAGCCGGCGAACATCCTGTTGCCGCGTGACCCGCACAGCGCGGTGGGCACCACGGCCGTGCTGACCGATTTCGGCATCAGCATCGCCGGGGACGACACCCGTGTGACGTCCACGGGTCTGGTCATCGGCACCGAGAAGTACATGGCCCCGGAGATCTTCACCGTCGCGAGCACCTACGGTGCCCATCTGGTCGACTACAGTCCCGGCACCGACCGGTACGCCCTCGCCCTGATCGCCCTGGAGATGCTGACCCTCACCGCATTCCGTGACACGATGTCCACGGCGGCGTGGCGGGGAGAACGCACGCTGCCGAGGCTGACCGCCGAGGCCCTGGCGGAACCGGACGGGCCCGTTGCACCGCAGGTCGCGGGCGTCCTGCGACGGGCGTTGGACAATGATCCGTCCCGACGTTTCCCGACCGCCGTCGCATTTCTCGACGCCGTGCGGGATGCAGGACGGGGCCAGGTGGGGCAGACCCGCGAGGTTCCGGTGGCCTGGGCCGGAGCAGCGCCAACTCCGTCACATCCGGCACCGCCGGCGGCGTCTGGTGCGTCCGGTGCGCGGCGGTGGAAGGTGCCCGTCGCGCTGCTCGCCGTCGTGGCGGTGGTCGGAGCACTGGGCGTCCTGGGATTCGTGGGATACCGGCAGTTCATGACTCCCGGGTGGGAGGCATCCGACGCGCGGATCGTCAACGCTTTTCCTGACCTGCTGCCCCAGCGGCAGGGACAGGAGGGGTGGCGCGACATGACCTGCGACGGTGGCGACCCCCAGGGCGAGGAAGAAGCGCGGGTGACCTGCCACGGGGACGGACTGACCATGGCCGTCGTCGACTTCGGCAGTGAGGAGACCCGGTCAGCGTACGTTCCCGCCAGTGGCGCCGAGCAGCTCGAGGCGGACGGGTGCAGAATCCGGGTTACCGCGCCGGCGGAGTCAGGCGGTGCAATGAGCGTCTTTCCTGAGACCGGTGACCGTACGCGCTACGCGATGCTCCTGACCGGCGCGCCGGTCGACTCCGCGTCGTCCGCCACCGACGTCGTGGGGAATATCCCCGTCTGCTGACGCGAGGGGGAGCTGGCTGCCCGGTATCCGGACGCCGTCGCGGCAGGGTTCGTCGATGAAGAAACCCGTGGGACACAGGTACCGTCGGAGGGGCGTGAGACTCTCAAACATCGGTGACTGCACCGTGCAGACGGTGGACGTCCCCGGTAACGAGAACCCCACCTACGCGATGATCCTGGTGGACGGCGGGGCAGATGCGCTGCTGTCGGGTCAGGACGCTGCGGACCTCATCACTTCCGTATCACTTTCGTACCGGTGTGCTGGGTTGCAGGTGTTCCCGCGCCCGCCTGATGTATTAAGGTGCCCCTGAACGCTCCTCAATGCTTCAGCGAGGTTCCAGAGAGACGGCTCCCGAGAAACCCCGATACACAAGGACGAACAAGGACTTCCATGGCGAACTACGATCTGTACACCGAACTTCAGCTCGACAAGGACATGCCGCCGTACGAGATAGCCGAGGTCCTCGGGGCCCGGGCCTCCGACCTGCGGAACCAGGGGTACGGCAGTGACTCCCCGGAGCTCGACCAGGTGGACACCGCCCGCGCGATCCTGGGTGACCCCTACAAGCGCGACATCTACGAGGCGGCGCTGTACGGCCCTGAAGATGACGTGGTGAACATCCGGTGGTTGCACGACCTCGCGGACTCCCAGTCACCCAGCTTCCCGTCCGGGACGGCCGCTGCGCCGACCGGATACCCGTCCTACGACGCATACGAGCCCCAGACGGCCAGCGACGCCCAGGGGGACGACCAGGCGGCGGGCGACCTGAGCGGAATCGGCGGACCGTCCGCTGAAGCCACCCGTGAGCACAGCGTCGACGACGCGGCCGGTTCGTCGTCCGACCTGGAGGCCACCCGGGTGACGGCCGCTGTACCGGAACCCGCCACCGATGCCGAGGCAGGTTCCGACCTCTCCGCCGGTGACGGCCCCACCTACCAGGGCCCGACGCAGAACGCCTGGCAGCAGCCTGCCCCGTCCGTCCCGTCCAGCGGGTTCAGCGGCGGCCAGCATGCGGCACAGCCCGGCCAGTTCCCGCAGCCGCAGCAGCCCCAGCAACGTCCCGGCTCCCAGCTGGATATGAGCAACTGGGGGGTCGGCGACCGTAGGCGGAGCGAGTCGAAGATCTACCTGGCCATCCTCGCAATCATCGCCGTGGGCATGATCTACCCGCTCATCGTTCTGTTGACCGCCGGGCAGGAGGATCTGACGGCCCCTCTTTCGGTGATGAAGGCGACGCTGTTCACCCTCGCCCACGTCGCGGCCTGGGTCAGCATCAACGAGATCATCTGGGGCGTCCGCAAGATCGTGGCGCCGAATCGACCAACGGAGAAATAGCTTGACGGAGACGCACAGTCAGGAACCTGGGGCTCCCGGCAACCCGGAGACGCCCGCCGCGCCCGCCACACCCGCCACACCCGCCGCACCCGGTGGGGCTGGCGGGACCGGCGGCATGACGAAACTGCAGTACCTGCACGCCCTGGCGACTCATCCGGTGATTGCCGCAGTAGCTACCGGACTTCTCGCTCTCGTGGCGGTCGTCGGGCTGTCGCTTCCGTGGGCCAGGACTGTGGTCAGTGCGGGGCAGGCGGGGTCCGAGGACGCCGACATGGTCCTCACCATGTCGGGCTTCGGCATGGTGAAGAGCACCTTCGAGGCCATCGGCCTGCAGGAGTCGTGGATTGAGGCGCCGTTCCTCTCCATTGCAGTCGTCCTGCTGTTCCTGGTCCTGGCAAGCGCGGTGCTTGTGGCCTTCACCCCACTGCGGCGGATCGCTGCTGTGATCGTGGCCGGCAGCGGGGCAGGGCTCACGGCATACTCGATCTACGGTCTGGTGACCGGGTTGGGGCTTGACGACAAACTCTTCACGGACGACACCTCCGGGCTGAGCGAGCAGGAAGCGGCGATCATGAAGTCCCTCCTCGACTCGCTCACCGCCTCGACCGGCCCGGGCGAGTATGTGGTGCTGGTCGCAGGGGTTCTTCTCCTCGCGCTCGGCGGGTATTTCGCCGTCCGCTCCGGATTTCCGTGGTTGCCGTCATCTGGCGACCGTGCCGGGAGTGTGGTTGGTGGCGGCGCAAACACCGCCGGTGATGTGCGCCCGTGACAGGCGGACGCTGACGGGGATCATGGCGGGTCCTCTGCTTCCCTTGCTGCGTTCCTGAACCGTCGACGTCGGGCGTCGCCGGGATGGCGTCGGGTTGTGGGGTGGTCGTTGTGGACGGGACGACGCTCCGGATCCACACTGACCGGGGGAAGCCAGTGGACACGCCGTCCGCTACCCGGAGGAGCTGGAATGGTCCACCACCGGTCCGGATGTCGGCGCGTGTCGTCCACGCGAGCGTGCATGCCCGGGGAGACGAGCGTGAGGTTTTCGAGGTCGGTGCAACCACCGGCACTCCACCCGTCGATGTGGTGCACATGGCAGTGTGCAGGCGCGGAGTCGGTGCCCGGCGCTGAGCTGATCCCTTCCTCACCGACGAGGGCGAGGTACTGGCTGAGGTCGCCGAGACGCCGTGTGCGTCCGAAGCGCAGGGTCCGTCCCTCGACATCAAGGATCTGGAGGTACGTCTCCAGATCGTGCGGCCCGTCGAGCAGCGTGGTGGCGGGAACATGCGTACCGACGTCGGTCAGCACGGTGCCTGACGGATTGAGGAACTGATCGACCGACATGACGGCGACGACAGTCGTCGCACCGCGCCCCGGGGTGAGTGCGCGACCGCGTCCGTATCCGGCGTGGACGGCTGCGGCGAGTGCGTCGTGTCGACGTTGGTCGGGCGTACGGTCGTCAGCGTCGCGGTCAGTGTCGTCGACCAGGTCGCCGGTCTTGGCGTAGTCAGCCATGAGGCGTTGCAGCGCCGCGGCGAGTTCGGGCGTGAGGTCACCCCGTACCGGGGTCATGCCGTCGCAGCGTTGTCTCCCGAGGGTGAACGAACGCGTCCGGGCATGGTCCTTCTCGGTGTACGGCTCCTCGGCACCGACGAGGTCGAGCAGGAAAGAGCGCAGGGAGTCGAGGACATCGGGCCCCTGCTTCCTGGCCAGACCGGCAATCGGTGCATCTGCGATGCGCGTGATCTCAGCCTGGACGTTCTGGGGCAGGGCACGGATCTGCTTGTCGGCTTTCTCGACGCCGGCGGCGTCGAGGTGTCCTTCGGCGACGAGAGCCGCCAGCTCAGGCATGTGGTCCTCGTGGGGAGCGGTGGGATCGGGACCCCACGGGTCCGGCCGCTCTGCGATGCGCGACCATGACGCGATCCGACAGCGGGCATCACGCATCGTCGTCGTGAAGATCCTGCTCACGGCCCGCGCTTTCCGCTGGATGCCAGCCGGCAGCTCCGATTCATGAGCCGACAGGAATGCGGCGTCAGCGACGGTCAGTTTCTTACGGGAGCGTTCCATGCGCGCGGCCTGCAGCCTGTCGGTGTCGGAGAGCCGGGACCAGGTGTCCGCACCATGTGCGATGATGTCCTCCACTGCAGAGTCCAGGGCAGACAGTGCTTCCAACAGGTCAGTCGTGGAACCGACCGGCGGTACCGGAGGTTGCTGCTGTGACATACGGTGTCCTCCCCCTTTGACACTCGAACATGAGTTTCTGTTGCCCCGACCAACATGCTTCATCTTCTACTGGTTGAACAGTATCATTCGAATGTTTGTTCGTCAAGAAATATTCAATGTGTCCATGATCTGCCACCCGATGAGGCGCTCACCGCTGAAGGGGCGCTAACGTGCACCGTGACGGAGACGAGGAAAGCGAACTGTGCCGGACGGCACCGGAGAGTGACACAGCATGGACAGAGACACCTGGGGCCGTGGGGACGGGCAACGACCCCCGTCCGACTACCAGCCGCAGAACCCGTACCACCGACACCGATCGCAACAGGCCGTCCCGTCAACAGGAGCTGCCGAGCCACGGAGCGGTCTGGTCGTGACCGTCGTCATCGCGGTCCTTGCCGTGCTCATCGCTCTGGGGACGGTAGGCCTCTGGCTCATCGGCAGGGACTCGAGTCCCTCCGACTCGGTGGTGCCCGGCGCTTCACCGTCCGAGTCGCTCGACGACTACCTTGTCGACGGGCAGGACGGTCCTGCTGCCGACGACATCACTCCGGACGACGGCCTACCGCCGGGCCTCGGCTACACCGGGTACCTCGATAACGAGAATGCCGTGTGCGACGGCTTCGACACCTGGGTCTACGCCAGCGAGGGCGGGGGAGCGGCGGTGGTCGTGTGCGTCTCGGACGTCGACGACACGCTGTACATGCGGGGAGACTTCACCACCGGCGTCGCACGGGGGAACGTCGCGATGGACGAGGAGGTGGACGTCGTCGACGGTATCTACACCGTCGGAGTCGACGGTGGCGTGGTCGAATTCTCCGGAACCGAACTGTGGTTCACCGACGGCGACGGAGCGGAATCTCTGGCCCAGTTCGACGACTTCTGGTACGACGACACCGTCTGGGGCCCCTGAGGTCCCTGAGGCTGCAGCCTCAGAACTTGGTGAAACGGTTCGTCAGGTTCTCTTCGAGTTGCGTCCAGCCGTTCGCCTCTTCGTCGAAGGGGGCGGTCGGCGTCGCAGCGGACGGTGAACCGAGCATGTAGGCGATGTAGTCCTGGAGGCGGGGATACGCCAGCAGAACCTTGTTCACCCCGTCGTCCTGCGCCCAGTCGGCGGCATCGGCGAGGAGCTCGTAGGCGCGTCCCAGTTGGTCGGTGTCCACAGCGTCGATGCCCTCGGTGATATCGCTGCGCAGGCCGGTGAAGCCGTAGACGTTCGACGGGTGGACCTCGACCTCCAGCTCCCCGGCGTTGGCCAGAGTCACCAGGTCACCCCAGGTCTCCATCTCGGCGAGATCATGGTCTTTCGCGTCGATCATCCACCGCACCAGGGAGCGGGAGGACGGGAAGGTGTTGATCTCGCCCCGGTGACCCAGGAAGACCGGCGACCGGTTCCCCACGTAGCACCGCAGGGTGTAGACGGTGGTGCCGTCCACCGTGACGCGGATCGGATCGATCCCGGCATTTCCCCACGGGGTCGAGTCGTACGGGTCGGCGGCTGGTTCTGCGTCGCCCCCCTCGGCGCCGGCTGCGTCCCCGACGGTGGCTGCGGTGACATCGGCCTTCCCGGCAGTCCCGGCCTTCCCGGCAGCTTCGGAAGGTGAGTCGGTGGCGTTCTCCTGCGCCGATGCAGCGTCGTCGATCCGTTTCTGTGCTGCAGCGACGAGACTGGCGGCATTGTCGCCGAGGTCCGGCGTGACCAGTGCCTCGTCGACGGCGTCGAGGATCTCCACCCAGTTGTCCCGCACCGTGAATCCCACGCTCGACCATTCGGCGAGGCCGTTCTCTCCGGCGTAGTGGTCCTGGCCACGGCTGACGTTGGCCAGGACGGAGTAGGACCGGAACCACCGGTTGATCCGGTCGATGCCGCAGACCGTCCCGAGTGAGCGCAGCACCTGGAAGGCGTTGGAGACCGTCCGGGTGTTCTCGAAGGACGGCCGGCCGGCGAGGTTGTTGGGCAGCTCGATGAAGCTGATGCTGCCTCCCTTGCGGGGCGTCACCCTGGTCTCGGCCCCGTCCATGAACGCCGGCCAGTCCGGGTGCCCGGCCAGGTCGTGGTCCGAGGAGGCGGTGATCCCGGCGAGCAGTGCCGCCGGTGACTCGAACGCGAAGACCCCGGAGTCGTCACCGAGGAAAGCCTGCCACTGCTCGCCGCGGGACACCCAGCCCGGGGCCCAGAGGGTGTAGTACGTGCCGGCGGTTGTCTCGAGCTCGAGGGTCACGATTCCGTTGTCTGCCATGACGACAGATTTTAGCTGGAAGGACGACCGCGGTCGATGACCGGACCACCGTGTGTGCCCGTAGCGGAGAAGAGGTCGGCCTTGAGTACCGCCGGCACTGTCGGTGGGGGCTCCCCGAGGAACTGCTGGACGTTGTATTCCGGTACCGGGGGCGTGGTGGTGATGCGGGCAAGGCCGCGGTTCGTGGGTATCAGGGTCTCCTCTCAGGCGGTGGGTCGGTAGAAACCGAGGAACCCCATGCCGATGTTCTCCGTCCTCACCGGGTTGATCTGGACAGGGTCACCGGCCTCGATCATCTGGCCGTCGCCGGTGACCATCGCGACATGGCCGTCCCACACCACCAGGTCTCCAGGGGCGAGTTGGTCTGCACTGACCTGGGCTCCGACGGCCTGTTGGTCGGCGGTACGGGGGAGGTCGACCCCGGCCTGTCCGTACGCCCACTGCGTCAGCCCGCTGCAGTCCACACCTGTCGACGGTGATGTGCCGCCCCACACATAGGGCGTCCCCAGCGCGGACGTCGCCGCCTCCACAGCGGCTGCCGCCTCCGGGGTCGGTGCGCCCGGGACAGTGGCGTCCCCGACCGGTTCTGCGGTCCCGGGCAGTGGGGATGCGGCCTCCGAAGACTCTGCCCCCGACGCCCCCGACGCCCCCGACGCCCCCGACGACCCCGACAGTTCCGCCGGTGTCGACGGAGGCGCGGGCACTGAAGGTGTCCCCGGCAGCCTCGCATCTGCTGCGGTGACCCGGTTGACGAGTACCTCGAGCTCCGTCCCCAGTGCAGTGAGACGGGCCTGCGCCCGCGCCAGGTGTGTGCAGGCGATCTGCAGTGCCGCAGCAGGTGTGGCCGGCGAGAGAGGGGCGACGACGACCGAGCCGAGGATCTGCCGCAGACACTGCTCCGCGATCTCCAGGATGTCGACAGCGGCGCGGTTGACCGCGGCCGCCCCGTCCTGAGCTATGGTGTCCACCTCAGCGGATACCTCGAGGAGTTCGGTCGTATCGGCACCGGCCGCCGTCAGGCGCTGGACAGCCGCAGTGCCCGCTGCACCGCGCAGGACGGCGTCCACGCCAGAGGGGATGTGCCGGGTCAGTTCGGCGACGAGGTCGGCTGGAGGACCCGCCCCGGCATCCATGAGGCGTGAGAGCGGATGTAGCCCGGGGACAGCGGAATCGGGGACGAGCCGACGAATGGGCTCAACCAGGGCGAGGAGGTCGGTCATGCGAGCCGTCCGGTGTGCAGCGTCCCGAAGGAGGTGGTGGCCGCGTCCTCTGCGTCGTTCAGGCCGTCGGCGACGGAGGTGAGCGAGGTGGCGCCTGCACGGTAGAAGCTGGCGAAGTCCGCGAGGAGACCGACCTGCCGTTCGCGTGCCTGGTGCAGTGCCTCCGCCAGACGCGTCACCTGGGGGACGCCGGCGAGCAGGACCGTCGGCTCCCCGGGCACCGTCGAGGAGAGCCGGTCAGCGATATCGTCGAGACGGGTCACCACCGTTCTGAGGACGTCGGTGTCGGCGGCCAGCACCGCCACGGAGCCGTTCGGGGACGCATTTACGATTGCCATGGTGAGAGAGACTCGCCCGGGTGCCCGGAGGTTCCCTACGCCCGTGGGTTATTTTGGACGGTATGGCAGAGACACAGCGGACACAGCGCTCACAGCGGTCGCAGCGAACCAGGCAGAGCAGCGCGACAGAGGCAGGCGCGGGGGCCGGTATGGAGATTGTCGAGGTCAACCATCCGCTCGCCGCGTCGCGGCTGACGATCATGCGGGACGCCCGCACCGACAACGTCGCTTTCCGCGGAGCACTGGCTGACCTCGGGGCGATGCTGGTCTATGAGGCGGCACGGGACCTGGAGACCGAGGAGTTCGCTGTGGAGACCCCGGTTGCGACGGCGACGGGACGGCGGCTGGCGGACCCGCCGATCATCGTCCCGATCATCCGCGCGGGCCTGGGGATGATCGACCCGGCCCTGTCGATGATCCCTGACGCCCAGGTGGGCTTCCTGGGGATGGCCCGCGACGAGGAAACCCACGAGCCGGTGCCTTACCTCGAGGCGCTGCCGGACGATCTGTCGGGTCGCACCGTGTTCCTCGTTGATCCGATGCTGGCCACCGGGGGCTCGCTGCTGCACGGTCTGCGACTCGTGGCCGAGCGCGGCGCGACGGAGATCGTCGTCGTCTGCATGGTGTCCGCGGTACCGGGCGTCGAGGCGGTACGTAACTCCGGGTATCCGGTGAAGCGGCTGGTCACCGCCACGATTGATCCGGAACTGGACGGGAACGCCTACATCGTCCCGGGTCTGGGCGATGCCGGCGACCGCCTCTACGGGCCACGCAACATCGACCTCACCGACCCCCGCTAGCTGTTCACCCCCGGACGGCGGCGGCGAGACTCTCCAGCGCTGACTCAACATCGCCGACGTCGGTGCCGGGGTCCCCGGCGACCTGGAGGTAGAACTTCGCCTTCGGTTCCGTCCCCGACGTGCGGGCGATCACGCGGCAGGCCAGCTCAGGAACGGAAGTTCCCTCACCGGTGGTCCAGGTCAGCCGGACACCGGAGGTCGGATCCTCCCCGTCGAGCGGGCCGGTGGTCACCGGCTGCCCGGAGGCGAGCGCCGCCGGGGGCGACTGGGCCCAGTCGGCCACCAGCCGTGCGGCCGCGGAGGTGGAGTCGCAGCGCACCGGGACCTGGGTGGTGCGCACCGGGCCGAACTCCTTGTCCAGGTGGTCGAGTTCGTCCTGCAGGGAGGAGCCGCCCGCCTTGAGCTCGGCCGCCCAGGTCGCTGCGAGCAGTGCGGTCGCGAAGCCGTCCTTGTCCGCCACGATCTGGGGGAAGGGGCAGGTGCCGATCGCCTCCTCGTAGGCGTAGGTCAGCTCGCCCGGGGCGTCGTCGGCCGCGCGGGCGAGGTTCTTGAAACCGGTCATCGTCTCCCGGAAGTCCCACCCGCGGGCCGCGGCGATCCGCCCCAGCAGGCTGGAGGACACCACGGTGGTGGCGACGACGGATGCCGGTCCGTCGCCGTGGGAGCGGAGGTCGACGGCCCGCTGGGCGAGCAGTGGGCCGGTCTCGTCGCCACGCAGCATCCGGAACCCGGAGTCCGCGTCGGCATCGGGAATGCCGATCATGCACCGGTCGGCGTCCGGGTCCAGGGCGATCAGCAGGTCAGGACGGTCATCGAGTGCGGCTGCACCGGCCTGTGACAACAGCAGGTCACAGGTTCCGGGTTCCTCGGGGTTCGGGAAACCCACGGTGGGGAACTCCGGGTCCGGCCAGCGTTGGGGGACGACCGTCTCGGGGCGGTGGAAGCCGGCCCGCCGGAACGCCTCCTCCAGGGTGCTGCCGCCCACGCCGTGCAGCGCAGTGTAGAGCACGGTGAGGTCACGCCGTGCCGCCAGCACCTGCCCGTCGCCGGAGGACAACGGTGCGGCCACGGCGGAGACGTACCCGTCCACCGCGCCGAGATCGAGGGACACGGTGGTGGAGCGCGGGATGTCCGGCGCCTCCGGCTGCTGGTCGATCAGTTCCTCGATCTCGCGGTCAGCCGGGCTGACCAGCTGGGATCCTCCGGCGAGGAAGAGTTTGTAGCCGTTGTCTTCCTTGGGGTTGTGGCTGGCGGTGATCTGGACACCGGCATCCAGGCCACGGTGTTTCACGGCCCAGGCGATGACCGGTGTCGGAGCCGGATGGGCGATCAGGGTCACGTCGAACCCCGCACCCGCGAATGTTTCGGCCGCCGCACGCGCCATGGCGTGGGAACCGTACCGCGAGTCGTACCCGACGGCGACGCTCACCGGCGCGTCACCGGTGTGGCGGGCCCGCAACCATGCGGCGACGCCTCCGGTCGCGCGGGTCACCGTCGACACGTTCATCCGGTCCGGCCCCGGCCCCACGGGCGCGCGCAGACCGGCGGTCCCGAACCTCAGCTGCGCGGTCACCGGCTGACCTCCGTCCGTCCGTCGGCGTCGCCGAGTTTCTCCGTCAACGTCCTCAGCAACGAGCCCACCTCGGTGGCGGACGCCGCCCCGGCCGCCAGCACCTCCTCGTGGTTCAGCGCCTCGCCGGTGATCCCGGCGGCCAGGTTCGTCACCAGCGAGAGCCCCAGAACCTCGACACCCTCGGCCCGCGCGGCGATGGTCTCGTACACCGTGGACATGCCGACCAACCCGGCACCGAGGGTGCGCAGCATCCCGATCTCCGCCGGTGTCTCGTACTGCGGTCCCGGCATCATCGCGTACACCGCTTCCCGCATGCCCGGACGCAGCTCCTGCATCAGCGAACGCAGGCCCGGGGAGTAGGCGTCCACCAGGTTGACGAAGTCAGCGCCGACCAGGGGTGTACGTCCGGTCATGTTGAGGTGGTCGCTGATCAGCACCGGCTCACCGACCGTCATGCCGTCAGCGAGACCGCCTGCGGCATTGGTCAGGACGAGCCGCCGCACGCCGGCGGCCGCCGCGGTCCGCACCGCGTGCACCGTCCGCCACACCGGATGCCCTTCGTAACCGTGGGTCCGGCCCAGCAGGACGAGGACCCGGAGCCCGTTGATCTCCAGGCTGCGGACGGTGCCGCCGTGGCCCTCCGCGGTCGGGGGCAGGAACCCGGGCAGGTCCGACATGGGGAACTCGATCATGCCGGCATCACCGTCACGGTCACCGGAACCTTCCGCACCGCACAGCACGTCCGCCGCAGGACGCCACCCGGAACCGAGGACGACGGCGACGTCATGGGCGTCACGGCCGGTCCGCCGGGCGAGTTCGGCGGCGGCGTCGGCGGCGACAGCAGCGGTGCCGGAGGCGGACATGTCTGGAGGGGCCACTGAATCAACCACTGAATCAACCATGGGACCAGCATAGGACGGGATGCACCACCGGGGTTCGGGTACGCCCCGCGATAGGCGTACGGGGGTGGCGTGACTAAGATGGCCGGGAATGGCTTTTCGGGCCCCGTCTGTTTATCTTCGCTAAGGAGCACCGCTTCAGTGAGCACTCTTGGTTCCGCCGACTCTGTCCCGGTGGTCGACGCCGTCGCCGCCTGGACCGTCGACAACCACGACACGGTGATCGGCTGGCGGCGCCACCTGCACTCCCACCCGGAGCTGTCCCACCAGGAGACCGGGACCACGCAGTTCATCGTCGAGAAACTGACGGAGGCGGGGCTCTCGCCACGTCGTCTGCCGGGGACGGGGGTCACCGTCGACATCGGGGGAGGGACGGATGCCCCGGCCATCGCCTTCCGCGCCGACATCGACGCCCTGCCCCTCACCGAGGTCACCGGCCTGGAATTCGCGTCGCGCACACCCGGCGTGATGCACGCCTGTGGCCACGACATCCACACCACCGTGGTGCTCGGCCTGGCCTGCGCACTCGCCGAGTACGACCGGGAACACGGGCTCGACCAGCAGGTGCGGTGCATCTTCCAGCCTGCCGAGGAGGTCCTCGACGGCGGGGCGACCGATGTCATCCGCGCCGGGGCGTTGGACGGTGTCAGCCACATCTTCGCCGTGCACGCGGAGCCGAAACTGCGCGCCGGGCAGATCGGGGTGCGCACCGGCGCGATCACCTCGGCGACCGACGTCGTCGAGCTCATCGTGCGTGGACCCGGTGGGCACACGAGCCGCCCACATCTCACGGCTGACGTGATCTACGCCGTCGGGCTGTTGATCACCCAACTGCCGGGCCTGCTCTCGCGCCGGGTCGACCCGCGCACCGGCACGGTGCTGACGTTCGGCGCCGTCAGCGGCGGGTCGGCGTTCAACGCCATTCCCCAGGAAGCCACCCTGCTGGGGACGCTGCGGACCGGGAGTCCCACAGTATGGCGTGAGCTGGACACCGTGTTCCCACGGCTCGTCGAGCAGATCCTGGCACCGACCGGCGCCACCGCGGAAATCCGCTACACCAAGGGCGTCCCGCCGGTCACCAACGACGACGCCTGCACCGCCATCATGGCGCAGGCGGTGAAGGACGTCGACCCGCATGCCCTGCAGGAGGCGCCGCAGTCCTCAGGAGGGGAGGACTTCAGCTGGTACCTCGAGCATGTCCCCGGCGCCATGGCACGGCTGGGTGCCTGGACCGGCTCGGGTGAGAAGCCGGACCTGCACCAGCCGAATATCGTGCTCGACGAGGCCTGTCTCCCGGTGGGCATCCGGATGTTCGCCGGCGTGGTGGACCAGTTCGCCCGCTTCGGACGCCCCGCGCGCCCCGGGCGCGGTAGTTTCACCGACTAGCTGTCGCTGCCGCCCCTGCTGTCTTTCCCGTTTCTGCCGTCCTTGCCGAACCTGCCGACGGCCCCTTTCATCGCGCGTTGTGCGATGTCCATGGCCTCGCCGGTCATCTCGGAGGTGCGCAGTTTACGGCGGGCCTTCTGTTCCTCCAGCGCGAGTTGCTGGGAATGCTGCTGCTCCTCCAACGCCAGCTGGTGCTCGCGGCGTAGCCGGCGTACCCGGGCGCGCTCCAACGCCTCCGGGCTGGGGGTGTGCCAGGACTCCGGGCCGATCTTCAGCACGTAGAGCAGCACCGCCATCGCCGGGATGAGCAACAGGACCAGTGCCGCGGCAGCACTGCCCT
This sequence comes from Corynebacterium glyciniphilum AJ 3170, assembly GCF_007673095.1. Taxonomy (GTDB): domain Bacteria; phylum Actinomycetota; class Actinomycetes; order Mycobacteriales; family Mycobacteriaceae; genus Corynebacterium. The sequence continues at coordinate 109,644 of NZ_VDYZ01000012.1, forward strand.
GGAACGCGATAGCCCCGCCGACGGCGCCGAGCGTGGTCAGGCCCATGATCCCGGCCCGCGGCCGTGATCCGCGCCGGTGCTGTTCGGCGAGCTCTCCGGCGGAGTAGACGGAGACATCCGTGCCCGGTGAGACCGGCTGACCGGGCGGGCCGGGTTGGTTGGGCAGTGCCGGCAGGTCGTGGAAGAGGACGTCCAGTTCCTGCCGCGTCTGTGCCGCTGCGGCGTCCTTGCACCGCTCGTCGTACTCGGTCAGGGTGATACGTCCGTCCGCGAAATGGACGGCGAGGACGGACAACGCGGCTTCGCGGTCGGCGTCGCCGATGCGGACGGCGGGGTCGCGGGGGTCACGGGACATGTGCACCAGTGTAGAGCAGGGGCCCTACGCCCAACCGAGGGTCCGTTCGACGGCCTTGTTCCACAGGGCGTAGGCCTCGTCGCGTTCCGACGCCGAGACATCCGGGGTGTAGGAGTGCTCCTCCTGCCACAGCCGCCGGATCTCCTCGACGTCCTCGAAGAATCCCGTCGCCAGGCCGGCGGCGTAGGCCGCACCCAATGCCGTGGTCTCGGTGATCTTCGGTACAGTGACCGGGACTCCGAGCTGGTCGGACTGGAACTGCATCAGCAGGGAGTTCACGACCATGCCACCGTCGGCACGCAGGTGTGTCAGCGGAACGCCGGAGTCCGCGTTCATCGCGTCGACGACCTCACGGGTCTGGAAAGCGGTCGCCTCCAGGGCGGCACGGGCGATGTGCGCCTTGGTGACGTACCGGGTCAGCCCGGCGACCACGCCACGCGCGTCCGGTGCCCAGCGTGGTGCCAGCAGGCCGGAGAACGCCGGAACCACGACACATCCGCCGTTGTCGTCGACACTGCGCGCCAGGCCCTCGACCTCGGAGGAGGACGAGATGAGACCGAGGTTGTCGCGCAGCCACTGGATCAACGACCCCGTCACGGCGACCGACCCTTCGAGGGCGAACACCGTGGGCTGGTTGCCGAGCCGGTAGGCCACCGTGCTGAGCAGACCGTGGGAGGACGTCTCCAGGTTCGTGCCGGTGTTCATGAGCAGGAAGTTACCGGTGCCGTAGGTGCACTTCGCCTCACCCGGCTCGGTGCAGGCCTGGCCGAAGGTGGCGGCCTGCTGGTCGCCGAGGATCCCCGCGATGGTGACGCCGTTCACCGGCCCGGAGCGCTGCACCCGCCCGACCTGTTCGGAGGAGCTGACGATCTCGGGCAGCAGCGACATCGGCACGCCCATCGCCTCGCAGAGCTCCGGATCCCACTTCTGGGTCCGCAGGTCCATGAGCATGGTGCGCGAGGCGTTGGTGACGTCGGTGATGTGCCGGACGCGGTGACGACGGTTGGTGGAGTTGCGCCGTGAGCGGCGGGTGAGTTCCCAGATGATCCAGGTGTCCATCGTGCCGAAGGCGAGTTCACCGCGTTCAGCACGCTCGCGGACGCCCTCCACGTTGTCGAGGATCCAGCGTATCTTCGGCCCCGCGAAGTAGGTCGACACCGGCAGCCCGGTCCGCTCGCGGAAAAGGTCGCCGTGCTCCGCGTCCAGACGGGAGCAGAAGTCGCCGGTGCGGTTGTCCTGCCAGACGATCGCGTTGTACACGGGCTCACCGGTCTCCCGGTCCCAGATCACGGTCGTCTCACGCTGGTTGGTGATGCCCAGCGCGGCGAGGTCCTCGGTGCCGATGTCGGCCCGTGCTACCGCGTCGGCGATGACTCTGCGGGCGTTGAGGCGGATCTCCTCCGGGTCGTGTTCGACCCAGCCGGGTTTCGGGAAGATCTGCCGGTGCTCCAGCTGGCTGACGGTGTGGACCGCCCCTGCCGCGTCGAAGACGATGGCACGGGTGGACGTCGTGCCCTGGTCCAGCGAGAGGACGTACCCCCGGCGCTGTCCGCCCGGCTTCCCGGGACGGCCGGAGCGGAAGAAACCGCTGAACCGGTCGACCATCAGACGATCTTCAGCAACGGCTGCGACTTGGTGACACCGTCCCCGGCCGCCACACCGAGTTCACACACGGTACCGGCCTTGTGGGCCTTCACCGCGTTCTCCATCTTCATCGCCTCGATGACCAGCAGCTGGTCACCCTCGGCGACTTCCACCCCGTCCTCGACCAGGACGGTGACCACGGTGCCCTGCATCGGCGCGACGGATGTGTCGCCGGAGACCTTGACCTCCCGGCGTCCCGTGCTCTTGCGTGCCCGCCGGCGGGGCCCACCGGTACCGACAAGGTCGCCAGGGACGGAGACCTCGACACGACGGCCGTCGACCTCGACGGTGATCCGGCGGGGAGGGACGGCTTCTGTGGCTTCTGTGGCTTCCGTGGCCTCCGCAGCATCCGGGACCCCGGCAGCCAACTGGTTGTCCCACTCCTCCTCGATCCACCGCGTGTAGACGTCCAGGGACTCACCGGTGAAGGCGGGGTCGTCCAGCACCGCCCGGTGGAAGGGGATCACCGTGGGGAGCCCCTCGACGACGTACTCGTCCAGGGCGCGGCGCGCACGGCTCAGTGCCTGCTCGCGGTCATCCCCGGTGACGATGAGCTTGGCGAGCATCGAGTCGAACTGCCCGCCGATGACGGCACCCTGTTCCACCCCGGAATCCACCCGGACGCCCGGGCCCGACGGCTCCCGGTAGGTGGTCAGGGCACCCGGGGCGGGCATGAAGTTCGCTGCGGCGTCCTCACCGTTGATACGGAACTCGATGGAGTGGCCGCGCAACTCCGGGTCACTGGTCCGGGAGAGTTCACGCCCCTCGGCGATCCGGAACTGCTCACGCACCAGGTCCCAGCCGGCGACCTCCTCAGTCACGGGGTGCTCGACCTGCAGTCGGGTGTTGACTTCCAGGAAGGAGATCAGACCGTCGGAACCGATGAGGAACTCCACGGTCCCGGCACCCTGGTAGCCGGCGGCGCGGAGAATGTCCTTGGCGGAGCTGCGCAGGCGTGCGTCCTGCTCCGCGGTGAGGAACGGCGCGGGAGCCTCCTCGACGAGCTTCTGGAAACGGCGTTGCAGCGAGCAGTCGCGGGTGGACGCCACGACATAGTTGCCGTGGGCGTCGGCCAACACCTGGCACTCCACGTGCCGGGCGCGGTCCAGGTAGCGCTCCACGAAGCACTCGCCGCGTCCGAACGCCTTCTCGGCCTCACGCGTGGCGGAGTCGAAGAGTTCAGGGATCTCCTCGACGGTGTGGGCGACCTTCATGCCGCGACCGCCGCCGCCGAACGCGGCCTTGATGGCGACCGGTAGGCCGTGCTCACCGGCGAAGGCGATGATCTCCTCGGCGTCGGCGACCGGTTCGCTGGTGCCCGGCACCATGGGGGCGTCGACCTTCTGGGCGTAGTGGCGCGCGGTGACCTTGTCACCGAGCTCCGCGATGGAACTGGGCGACGGGCCGATCCAGGTCAGGCCCGCCTCCACGACCGCCGCAGCGAAGTCGGCGCGCTCAGAGAGGAAGCCGTAACCGGGGTGGACGGCGTCGGCACCGGAGCGTACGGCGGCGTCGACGACCTTGCCGATGTCGAGGTAGGAGTCCGCCGGAGTCGAACCGCCGAGTGCGAACGCCTCGTCGGCCATGCGCACGAACGGTGCGTCGGCGTCCGGTTCGGCGTACACGGCGACAGAGGTGATGCCCTCATCCCGGGCAGCCCGGATCACCCGGACGGCGATCTCGCCACGGTTGGCGATCAGCACCTTCGACAACTTCCGGGTCTCTACCGGCACGTTCACTCCTCACAACAACGGGTCATACACATGGGGTCACACACATGACTCACACAAGACTCTACGACGTTACTACGTCAACCAGCGTCGGTCACAGACGGAATGTTTCAGGCACCTGTCGCGATCGGCATCCGGACCATGTTTCCCCACTCCACCCACGAGCCGTCGTAGGAGCGGACATCGTCCCAACCCAGCAGGTGGTGCAGGACGAACCACAGGTGGGCGGCGCGCTCCCCGGCATGGCAGTACGGCACCGTGGGACCTGAGGCGTCCAGTGCGGAGAACACCTCGTCGAGTTCCTCGCGGGTCCGGAAGCGGTGGTTCGGGTGCAGTGTCGCCCGCTGCGGGATGTTCACCGCACCGGGGATGTGCCCGCTCCGGCAGACCGGGATGTGGGTGACGGCGTCGGAGTAGCCGGAGTAGGTGGCCGGCTCATTGCCTTCCGCCGGGCTGCCGTGCTCCAGCATGCCGATACCGATGAAGTCCTCGGGGTCACGGAGGTCGATCAGCTGCAACGCATCGTGCCGGGAGCGCACCTCGTCGACGAAGATGCGGTGGGAGACGTCGTCGCGTTCCACCACGGGGTACCCGGAGGTGGGCTCCGGCGGGGCGTCGTACGAGGTCTCCCGCTCGTCCTGCATCCACGCCTCGCGTCCGCCGTCCAGCAGCCGGACGTCCGGGTGGCCGAAGAGCTCGAAGACCCAGAGGGTGTAGCTCGCCCACAGGTTCGAGTCGTCGCCGTACAGCACCACAGTGTCGTCCCGGGTGATCCCCTTGGCGTCCATGAGGCGGGCGAAGCCTTCCCCGTCGAGGAAGTCCCGGGTGACCGGGTCGCCGAGATCCTCGTGGAGGTCGATGCGGATGGCGGTCGGGAGGTGGCCGATGTTGTAGAGGATGGGGTCGGAGTCCGACTCCACCACCTTCAACCCGGGGCCACCCAGCTTCGCGCCGAGCCAGGAGCTCGTGACGAGCTTGCCCGGGTGGGCGTACTGCCGAAGATTCGGGCTGGGGTCCAGTTCGATTCCCACGGGTGAGGGCACCGCCTTTCATGTCGTCACAAGAAGTCTAGCGTCCACGGCTCGGTGAATCGCGATCGTCAGGCAAACAGCTGTGAAACCGCACAGTACAGGATGGGACGGGACCGCTGATCCACACGGTTTGAGTGTTCAGGTCAGAAATCCGGGTGGTACGCGACCGGAGGACTCAAGGGGCGCCACCGACAGCTGCATCACACCGCAGCTCCGCTGCCCTGGGCTCGGCTGATGGCACAGCTGACCTGTCTCAGCAGCTTCGCCCGCTTCCGGTTGAGCAGGTCACTGTCGACCCGCACCACCTCCCACCCGTCGTCCCTGAGGTCCTGGTACTGCTCGAAGTCCGTCAACCGTTGCTCGCTGGAGACGTGGTGGCGGCCGTCATAGTAGAGACCGACACGCAGCTCCTCGCAGGCAAGGTCGAGGATCGTCGCGTGGTCACGGAGGCTGACACGGACCTGGGACGTCCAGGTGACTCCTGTCGGAAGCAGCGGAGCGACAACCAGACGCAGTATGGTTTCCTGCGGCGACTGGGCTCCGTGGTCGGAAACGGCGATGAGTGTCTCCAGTCGGTGCCGGTCGACTTTCCCGCGGCAGGCGGAGAGCACGTCGTCCTCGGTGAGTAGCGTGGCCTGCCACAACGAGTCAAGCAGCTGGACCGCCCGGACATCCTCCGGTCGGTAACCCGGGACATCCGGGGTCCACCAGCCGTGGGACCGGTTCATCACTGTAGCCAGGCACTGGGCGGCGGACGTCGATGCCGGGACCACCGGTAGAGACCGGAACAGCGGGTCCGGGAACACCGGCTCGAGCCCCCCAGGCAGCTCGCGGAAGACCGGGAGAGTGGGGTGCTGTCCGGCGGCGACGGAATGGGACCGGTTGCGGACCTTCGACGCCGACGACAGGAGAACCACCGGTGCGGAATCCGACCAGTGGGGAACACCGTGCAGACCCAGCGCCTGCCAGTGGCTCACGACGGCACCGGGGTGGATGAGTGAGTGGCCCCGGGCGCGGCTGATGCCGTCGAACCGGAACATGGCCGGCGTGTCGCCCCGTCCGTACGGCAGTGCCCGGTGCAGGGCGGATGCGCCGGGGACCGGGCGGGGCACCTCTGCCAGGTCTGCCGGGGTAAGCCCGGGCCTGAGCATCAGGACACTCCTGGTCAGTGTGGTGAAGTGACGGGCCAGCATCGTCCTGGTCATCCCGTGCTCGAGCAGGCTGCCCCGCGTCATCGGAGTGACGGCAGGCAGGACGCGGCGGGTGTAGAGCGGGCCGTTCCCGGCTGGGATCCGGCCGTCCCGGTCCGCGCGGTCGAGGTGGGTGTTCCAGGTGGTGTCCACCGCACCATCACAACTCACACATGGGCCGGAACTCTGCGGCGGCGACGAGGCGATCCAGGACCCTGTGGACAATCCCGCCCCTGTGGGCCGAGGTCGGGAACGCTGAGGCCCCCTGAGTCCTCTGAGTCACCCTGAGTCCTCAGGTCAGATTCTTCGGGTGTACGTGACCTGAGGACTCAATCGCAGGGCCGGTAGTGGGGGCGCCCGCGCCTACCGGTTCCAGAAGTCCGAGACGTCCAGCCCGAATCCTGCCAGTGTCCGCCGTACCAGGGGGAGGGACAGTCCGATCACGCTGGACGGGTCACCCTCGATCCGGTCGATGAACCAGCCACCGAGTGCCTCGAGAGTGAACGCGCCCGCGCACTGGAGCGGCTCACCGGTCGCTGCGTAGGCCTCGATGTCGCGGTCGGAGGCGTCGGCGAAGTGTACGACGGTGTCACTCGCCCCGGTGACGGTCTCCCCGCGGAAGGTCACCGCGTGGCCGGTGATCAGTGTCGCCGCCGCGCCGCGCTGTTGCCGCCACCGTTCGACGGTGCGTTCCACGGTCAGGGGTTTCCCCTGCAGTTCGCCGTCGAGCAGCAGCATGGAGTCCGCCGCGATGACGACGGTGCCGGAGGCCGACCCGGAGGCCGACCCGGAGGCCGACCCGGAGGCCGACCCGGAGTCCAGTCGGTCGCTGTACTGGGTGAGCACGGCCTGAGATTTCGTCTGTGCCAGGTGGCAGACGACCTCGGCCGGCGTCGGGTCGGACACCCGGGAGCGCAGCTCGGCGGTGGCCGCATCCTCGTCGACACCAGGCACGAGGATCTCCGGCTCAATCCCGGCTGAACGCAACACGGACAGTCGCGAGGGGGACGATGACGCCAGGATCACGCGGGCAGCAGGGGAGCGGTGCGGCTCAGACACGGAAGCCCGTCGGGTTGAAGGTGCCGGTGGCGTTCCGGCGCCCGGCCAGCTGCTCGGCGGGTGTGCCCCAGGTCCCGCGGGAGCTGGTCCGGGCACGCATCCGGTTGATTTCGCGGGGGTCGGCGCCGGCGGACGAGCTCGCAGCGTCGGCGGCCTCGGCGAGGAGGACGGCGAGTGCACGTCCGATGGCCTCGGTCTCGGCCTCGTCGGGCCGTCCCTTGAGGACGGTGAAGGGAGTGGTGTCGGGAACAGTCATGGAGACTCCTCTACAGCGGCAGGTTGCCGTGTTTGCGGGCGGGGGAGTCGACGACCTTGCGTTCCAGCAGCCCGAGACCGTCGATCACCTGGGCACGGGTCCGGGACGGGGGGATGACGGCGTCGACGTAGCCGCGCTCGGCGGCGGCGTAGGGATTGACGAGGTTCTTCTCGACCTCGTCGGTGAGTTCGGCGGTCAGGGCGGCGACGTCCTTCTTCCGACGCTCCGCCTTCGCCAGCGTATCGGCGTGGACGGCGGCGACAGTGTTCTCGGCGTCGGCGTTGGAGATCTGTGCGCTCGGCCAGGCGAAGACGAGGTCGGCACCGATGTTCTTGGACCCCAGGGCGATGTAGGACGTCCCGTACGCCTTGCGGGTCACCACGGTGACGATGCCCACGCTCGCCTCCGCCACGGCGTACAGCAGGGAGGCGGAGCGGCGCAGCAGCCCGTTGCGTTCCTCGTCTCCGCCGGGCATGAAGCCGGGGGAGTCGACGACGAACACGACCGGGAGGTTGAAGGCGTCGCAGGTGCGGATGAACCGGGCCGCCTTCTGTGCCGCGGCGGCGTCCAGCGCTCCCGCGAGGACCATCGGCTGGTTGGCGACGACACCGACACCGCGCCCGCCGACGCGGGCGAACCCGGTGAGGATGTTGCCCGCGAAGTCCGGCTGCAGTTCGAGGAAGGAATCCGCATCCACGATGCCGGCGAGCACGTCGGCGACGTCGTACCCGGCCAACGGGGAGTCGGGGATCACGGAGTCCAGCTGCGCGGCGGAGTCGGCAGAATTACCGTCCGTACCCTCGCTGAACGGCACCGTCGAGCGGTTGTTGGACGGGAGCTGGCCGAGCAGCGTCTGCACGAAGTCCAGTGCAGCGCGGTCGTCTGTGGCGGTGTGGTGCGAGGTGCCTGTGACTGCGGCGTGCGTCGCCGCCGAGCCCAGGTCGTCGGCGGTGACGTCCTCACCGACCACCCGTCGGGTGATCTCAGGGTCGGTCAGGTAGAGCGAGGAGGTTCCGTCCACCATGACGACGACGTCGGCGAGGACCGGCTGGTGGGCCTCGGTACCGGCCGTCGGCCCGGCGATCACAGAGATCTGCGGGACGACCCCGGACATCCGGGTGCGCAGGCGGTACAGGCGTGCGGCCATCCCCAGGGACACCACGCCCTCCTTCACCCGTGCACCGGTCGAGTCGTGCACGCCCACCAGGGGCACACCCGAACGCAGGGCGAGCTCCATGACCTTCACGAGTTTCTCGGCGTGCACCTCACCCACGGTGCCGTCGAACACGGTGCCGTCCTGGGAGAAGATGCAGACCTGGCGGCCGTCGACGGTGCCGTAACCGGTGACGACACCGTCGGACACCGGGCGGGACCGGTCCATGCCGTAGGCATTGGCGCGGTGGCGCGCCAGTGCATCGATCTCGACGAACGAGCCCTCGTCGAGGAGGTGCTCGACCCGTTCGCGGGCGGTGAGCCGGCCGGCCTCGTGGACGGCGCTGACAGCTTCCTCGCCGACCGGTGCCGACGTCTCCTCGAGACGGATCCGGAGGTCCTCGAGTTTCCCTGCGGTGGTAGACGTGTCGACCTGGCGGGGGGCGGGGGTGGGTGAAGTCATGGCCTACAGTCTAGGAGGAAACGGTGCGGGCGTCGCCATACAGGTCGCCCGTGCGCGTGTGGGCGTTATCCTTGTGGCCATGACCGACTCCCCGACCGACTCCCGTGCCCCGCTCGACGCCTCCCGTCTCTCCACCCTCATCCAGGACAGGGACGGCCGTGTCGGGCCCGTCACCGTCGTCGGCACGACGGGGTCGACCAACGCCGACCTGGTGGACGCGTTCCGTGCCGACCCGGGGCTCGCCGACCGCACCGTGGTCGTGGCGGAGGAACAGGTGACGGCGCGGGGCAGGCTGGGACGCCGGTGGTCGGCCCCGGCCGGAGCCCAGGTGATCATGAGTGTGCTGCTCCGCCCGGCGGTGCAGGACGTCCCGACTGAACGGTTCGGGGAGCTTCCGCTGCTGATCGGCGTGGCAGTGGCCGAAACAGCCCGTGCTGTCGGGGTGGACGCCCGGCTGAAGTGGCCCAACGACGTCATCGTCAGGGACAGCGGGCCGGACGAGACTCCCCACGGCTACCGGAAGCTCGCCGGCATCCTCGTTGAAGCGGTGAGCCTTGACCCGGTGGCTGTCGTCGTAGGGGTCGGGTTGAATGCGTCGATCACCGCCGACGAGTTCGCCGAGGCAGGTGTGGAGGCAGGCACCTCGCTGACCGACCAGGGGGCCACCCTGGCGTCGGTGCACGACCGGGAGGCACTGGCCGCCAGCGAGCTGTCGTGGATCGCCGACGTCGACGAGGCGTGGCGTCGTGGCGGTGCGGCCCTGGAGAACCTGCGTCGTCGCTACCGGGAGTTGTCGGCCACACTCGGCACACGGGTCCGCGCCGAGCTCCCGGGTGGGGAAGAGCTCACCGGCACCGCCGTCGACCTTGACGGTCAGGGGGGACTGGTCATCGGGACGACGGCCGGTGAGCGGCGGACGGTCACCGCCGGTGATGTCGTCCACCTGCGGCCGGCGCCCGCCACGGACCAGAGGAACTGAGGAACTAAGGTCTCTGTCGTGCCGAAGATAAATTTCGCCCCGGATGAGGAGGTCCTCGCCGAACTCAGTCCCTCGCGGCGCAGCACCCTGTTCCCGGTCCTGGAACTCGTGGTGATCACCGGCGTGGTCTGGCTCGCGGTCGGGTTGCTCGACTCGTACCTGGGCAGCCTCGCCACCACCTGGGTCGGGTACGTGCCGGACAACATCGCCGACGTGCCCCGGCTGGTCGGTGAATCGGACACCGGCACCGCCACCGCGGCGGTGTGGGGGCGCAGGATCGTCCTGGTGGCATGGGTGTGGTTGAGCTGGCGCAGGTGCCTGCGACACCTGCTGTTCCGGACCCGGAGCCGGATGATACTCACGGATTCCCGCCTGATCACCGCCACCGGACACATGCGCAGTCACATCGGCGAGGTGCCGTTGGCGCAGATCGTGGACGTCCGCGTGCACAAGTCCGAGGTCCGGGTGTTCCTCCGTGGCGGTGGTCGGCCGCTGGTACTGCGGGACGTGCCCTACGCCAAGCGTTTCGCCCGTCTGGTTCATTCCCACATCCCGGTGCACCTGCCACGGCCGCTATACTGAAGCACCGTGACTGACGCGCAGAAGACCCCGGAAGAACCGCTGGACCGATCACATGCCCGGCCGGAGGCGCACTCGCCGGACATGCCGCTGGTCACCGTCATCGGTGACGGGCAGTTGGCCCGCATGATGCAGCAGGCGGGTATCGAGCTCGGCCTCACCGTCCGGCTGCTCGCCGGATCGACCGGTGCCTCGGCGGCCCAGGCCACCGCAGACATCTGGCTGGGTGAGTACACCGACGAGAGCGTCGTCCGCCAGGTGTCCACGGGGGCGGACGCGGTGACCTTCGACCACGAGCATGTACCCAACGACTATCTCGAAGGCCTCATCGCCGACGGCGTGAACGTGCAGCCGCAGCCGTCCGCGTTGATCAATGCCCAGGACAAGCTGGTGATGCGTCAGCGGATGAGGGAGATCGGCGCACCGGTACCCCCGTTCCTCGCCGTGGGGACCGTGGCGGACGCCACCGGATTCTGGGACGCCACCGACGGCGCGGTGTGCCTCAAGGCGCGTCGGGGCGGCTACGACGGTAAGGGGGTGTGGTTCCCGGAGTCGCGTGAGGATCTTGCCGCGCTGGTCGAGGACCTCCTCGCCGAGGGCGTGCCGTTGATGGCGGAGAAGAAGGTGCACCTGGTGCGCGAACTGTCCGCCATGGTGGCCAGGACGCCCTCCGGGGAGATCGCGTCCTGGCCGGTCGTGGAATCGGTGCAGGCCGACGGGATCTGCTACCTCGCCGTGTCCCCGGCGCCGGCGGAGTCGGAGGGACAACGGCGCGTCGTCGACCAGGCACATGAGCTCGCCCGTCAGGTGGCCGCGGAGCTGGGCGTCACCGGCGTTCTCGCCGTCGAGCTCTTCGAGACCGTCGATGAGGCCGGCCAGCCGGAGATCATCGTCAACGAACTGGCGATGCGTCCGCACAATACCGGCCACTGGACCCAGGACGGATGTGTGACCAGCCAGTTCGAGCAGCACCTGCGGGCGGTCCTGGACCGGCCGCTGGGGGCGACGGCTGCGTTGACGGCCACGACCGTGATGGCCAACGTCCTCGGCGACGACACCGCGGACCCGGAGATGCCGATGCACCGGCGTATGGACGAGGTGTGGCGGCGGTTCCCCGAGGCGAAGATCCACCTGTACGGCAAGGACTGGCGTCCGCGCCGCAAGATCGGTCACGTGAACATGTCGCTGCCGTTGGGCAGGGAGGCGACGCCGGACGCGGTGGAGGCTCTGTGTCGTGATGCCCGCCTGGCGTCGGACTTCCTGGTGACGGCGCGCTGGACGGACGCCTGAGTCTCCCGGGCGGGTAGAGTTACCCGCGTGACTACCGAGAGCAGCGCAGAGAACAGCACAGGGCAGAACACCGGTCAGGACGCAGGGCAGGGGCGCACGCCCCTGGTCGGCATCGTGATGGGGTCGGACTCCGACTGGCCGACCGTGGAACCTGCGGCGCAGGTTCTGGCGGAGTTCGGCGTTCCCATGGAGATCGGCGTGGTGTCGGCGCACCGCACCCCCGAGCGGATGCTGGACTACGCCCGTGCAGCGCACACCACCGGGGTCAAGGTGATCATCGCCTGTGCCGGGGGTGCCGCGCACCTGCCGGGTATGGTCGCTGCCGCCACCCCGCTGCCGGTCATCGGTATTCCCCGGGCGCTGAAGAACCTGGACGGGTTGGACTCGCTGCTGTCGATCGTGCAGATGCCGGCCGGTGTCCCCACTGCGACGGTCTCCATCGACGGGGCGAAGAACGCCGGGTTGCTCGCTGTCCGGATGCTCGGTGTGGCTGACCCCCGGCTTCTCGAGGGCATGGTGGCGTACCAGGACCGTATGCGTGATGAGGTTCTGGAGAAGGACCACCGTCTGAAGCAGCAGTTGATGGGCGAGTAGGGACCGGGGAGGAACCTGGGGATGTCGGGGATCCTGCTCGTCACGCTTCTCGTGGCCGTTGCCGTCGCGGCGACGGCGTGGAGTGTGAAGTCACGCTCACGGTGGCGCGGCAACGGACTGATGGTGCTGCTGGTCGCCGAACTCCTGTGGACGTGGCTCATCGTCGCCGCGCACGGGGGCGGGTTCCCGCTTCCGGTGTGGCTGGCGTGGGGGTTCTCACAACTGGTGGTGGCCGGTGTCGGCTGGGTCGTCGCCCGGTGGATGGGGGACGCGCTTCCCGGTGTGGACGGACGTGGCTGGGTCCACCTGAGCACCGTCGTCGCCGCGGCGATGATGCTGACCCTGGGGCTGGGTAGCGCCGTGCTGGCCCTGGCTGCCTGGAGTGCCTGGCGGAGCTGGGGTGTCGGGGTGAATGACGCCCTCATCGTCCTCACGGTCCTCGGTGTTCTGGGCGTGATCCTGTGGCTCGTCGCGGTGGGCACGATGGTCGTCTTCCTCCTTCAGGTCCGTCGGGGACGCCACCGACCTGCGCCGCAGGAGGCGGACGCCGTCGTGGTCCTGGGGGCGGGATTGGCCGCGGACAAGGTCAGCGCCCTGCTCGCATGCCGTTGCGACCGCGGCGCCGCCGCCTGGCGGCACCTGCAGCAGGCGGACCCGACGACGACCGCGCCGCTCATCGTCTCCGGTGGGTGTGGTGATGACGAGCCCTGTACTGAAGCGGAGGCGATGCACCACTACATCGCGGGACGCGGCTTCCCCCGGGATGTGGTCCTGGAGGAGCGTGAGGCCACCGACACGACGGAGAACCTGCATTTCAGTCTTGACCTGCTTGCCGGACAGGGGGTTGAGGGCCCCTTCATCGTGGTGTGCACCTCGGATTTCCACGTGATGCGTACCGAACGCATCGTCGCGATGCTCCGGGAGGAACGGGGTGCCAACGGCCGTCCCTTCGATGCGGTGGTGCTGGGGGCGCCGACACCGAAACCGTCCCTGCCGGCGGCGTACCTGCGTGAATACGTGGCCCTGATGATCCACCGCGTGCTCGGGAGGGCGTGATCCCGGTCGCCTCAGTCGTAGCGGCGCCACCGCCGCCAGACGGCCCACGTCGCAAGCAGCAGTGCGAGCAGCAGCAATGAGGGCCACACCGCGGGGTCGTCCTGGAGCACGTTCCACACGGCCTGCACGAGCGCCAGGACGGTGAAGAACGACAGGAACCCCAGGATCGCCTCCAGGACGGTCCGCCGTCGGCGGTATTCGGAGTGGTCGGGGTTGTCGCGGCGATCGGGGGTCTGCCTGGTCACTTCACGCCACCGGCGGTCAGGCCGGAGACGATGCGCCGCTGGAACACCAGCACCATGATCACCAGCGGGACGGTGACCAGTGCACCGGCGGCCATCGTCGCCGCGTACGGGAACTGGAAGGCGCTCGCGCCGGTGAACCGGGCTATCGCCACGGTGACGGGCTCGGTGGAGGTGGTGGAGAGCTGCTTGGCGAGCATGAACTCGTTCCACGTGGCGATGAACGCGAGGATAGCCGTGGTGAACAGGGCAGGCGCAGCCAACGGCAGAATGACCTTCCGGAACGCCAGGCCACGCGAAGCACCGTCCACGCGGGCAGCCTCCTCAAGCTTCCAGGGCAGTTCCCGGAAGAAGGAGGTCAGCGTGTAGACGGTCAGTGGCAGGACGAAGGAGATGTTCGGGATGATCAGTGCCTGGTAGGTGCCGATCCACCCGATGTTGGTGAACAGCTGGAACAGCGGCGTCACCAGTGCGATTCCGGGGAACATGGAGGCGGCGAGGATGATGCCGGTGACGAAGCCCTTGCCGCGGAAGTCGACACGTGCCAGGGCGTAGGCGGTGAACACGCCGACAACCAGCGCGATGGCGGTGGTCGCTGCACCGATGATCAGGCTGTTGCCGATGGCGCGCAGGAAGTTGTTTCCGGCGTCGGTGGCCAGCGCGTCCTTGAAGTTGTCGAGGGTGAGGTGGCTGGGCACAGGGTTCGTGGAGAAGGTGTAGGCCTTGTCGCGGAACGCGGTGACCACCATCCAGTAGAACGGTGCGAGCGCCCAGATCAGGATGATGATCACGGGCAGGTAGTTGCGGATGACCTTCATCATCGGGTGGCCTCCGGCGTTACTTCTGGGGTCTGGACAGTGGTCTGGCCGGCGGACTGTTCAGAGTCGGCGCCGGGGGTATCGGAAGGAGCGCGGCGTCTCCGGAATCTCCGGGGTCTCGCCGAGCGCGGCATATTCTGCGTCCCGGCGACGTCGGCGCCGAGGAACTTCACCATGACGAAGGCGATACCGAATATCAGCAGGAAGATCAGGGTCGACACGGCGGAGGCGGAGTTGAAGTTGCCGGATTTCGTGTCGGCGATCACCAGCTGGCTGATCACCGCCGTCGGGGAGTTTGTCGATTCACTGATCATGATGACCGGGAGATCGTACATCCGCAGCGCGTCGAGTGTGCGGAACAGCACGGCGACCATCAGCGCGGGTTTGATCAGAGGCAGGGTGATCCGGGTGAACTGCTGCCACCGGGACGCGCCGTCCACCCGTGCCGCCTCGTAGACGCCTCCGGGCACCATCTGCAGTCCGGCGAGGATCAGCAGTGCCATGAACGGCGCCGTTTTCCACACGTCGGCGATGATCACCGCGAACCGGGCAGCCCAGGGGTCCGTCGTCCAGGCGATGTCGAGGCCGAACAGCGAATTGATGATCCCGTCCGGCGCGAAGATGAACTGCCACAGCTTCGCTGTCACGGCCGTGGGAATCGCCCAGGGGATGAGGACGGCTGCGCGCAGCAGGCTGCGCCCCCAGAAACTCTTCGACATGGTGATCGCCATCCACAGGCCGAGGGCGGTCTCCAGGGCGACGGTGACGACCACGAAGAACAGGGTGATCCACAGGGCGGGCCAGAAGTCCGTGGCCAGGTTGCCCGGTGCGCAGGTGGTCGCTTCCCCGGTGGGGGACAGGCAGCGTTGTGTCAGCCAGTACAGGTAGTGGTCGAGGCCGGCGAAGCCGCCGTCGACGAACATCCCCGTGTCCGGGTCGAGGTGCCGGTCGGCCTGGAAGGAGAGGTAGACCGCACGCAGGATCGGGTAGCCGATGACGACGGCGAGCAGGGCCAGGCTGGGGCCGACGAACCACAGGGCACGCAGATCACGTTTCTTCTGGGGGGTAGCGGAAGTCACAGAGTGAACCTTATCGGTAAAACAGGACGCCCGGTATACCGTCGTCGGACGACGGTACCGGGCGTGACTGTCGGTGGAGTCGGGACCAGTCGGTACTAGCCGGTCACGTTCGCGATGGCGGACTCCATGTCACTGGTGGCGTCCTCGACGCTCTTGCCACCGGTGATGGCGGCGTAGGCGTTGTCCTGGACGGCCTTGGAAAGCTCGTCGTAGTTCGGTGAGGCGGCACGGGGCTTCGCGTTCTCCAGGGACTCCTTCAGTGCGGGGAGGTAGGGGAACTCCTCGATCAGCGATTCGTCATCGTAGATGGACGCGAGCACCGGCGGGAAAGACGCCTCCGCGAAGGATCGCTGGTTCTCCTCGTTGATGATGAACTGCATGAAGTCCAGGGCGGTGGCCTTGTTCTCCGAGTTGACGTTGATGCCGTTGTTGTAGCCGCCGAGAGTGGAGACACCGACACCGTCCTTGCCGACGAGCGGCTGCACCTCGACCTTGCCGGCGACGGCGGACCCCTCGGCCTCGGCCTCGCCGTACATGTACGGCCAGTTGACCGCCATGGCGTTCTGGCCCTGGGTGAAGCTGAGGTTCGTCTCTTCCTCGGTCGCGCCGGTGGAGGAGCGGGAGATGGTGCCGTCCTCGTAGGCGTCGACCAGGGCCTGGAGGCCCTCGCGGGACTCGTCCGAGGTCACGGTGACCTCACCGTCGGCGTCGAGGATGCCGCCTCCCCAGCCGTCCATGAAGTTACCTGTGTTGATCGTGAGTGCCTCGACCTGTTTGAGCTGGGTGATGAGGCAGTCATTGTTGTCTGCGGTGACGTCTTCGCAGGTCGAGATGACGTCGTCCCAGTTCTCCGGGGCCTCGGGTGCCATGTCGGTGTTGCGGTAGAGCAGCTGGGCGTTGGTGTTCTGCGGCAGCCCGTAGAGGGTGTCCTGGTATGTGGCGGACTCCACGGTGGCGTCCAGCAGCCCGGAGGTGTCGACCTCCAGGTCGCCCTCCAGAGGTGCGATCCAGCCGTTTGCGGCGAACTGTGCGGTCCAGACGACATCCATCGCCATCACGTCGATGTCCGAGGACCCCGCCTGAAGTCCCCGGACCAGGGTGTCCCGCTGGTCGCCGGCTTCGCCGGCGAGTTCCTGCAGGGAGACCTCCTCGTCCGGATTCTCCTCGTTCCACTTGTCGATGATCGGACGCAGTTTTCCTGTGTCGTTCTTACCCATGGCGAAGGTGATGGGTCCACGGCCGTCGGTGCCGCCGCCCCCGTTGCCCCCGTCATCACTGTCGTCGGAGGAACAGGACACCAGTGCTGCACTGAGTCCGACGGCCGAGACACCGGCCAGGATCTTCTTTGAGAGGTTGGCCATGGCCCGAACCTTTCTGCGTAGGTACGGCTCCGCAGGAAAGCTAAGGAACGCTGCCGACGGAACTCAACAATGAAACGTCACCACACCATGGCGGACTGGTTGTCGCCGCCCGGCGGGTTCTTCGGTTGAGTGTAGTATCTGCAGAGCTGATCCGGGGGAGATCGGGGGTGTCAGTTCACCCGTTGACCGGACACCGCATCGAAGAAGTGCACCCGAGCCTGGGCGGTGAGGGTGACGGAGACGCTCCCCCCGATGGGCGGGAGGTCCTGGCCCACTGCCTGAGATTTCGCGGTGACCTGGCCTGCCCCGGTCTCGGCGTAGACGTTCGAGTCGGCCCCGAGTTCCTCGACCAGCGAGACGGTGCCACGCAGACCGGTGTCTGCGTCGTCGACCACGAGATGCTCGGGACGCACCCCCACCAGCAGGGCACCGTCCACACCCTCCGGACGACGGACACCCAGGCCCTCCAGGACGTCGGCACCGGCGGGCAGATCGAGCAGATTCATCGCCGGCGAGCCGATGAAACCGGCGACAAAGGCATTGACCGGCTCGTTGTAGAGCTTCTGCGGGGTGTCGACCTGCTGGAGCCGACCGTCCCGCAGGACGGCGACCCGGTCGCCCATCGTCATCGCCTCGACCTGGTCGTGGGTGACGTACACCGTGGTCACCCCGAGATCGTGCTGCAGCTTCACGATCTGGGCGCGGGTCTGCACCCGCAGTTTGGCGTCGAGATTCGACAGGGGCTCGTCCATGAGGAAGACCTGCGGCTCGCGGACGATCGCACGGCCCATCGCCACCCGCTGTCGCTGGCCACCGGAGAGGTCCTTGGGCTTCCTGTCGAGGTAGTCGCCCAGGTCGAGAAGCTCGGCGGCGCGTTGGACCCGATCGGCGATCTCCGTTTTCGGACGCTTGGCGATCGACAGAGCGAAGCCCATGTTCTCCCGCACCGACATGTGGGGGTACAGGGCGTAGTCCTGGAACACCATGGCGATGTCCCGGTCGCCGGGTTCGACACCGGTGACGTCGCGTCCCCCGATGGTGACCGTTCCCGCGCTCGTCGGCTCCAGGCCCGCCAGGGACCGTAGGATGGTCGACTTACCGCAGCCGGACGGACCGACGAGGACGAGGAACTCGCCGTCGCCGATACTGAGGTTGAGGTCGGGGACGGTGGGGGAGTCCGCACCCGGGTACCGGATGTCCACATGCGAGAATTCGACGTCTGCCATGGTGGGGAATCATACCGCAGGTCGATCCGTCGCAGGTGGCGACTGCCGTAGGATCTGGGGCTGTGATGGAACAACCAGCATTATCGCGCGCGCCGCAGGCGCAGTCGGGGCCTTTCTGGCGCGACCGGGGGTTCTGGCTGCAGCTGGTGATCCAGTCCGCCGTGTTCTTCCTGTTCGGAGCCATGGACGCGGGTAACGCCTTCTCCTTCGGGCCTGTTATCCCCTCGTGGGTTCTCGTCGGTGGCTACACCCTGGTTTTCGCCGGACTGCTGATCCAACGCTGGCGTGCGGAGACCGGGTTGACCGTCGTCGCCGTGGGGCTTTTCGCCGCAGCGGGGAGTCTCTCCGGGATTTACATTCTGGCCTACCTCGTGGTGTGTTACGAGGCATGGTTCATCTCGGCGTACGTCCGGCGTCGCAGGGGCTTGTGGCTGGCACTGTTGACCGCGGGGTCGGTCGCCACTGTCGTCACGGTCAGCATCATGTCGGGGTCCGGGTGGGCGTGGGGTGCCTCGACGACGGCTGTGGATCCTGCCGGGGAACCGTACACTCCGCCGGACGCCCAGCTCGTGGTGATGGGCGCGATCCTGGGACTGCTCGCGGTGATCTCGATCGGCCTGTTCTGGCAGCTGGGGATGACGACACGTCGCCAGTACGAACGGATGGAGTCCCTCGCCGCGCGGGTGGAGCTCGCCGCAGTCGCCGAACGGACCCGGATCGCCCGGGAGATGCACGACATTGTCGCCCACTCACTGACCGCGGTGATCGCACAGGCCGACGGTGGACGCTATGCCGGGCGGCAGGACCCCTCGAAAGCCATCGAGGCGCTTGACACGATCAGCAGCACCGGCCGGGACGCGCTGGCGCAGATGCGACAGCTGCTCAGCGTGCTGCGCAGTGACCGCAACGGCGGTGGTACGTCCGACGCCAGCCGGGACACCAGCGCACCGCCCGGCGTGTCCGGGGTGGCGGGGCTGGTCGAAGACGCCCGGCGGTCCGGCCTGTCCGTCGACTACGAGGTACTCGGCACCGAGGGCCCGGTCGACGTCGCTGTCGGTCTGACGGTGTACCGGACTGTCCAGGAGTGCCTGACGAACGTCCTGAAACATGCCGGCCCCACCCGGGCCCGGGTGGTCCTGGACTGGAATGTGCCCGGAAAGCTCCGCGTCACGGTGGACAACGCCCCCGGCAACGGCTTCATCGACTCCGATGACTCGGACGACGGTAGGGGGCAGGGGCTGGTCGGGCTGCGGGAACGTGCCCGGATCCACGGAGGCACGGCAGAATGGGGCGCGTCGGAGATGTACGTCGGCGGCTGGCGGGTCGACGTCGTACTCAGTATCTGACAGGACGCCGGTACACGCCGGCACACACCGAGGACAGGGAGACCATGGACGAGACAAGCTCAACATCGACCATCACGGTCGGACTGGCTGACGACCAGCAGCTGGTACGCGCCGGGTTCGGCATGGTGCTGGACTCTCAGCCGGACATCACCGTGGTCTGGCAGGCCGTCGACGGCGCGGAGGCGGTCACTTCGGCCATGTCGCACCCGGTCGACATGATCCTCATGGATGTCCAGATGCCCGAGCTCGACGGTATCGCCGCCACCAGGAAGATCGTCGACTCCGGTATTACCGGACCGTCGGGGGAGCCCACCAGAGTGGTCGTGCTGACCACGTTCGACAACGACGAGTACGTGATGGGATCGATCACCGCCGGTGCCAGCGGTTTCCTGTTGAAGGACGCCGATCCCGAGGAACTCATCGACGCCGTCCGGACGGTCGGAGAGGCGGAGGCCGTGATCTCCCCGAAGGCCACCGCGCGTCTGCTGCGGCAGGTCAGGGGAGGGGTGGGGACGGGTGAGCAGGTTGCCGCTGCGACGCCGCAGACACCCCCGGGTGCCGGTTCCGGCGCTGACACCGCCGCGGCGGCTGCGGCACTGGACCTTCCCGACCCGTTGACTCCGCGTGAACTGGAGATCCTCGTCCTGGTCGCACGGGGGTACTCCAACCCGGAAATCGCCCGGCGCCTGTTCGTCTCCCTGCCGACGGTGAAAACGCACGTCGGCAGGATCCTGGCGAAGACAGACTCGCGGGACCGGGTCCACGCGGTGCTTTTCGCGTTCAGTAACGGACTCGTTGACCCGGTGCGGGTTCTGGAGGAGTGACTGACGGTCATACCCCGGTATGACGTCCGCCGCCCCTAAAGCCGCTGGTAGATCAGCCTGTGGGTCGATGTGGTGGCGCGTGTGTGCGGAGCATCATGGACAGCATGATCACAGTTGAGA
>NZ_VDYZ01000130.1 GCF_007673095.1 Corynebacterium glyciniphilum AJ 3170
ACGTGGATGTGACGGTGGGCGTGGAGGGTGAGGTCGAAGCAGGGGTGGGAGGGGAAGGGGGTGAGGATGTGGGGGAACGGGTGGTGGTGGATGTGGGGGAGGGTGGGGGGGATGTGGGTGAGTGGGGAGTAGTGGTGGTGGGTGAGGGGGGAGTTGAGGTGGTCGTGAGTGAGGTCAGGGAGATGGGTGGGTGGGATGGTGGTGGTGGGGGGAGTGATGATGGGGAGGGGTGAGGTAGTGGTGGGGGTGAGGTGGTGGAGGGTGAGGGGAGAGTGGTGTGGGGGGGTAGGGGATGGGGGATGAGGGTTGTGGAGGGTGGGGG
>NZ_VDYZ01000131.1 GCF_007673095.1 Corynebacterium glyciniphilum AJ 3170
CCTCCTCCCTCACCCACACCGTCATACCCCTCTCCATATACCCCCCACCAATCCACTTCACCCCCATCCCTTTATCCCCTACTTCAACCCCCATCCACTCCCTCACCTCCCCCACCCCTCCCTTCCACCTCCACTATCCACTCCTCCCCCCACCCACACGCACTCCACACACCCACCACATATTCACCATCCCCCCCCCCTTCCCCATCCTCCTCCACTCTCACCCCCACATCACCCTCCTCTCCCACCCCCTCCACCCCCCCCACCCCCTCACTTCCCCCATCTCCCACCCCCTCCACATCATCCTCATCCATCTCCAC
>NZ_VDYZ01000132.1 GCF_007673095.1 Corynebacterium glyciniphilum AJ 3170
GGGGATGGTGTTGAAGGTCGTATTTAACGAGGGGGTAGAGATGTGGAGTAGGTGGATGGGTGCGGAGTAGGGAGAGAAAGGAGAGAAGTGGTGTGTGAGGGAATAGTATATATGGTAGGGGTGTGAACGTCGTGCTGGGGGAGGGGGTGGGGAGTGGAAGAAGGAGGAGGGGGGGGTTGGGGAGGTGAGGGGTGAGGGGAGGGGGGAGGGATGGAGGTGTAGGGGGAGGAGGGGGGAGGGGGGGGGATGGTGGGAGGTGGGGTGGGGGAGGAGGGTTGGTGAGGTGGGAGATGAGGATGGAGAGAAGGAGGGGGATGAGG
>NZ_VDYZ01000133.1 GCF_007673095.1 Corynebacterium glyciniphilum AJ 3170
GGTCGTCGATGGCGGTGTGGGGGAGGATGTGGTCGAGGGTGTGAGGAGGGGGGTGGGTGAGCAGCTTGTGCTGGCGGGAGAAGAGGTGGAGGAGGTGGTAGTGGGTGGGGGAGTGGGGGGATGGGGGGATGAGGGTGATGAT
The DNA here is from genome assembly GCF_007673095.1 of Corynebacterium glyciniphilum AJ 3170. Classification (GTDB taxonomy): domain Bacteria; phylum Actinomycetota; class Actinomycetes; order Mycobacteriales; family Mycobacteriaceae; genus Corynebacterium. The sequence continues at coordinate 143 of NZ_VDYZ01000133.1, forward strand.
GATGAGGGGTGAGGAGGGGGTGAGGGGATGGGGGATGGGGTGGGGGTTGGGGGGGAAGATGTTGAAGTGGGTGTTGAAGTGGTGGTGGAGGAGGGTGTGAGGAGGGATATTGGGGTTGAAGTTTTGGAGCTGGTCGTGATTGGGAAGGTGGGGGTTGATGAGGAGGTAGGTGAGGTG
>NZ_VDYZ01000134.1 GCF_007673095.1 Corynebacterium glyciniphilum AJ 3170
AAGCTGGGGGGGTGAGGGAAGGGGAGGCGAGGGGAGTTGGGAGGATGTTGGTGAAGGGTGGTGGTGGAGGATGAGGAGGTTGATGAGGTGGGAGAAGGGGAGGTGGTAGGGGGGGTGGGTGGTGGGGGTGGTGGTGGGACAGTGGGGGAACGTGGGGATGAGGGAGGTGGGGGAGGGGAGGGTGAGGGAGGTGTGGAGGTTGGTGATGAAAGAGATTGTAGGGGGTGTTGGGGTTGGGGGGGTGGTGGAGGGTGGGTAGGATGAGAGGAGGTTGTTGGTGTGGTGGTAGTGGTGGAGGATGATGAGGTGGGTGTGGCGA
>NZ_VDYZ01000135.1 GCF_007673095.1 Corynebacterium glyciniphilum AJ 3170
ATAGCGCGGGGTGAGATGTCGGGGATGGATCTGGTGATGGGGGTCAGGTTGGGAGGTGGGAAGGGTGGGGGGGTGTGGGAGGAGGGTTATGGGGAGGATGTGGGGGGTGAGGTGGGGTAGGTGGTTGAGGAAGATGGTGGGGGTGGGGAGGTGGTTGGTAGGGGGGTTGAAGAGAATGTGGGGGAAGTCGGGAGTTGGGGGGGTGGTGTGGTTGTTGGGGGTGTGGGGGTGGGATTGGGGGGAGATGCGAGGATCGGGGAGGGAGTGGGGGGGGTGAGGGTGATGGGTGGGGGGGGGACGGTGGTGGGGGAGATGGGG
>NZ_VDYZ01000136.1 GCF_007673095.1 Corynebacterium glyciniphilum AJ 3170
GGTGGGGAAGAGGCTGGGCTGGTGCAACAGCGGGTCGAGGATGAGACGCTGATAGGGTTGGGGGGAGTGGTGGGTGAAGGGGTGGGAGTAGGAGAAGTGGATGGTGAGGTGGGGGAGGGGGATGGGGGAGGTGAGATGAGGGGAGAGGTGTGAAGGATGGGGGAAGTGGGGGTGGAGGGGGATGGGAGGGGAGTGGGGATTGTTAGGTGGGGGTGAGTGGGATATGAAGATTTTGATGTGTGATTATGGATATTGGGAGAGGGGGGTGGGTGGTGTTGGGGGAAAAGTGGCGGGAAGGTGCGAGTGTCTGAAGGTGGG
>NZ_VDYZ01000137.1 GCF_007673095.1 Corynebacterium glyciniphilum AJ 3170
CGGGTTGGGTGGTGATGGGCGTGGCGGGAGGGGTGTTGATGTGGGGATTGTGGGAGATTTGGATGGGGGTGGGGGTGTTGGTGGGTTGTTGGTTGAAGTGGAAGTTGAGGGGAGGGGGGGTGGGTAGGTAGTGGGAGGTGTGGAAGAAGTGGATGAGGGTGGGGTGGTTGTTGGAGAAGGGGGTGGGGGATGAGTAGTCGGTACTTTGGTAGCTGGTGGAGGTGTGAGTGTGAGAGTGAAGGTGGGTTGTGGAGTTAGAGTGAAGACGTGATTAGGAAGGAGGGTGAGGGAAGGTTTGGGGGGGTGGGTTAGTGTTTG
>NZ_VDYZ01000138.1 GCF_007673095.1 Corynebacterium glyciniphilum AJ 3170
GTCGTGGGTGAGGTGGTTGGAGGGGAGGTGGGGAGAGATGGGGGTCTTGTCGAGGAGCTGGGGGGCAGGGGGGGGGGGGATGGGGTAGATGTAGGTGAGTGCAAGGTGGATGGGGTTGTGGGGGGGGAGGTGGAGGTGGTGGGTGACGGTGATGAGTTGTTGAGAGAGGGAAGGGAGGGTGTTGGGGAGGTGGTTGGGGTTGAGGAGGTGGAGAAGAGAGGAGGGTTGATGAGGGAGGATGAGGTGTGGGTGGAGAGGGGTGATGGATGGGAGGGGGAGGATGTGGTTGTGACGTGGGGAGAGGAGGTGAGGGGAG
>NZ_VDYZ01000139.1 GCF_007673095.1 Corynebacterium glyciniphilum AJ 3170
GGGAAGGGGGGTATTGTGGGAGTGGACGGAAGGGGGGTGGTTGGGGGTGAATGAGGGGTTGAGGAAGGGGTGGGTGGAGGATGTGATGATGGAGGGGGTGGTGTAGATCGAGGATGGGGGGGGGGAGGAGGAGATGGAGATGGTGGGTGGAGTGAAGGTGGGGATGAAGGTGGTGAGTGGGAGTGTGTGAGGGGGGTAGGGGGGGGTTGGAGGGGTAGAGGGAGGGGGGGTTGTGGTGAGGGGGGGGGATGATATGGAGGTGAGAGTGGGAGAGGGGGGGTGGGGAGAGGTTGAGGAGGAGGTGATGGGGGTGAAG
>NZ_VDYZ01000013.1 GCF_007673095.1 Corynebacterium glyciniphilum AJ 3170
CCGGTGCGACAAAAAATACTTGGTTTGTTACGCTATTGAGTTCTCAAACAACACACGCACACAACAACCCCCACCAAAACCAGGAGGAAGCCACCGCAGCTGATTCACAAGGTACACCACCAGATTACCGGGAAGCAACCCACAGGTTAACAACCCACCACAGCCATCCAGGGCCATCCTTGCCGTCGCAACCACCAGGACAACATCCCGGCGTCTCGCTGACTCGCATCAATCTACACACACCCCCACCACACCCACAAACCACCAGGTCAGTAAGCCCGTCCGGGGCGCAGACGAGAACCAGAACGGCTGCGCCGCCACCTGGTAGCAGGTGGCGGCGCAGCCGCACATCACGTCGTGGTCAGTAGATCCGACTACTTCTACTACGCACCGAGAAGCCTGACTCCCGCGAAACGCTTCTTACCTTTCCGCAGGACCAGCCAGTCGCCGGCAAGGAGATCAGTCTTCCCCGGTACCCATTCCGCGTCAGTGACCCGGACGTTGTTGACGTAGGCCCCACCTTCACCGATCGTCCGACGCACCGCGCCCTTTGACTTCTCCAGACCAGTGGCGAGGAACAGGTCGACGACACTCGTACCCGGGGAAACCTCCGCGCAGTCGGTCTCCGACAGGGCCCCGGACAACGTCATCTCGTCGAGCTCCGCCAGTTCGGCCTTTCCGAAGAGAGCCTCCGCGGCCTTCTCCACCTTCTCGACCGCCTCGGCACCGTGCACGAGTTCCGTCATCTCCCGGGCGAGGGTGCGCTGGGCTTCACGCTTGAACGGGCGCTCGGCGACTTCGACAGCCAATCTGTCGAGCTCGTCCTGTCCCAGGAACGTGAACCACCGCAGGTAACGGATGACGTCAGCGTCGGCGGCATTGAGGAAGTACTGGTACCAGCTGTAGGGGCTCGTCATCTCCGGATCGAGCCAGAGCTTGCCGCCACCGGTCGACTTGCCGAACTTCCTGCCCTCTGAATCCGTCACCAGAGGCACGGTCAGACCATGGACCGTCTCACCGTCGACCCGACGATTCAGGTCCACACCCGAGACGATGTTGCCCCACTGGTCCGATCCACCGATCTGCAGCCTGCAGTCGTGGGTCCGGCGGAGCTCGACGAAGTCATTGGCCTGGAGAAGCATGTAGGAGAACTCCGTGTAGGACATTCCGTCGGTCTCCAGGCGTCGCTTCACCGTGTCGCGGGCGAGCATCGTGTTCAGCCCGAAGTTCTTGCCGATGTCGCGCAGGAAGTCGATCGCCGTCATCTTCGCGGTCCAGTCGATGTTGTTCGCCGGAATTGCCGCGTTCTCACCCTCGAAGGAGACGAAACGGGCGAGTTGCTTCTTGATGCGCCCGACATTCGCCTCCACCTCCTCGACGGTGAGCATGGTCCGCTCCCCCACGTCACGGGGGTCACCGATCATGCCGGTGGCGCCGCCTGCCATGACGATGGGGGTGTGCCCCGCACGCTGGAGCCGGGCCAGCATGAGGAGGGGGACGAGGTGGCCCGCGTGAAGCGACGGGCCTGTCGGGTCGAACCCGACGTACGCGGTCGTCGGTGTGGACAGTTCTTCGCGCAGCGCGTCCAGGTCAGTGGACTGCGCGACGAGGCCGCGCCATTGCAGGTCGTCAAGGACATTGCTCTGCTCGGTCATTCCTGATGGTCCTTCTGTACTTCTCGAGTGGGGGGTCAGTTCGTGGTCAGCGGCCAGCTGACGGCTTCGTCGGCGAGCAGGACGGGGATACCGTCCTGCACCGGATAGGCGACGTTCAGCCGTGGGTTGACCAGATACTCCCCGTGGACCTCCAGGGGTTGTTTGTCCTGGGGGCAGACGAGAATCTCGAGAAGTCGGGGATCGATCATGCGGGTCAGTCTATCCCCATGTCGGCGCCGTAGTCAGCAGAGGGTCCTGATCCCGGACCTCCGGTACGCTGCACCGAGACCGGTGACAGCCCCGGCCCGGGCTCGCCGGGACTCAGCGCAGGGGCGCGGCAGCCCATTCCCTCGCGTCAGCGACGGCCCGGGATACGCGGTTGAGCTGCTCCGCCACCCGCACACCGGCGGTACCGCCCCGTGTCGACCGTGATGCGACAGCCCCGTCGACCGTGAGAACCTCGCGTACATCAGCGGTCAGCACCGGGTGCACGCCGGCAAGTTCGTCGTCCGTGAGCGAGACGAGGTCCACTCCCCTGCTCTCGGCGATCCGCACACACTGCCCCGAGGCCTCGTGCGCGTCGCGGAACGGGACCCCCTGGCGGACCATCCACTCTGCCAGGTCGGTCGCCAGCGTGAACCCGGCCGGAGCCAGTTCACGGAGCCGTTCCGGGTGGAAGGTCAGCGTGCCCACCAGTCCAGCCATCGCGGGCAGCAGCAGCCGCAACTGTGCGACGGAGTCGACGATGGGTTCCTTGTCCTCCTGGAGATCGCGGTTATAGGCCAGCGGCAGTGCCTTCAACGTCGCCAGGAGGCCGGTGTGGTTACCGATGAGCCGACCGGTCTTGCCACGCATCAGCTCGGCGACGTCCGGGTTCTTCTTCTGCGGCATGATCGACGACCCCGTCGACCACTCGTCCGCGAGAGTGACGTACCCGAACTCCGGCGTCGACCAGGCGATGATCTCCTCGGCGAGACGAGAGAGATCCACGGCGACCTGCGCAAGGACGAAAGACGCCTCCGAGGCGAAGTCCCGCGAGCTCGTGGCGTCGATGGAGTTGTCGGCGGCCGAGTCGAAACCGAGTTCTGCGGCGATCGCCTCGGGATCCAGCGCCAGCGAGGAGCCCGCCAGCGCCCCGGAACCGTACGGGGACACCGCCAGACGCTTGTCGAGGTCCCGGAACCGCGCCACGTCCCTCAGCAACGGCTGGGCGTGTGCCAGCAGCTGATGGCCCAACAGGACGGGCTGGGCCGCCTGGAAGTGGGTCTTCCCCGGCATGATGACGTCCGGGTGTGCCTCGGACTGTGCGACGAGGGCGTCGACAACGTCGAGCACCCCCTCGGCGGTCTCACGGACGGCGTCCCGGACCCACATCCGGAACAGCGTGGCGACCTGGTCGTTGCGTGAACGTCCGGCCCGCAGTCGTCCACCGACCTCCGGCCCGACGCGATCGATCAACCCGCGTTCCATCGCACCGTGGACGTCCTCGTCCCCGGCGTCCGGACCGAAAGCTCCGGACGCGACGTCCTCGCCCAACCGGGTCAGGCCGTCGAGCATCGTCGCCAGATCGTCGTCGGAGAGCAGTCCCGCGCGGTGCAGGACCCTGGCGTGGGCCTTCGACGCCAGCACGTCATACGGGGCGAGCACCCAGTCGAAGTGGGTCGACTTGCTGAGCGCGGCCATGGCCTCGGTCGGGCCGCCGGCGAAGCGGCCGCCCCACAGCGCGCCTTCGTTGGTGCCGTGGTGCTCGATCGGGTTCTGTGCAGGGTTGTCGGTCGTCATACGGGACTACTTTCCGCCGCGGTCGCGCTTGTTGGCGATCTTCGAGGACAGGCCGTGGAGTTCGACGAAGCCCTTGGACATCGTCTGGTCGAAGGTGTCACCGGTGTCGTAGGTCGCAAGGTTGAAGTCGTAGAGGGACTCGTCGGAACGACGCCCGTTGACCACGATCGAACCGTTGTGGAGGACCAGACGGATGTCGCCGGTCACGTGCTCCTGGGTGGACTCGATGAAGGCGTCGAGGGACCGCTTCAACGGGGAGAACCACAGTCCGTCGTACACCTGGTTGGACCACTCGGCGTCGATTCCACGCTTGTACCGGGCGAGTTCACGCTCGATGGTCACGTCCTCGAGTGCCTCATGGGCGCGGATCAAGGTGAGTGCGCCCGGGGCCTCGTACACCTCGCGTGACTTGATGCCGATGAGACGGTCCTCCACCATGTCGAGCCGGCCCACACCCTGGGCGCCGGCACGGCGGTTCAGTTCCTCGATCGCCTCGAGCACGGTCACCTGGCGTCCGTCGATCGCGACGGGCTTGCCTGACTTGAAGGAGATGGTCAGTTCATCCGGCGCCTGTCCCAGGGACGGCTCCTCGGTGTACGCGTAGAGGTCCTTCGTCGGCGGGTTCCACAGGTCCTCGAGGAACCCGGTCTCGACCGCGCGGCCCCACACGTTCTGGTCGATCGAGAACGGCGACGACGCCGACTGCTCGATCGGGACGTTGTTCTCCTCGGCGAAGGCGATCGCCTTGTCACGGGTCCAGGCGAAGTCACGGGCCGGAGCGATGATCTTGAGGGACGGGTCGGTGTCCATGAAGCCGACCTCGAAACGGACCTGGTCGTTGCCCTTGCCGGTGCAACCGTGGGCCACATGCGTGCCGCCGTGCTGCTGCGCTGCGTCGACCAGGTGCTTGACGATCAGCGGACGCGAGATCGCGGAGACCATCGGGTACTGCTTCATGTACATCGCATTGGCTTTGATGGTCGGCAGGCAGTACTCCTCGGCGAACTCGTCACGGGCGTCGACGATGATCGACTCGACGGCACCGGCACCGATGGCGCGCTGGCGGACGGACTCCATGTCCTCGCCGCCCTGTCCGAGGTCGATGGACACCGCGACGACGTCACCACCGGTCATCTGCTTGAGGTACGGGATGGCGACGGTGGTGTCGAGGCCTCCGGAATAGGCGAGTACGACGCGGTCAGTCATGGTGTTCGTCAGTCCTTTCGGATAGAGGGGGATTGAGCGGGTGTAACAGTGACATTGTGTCCCGGCTTCTCAGCTGAGTGTATCTGGTGGCGCGGGCTCACCGTGCACGGACGGTACCGGCGACACCGAGATCTCGTACAGGTGTTCAGCCAGCGCCCGTCCGTTGACGGGGTCGCGGGCCAGGACGAACACGGTGTCGTCGCCGGCGATGGTCGCGACGACCTCGGGGAGGTCGGACCTGTCGATGACGCTTGCCAGGTACTGCGCCGCCCCCGGCGGGGTACGCAGCACGGCTGTGTTGCCTGAGTGGTCCGTCCCGACCAGCAGCTCGACCAGGATGCGGCGCAGCCGCGCCGGTCCGTCCGCCGAGAGGTCGGTGTCCGTGGCTCCGAGGCTGTAGAACGACTGCCCGTCGGCCCGCACCTTCCGTGCTCCGAGATCGACGAGATCGCGGGACAGGGTGGCCTGGGTGATGTCCACCCCTTCGGCGGCGAGCAGATCCTGGAGCTGACGTTGGCTGGCGACCCTGTGGGTGTCGACGAGCCTGGAGATCAGTCCCTGCCTGGCCGACCGTGTCAGGGGCGACGGTTGGTTTATCGCAGCAGCCATTCCATCAGTGCCTTCTGTGCGTGGAGACGATTCTCCGCCTCGTCGAAGACGATCGACTGCGGCCCGTCGATGACACCTGCGGTGACCTCGTAGCCGCGGTAGGCGGGCAGGCAGTGCATGAACACCGCGTCCTTGTCAGCGGTGTCCATGAGATCCTCGTTGACCTGGAAGGGCACCAGCGCCTCAGTGTCGCGGTCCTCGTCCATACCCATCGAGACCCAGGTATCGGTGATGACGACGTCGGCCCCGGTCACGTCCGGCACGTCGGTGACCGTCAGCCGCGCGCTTGTCTCGTCCGCGCGGAGCCTGGCACGGTCGATGAACCGCTGTTCGGGCTGGAATCCTGCAGGTGCGGCGATGGTGATGTCCACCCCCGCCGTCGCGAACCCGAGCATGTAGGAGTTGGCCATGTTGTTGGCCCCGTCTCCGAGGTACACGGCCTTGAGCCCCTTCAGGTCACCCTTGTGCTGTCGGATCGTCAGCAGGTCGGCGAGGATCTGGCACGGGTGGAAGTCGTCGCACAGGGCGTTGAGGATCGGCACGGTCGCGGTTTCCGCCATGTCATGGAGATTCTGGTGGGCCCCGGTCCGCCAGACGACGGCGTCGACGAAGCGGGAGAGCACGGCACCGGTGTCCTGGTAGGACTCCTTCTTGCCCATCTGGGACTTTCCGGAATCCACGACGATCGGGTGGCCACCCAGCTGGTTGATCCCGACGTCGAAAGAGAACCGGGTGCGGGTGGAGGTCTTGTCGAACAGGACGGCGACGGACTTGTTCTTCAGACTGGTCCGGTAGGGGTCCTTGACCATCTCCATGCCGAGGTCGAGAATCTCGGCCTGTTCAGCGACGGAGACAGCATCGTCCGCGAGGAAGTGACGGGTCATGACAGCAGCTCCTTGAGTGTTGCGAGGGATTCACGGACGTCGGTGTCCGTGATGGTCAGCGGAGGGACGAGCCGCAGGACGTCCGGCGATGGTTGATTGACCAGCAGGCCGGCGGTACGCGCATCGTCGGCGAGACCGGGATGTGGTTCATGCAGCACAACGCCGAGCATCAGGCCCCGTCCACGGATGTGTGAGACCGCTGCCACCGGCTCGAGTTCTGCGCGGACCAGTTTCTCCATGTCGACGACGTGACTGAGCAGGTCCTCCGTACGGATGGTGTCGATGACGGCACAGCCTGCGGCGCACGCGACAGGGTTACCGCCGAACGTCGATCCGTGCTGTCCCTTCGACAGCAGTTGTGCGGCCGGGGTGACGGCGACACAGGCACCGATCGGCAGGCCGCCGCCGAGCCCCTTGGCCAGGGTGACCACGTCCGGAGTGACGTCCTCCACCTGGTAGCCGAACCACCTGCCGGTACGTCCCATCCCTGCCTGGACCTCATCGACGACCATGAGGATCCCGTACTCGTCGCACAGCGCGCGGACGTCGGTGAGGAAGCCCTCGGGTGCGGGAACGACTCCTGTCTCGCCCTGGATCGACTCGAGGAAGATCGCGGCGGTGTCGGCGGCGCGACCGTCCTTCTCGACGAGTGCGCGCAGCGCGTCGATGTCCCCGTAGGGGTAGAACTCCACCCCGTCGGGGAGGGGCTCGAACGGGGCCCGTTTATCCGGTTGCCCGGTCAGTGCGAGCGACCCCATGGTACGGCCGTGGAAACCGTGCTCCGCGGCCAGGACGCGGCCGCGGCCGGTCAGGCGGGTGATCTTGAACGCGGCCTCATTGGCTTCGGCGCCCGAATTGGAGAAGAACACCTGGGCTTCAGGGCCGGTCAGGTCCTGGAGCTTGCCGGCGAGTTCGATGACCCGCGGATGGGCGTGGATGTTCGAGGTGTGGCCGAGGGTGGCCACCTGCCGTGAAACAGCGTCAACGAGGGCAGGATGGGCGTGGCCGAGTGCGTTGACGGCGATCCCCGCCAGCAGGTCGATGTACTCACGGCCCTCTGAGTCGGTGACGCGTGCGCCGGAGCCGGAGACCAGTTCCACGGCCGGCGTGCCGTAGGTCGGCATGACGGCGGATTCCCACCGTTCCTGCCAGTCAGTCCAGTCAGTGTCATGCATGGGGAGACTCCCAGTCGTCACGGGCGATCATCGTGCCGATACCGCCCTCGGTCATGAGCTCGAGGATCACGGAGTGTCGTTCGCGCCCGTCGATGACGTGGGCCGCGGAAACCCCGGTGCGCACCGCACTGAGGCACGCCTCCATCTTCGGGATCATCCCTGCGTCCAGGTCGGGGAGGATCTTGTCCAGTTCGTCCGGTGCGATCCTGGAGACCAGTGAGCTCTTGTCCGGCCAGTCGGTGTAGAGCCCCTCGACGTTGGTCAACACCACCAGGCGCTCGGCACCGACCGCGGCGGCCAGGGCACCGGCCGCGGTGTCGGCGTTGATGTTGTAGACGTTGCCGTCTTCGTCGGGTGCGAAGGGCGCCACGACCGGGATCCGGCCGGCGTCGATGAGATCCATGAGAACGCTGGCGTTGACGTGCGCGATGTCACCGACCCGCCCGAGGTCGACCTCCACGCCGTCGACCGTCGCCGTGCGCTTGACCGCGGTGAACAGTCCGGCGTCCTCACCCGAGGTGCCGACGGCGAAGGGCCCGTGCTGGTTGATGAGGTTCACCAGCTCCCGTCCGACCTTGCCGAACAGCACCATGCGCACGTACTCCATGGTCTCCGGGGTGGTGACGCGGAATCCGCCGACGAACTCCCCCGGCAGGTCGACCTTGTTGAGCATCTCGGTGATCTGGGGCCCACCACCGTGGACGACGATCGGGTGAGCACCCACCGTCCGCAGGAAAGCCATGTCAGCGGCGAAGGCGGCTTTGAGCTCCTCGTCGATCATGGCGTTGCCGCCGTATTTCACGACGACGATCTTGTCACGGTAGTGCAGCAGCCACGGCAACGCCTCAGCGAGGACGTTCGCCCTGGTGGCAGGGTCGAGGTCGGTGGCGCCGCGGTAGACGACCTTCTCGGGGTCGGGCTCGGTCATGACGGCTCCTCTATGAGCTGTAGGCGGAGTTGATGTGGACGTAGTCGTGCGAGAGGTCGGTGGTCCAGACCGTGGCCGTGCCCTCTCCCCCGGTGCCGAGGTCCACGAGTACGTCGATGTCGGGACCGGAGAGGTCGACGTCGCGGGCGCCGGGCGCACCGGTGGCGTTGACACAGACGGGCCGGCCGTTGAAGCTGACTGAGATCCGGTCAGGCTCCATGGAGACAGGTGCCATGCCCACCGCCGCGAGGGTCCGTCCCCAGTTGGGGTCAGAGCCGAACATCGCGCACTTGAACAGGCTGTCGCGCCCGAGGACGCGTGCCGCGACCTTCGCCTCGGCATCGGAGTCCGTGCCGGTGACGGTGATCGACACCCGCTTGGTCACACCTTCCGCATCCGCCTGCAGCTGCTTGGCGAGATCCAGGCAGACGCTGTGCACCGCGGTGCGGAACTCCTCCTCCGACGGGGTCACTCCCGAGGCACCGTTGGCCATGAGGATCACGGTGTCGTTCGTGGAGGTGGAACCGTCGATGTCGACGCAGTCGAAGGTGACCTCCGTGGATGCCTTGAGGGCCGGCGTGGGATCCTCGACACGTGCGTCGGTGGTCAGCACGACCAGCATCGTGGCGAGCGACGGGGCCATCATGCCCACCCCCTTGCCCATACCGCCGAGGGACCATCCGTCACCGTGGTAGACGGCCTGTTTACTGACGAGGTCAGTCGTCATGATGGCTTCGGCGGCCGCGGTGCCGGATTCCGGGGACACCGCGTCGGGACGCCGGACCTCCGTGGTCAGTGTGTCGACTCCGCTGAGGATCTTGTCCATCGGCAGGGTGTCCCCGATCAGGCCGGTGGAGCACACCGCCACCTCCGAAGGGGCGACCCCGAGCTTCTCTGCGACGGCGTGCACCGTCGCCTCGGCGTCACGGTCACCCTGCTCACCGTTGCAGGCGTTGGCGTTCCCGGCGTTGAGGATCACCGCACGGAACGTCCCGTCGTTGTTGGCACGGGTGAGTTTCACCGGTGAGGCGACGACCCGGTTGCGGGTGAACACGGCGGCAGCCGTGTAGTCGGGCCCGTCGTTGACCACGAGGGCCATGTCCGGATTGCCCGACGGCTTGATGCCCGCAGTGGTCGACGCTGCCCGGAACCCGGTCGCCGCAGTCACGCCGAGAGCCCGGGTCGTGTTCTCGACCGCGTCAGCGTCCTCGGTGTCCCGTCCATCCGTCAGCCGGTCCGGGAAGGTGGCGGAATCGTTCGGGTCGAATTCTTCGCTCATGGTGATGTTGTCCTCGTTCTTTCAGAGTCCGGCCATCGGGAGACCTGCGGTCTCGTTCCAGCCCTGGATCAGGTTCAGGCACTGCACGGCTGCACCCGCGGTGCCTTTGGTCAGGTTGTCGATCGCACTGGTCGCCACGACGACTCCGTCGGTCACAGTGACCTGGATGTGCACCATGTTGGTTCCGACCACGCTTTTGACCTCGGGCTGCTCACCCTCGGGGAGGAGATGCAGGAACGGCTCGCCGGCGCAGAAATCCTCGTATGCGGACCGGAGCTCGGCAGCGGTCCCCTGTGCCTGCGCGGTCACGGTGGTGAGTATGCCTCGTCCGAGCGGGGCAAGGACGGGGGTGAAGGTCACGCGTGCATCACCGCCGGAGGGAAGGACCCGCCTGATGTTCTGGGCGATCTCCGGAGTGTGCCGGTGGGTACCGACCTTGTAGGCGCGGACATTGCCCATCGTCTCACCGCCGAGGAGCTCGACAGCAGGCTTCTTGCCTGCACCTGTGACGCCGGTGACCGAAACCACGGAGACATCAGGACTCATCAGTCCGGCACTCATGCCGGGCAGCAGGGCGAGGGTGGCACCGGTCGGGAAACACCCGGGGACCGCGACGCCGCGCGCCGAGGCGATCATCGGCCGGTTTCCCGGAAGCTCGGGTATGCCGTACGGCCAGCTCCCCGGATACGTCCCCCCGTAATAGGCGTCCCAGTCCGACTCGGAAGAGAGACGCCGGTCGGCACCGCAGTCCAGGACGGCGGTGTCGCCGAGATCCAGTGATGACGAGACCCCGTGCGGCAAGGCGAGAACAGCGACATCGTGCTTCGACAGGAGGTCCTCCGTGGTCGCCTCGACGACACGGTCCGCCAGTTGCGGGAGGCCGGGGACGAGACTGCCGAACCGCTGGCCGGCATTGGAGGCACCGGTCAGGGCGCCTATCTCGAAGTCCCGACCGTAACCCGGGTGGTTCAGGAGAAGACGGAGCGCTTCCCCTCCCGCGTATCCGCTGGCGCCTGCGACTGCAATGGAAATCATTGTGCAAGTATGCACCGAGGAACGACGCGGCGCAAGTTATGCAGATCCTCGATTTTTATGCATCCCGATCACGGTCCCCCCGCCACCGACACCGCGTCCGTCAGCCCCGCAGGGTCGCACCGACCTTCTCCGCGGCAGCCGAGACCGCCGACTCCCGGGCCTCCGACGCCTCATCCTCGGTGAGCGTGCGGTCAGGAGCACGGAACCTGAGGGTGAAGGTCAGCGACCGCTTACCCTCTCCGAGAGCATCCGAGTGGTAGACGTCGAAGAGACGGATATGCTCGAGCAGGTCACCGGCGCCGTCTTCCAGCGCCGCCTGGACCTCGGCGGCCGGCGTCGTCTCGTCCACGACGACGGCCACGTCCTGGTTGACAGCGGGGAACGGCGAAATCACCGGGCGGGGGAACGACTCGGCCAGCGGTAACGCGTCAAGGTTCATCTCGAGCGCCACAGTCCGCTTCGGGAGGTCCGCACGCTCACAGACCTGGGGGTGCAGTTCACCCGCGTGGCCGACGACGACGCCGTCAACGAGGATCTCCGCGCACCGTCCCGGGTGCCAGGGCAGGTACTCGGCGTTTCGCAGGCTGATCTCGACGCCCACGGCGCGGGCGACGACCTGTGCCGCGTCCAGTACGTCACTGGCTTCGAAAGCCACCGCATCGCCCCAGGTGCCGTCGAGGATCCGGTTACCTGCTGCGATCACGGACACGTTCAGGGGCTGTTCCGGCAGTGAGGACAGGAGGGTGGAGATCTCGTCCACGGAGGGCCTGGCAGCCACCGACGGCATCGGCGACGTTCCCGACTCTGCGGTCGGACGGGTAACCTGTTCCACTCCGTAGAGTGCGACGTCGTGCTGTCCCCGGGCGATGTTGCGGCGCAGCGAATCGATCATCGAGGGCAGCAGGCTGGTACCGATCGTCGCGACGTCGCTCTCCAGGGGGTTGAGAACCCGCACGGCCTGTCGGCGGGGATCATCGGCATCGAGTCCCCACACGTCGAAGACGTCGTTGGGGACGAACGGGCTGGGGAGTACCTCCACATAACCGTTCCAGGCCAGTGCATGTCCGACTGAGCGACGCATGCGCTGGCGCGGCGAGAGGCCACGACCGGCCGGAGCTGTCGGAACGATCGACGGAATCTTGTCGAGCCCCTCAAGACGCAGCACCTCCTCGACCAGGTCGGCCGGCATGGTGAGGTCCGGGCGCCAGGTCGGGGGCGTCACCTCGATCGCCTTGGCTCCGTTGGCGTCACGCTCTCCGGTCTCACGTACCGAGCACCCCACCTCGGTCAACCGGGAGACAGTCGTGCCCGTCGGATAGATCATTCCCGCCGTCTTACCGGGGCGCGAGGTGTGCATGTCGATGACCGGCATGTCCGGGACCTGCCCCACCAGGCTGACACCCTTCTCCACCTCGCCGCCGGCGATGCGGGTGAGCAGCGCGACCGCGAAGTCGAGCGCCGCCTCGATCACCGCGGGATCCGTACCCCGCTCGAAACGACGTGATGATTCGGAGGACAGGCGGTGACGTCGGGACGTACGCGCGACGGTGATCTGGTCGAAATGGGCAGCCTCGAAGTAGACGCTCGTCGTCGCGGCAGAGATCTCGGAGGTGGACCCGCCCATGACCCCGGCCATCGACTGGATTCCGGTCTCGTCCGAGATCACCACGTCCTCACCCGACAGGGTGCGCTCTACGCCGTCGAGGGTGGTGATCTTCTGCCCCTCGGGAGCCCGGTGCACGTGGAGGTCGCCGGTGATGCGGTCGGCGTCGAAGGCATGCATCGGCTGCCCGAGCAGGAACATGATGTAGTTCGTGACGTCGGTCGGCGCATTGACCGGACGCTGACCGCACAGCAGGAGTTCGCGCTGCAGCCAGTACGGGGACTCTGCGTCAGCGGCGATCCCGGTGACCTTACGGATACCGAAACGCGCGCACTTCGTGTCCTCGTCGACGGTGATCTCCGGAAGGTCACCACGGTCCGTGCCGTGGGGAAGGCCCGCGAGCAGATCGGTCGGCAGGGCCGCCGCCGCGGGATCGTCGGCCGGGTCACGGAACGTCAGGGAGAAGGAACTGGCCAACTCCCGTGCCAGACCGCGGGCCGACAGCGCATAGCCCCGGTCCGGCGTGATGTTCACGTCGAAGACGGTGTCGTCGAGGCCGAGGAAGTCGCGCGCATCCTCGCCGACGACGATGCGTGGGTCTTCTGCCTCGGTACCACGGATGGCGATGATGCCTGCGGTCTGAACCTTCGCCAGGCCCAGCTCGGCGGCAGAACACACCATGCCTTCAGACGTCCTGCCGTAGGTCTCCCGGGCGCTGATCTCGAAACCACCGGGCAGGACGGCTCCGGGCAGGGAGACGATGACGATGTCGCCCTCACGGAAGTTCCGGGCACCACAGATGATGTGCTGGAGGTCGCCGGATCCGTTGGCCGTCGCGACATTCACGTCGCAGTAACGGATAGGCTTCTTGAACCCCTCGAGTTCCTCGATGTGCTCGACGCGTCCGAACACCAGCGGACCGGTGGTCGCTTCGATCTGCTCATAACCTTCGGTTTCGAACCCGACACGCACGAAGCCGGCGTCCAGCTCTTCAGCGGGGACGGCGAAGGGTGCGGTGGAGGTCTTGAGAAGGCGGGTGAGCCAGGACTGTGAGATCAGCATTGACGGGTGCTCGGTTCCTCTAGGTTGTTACGGGGTTGTTCCGGTGGTGTCGCAGTAGGACGTGGGCCGGGCCTGACGGGACGCCGGCCGGACTCAGCCGCGGATACCGAAAGGTTCGGTGAAGCGGATGTCGCCCTCCACCATGTCGCGCATGTCGGGGAGTCCGTTGCGGAACTGCAGTGTCCGCTCGATCCCCATGCCGAAGGCGAAGCCGGAGTAGGCCTCGGGATCCACTCCCACAGCCGTCAGCACATTGGGGTTGACCATGCCGCAACC
This sequence comes from Corynebacterium glyciniphilum AJ 3170, assembly GCF_007673095.1. Taxonomy (GTDB): domain Bacteria; phylum Actinomycetota; class Actinomycetes; order Mycobacteriales; family Mycobacteriaceae; genus Corynebacterium. The sequence goes on from NZ_VDYZ01000013.1 coordinate 13,495, forward strand.
GCCCCATTCGATCCAGCCGGCGCCGCCCTTCTTGTCGGGGAACCAGACATCCACTTCCGCCGAAGGTTCGGTGAAGGGGAAGAAGTTCGGACGGATCCGCGTGACCGCATCCTCGCCGAAGAGGGTGCGTGCCAGGTGGTCCAGCGTGCCCTTGAGGTGGGCCATCGTCAGGCCCTTGTCCACGGCCAGTCCCTCGACCTGGTGGAAGACGGGGGTGTGTGTCGCGTCCAACTCATCGGTACGGAAGACCCGTCCCGGGCACGCGATGTAGACCGGGACATCACGTTCGAGCAACGTCCGCACCTGCACGGGGGACGTGTGCGTCCGCAGGACCTGCCGTGAGCCTTCGGGCCCGACGTGGAACGTGTCCTGGAGCGTTCTCGCGGGGTGGTCCGGCAGGAAGTTGAGTGCGTCGAAGTTGAAGTACTCCGCCTCCACTTCCGGCCCCTCGGCGATCTCCCACCCCATACCGACGAAGATGTCCGCGATCTGCTCGGAGAGGATCGTGATCGGATGCTGGGCACCGCGCTGGCCGCGTGCGGTCGGCTGGGTGACGTCGATACGCTCCGCGGCCAGGACTTCCGCGTTCCGCTTCTCCTCAAGAGCGGTCTTCGCCTCGGCGTACGCCTTCTCGATTCGCCCGCGGGCCTGGTTGACGAGACGGCCGGCGTCCTTGCGCTGGTCCTTCGGCAGGGAGCCGAGGTTACGGCGTGCGGACGGCACGGGAGCGTCGTCACCGAGGTGGGCACGACGCAGCCCGGCCAGGGAATCCAGGTCCCCGGCAGCGGCGAACGCCTGTACGGCGGCGTCAGCCGCAGCCTCCAGTCCGGCTTCACTCATGTCGATGTCGTCAGCCACCTAGCGCACCTCGCACTCATTGTTGTCCCGGTCGATCCCCTTTTGGAGTCGATTCAAGATGATACCAATGTCACCCGCGCACCAGGATGTCGGGCACGACCTGCGTTACACCGTCACGCGCCCCGGGCCACCCGTGCCGTCTCATACAGGCAGATCGCCGCTGCGGTCACGAGGTTCAGGCTCTCTGCCCTTCCACCCATGGGGACTGACACCCTGACATCCGCCAGGTCCTGCCAGTCGCCGAGACCGTGGGCCTCGTTACCGAACAGCCAGGCGATCTTCTGTCCGAGCAACGGGACGTCGCCGTCCTGCGACGCGGCGGCAGCGTCAAGGGAGATGTCTCCGTCCCCGGCGGTCGCCAGCACGGTGTAGCCACGGTCGTGGAGCAGGTCGATGACGTCGGCGACCCCCGTGTGACGCGCGACCGGGAGATGGAACAGGGACCCGGCCGAGGACCGTACGGCCTTACCCCCCTGGGGATCCACCGTCGATCCGGCGAATACGACGGAGGCTGCACCGGTGGCGTCGGCGACACGGACCAGTGCGCCGGCGTTCCCGGGCTCGGCCGTCTCCACCGGTACGGCGACCAGATCGCCCTGCACCGCCTCCGACAGGTCTACGAGCTGACTCTGGCAGAGCGCGAAGATGCCGGTGGGAGACACCGACTCCGACAGGGCTGACGCGGCACGGACGGTGATCAGATGGACACGGACTCCACGGAGATCCTCACCGGTCAGCTGGTCAAGCTGGGCACCGATACTCTCCAGGCCCTCCTCGGTGAGGTAGACCTCGACCACGTCGCCGTAGCGCAACGCCGCAGAAACGGCGTTGGCGCCCTCGGCGAGGAAGCGTCCGGCCTTCTTCCGCGCAGCGGCACGGTGCAGCTTCGCCGCGTTGACGATACGCGGTGTCCGTTCAGTGAAGGGTTCGTCAGCCATCCAGGTCCGCCAGTCGGATGCCAGAGGCCGTGCGGGGGGTGGTGCGGACGGGAGTTCAGTCATGGTCAACGATCCTACCGCGGCGCGGGAGCTGACCCACCGGCGAGGCTGTCCCGGTGTCCGGATACGCGAAAACCGCGCCGACCGCCCGTGGATCGTACCGGGCGGTGACGCGGTGGGACGCCGGCGACCTTAGTTGGACAGCGGCGCGTTGACGTCCGCCGGGAGGGCGGCCTTGGCTGCCTCAACCAGGGCGGTGAAAGCCTGCGGATCCGAGACGGCGATCTCGGCCAGGTTCTTCCGGTCGACCTCGATGCCTGCGAGACGCAGACCCTGGATCAGACGGTTGTAGGTGATGTCGTTCGCACGGGCGGCGGCGTTGATGCGCTGGATCCACAGCTTGCGGAACTCGCCCTTGCGGGCACGACGGTCGCGGAACGCGTAGGTCTTGGAGTGGAGGACCTGCTCCTTGGCCTTGCGGTACAGGCGGGAGCGCTGGCCACGGTAGCCGGAGGCCTCGTTGAGAATTTCGCGGCGCTTCTTCTTCGCGTTCACTGAGCGCTTGACACGTGCCATGGTGGGACGTCCTTATCTTCTAGCTTCTTGATCTTCGGGAACTACCGGTGCCCCGGCGGTTCCTGGAATTACGGGTTACGAGTCGAGACGAGAGAAGGCGCTCAGGCCTTGCCCAGCAGACGCTTGACGCGCTTGACGTCCGCCGGTGCAACGTCCTCGGTGCCCTTGAGGCGACGGGTGCGCTTGGAGGGCTTTCCCTCCAGGAGGTGGCGACGGTTGGCCTGCTCGCGGCGCAGCTTGCCGGAACCGGTGACCTTGATGCGCTTGGCGGTGCCCTTGTGGGTCTTCTGCTTCATCGTGGATCCTTAACTTCTTCGTGGATAGGTGCCGACCGGGGTCGGGGAACTACTTCTTGCCCTTGCGGACAGGTCCCAGCACCATCGTCATATTGCGACCGTCCTGCTTTGCACGGGTCTCAACAACGCCGAACTCACGCACATCCTCAGCCAGCCGCTCGAGCAGCCTGAAACCCAGCTCAGGGCGGGACTGCTCTCGTCCGCGGAACATGATGGTGACCTTGACCTTGGACCCCTTCTCCAGGAACCGGACCACGTTGGACTTCTTCGTCTCGTAGTCGTTGTCGCTGATCTTGGGGCGGAACTTCTGTTCCTTGACCACGGTCTGCTGCTGGTTCTTCCGAGCCTCGCGAGCCTTCTGGTCCTGTTCGTACTTGAACTTGCCGAAATCCATGATCTTGCACACGGGCGGCTTGGCGTTCGGTGCAACCTCGACCAGGTCGAGATCCGCGTCATAGGCCAGCTTGCGTGCATCGTCGATACGGACGATACCGACCTGTTCGCCACCCGGACCGACGAGTCGGACCTCGGGAACTCGAATCCGGTCGTTTATGCGAGCTTGTGCGCTGATGAGAACTCCTCAGTAGCAGTGGTAGAAACGTGTACCGCGTACTGCGAGTGTTATCCCCCGGACGGCACTTCTGTACCGCACCTCGGACGGCCGCCGGTTCTCCACGGGGTGGCGATGGGCGACCGTTCCAGTGACCCGAGCCCTGCCGGAGAGGCGGTCTCAGGTGGGAGTGACTCCACTTGCAGCCTGACATCGTTGACAGGCGGTAGTGCGCACAACACTAGCACTGCACTGCCGGACACACAAACTCCGCATCCGTGGACATCTGCCTGGTAGTTTTAGCTCATGAACAGGATGTACACGTCCGAGGAGTCCGGGGGCCGGCCACCTGACATCGACCAGCTGCGCCGCGAACTCGAGTCGGCCCTCCTGCGCTCGGAAAAGGCGCACCACGAGACGGTGAGGATCACCACGGAACTGCTGGCCCGGCTGGACACGGCACCGACGGAACCGACAGAACCGTCGACACCAGCGAAAACTGAAGCACCGGCTGGGGAGGCCGACGCCACGCGACCCGAATCATGGCCCACGGCCCGGTCGGCCGGGCCCGGGCCGTTCCCTGCACCGTCGGGAGCCAGCCCCCAGGTGGAAGTATTCGGGGGCGGGGCGGAGCCGGCACCACCGGGGCCGGTCTCCAGGTTCCTGGAGGACAAGGACAAGATCACCGTCGGAGTGTCGGTGTTGGGCGCTGTCATCACCGTCATCGGACTGGTCTTTCTCGCGGTCCAGGCATTCAGCCGTGGGTGGCTCGGGCCGGCGAGCGCGGTTTCCGGGGCGGCCGTGCTCTGCCTCCTGCTGATCATCGGCGGTTTCGCGGTACACCACCGTAGTCCCCACGGTCCCACCGCACCAGCACTGATCAGTGTCGGAGTCCTCGGCATGTTCACGGACCTCTGGGTGCTGGTGTTCGGCCTCGAATGGACGAGCCCGGCACTCGGGGTTGTCCTGGTCGCAGGGATCGCTTCCGCCGGGCTCCTGACAGCCTGGTCCTGGTCGCATCAGGTTCTCGCGGTGATCCTGCTACTCGCCGGGACAGGGTTCCTCACACCGGCGGTGATCCACCTGTTGCAGGTCGCGTCGTCCTCCCGCTTTGACGCCCTGTCACTCATCGTCCTCGCTCTCATCGGCGCCGCAACCACCTGGCACCGGGAGTGGAAGGCGGTCGCCCTGTCCTCCGCCGCCGTCTTCGTTCTCGGGACAGTCGTTCTGTACGGCGACGGCCAACGGGTCACGCTTGTCGCCAGTTCACTCGTCGGGGTCGCCGTGATGTCCTGCCTGGCATGGTGCACACCGGCGCAGCCAGCCGGTCTGTCCGCCCTGTCACGGTGGCTACCGGTGTCCACAGTCCCTGTTATCCTGCTGCTCTCCGACGGGTCGGACCATCTGTCCGTCGCCGCCACCACGGTCGCGTGCCTGCTCATCGCCGGCGGCCCGGTCGTCTATGCGGCAGCGGGGTCCGTCGTGTCGAAGATGCCGCTTCGTCCCGACGTCCCAGACCACGACGGACGCTCCCCCGCACTACGCGCGGCACTGTGCTGCGGCGTCGCCGGGATTGTCCTCGTGCTGATGATCCGTCAGGACGACCCGTATGCCACAGCGTCACTGTGGTGGATGATCGCGCTCATCGGGGTAGCCACGATCCTGTTGCTGTTGTCGGACCGGGTGCCGGTCCCTCTGGTCTGGATTGTTTTCGCCGTGACCCTCATCTACGCCGTGCCCCGGGCGTTACCTGCCTGGGTGGACACGGACGCCTCCCCTGTCCTGATGTGGCCCGCTCTCGTCCTCACGGCCGCCCCGGGTGCACTGGCGCTGGTCTACTCGCGGCGGTTGGGTGCCACGAGAGAGATCTCACTGATCCTCGCTGCGGTGGTGCTGGTCGTGGTCACCTCAGCGCTTCCGTTGATCTTCCTGACCGCGAGTGAGTCTGACGTCGCGTTCATGGCGGGTCACCTGGTGACCTCGGTGACATGGATGGGGCTCGGAGTCACGATGCTCGCCCGGGACAACGGAGCGTCCGGGCTCGCACTGGCACTGCTGGCGTCGGCGAAACTGGTGTTCTATGACCTCTCGGCCCTGGCAGGCCTGATCCAGGTTGCGGTCTTCATCATCTGCGGGGCGATTCTCCTGGGTGCCGCGATTCTGCGCGAACGCAGACGGGATCACCCCGCCCCGACGTCAGAGTAGCTCTGTGAGGAATGAGCCGGTGTGGGACGCATCCACCGCGGCGATGTCCTCCGGAGTCCCCTCCGCAACGACGGTTCCGCCGCCCGAGCCCCCCTCGGGGCCCATGTCGACGACCCAGTCCGCGGCCTTGATCACATCGAGGTTGTGCTCGATCACGAGGACCGTGTTGCCCTTGTCCACAAGACCCTGGATGACCAGCATCAGCTTCCGGATGTCCTCGAAGTGCAGACCCGTCGTCGGCTCGTCCAGGATGTAGACGGTCCGCCCGTTGGAACGCTTCTGCAGCTCGCTGGCCAGTTTCACACGTTGGGCCTCACCACCGGACAGTGTCGTCGCTGCCTGACCGAGCCGCAGGTACCCGAGCCCGACATCGACGAGCGTGTCCAGGTAGCGGGCGATCGACGTGATCGGGGCGAAGAACTCGGCGGCCTCGTTGATCGGCATGTCCAGGACCTCGGAGATTGTCTTCCCCTTGTAGTGGACCTCGAGGGTTTCCCGGTTGTACCGCGCGCCGTCACACACTTCACACGGGACGTAGACGTCCGGCAGGAAGTTCATTTCGATCTTCAGCGTCCCGTCGCCACGGCAGGCCTCACACCGGCCGCCCTTGACGTTGAAGCTGAAGCGACCGGCCTTGTACCCGCGGACCTTCGCCTCGGTCGTCTCGGCGAAAAGGGTGCGGATCTTGTCGAAGACCCCGGTATAGGTCGCCGGGTTGGACCGGGGGGTCCGACCGATCGGGCTCTGGTCCACCCGAACGAGCTTGTCGAGCTGATCGAGGCCGGTGACCTTCTTGTGGTGCCCCGGGACCTGCCGTGCACCGTTGAGCTCATTGGCGAGAACCTGTGCAAGGATGCCGTTGACAAGACTGGACTTACCGGAGCCTGACACGCCGGTGACGCAGGTCAGGACTCCCAGCGGAAAACTGGCGGTGACATTCTTGAGGTTGTTCTCCGTCGCCCCGTGCACCGTGATCGACCGCGACAAGTCCACCTCACGTCTCTTGTCGGGGACGGCGAGGACCCGCCGCCCTGACAGGTACTGGCCGGTGAGCGATTCCTCTGCGTCGACGATGCCGTCGGGCTCCCCTTCGTAGACGATCTTCCCGCCGTACTCACCTGCACGTGGGCCGATGTCGACCAGCCAGTCGGCTGTCCTGATGGTCTCTTCGTCATGTTCCACCACGATCAGGGTGTTCCCGAGGTCCCGAAGATGCTGAAGTGTGCTGATGAGTCGCTTGTTGTCCCGTTGGTGCAGACCGATCGAAGGTTCATCGAGGACGTAGAGCACCCCGGCAAGACCGGAACCGATCTGCGTCGCCAACCGGATACGCTGTGCCTCACCACCGGACAGGGTGGCCGCCGCACGGGACAGGTTGAGGTAGTTCAGACCGACGTCGAGGAGGAATGTCAACCGTGCCTGAATCTCCTTCAGTACCCGGCCGGCGATCATTTCGTCACGCTTCGACAGGCTCAGCCGGTCCAGGAAGTCGCTCGCAGCCTCGATACTCAGGTCCGAGACATCCGCGATCGACTTCTCGCCGAGTTCCGAACTGATCGTGACCATGCGGATCTCCGGCCGGAGACGGGTTCCCTCACAGGTGGCACACGGAACTTCCCGCATATATCCGAGATAACGTTCCTTCTGGTGCTCGCTTTCCGCCTGGTCGATCTTGCGGTGCAGGTAAGGCATGACGCCCTCGAAGGGGGCCGAATACTGGCGCGACCGGCCGTAACGGTTGCGGTAACGCACGGTGATCTCCTCGGGATGCCCGTGGAGAACGGCCTTCCGTTCCTTTTTCGTGAGTTCGGACCACCGCGTCCGCGGGTCAATGCCGATATTCTCCGCCAGCGCGGCGAGAAGCTTGTCGAAGTACTTGTGGTTCGGGCTGGATGCCCAGGGGGCGATGGCGGACAGCAGCGGTGCATCATCGTCCGGGATGATCAGCTTCTCATCGACCTCCAGGCGCGTACCGAGGCCGTCGCACACCGGGCATGCCCCGTACGGACTGTTGAAGGAGAAGCTCCGGGGTTCCAGTTCGTCGATCGCGAGCGGATGACCGTTCGGGCAGGCCATGTGTTCGGAGAACCGACGGTAACGGTTGTCGTCGGTGTCCTCGAGGCTGACGAAGTCGATGACGACACGGCCGTCCGCGAGCCGTAGGGCCGTTTCCACCGAGTCGGTGAGCCGTTGCTTCTGGGAGGACTTGACCTGGAGGCGGTCGACGATCACGTCGATGTCATGCTTGACCTGCTTTTCCAGGGTGGGCGGGTCGGAAAGCCGGTAGGTCTCTCCGTCAACGAGCACACGGGAGTAACCGTCCGAGGCCAGGTCCTCGAAGAGGTCGACGAACTCGCCTTTCCTGGTCCGTACGACCGGTGCGAGCACCTGGAACTTCAGCCCCTCCTCCATGTCCAGGATCTGGTCGACGATCTGCTGGGGCGTCTGTGCCTGGATACGTTCTCCGCATTCCGGGCAGTGGGCCACTCCTGTGCGTGCGAACAGCAGACGGAGGTAGTCGTGGATTTCGGTGATCGTTCCCACCGTCGACCGGGGGTTCCGGTTCGTCGACTTCTGGTCGATGGACACAGCCGGGGACAGGCCCTCGATGAGGTCGACATCCGGCTTGTCCATCTGACCGAGGAACTGGCGCGCGTAGGAGGACAACGACTCCACATACCGTCGCTGCCCCTCTGCGAAGATGGTGTCGAAGGCCAACGATGACTTTCCCGAGCCGGACAGCCCGGTAAAGACGATCATCCGCTCGCGCGGCAGGTCAATGTCCACGCCCTGCAGATTGTGTTCCCGCGCTCCGCGCACGGTGAGGATCTCAGCCACCCGGTTCTCCTTCATGGAAGTTCGTCACTGCGTCGCCATCGTACGTGAAGGCCCCCGCGCAGTCGAACGGATAGTCGAAAACAACGGTGCCGCCGAGGTGGTGGCACCGCTATGGTGGGGACCATGGATTCCGCACAGATCACCACGACGACAGTAGGCCCGATGGGCAACAACTGCTACCTGGTCAGCGCCGGAGGCGACGCGCTGCTCATCGATGCGGCGGACGACGCCCGGCGACTTCTCGCAGTCGCCGCCGATGCCGGCGTACGGATCACCGATGTGCTCACCACACACCGGCACGACGACCATGTCCAGGCACTCGGCGAGATCCTCGCCGCCACCGGAGCGCGCCACCATGCCTCGGCCCAGGATGCACCGGACATTCCGGCCACCGTGGACAGAACCTGGGGTCATGATCCGGACAGCGACACCCCTGAGACCTTCATCACCTCCTCCCCTGCCCTGGATGCTCTCGGGATGCGACTGGTTCTGCTCCGTGGCCACACGGCCGGAGGCCTGGGCGTCATCCTCCCTCAGCCCGACGGCACCGAGGATCTCTTCTCCGGGGACAGTTTGTTCCCCGGGGGAGTCGGCAAGACCGAGACGGCGGAGGACTTCACGTCATTGCTTTCCGACGTCTCACGCCGCTGTTTCAGTCTTCCCGACAGCACCCGGGTGCATCCGGGGCACGGGGACAGCACGACCATCGGCGCAGAACGTCCACATCTGGAGGAGTGGCGCGAACGCGGGTGGTGAGCCGCTAGTTCTGCAGCGGCCACCCTGCCATCCGCTTCGGCCGTGGCGGGGCGTACGTCCGGATCTTCGATGTGGTAAGCCCGAGGTTCACCAGCGACTCCGCCAACTGGACGGCAGCCGCGACTCCGTCCACCACGGGTGTTCCTGTCGCAGCGCGAACCGCCTCGTCCAGTCCCGCCATTCCCCCGCAGCCCAGGACGATCACCTCGGCGCGGTCCTGCTCGACCGCGAGACTCGCCTCCTCGGCGATGGCCTCAACCGCGGCTTCTGCAGACTCCTCCAGCTGCAGCACGGACAGCCCCGAGGCCCGCACGGAGGCGCAGGTACGGTCGAGTCCCGCCAAGATTAGACGATCCTCGATGAGCGGCACGGTCCGGTCGAGTGTGGTCACCACACTGTAGGAGCGTCCGACTAGGCTCGCGATATGGCCGGCCGCCTCGGTGATGTCGACCACCGGGACGTCCAGCATCTCCTGCAGCGCCTCTCTGCCATGCTCGCCGAAACCGGCCTGGATGACCGCGTCGAACGGTCCGTTGTACCGGGAGACCGCTTCCATCACGCCGACAGCGGCCAGGTGGCTCTCCATGTTCCCCTCGACGGATTCTGCACCGAAGCGTGGGGTCAGCGCCACGATCTCGGTACCGCCGGATGCCGCGGCCTCCGCCTGCGTGCCGATCGAGGCGGTCATCGAGGCGGTGGTGTTGACGTTAACGACGAGGATTCTCATGCTCGCTCCTTCTGAGTGGTGGTGTCGGCGACAGCTGCGGCCTCCATGCCCGCGAGGAAGCGACGGGAGGACGGCAGTGTCTTCATGAGCACCCAGTAAACCAGTGCCGCAGGCACAAGGCTCACGTACCATCCGACGTCGGAGAAAGGAAGGGTCGTGAGGACACCGACGACTACGGCGACGACGGCCGCCCAGTTCACCCCACGGAACGGTCCGCGAGGATCGTAGAGTTCGGTGATGTCGAGGTACCGGCGTCGGATCAGATAGTAGTCCACGACCATGACCGCGAAGATGGGCCCCAGGAAGGCGGAGTACACCTGCACGAACGTCTGCAGGCCGTCGGCGTTCTCGTCGCGGACCAGCAGCCAGGGGAACGTCGCCGGAGCAAGCACACCCACCAGAACCGCAGCGGTGCGAAACTTTATGCGGAACATGTCCATCAGGACGTACGTGGGGGGAACCACGTTGTTCAGGACGTTGGTGGTTACCTGGGCGAAAGCGATGAACAGGAGCGTGACGACTAGCAGCGGGGTGTTGTCGACCGCGTTGGAGAACACGTCGATCGGGTCGACCACTCCGGTCGCCTCCGAGACCATCAGGCCGATCAGCCCCATGAACAGGGTCACGGGCAGGATCGCCGCGGTGTACAGCGAGAACATCGTCGCCGGCCCGCTGGAGGTGGAGTGTTCACGCGAGTAGTCGCTTACGTTAAGCATCATCGTGGCGTAGATGCCGAGGAAGAGCATCGTGGCTCCCCAGAATGGCAGCCCCCAGGAGCCCTCGGCGTGCAGGCTCTCGCCGAGCTCCGCCCCGTAGCGGTCGATCACACTGAAGAACATGTACACCAGCGCGCAGAGGATGAAGACCGCACCGATGTTCTCCAGCCATTTGATGCCCTGGAAGCCTGCAACCGACAGGGCGATCTGCAGTGCCTGGAAGAGGATGAAGAACAGCACAATGTTGCTGAACCCAAAGAGGGTGTCGCTGATGGAATTGATCGCCATCGCCCCGACCCAACTCTGGAACCCATACCAGACCAGGGCGGGCAGGGCGCGGACCAGGCCGGGGATCCTCGTGCCGACGAACCCGAAGGAGCTACGAACTTGGACCATGAAAGGGATGCCCCATCGGTGGCCGGCGGCGCCGTTGATCGTCAGGCCCGCGGTGATGACCACGCACCCGATCACCATGGCCACGATGGCCTGCACAAGGTTCAGGGTGCCCACCAACGAGGATCCCATGGTAAAGGTGCCGATCGAGACACAGCCTCCCATCCAGGCGAAGAGGTAGGATGTCCTGCCCATGATGCGGGTCTGCTGGGGTGCAAGGGACTCCTCGCCAGCGGCCTTCCCCGCGTGGTCCGGGCCGGTCGCCGGCGAGCTCTCTGGGGTTCTCTCGTTGGTCACGGTGGATTCCTTCTCGCTGAAACGTCATAGGTTTTCTTGATACCAGCACAGCATATTTTTGTTTCGTCCTCTTTTCCCCCGGCTGAACAGACGCGACGTGCCGACATCTGTCTTCCACGGCGTAGAATGGCCGTTCCTGTCGCGACGCCGACGGAACCCGTTCAAGAGATTCAGGAGACCATGAGCGCCACCTCTTCCGAGCACCCCGACATCTCCGCAGAGCAGGAACATCTCGATGCTCTGCTCGCTGTCGTCGACGAGTCACGCGAGCGCCTCACAGACCGGATGCGCAAAGCGCAGCGTCGCCGCGCCGATATCGATCAGCCGCAGACACTCCTCGAGCGTGACCATGAGACCTACGAGGTCGCAGGACGCCTGGACGAGTTCTCTGCCGCGGAGATCGGGCTGTTCTTCGGACGCATCGACGTCGATGACGATGACCCGGAGAACCCTGTCACGGACATTCCCGGGGAGCCTGCCCTTGACCGCCGGTACATCGGTCGCATCGGGCTACACACCTCAGACGACGACATGCGGACCCTCCTGATGGATTGGCGGGCTCCCCTTGCCCGGCCGTTCTACCTGGCCACCACGCTTCATCCTGAAGGAGTCCACGTCCGCAGGCACATCCGGACGCGTGGTCGTACCGTAACCGACGTCGCCGACGAGCGGCTTTCCGGCGGTTGCGACGACAGTGCCGGTGACAGGGACGGATCCGTCGCACAGGAAGGGGCCCTCCTGCATGCGGTGAACCGTGCCCGGGACCGCCACATGCACGACATCGTCGACACTATTGTCGCTGAGCAGGACCGGATCATCCGCGAGGACCACCGCGGTGTGACAGTGGTCCAGGGTGGCCCCGGCACCGGCAAAACCGCGGTCGCGCTGCACCGGACGGCCTACCTCCTGTACACGTGGCGCGAGCAGCTCTCGAACACCGGCGTGCTGATCATCGGCCCCAACCGTCGTTTCCTGGACTACATCTCACAGGTGCTGCCCAGTCTGGGTGAGACCGGCGTCGTTCTGGCCACACCTGGCTCGTTGCTGCCCGGCATCACCGCACGCCCGCTGAGTTCGGAGTCGCTGAGCACACAGGAAGTCAAGGGGTCGTTGGAGATGCTCGAGATCCTGTCACGGGCAGTGCGCGACCTGCAGATGGTGCCGGAGCAGCCCGTGGACTTCCTCATCGACGGTGTCACGGTGTCCCTGACTCCACAGATCGCCCGGCAGGCACGTGCGCGGGCCCGCCGGACTCACCGCCCCCACAACCTGGCCCGCAGCCGGTTCCGGGATGCCGTGCTCGACCTCATGCGCGATGCCATGGCGGACGCCATCGGTGCCGACCCGCTCGGCGGGGAGAACCTCCTGACCACAGCCGACCGTGAACAGCTGCGCGAGGACCTGGCGGAGGAACCCGCCATCGCCGACACCGTCGACGACCTGTGGCCGGAGCTCACCGCCGAGGAGGTGCTCTCGGGGCTCTTCAGTTCACGAGAGGCAATCGACTCGGCAGCCAGCGACTACGACGACCTGACCCGGGCATCCCTGCTCCGCGAGGATGCTCCGGATGACTGGACCGAGGCGGACGCCCCGCTGCTGGATGAGCTTGCCGAGATCCTCGGTATCGCCGGAGCCGAAGAGGCGGAGGCAGAGGAACGTCGCCGGTGGAAATCTCAGGTGGATGAGGCGCAGGAAGCCCTCGACATCCTCAGTGGGTCGGCCTACCAGGATCTCGACGACGGTACCGACGCGGAGATTCTCATGGCCTATGACGTCATCGACGCCGAACAACTCGCCGAACGTCAGCGCGTCCGGTCGTCGATGTCCACGGCGGAACGCGCCGCGGCTGACCGCACCTGGGCGTTCGGACACGTCATTGTCGATGAGGCCCAGGAGCTGTCCGCCATGGCGTGGCGGATGATCTTCCGCCGCTCACCGAACCGCTGGATGACACTGGTCGGAGACCCCGCCCAGACCGGCAGCCCGGCGGGTGTCGAGGACTGGGCCACCGCACTGGAACCGTTCGTCAAGGACCGGTGGAAGCTCCACGAACTGACGGTGAACTACCGGACGCCGGCGGACATCGCCGAGATCGCCACCCGTATCCTCGCCGAGGTCGCACCTGGTCAGGACGTTCCCGCCTGTCTCCGCGACACGGGGAGCGGCGTCCGGGAGTTCCAGATGACCGGACTGCCGGACGCGGTCTCCAGTGCTACGGACAGTGCGGGTGAGGGGCTGGTGGGTATCATCGCCGCCCCGCAGCGTATCGCCGGCCTTGAACAGGAGTTCGCGGCAGATGCCGTGCTGGTCTCGGATGTCAACGGGGCCAAAGGCCTGGAGTTCGACGAGGTCGTGCTCGTGGAACCGGAGGAGATCGTGTCTGCCTCCCCGCAGGGGTTCAACGACCTCTACGTGGCGGTCACGCGTGCCACACAGGGTCTGAGTCTCGTCCATGACCTGCCGTTACCCTGGTAGTAATGGAGGGATGAGTATCTCTGACCGTGACCGTGGATTCCTCCGTCTCGCCGTCGACCAGGCCCGTGAGGCCCGCCGTGCGGGCGACGATGCTTTCGGGACCGTGCTCGTCGGGGAGAACGGTGAGGTCCTTTTCTCTGACCGCAACCGGGTGGTCTCCGACTCCAGTCCCCTGCGGCATCCGGAGTTCACCGCAGCTGAGTGGGCCATCGCGCATCTCGACCCCCGTGAGCGGTCGCGGAGCACGGTCTACACCTCCGGTGAGCACTGTCCGATGTGCGCGGCCGCGCACGGCTGGGCCGGTCTCGGCCGCATCGTCTACGCCTCGTCGGCGAAGCAGTTCAAGGCCTGGGCCTCAGAAGACGGGCGGCCTGCCGCACCGGTCGCCTCGTTGCAGGTCCGGGACATCGTCCCCGGGATCACCGTCGACGGCCCTGACGCCGAGCTGTCCCGGGAGGTCCGGGAACTGCACCGGCCGTCGTGAACTACACCGTGTGGACGATCATCACGTCGCAGTCGGACTGACGTGCGACGTCCGCCGGCACGGATCCGAGCAGCCGTCCGGTCAGTGAGTTGATGCCGCGGTTGCCGACGATCAGCAGGTCCGCCGACTCGTCGGTGACGATGGCCATGAGGGCGTCCACCGGGGCCCCCTCCTTCACGGCGGTGGAGACTTTCGTGGCCCCCACTTCTTCGGCCGCGGCGACCGCCGCAGCCAGATTCTCCTGTGCCGGGTCCCCTCCGACCACCGTCTTCGAGTCCATCCGGATAGCTTTCACCGCCGACTCGGCGTTCTTGTAGTAGGCGCATCCGATCACCAGCCGGGCATCGAATGCCGCGGCCAGTGCTGCTGCCCGTTTCACCGCCAGGACGGATGACGATGATCCGTCGGTTCCGACGACGATGGTCTCATAGGTGGTGCTATCGCTCACTGCCAGCCCTTTGTGATCGTGGATGGTTTCCACACGAAAGCCTACCCCAGTCAGATCCCTGCTTCGATCATGCCGCGCAGTTCCTTCTTAAGGTCGGCGATCTCATCTCTCAGCCGCCCAGCGAGCTCGAACTTCAGTTCCCGCGCGGCATCCTGCATCTGCGTCGTGAGATCCGCGATGAGCTTCTCGAGCTCGGGCCGCGCCATGGACCCTGTGTCCTGAGCTCCGGCCGCCACAGAGTCGCCCGAGGCGACGTTGACGTCCGCACCGAAACCTGTCGACGCCCCGTCCCCCTCCTCACTGCGGTTCTCGTACACCTGGTCGAGGATGTCTGCGATCGCTTTACGCAGGGGCTGCGGGTCAATTCCGTGTTCTTCGTTGTAGGCGATCTGCTTGGCACGCCGCCGTTCGGTCTCGTCCATGGCGTACTGCATCGAGTCGGTGACCTTGTCTGCGTACATGATGACCTCACCCGAGACATTTCGGGCGGCACGTCCGATGGTCTGCACCAGGGAGCGTTCCGACCGGAGGAAACCTTCCTTGTCTGCGTCGAGGATGGCCACGAGCGAGACTTCCGGAAGATCGAGCCCCTCACGCAACAGGTTGATACCGACGAGGACGTCGTACTCCCCCAGCCGGAGTTGCCGCAGCAACTCCACCCGCTTGAGTGTGTCGATGTCCGAGTGCATGTACCGCACCCGCACGCCGTGCTCGAGAAGATAGTCGGTGAGATCCTCTGCCATTCGTTTGGTCAGGGTGGTCACCAGGACGCGTTCCTGCTTTTCGGTACGCTGACGGATCTGCTCGATGAGATCGTCGATCTGTCCCTCGGTAGGCAGGACCTCCACCTTCGGGTCGACCAGACCCGTCGGACGGATGACCTGTTCGACGAACTCGCCACCTGTCGCCGCCATCTCGTAGTCGCCCGGAGTCGCCGACATGTAGACGCACTGCCCTTTGCGGTCGTCGAACTCCTCCCAGGTCAGGGGTCGGTTGTCCAGGGCGCTGGGCAGACGGAAACCGAAGTCCACGAGGTTGCGCTTGCGCGACATGTCGCCTTCGAACATGCCACCGATCTGCGGTACCGTGACGTGGGACTCGTCGATGATGGTGAGATAGTCCTCCGGGAAGTAGTCGATCAACGTCGCAGGGGCCGAACCCGCCTCGCGCTGGTCCACGTGGCGCGAATAGTTCTCGATACCCGAGCAGTAGCCGACCTGCTGAATCATCTCCAGGTCGTATTCGGTGCGCATACGGAGGCGCTGCGCCTCAAGCAGTTTTCCCCGGCCCTCCAGTTCGGCGACGCGTTGCTCGAGCTCCGCCCGGATATCCTCCATCGCCTTCTCCATACGGTCCGGCCCGGCCACATAGTGTGTGGCCGGGAATATCCGGATGTCCTCTACTTCCCGGATGACGTCCCCGGTAAGAGGGTGGATGTAGAAGAGACTGTCGATCTCGTCTCCGAAGAATTCGACGCGCACCGCCAGTTCCTCGTAGGCGGGGATGATGTCCACGACGTCTCCCTTCACCCGGAACGCCCCACGGGTGAACGAGACATCATTCCGGTCGTACTGGATGTCGACCAGGAGACGGAGGAAACGGTCACGCTCGACCTCTTCCCCGACCTTGAGGACCACGGACCTGTCGAGATAGGACTGCGGGGTCCCCAGCCCGTATATGCAGGAGACCGAGGAAACGACGACGACGTCACGACGTGACAGCAGGTTGGACGTCGCGGAGTGGCGGAGACGTTCGACGTCGTCGTTGATCGACGAGTCCTTCTCGATGTACGTGTCCGTCTGCGCGATGTAGGCCTCCGGCTGGTAGTAGTCGTAGTAACTGACGAAGTATTCGACGGCGTTGTTGGGGAGCAGACTACGAAGTTCATTCGCCAGCTGTGCCGCGAGCGTCTTGTTCGGTGCCATCACCAGCGTGGGGCGCTGCTGCTGCTCGATGAGCCAGGCCGCGGTCGCCGACTTGCCGGTACCCGTGGCACCCATGAGGACGACGTCGCGTTCCCCCCGGTTCAGTCTCTCATCGAGTTCCTTGATCGCGGCCGGCTGGTCACCGGCGGGTTCGTAGTCGCTGATGACCTCGAACCGGGCGTCGCTGCGCTCCACCTCCCCGACCGGCCGGAACTCGGATTCGGAGAGGACCGGGTGTTCTGCTGCGAAAGCCATGGAAGCTACACCTCGTCCCAGAATGCGTCGACCTGGGCGACCAGCGCTTCAAGGTCGCCGCTGTTGTCCAGGACGACATCCGCGGCCGCGAGCCTCGTCTGCCGGTCCACCTGTGCGGCGAGGCGACGGCGGGCGTCGTCCTCGTCCAGGCCCCGGGACTCCACGAGACGCGCGATACGCACGTCATCGGGGGCGTCGACGACGAGAACCGTGTCGACAGTCTCGGTCTCACCGTTCTCGATGAGCAGCGGCATGTCGTAGACGACCACGTCCCGCCCCTCCTCGGCGGCGGTGTCGAAGAGTTCTGCGGTACGGGCGCGTATGCGTGGGTGGGTGATGGCGTTGAGTCTGTCCGTGGCAGCGGTCGAGGCGAACGCCTGGCGGGCGAGCTCCGCCCGGTCGAGCCCCCCTTCCGGGGTGAGCACGCCATCGAAAGCGTCGGCGAGCTCGGCGAGCGCCGGCTGACCCGGTTCCACGATCTCACGGGCCACCTTGTCGGCGTCCACGACGAACGCGCCTTTCTGCCGGAGCCGTTCGGCCACCGTCGTCTTTCCGGAACCGATACCACCTGTCAGGCCGATAATGCGCATGTCGTCAAGGATAGCGCTGTCGGCCGGTATCGGCACCGGTCGAGGCGCGGACGGATCAGGAGCCGGGCAACGGCAACGTGAGAGAGCCGGTCACTGAGCCGGTGCCGGACGACGTCAGGGCCGCCCCCGCGGCCGTGAGGCACTGGACGTTCGCTGCATTGGCGTTGGCGAAGAGATAGCGGAGTTGATTGGCGGTCTCCCGCGCCGCTGCCTCATTCGCCTCGGCCCACTGTCCGGCGAGTTCCGAGAGCCGCTGACCGATGTCAGCACAGAACGCCTGGTCTCCCGTGCCGAGATTGCGGTTGAGCAGGCTCCCCGCCGAACCGTCGACCTCCTGAAGGTCAGGCAGGTCCGGAATCGTCTCGGTCGTGTCAGCGTCGGCAGCGTTGGCAGCAGGAGCGAACACGATGGCTACGGCGAGGAGAACCGTGGCGCCTGCTGTCATCCGCCGGAAAGGAGTACGCGTCATGCCACTGGACTATAGTCGCACTTATTCCCTTGCGTAACTTTAATGATGTTTCTTCACAGGAGCCCCATGTACTCTTCCTCTCTCCGACGGGTCTCGACGGTAACCCTCACCGCAGTGGTGACGGCAGCGACGGCGACCGTCCTCGGCACCGGCTCTGCCTCCGCCGCTCCGTGCGACACCTACGCCCCCAACCTCATCGACCGGGCGTCGGCGCTACTCAGTTCGGGGTCCGGCAGCTCCGGCAGCTCCGGTAGCTCGAGCACCTCAGGATCTCTGACGTCCTGGGCCGGCGACACACCGTGGGATCTTCCGAACGTGTCGAGCCCGACCGAGGCGATGTACATGGTGACCGGGCCGAACAGTCCGGACGAAACCCAGCGGCTGGGGTTGGCGTCCACCGACCTCGGTTTCATGTGGGATGCGGGCGCCGGCCAGACTCTCATGGCCTTCGGCGACAGCTTCGGATGCGACTCCGGTCTCAGCGGGTGGCACTCCAATGCACTGTTCTCCTCGCACGACACCGACCCCTCCGACGGGCTGTACCTCGACGGCACCGCCGACGGCGGGCGGTCCGGTGAATTCCTCCCGGTGTCCCTGAAAGAGCCCGGTGTCGAGCACACGAAGATCCCGACCTCGGGTATCGAGGTCAACGGTCGCCAGTACGTCGACTTCATGTCGGTGAAATCCTGGGGGAATGCCGGCCAGTGGACCACCAACTACGCACAGACGGTGGAGTCCACCGACGGAGGCAAGGAATTCCTGCCTGTGGACGCGTCGACCAGGGCATCCTCCAAGGCATCCGGAGACGACAGGATCGCCCGTGTCACCGGTGGCCGTGCGGTGGTCGACAACTTTCAGATGACCGCCCTGACCAAGCATTCGGAGAACGGGATAGACTACGTCTACGCCTACGGCACTCCGAGCGGCCGGGACGGGGCGGCGCGACTCGCCCGCATCAGTGAGCCGACCTTCCCCGACTGGTCACGCGCCGAGTACTGGGACGGATCCCGGTGGACGGAGGACGCCACCTCCGCGGCGAAAGTCCTGGACGGGCGGGTCTCGGAGCTCTCGGTGCAGTACAACGACTACCGCGACTCATGGTTGGCGATGTACGAGTCCACCGAGGGAATCGTCCTGCGTGAGGCGGATTCCCCCACCGGACCGTGGTCGGGGAAGAAGACCGTGGTTTCCCGGCTCCAGACGCCGGACGCCTACGGTGCGTTCATGGTGCCGACGCAGGCCGCGGACGACCCGTCGCGCCTGTATTTCGTGATGACGACGTGGTCGGGCTACAACACAGCGATGCTGCGCACCGACCTGGACCGCGTGTTGGACTGACCATTCCCCGAAGCAGACAGCAACCCCGGAGGTCGGTGTGGCCGACCTCCGGGGTTGCTGTCTGCGGGGTTACCGTCTGGAGTACACCTAGCGCTCGATGATCGCGGTGACGCCCTGTCCACCGGCGGCGCAGATGGAGACCAGGGTCCGACCGCCGCCGTTCTGTTCGAGGGTCTTCGCGGCAGTGGCGATGATGCGGCCACCGGTCGCGGCGAAGGGGTGGCCTGCGGCCAACGACGAGCCCTTGACGTTCAGCTTCGAACGGTCGATGGCACCCAGCGGGGCGTCCAGGCCGAGACGGTCGCGGCAGTAGTCCTCGGACTCCCACGCCTGCAGGGTCGCCAGGGTCTGGGACGCGAAAGCCTCGTGGATCTCGTAGAAGTCGAAGTCCTGGAGGGTCAGACCGTTGCGCTCCAGGAGACGCGGCACTGCGTAGGTCGGGGACATCAGCAGTCCGTCAGGGGTCAGTCCGTCACGACCGTGCAGGAAATCGACCGATGCGGTCTCGGAGTCGACCAGGTAGGCCTGGACCGGCAGGTTGTGGGCCGCTGCCCACTCCTCGGAGGCAAGCAGCACCGCAGAGGCGCCGTCGGTCAACGGGGTGGAGTTGGCTGCGGTCATGGTCGCCTGGGTGCCGTGGGCGGCGGCGTCCTTCTTACCGAAGACCGGCTTGAGCTTCGCCAGCTTCTCGACCGACGAGTCGGCGCGCAGGTTGGTGTCACGCTGGACACCGAGGAACGGGGTCACGAGGTCGTCGAAGAAGCCTTCGTCGTAGGCTGCGGCGAGCTTCTGGTGTGACTCCACTGCCAGCTTGTCCTGGTCCTCACGGGTCACGTTGAGCTCACGTGCGGTGATGGCGGCGTGATCACCCATGGACAGGCCGGTGCGCGGCTCACCGTTCTGCGGCTGCTCCGGAGCGATCTGGGACGGACGGACCGTCCCCAGCAGCTTGACCATCTCACCGGTGGTCTTGGCGTTGTTCACCTTGATCAGGGTCTTGCGCAACTCGTCGTTGACGGCCAGCGGCGCATCGGAGGTCGTGTCGGTACCACCGGCGATGCCGGCGTCGATACGACCAAGCGCGATGGCGTCAGCGACCTGGATGGCGGCCGCCAGGCCCGTTCCACAGGCCTGCTGAAGGTCGAAAGCGGGGGTCTGGGAGTCCAGTGCGGAGCCCAGCACGACTTCGCGGGTCATGTTGAAGTCACGGGCGTGCTTGAGGACTGCTCCGGCGACGACCATGCCCAACTGCTCGTCCTGCAGGCCGTAACGGGCGACCAGGCCGTTGATGGCCGCCGTCAGCATGTCCTGGTTGGAAGCGTTCGCGAACTCCTTGTTGGAGCGGGCGAAGGGGGTGCGGTTGCCGCCGAGAATGGCGACCTTACGAGGCGAAGTAGTCATCTGGGTGTTTCTCCATCGTGTGTTGTCGTGTCGTCGTGGGTCGTGGTGTCGGCCAGACGTTGCCGGGAAGTCTACCGGTGCGGTTCCGTCTGGACCGGCCCCTGAATTTTTATGTAACCCCCGTCACGGAATCTTGAGACGTGGTTCGGGGTCACACACTAGGGTACAAATGTGAACATACATTGTTCGGGCGTCCGTAGGTACGCTTTCGAATAACGGATCCACTACCAAGGAGTTACGAACGTTGTCTTCCTCCAACAAGGGCCTGCTTGATCAGGTCGTCAATTCCAGCCTCGCAGGAAAGCTCGGTGTCCCCCAGGGTGAGCCGCTGCGTCGCTACAAGAAGGGCGAGCCCGCCCTGGACGGTCCGGTGGTCATCGGCGGCGACGGCCGCGTCGCAGCAGGTGTCAAGCCGCTGCTGAGCAACGACTACCAGTTCGTCGACGGCGGCACCGACGCCAAGCGTGCCGCTCTCGTCTTCGACGCCACCGGCATCACCAAGCCGGAGGAGCTCCACCAGCTCTTCGACTTCTTCAACCCGCAGATGCGCAAGCTGCTCCCCTGCGCCCGACTGGTGGTCATCGGCACCACCCCCGAACTGGTGAAGGACCGTGACGAGCACATCGTCCAGCGCTCCCTCGAAGGGTTCACCCGGTCAGTGGCCAAGGAACTGCGCCGCGGTGCGACCGCACAACTGGTCTACGTCGCACCGGAGACCTCCTCTGACCTGACCGGTCTCGAATCCACTCTGCGCTTCCTGCTCTCCGGCAAGTCCGCCTTCGTCGACGGCCAGGTCATCCGGGTCTCCGCTGACGCCTCCACCGCCCCCGAGTCGTGGGATGAGCCGCTCGCCGGCAAGATCGCCGTGGTCACCGGTGCCGCCCGCGGTATCGGTGCCGACATCGCCAAGGTTCTCGGCCGCGACGGCGCCAAGGTCATCTGCGTGGACATCCCGGCCGCCGGCGAGGGTCTCGCGGAGACCGCCAACGCGGTCAAGGGCTCGTCCCTGCCCCTGGACGTGACCGCACCTGACGCGGCAGAGAAGATCAAGTCCCACGCCGAGGAGCGCCACGGCGGCAAGGTCGACATCATCGTCCACAACGCCGGAGTCACCCGCGACAAGCTGCTCGCCAACATGGACGAGGGCCGGTGGAACATGGTGCAGAACATCAACCTCGTCGCACCGGTACGCATCACCGAGGGGCTGCTGCAGAACGGCGGGCTCGCTGACGGCGGACGTGTCGTCGGCGTGTCCTCGATGGCCGGCATCTCCGGCAACCGCGGTCAGACCAACTACGCCACCACCAAGGCCGGCGTCGTCGGCCTCGTCGACTCCTTCTCCGAGGAACTCGCCGACAAGGGGATCACGGTCAATGCCGTGGCACCGGGCTTCATCGAGACCGCCATGACCGACGCGATGCCCTTCGGCACCCGCGAAGTGGGTCGTCGTCTCAACTCCCTGGCGCAGGGCGGCCACACCGTCGATGTCGCAGAGACCATCGCCTACTTCGCCGGCAACGCGTCCAACGCCGTCACCGGCAACACGGTGCGCGTCTGCGGCCAGAACCTGCTCGGCGCATAGGAAGGAACCCTCACCGTGACTGTCACTTACAAGGAACTCCCCGCCATCCCCGACCTCATGGCGGAGTACAAGGGTGCCGCCAAGAACATGGTTCCTGTGGTCGGCGCAAAGCGGTCAGCCACGAAGGACCCGTCGACGGGTTTCGAGGTCAAGGGTGTCACCATCGATATCCCCCACCTCGCCGCGTACGCGGACGCCACCGGCCTGCGCCTGGGCAACGAGCTGCCGTACACCTACCCCTACGTGATCTCCTTCGCACTGGTGATGAAGGTGATGTCGACCGACGACTTCCCTTTCAACGCCGTCGGCGGAGTGCATCTCACCAACGTGATCGAGCAGTCCCGCCCGCTGACCGTTGACGATGTGCTGCACATCCGTACCCACGCCGAGAACCTGCGTAGGCACCGCAAGGGACTGCTGATCGACATGGTCACCGAGGTTTTCGTCGAAGGTGAGGACAGCGACACCCCGGTGTGGAGGCAGACGTCCGGCTTCCTCGCCAAGGGCGCCAAACTATCGTCCTCCGCCGACGCCACTGTGGCGGGCCGCGACGAGGACACCGGTTCCCTGTTCGAACGTCCCGATGTCCCGGAGGACCCCACACCGACGGCGACGTGGCCTGTCGATCAGGCCGGCATCAAGGTCTACGCGGACGCCTCAGGCGACAAGAACCCGATCCACGTGTCCTCATTGGGCGCAAAGGCATTCGGTTTCCCCGCGACGATCGCCCACGGTATGTGGTCAGCGGCCCGGATCCTCAGCGGGCTGGAAGGCCTGCTGCCGGCCGCAGGGAAGTACTCGGTGGAGTTCGCCAAGCCGATCGTCCTCCCCACGAAGGTCGCGTTCTTCACGGAGAAGGACGGCGAGAACTGGAACATCCAGTTGCGCAAGGCCTCCAAACTGGAGACGCTCCACGCGATCGCAGAGGTGACGCCCGCGTAGTCACCCCGTTGCCTCGCCAGCATCGTTACCGAGCCCCGCACACCCCCGGTGTGCGGGGCTTCTGCAGTGCCGCCCCGCTCAGACGGGGGTGCCTACAGGCGGAGAACGTATACTCCCTAGGGGTATACCGACAACCACACGGAAGGCAGGACCCCGTATGACCAGACGACTGGTAACCCTGACCGCAGTTGCTCTCCTCGGCGGCGCACTGACGCTGACAGCATGCAGCTCCGACCAGAATGACAGCACGACAACCGAAACCCCGCACGACGACGCACACATGGACGACATGGACCATATGGACCACATGGACCATCCCGCTGACGGAGGCCCCGCTCCCGAGGGCATAACCGAGGCAGAGGACCCCGGTTATCCCGTGGGAACGGACGTCGTGCTCACGGCCGACCACATGGCAGGCATGGACGGTGCCACCGCGACCATCTCGGGGGCCTTCGACACCTACACCTACTCCGTCTCCTACACCCCCACCGACGGAGGCGAGCCGGTCTCCGACCACAAGTGGGTCGTCCAGGAGGAACTCGCCGATGTCGGCGACGAGCGGGTGGCGGACGGCGAAACCGTCACCCTCGAGGCCGACCACATGCCGGGGATGGACGGCGCCGAGGCGACGATCGACAGCTCGACCGATGAGACGGTCTACATGGTCGACTACGATGCCGACGGCATGACCATGACGAACCACAAATGGGTCACCGAGAGCGAGATCCGCCCGGCCGAGTAGCCGCTCTGAGGCCCAAGGAGGAGAACCGCGAGATGCACGACCACCACACTCACCACGACGCACACACCGAACAGAGTCACGACGCACACTCTGAGCACGACGGCCACGGCGCTCACAGCGGCCACGGCCATCACGTGGCCCAGTTCCGACGCCTGTTCTGGATCATGCTTGTCCTCGCCGTTCCCGTCGTGGCGTTCAACGACATGTTCGCCAGCCTGATCGGATACACCCTGCCGGACACCGGGATCGTCGAATGGGTATCCCCTGTGCTCGGAACCGTCATGTACGTCTGGGGAGGACGCCCGTTCCTGACGGGCGGCAAGGACGAGATCATGTCGCGGCAACCGGGGATGATGCTGCTGATCGCGCTGGCGATCACCGTCGCTTTCATTGCCTCCTGGGGCGCAAGTCTCCACCTGTTGAGCCACGAGCTCGACTTCTGGTGGGAGCTGGCGTTGCTCGTGGTGATCATGCTTCTGGGCCACTGGATCGAGATGAGGTCCCTGGCACAGACCTCGTCTGCGCTCGATTCACTTGCCGCACTACTGCCAGACGAAGCCGAGAAGGTCGCGGAGGACGGGACAGTCTCCACGGTCTCTCCGGACGAACTCCAGTTGCATGATGTCGTGATCGTGCGGCCGGGTGCCTCCGTTCCCGCCGACGGCACCATTGTCGACGGCTCGGCGTCCATGGACGAATCCATGGTGACCGGCGAATCAGCGACCGTCCGCCGCGACGTCGGCGACGATGTCGTCGCCGGTACCGTCGCGACCGATTCCGGCCTCCGAGTGGAGATCAGTGCCGTCGGGGACGACACCGCCCTGGCCGGTATCCGGGCGCTGGTATCCGAGGCCCAGAACTCCTCCTCACGGGCGCAACGACTCGCCGACACCGCTGCGGGATGGCTCTTCTGGTTCGCGCTCGGAGCCGCGGTCATCACGGCGGTGGTCTGGTCCGTCGCCGGACGGCCGGAGGATGCCGTGGTCCGTACGATCACCGTCCTGGTCATCGCGTGCCCCCATGCGCTCGGCCTCGCCATCCCTCTGGTGGTGTCGATCGCCACGGAACGCGCGGCGCGCTCAGGCATCCTGATCAAGGACCGGCTCGCTCTGGAATCCATGCGGTCGGTGGACACCGTCCTCTTCGACAAGACCGGGACCCTCACCCGTGGCGAACCCGCCGTCACCGGGATCGCCGTCGGCGACGCCGGTCTCGACGAGGACCGGATTCTCTCGGTCGCGGCAGCTGCGGAAACCGACAGCGAACATCCTCTGGCCCGGGCGATCACGGGTGCTGCACAGCGTCGCGAGCTTTCTGTCCCCCGGGCAACGGACTTCTCTTCATCACCAGCCGTCGGAGTGAAGGCCACAGTGGACGGAGCCACCGTCGAGGTCGGCGGACCCTACCTCCTTGAACAGCACGGGGCCTCTGAACTGGCCGATGCAGACCACTGGCGTGAGGAAGGTGCCATCATCCTTCACGTCCTCGTCGACGGCACGGTGGCGGGCGCACTACGGTTGGCCGATGAGATCCGTCCCGAATCATGGGAGGCGGTCGAGGAACTGCACACGCGGGGTGCACAGGTCATGATGATCACCGGTGATGCGCAGGCAGTGGCGGATTCCGTCGCCACGGAACTCGGGATCGACCGGGTCTTCGCCGGGGTCCGTCCCGAGGACAAGGCCGCGAAGGTCTCTGAGCTCCATGACCAGGGACGGCGGGTCGCCATGGTCGGCGACGGTGTCAACGACGCCCCCGCACTCGCCGCCGCTGACGTCGGAATCGCCATCGGCGCAGGGACCGATGTCGCGATCGGTTCAGCCGGCGTCATCCTCGCCAGCTCCGATCCCCGGTCCGTCCTGTCCGTCATCGACCTTTCGCGTGCCACGTACCGCAAGATGACCCAGAACCTCTGGTGGGCCGCAGGCTACAACCTGGTCTCTGTGCCGTTGGCCGCCGGGGTGCTTGCGCCGGTCGGCTTCGTCCTGCCGATGAGTGTGGGCGCGATCCTGATGTCGGCGTCGACGGTGGTGGTCGCGTTGAACGCCCAGTTGCTGCGCCGGGTCGACCTGCATCGGTCAGCTCCTCATGGCCGTCCAGGGGAGTGACGGTGCTACGGTGCGGTCGCGGCCTCCGCAGATTTCGCCGTGACCGTGATGATGTCGTCGCCGAAAGCGGCGACCGGGGCCGGCAGCCCTTCCACCGTCGAAAAACTCTTTGTGTTGACCACGATGACGGGGGTCACGGCCGAATACCCGGCATCACGGATCCGCTGGGCGTCGAACCGGATCAGGGGCGTACCTGCTGTCACTGTCTGCTTCTTCTCGACAAGGACCTCGAAGCCCGCACCGCCCATCTTCACCGTGTCGATGCCGATATGGATCAGCAGGTCGATTCCGTTGTCCAACCGTAGCCCGACGGCGTGACCGGACTTCTGGACCGTCAGAATCTTCCCGTCGTCGGGCGCCACGACCGTGTCACCCGACGGTTCGATGGCGATCCCCTGCCCGAGTGCCGCCGAGGAGAAGGCGGGGTCGTCGACCCCGGACAACGGTACGGCTCTCCCCTCGACAGGGGCGGTGACCACGGTGACCGTCCCGGGCTCCAGAGCAGACTTCGACGTTGCTGCGGCAAGATCTGACTCCGGTGCCCCGCGCCCCTCACCGTCGGCACCGCCCTCCTTCTCGCGCTCGGCGGCGAGTCCTGCGAGAACCTCCGCTTTCTCGTCCTTACCCCGGTAGTCGAAGAAGACGACCAGCAGCATCGAGGTGAAGAACGCGGCGGCGATACCGATGAGGTATCCGCCCCACGGGTCCATGGCGGGGAAGGTCAGCAGAGAGGTGAACACGAAGGCACTTGCCTTGACGTCGAAGAACCCGATGATGACGCCGCCGACCAGACACCCCGGCAGCAGCCGGACGTAGGTCTTCTTGAACCTCAGCAGGACACCGTAGAGCGACGGTTCCGAGATGCCCCCGAACAGACCGGCCATCAGACCACCCAACGACACCTGTCGCATCCCCCTGTTCTTCTCGCGGAAGGAGATGAACAGGACCCCTGCCACGACACCGAAACAGGCGAAGTTCCAGGCCCCCATCGGCCCCTGGATGAAGTCGTAGCCGAGGGTGGCGATGTTCTGGATCATGATGGCGTTGAGCGGCCAGTGCAGACCCAACGGCACCAGGAAAGGGTACAGCAGCGGGATGATCACCGCGAGGATGAACGGCGAGACCCCATTCAGCCACAGCAGGAAATCCGAGATACCGTTCCCGATGCCGATACCGAACGGTCCCAGGAGGAATGCCGTGGCCGGGATCATGATCAACAGGGAGAAGAACGGAACGAAGACCATCTGGACCGCCGCGGGAATGATCTTCTTCAGCCCCTTCTCCACCCAGTACAGCCCGATGGCAGCGATCAACGGCGGGAAGACCTGTGAGGAGTAGTCGTTGAGCACCAGCGGAATGCCGAAGATGTGGACGGTCTCCCCTGCATCTCCGAGTGAGAGGAACTCCGGCGTCAGAAGCGCCGCCGGGATGGCGGCCCCGACCCACTCGTTCGCGCCCAGCTTCCGCGCCGCGGTTGCGCCGATCATGATCGGGAGGAAGTAGAAGACCGACCGCCACATCGCATGCAAGAGGACGTAACCGTCAGGCTGGTCCGCCATGTCGGCCCGGAAGTCCTGCATGTTGAAGGTGTCTGCCAGCACGAGCATCGTGATGATCAGGGACGCACCCAACAACGCCCACAGCACCGGGCGGAAGGTGTCTGAAAGGAATTCGAAGCAGTAGTTGACCCAGTCGTACCGGCCGCGGACCCCGCCGTACTCCTTCTTCGACGAGGACCTCGCCCCCGCCTCGGTGTCCCCCATCCCGGGCTCCTTGACGATGGCGTTGTAGTAGTCGGCGACCCCTCCCCCCATCACCACCTGGAGCCCGGTACTTCCCTGTTCGACGACACCGAGGACGGCCGGATCACTGTCGAGTGTGTCCTTGTCCACTTTCGAACGGTCGACCAGGTCGAAGCGGAGTCGTGTTGCGCAGTATGTCAGTGAGGAGACGTTGTCCGCTCCTCCGATCTCCCGGAGGATGTGCCGGGACGTTTCTGTGGTCGCAGAGGCCATGTGTCGTTCCGCCTTGGTGAGGTGAAAGGGGGTGCGTCGCCCGGGTCGGGTGACGTCCTCCACATCATAGAACTTCACCATGAAAAAGATAAGGTCCCCGGACACAGCAGAAGACCCGGCCCACCCCGGGAACGGGGTGGGCCGGGTCAGTACCGCAGCTCAGGCGACGGTATTACTCACCGGAACCGGCGAGCTTCTCGCGCAGAGCGGCGAGCTGCTCGTCGGACGCCAGGGAGCCGGCGTCGGAGGTGGTCTCCTCGACAGCGGCGGCCGGCTTGTCCGAGTTGCTGGAGTAGGAGCCGTTGTCGGCGGCCTCGTCAGCTTCGGCAGCCTGGGCACGGTGGCGCTCGATCTGTGCGGCGTGCATCTTGTGACGACGCTCAGACTCGGCGTAACGAGCCTCCCAGGCCTCACGCTGCTCGTCGAAGCCTTCCATCCACTCGTTGGTCTCCGAGTCGAAGCCCTCCGGGAAGATGTAGTTGCCCTGCTCGTCGTAGGAGTCGGCCATACCGTACTTGGACGGGTCGAACTCCTCGGCGAAGTCCTCGTCGGCCTGCTTCAGCGACAGGGAGATACGACGACGCTCGAGGTCGATGTCGATGACCTTGACCATGAGCTCCTGGCCGACGGTGACGATCTGGTCCGGGACATCCACGTGGCGCTCGGCCAGCTCGGAGATGTGGACCAGGCCCTCGATGCCCTCCTCGACGCGGACGAAAGCGCCGAACGGAACCAGCTTGGTGACCTTGCCCGGGACGATCTGACCGATCGCGTGGGTCCGGGCGAAGACGCGCCACGGGTCCTCCTGGGTGGCCTTCAGCGACAGGGACACGCGCTCGCGGTCCAGGTCGACGTCGAGGACCTCGACGGTGACCTCGTCACCGACGGTGACAACCTCGGACGGGTGGTCGATGTGCTTCCAGGACAGCTCGGAGACGTGCACCAGGCCGTCGACACCGCCGAGATCGACGAAGGCGCCGAAGTTGACGATGGAGGACACGACACCCTTGCGGACCTGGCCCTTCTGCAGCTGGTGCAGGAACTCGGAGCGGACCTCGGACTGGGTCTGCTCGAGCCATGCGCGGCGGGAGAGGACGACGTTGTTGCGCTGCTTGTCGAGTTCGATGATCTTGGCCTCGATCTCCTGGCCGATGTACGGCTGGAGGTCGCGGACGCGACGCATCTCGACGAGGGAGGCGGGGAGGAATCCGCGCAGACCGATGTCCAGGATGAGGCCGCCCTTGACGACCTCGATAACGGTACCGGTGACCGGCTCGTCCTTCTCCTTGAGCTCCTCGATGGTGCCCCAGGCGCGCTCGTACTGTGCGCGCTTCTTGGACAGGATCAGGCGGCCTTCCTTGTCCTCCTTGGTGAGGACCAGGGCGTCGACCTCGTCGCCGACCTCGACGACCTCGCCGGGATCGACATCGTGCTTGATGGACAGCTCGCGGGAGGGGATGACACCCTCGGTCTTGTATCCGATGTCAAGCAGGACCTCGTCGTGGTCGACCTTGACGACGGTACCTTCAACGATGTCACCGTCGTTGAAGTACTTGATGGTGGCGTCGACTGCGGCGAGGAAATCCTCAGCGGAGCCGATGTCGTTGACGGCTACCTGAGGAACGTTGTTGGTGGGCATATGTGAAGTTGCTCCGAGACGGATTGTTCTTAGTGATGGACAGGGGGCACCGTTCCACCAGCGTTCAGTGTGACGGCACCGTCGCGCGCCTGCGGACAGACGGTTAACGGACTGTAGGCTACACGACCCCTCCGAGCTGTGCAAATACCGTCTGGGAGAACTCCTCCGTGCCCACTCCCGCAGCCCCTGCGAGATCCGGTGTCGGAGAGTGGGTCAGAGCATGCCGGACCGCGGCAGCGAGAGCGTCCCCCGCCTCGGCGTAGCCGAGGTGACTGAGCATCATGGCGGCGGAGTTCATGATGCCGGCGGGGTTGGCGACGCCACGACCGGCGATGTCGGGAGCCGACCCGTGGGCCGCCTGGGCCATCACCGCCCGGTCTCCGGCGTTGATACTGCCTGCCGCCCCCAATGAACCACCCAGTGCCGCAGTCAGGTCCGAGAGAATGTCCCCGAACATGTTCTCCGCCACGATCGTCCGGTGCCGTTCCGGACGGACGACAAGATCGGCACACAGGGCGTCGATGTGCACCGGCAGCAGCTCCACCCCGGTCTCGGCGGCCATGGCCTCCGCCTCGTCCAGGTACATCCCGGACGTCCGGGCCAGAACGTTGGCCTTGTGAGCGACAGTGAGCGGCCCCCCTCTTTCAGCGGCGACACGGCCGGCACGCCGGACGATCCTGCGCACTCCCTGCCGGGTGAATGTGCCGATCGCCAGTGCGACATCCGGCGTGACCATCACATCTCCCGTCCCGGCGTACATGTTGCGGTCGGCATACAGCCCCTCAGTGTTCTCCCGCACAACCACCAGGTCCATCCCGGGTGCGACAGCACCGGGCAGACCACGGACGGGACGGATGTTCGCCCACAGGTCCCCGCGGACCCGCAGTGCCGCCGACGGGTTCTGCTGCTCCCTCGCCTCGGGCGGGTAGGAGGCGTTGTCATGGGGGCCGAGGACCCAGCCGTCCAGCCCCGCGACAGCGGACCATGTCTCATCAGGGAGGATCTGTCCTGTCTTCCTGAAAGCCTCCCGTCCGACGAGGAGCGGCACCCACTGCACCGTGTACCCGCCGAAGTGGTGGAGGGCGGTGGTGGTGGCGGTGACCGTGGGATCCACGATCTCCGGGCCGATCCCCTCACCGGGCCAGTACCCCAACGTCAGCGCGTGCTTCCGGGAACTCTTCGGGGAGCTCTTCCGGGAACTCTCAGTCGTCATACTCACGACGCACCATCCTAGGCGACCGGACACGCGTCCCGCGCGCAGGTTTCACCCTCCCCCGGAGAATCCGGATACGATGACGCCCGTGAATGACAACACCCCCCGCCCAGACCAGACAGACGTCCACCCGCCTGCGTTCGAACGAACACCCCTGAATCCGGGGACCGTGGTCTTCAACTTCGTCCGTGGTGGCCTGATCGGTTCCGCTGAGCTCGTCCCCGGTATCTCCGGCGGGACGGTCGCCCTGGTCACCGGCGCCTACGAGAGGGTGCTCCACAACGCCAACCGCCTTCTGGACGCGCTGAAGGCGTTTGCCACTGACCGGGCCGAAGGTGCCCGGCGGTTCAAGGCCGTGGACTGGACCATGCTGCTTCCCATGGCGGTCGGAATGGTCGCCGTGGTGTTCGCGTTGGCGGGCGTCCTCGGCTCCTTCGTGGAGGACCATCCGGTTCCCGCCAAGAGCCTGTTCCTCGGCATGGTCGCGGTCTCCGCTGTGGTACCGCTGCTGATGATCGACACCACCGACCTGAAACGTCGCCTCCCGGCAGCGGTTCCCCTCTTCATCGTCGGCGCACTGTTCACCTTCATCGCGACAGGTTTCTCCTCGTCGACGAATCCTGACCCGAACCTCCTGCTGGTGTTCATCGCTGCTGCTGTCGCGGTGTGTGCGCTGATCCTCCCCGGTGTCTCAGGGTCGTTCTTCCTCTACGCGATCGGCATCTACTCGGCGACCCTGACCGCTGTCAGCGACCTGGACGTGACCTACATCCTCGTCTTCGGTCTCGGCGCGCTGACCGGGCTCGTGCTGTTCGTGCGGGTGATGGAGCACCTCCTGACCAAGCACCGCACCCTGACCCTGTTCACGATGACCGGCATGCTGCTGGGGTCACTGCGTGCTCTCTGGCCGTGGCAGGATGAGGACGCCGGAATCCAGGCGCCCGGTGACCAGGCCGGACTCGCGCTGGGACTGTTCGTCCTCGGTGCTGCCGTCGTCACCGCCATGGTCGTCTTCGAACAGGTCACGAAACGCCGCCGGACGCAGGACCACTCCTCACGTCCCGACAGGTCCTCCGGTCGGCTTCCCTGATCCTGGTGGGCCGGAGGCCTAGCATGGGGGGATGATCGCTGTCACCGACCAGTTCTGGCCCCAGGTGGGTCTGCTGCTGCTCGCCTTCGCGCTGAGCACGGTAGTGGGGGTGGAACGGCGTCTGCGTGGACACAACGGAGGCCCCGGCACACTGGCCATCGTCGGAACCTCGTCGGCCTTGTTCGTGATGTTGAGCAAGTACGGTTTCGCGGATGTCGTCTCCGACCAGACCAGTTACGATCCGTCACGGGTGGCGGCATCCGTGGTGTCGGGGATCGGTTTCCTCGGTGCCGGGCTGATCCTCACCCGCCGTGGTGCCGTCGTGGGCCTGACCACGGCCGCGTCCGTATGGGAGGTCGCCGCGATCGGGGCCTCTGCCGGGGCCGGGCTCTGGACGCTTGCCGTCGCGGTCACGGTGCTCCACATGGTGATCACCTTCGGGCTACGTCGACTGTCACGGCTGCTCCCCGGCCCCCACAGTCACGTCCTGGTAGAGGTCACCTACGACGACGGCCGGGGGCTGCTACGGGTGGTGCTGACCTCCATCACCGGAAGCGGCTGGACAATCCGTCAGGTGCACCAGGAGCACACGACCACGCCCGACGGGCACGACGACCGTCCTGCCACCGTCACCCTCGAGCTTGTCGGGCGCCACCGCGCCGACGCCCTGGTGACCTCACTGTCCGGTATGGACGGGATTCGACGGGTGGAGATCCTGTCGAGCGGCGATCTGGAGTAGGTTCCGTCAGTGCCCGGCGGCCTCCCAGTTCGCACCGGTGCCGGTCGACACGTCCAGCGGGACCCTCAGTTCGGCGGCACCGTCCATCTGTTCCTGAAGCAACGTCGTCATCTCCTCGAGTTCCCCGTCGACAACCTCGACGACGAGTTCATCGTGGACCTGCAGCAGCACCCGCGAGGCCATGCCGCGTCTGGTCATCTCGCGGTCCACCCGCACCATCGCACGTTTGATGATGTCCGCCGCTGTCCCCTGGATCGGAGCATTGAGTGCGGCACGTTCAGCATTGTCGCGCGCGACCCGGTTGGTGGAGTTGAGCTCGGGAAGATAGCGTCGACGCCCGTAGAGTGTCTCGGTGTAACCGTCCTCCCGTGCCTGGTCCACAACCTCGTCGAGATACTTCTTGACCCCGCCGAAGCGTTCGAAATAGGTGTCCATGATCTTCTTCGCCTCACCGGCGGCGATATTCAGCTGCTGGGACAGGCCGAAGGCACTCAGACCGTAGACGAGCCCGTAGCTCATCGCCTTGACCCGCCGGCGCAGTTCCGGGGTGACCTCGTCCACCGGGACGTCGAAGACCTTCGAACCGACGTAGTTGTGCAGGTCCTCGCCCTGTCGGTAGGCCTCGATGAGACCGGGGTCCCGGGAGAGGTGCGCCATCACGCGCATCTCGATCTGGGAGTAGTCCGCCGTCAACAACGTGGTGTACCCAGCCCCCACCTGGAAGGCACCACGAATATGGCGACCGGCCTCGGTACGGACCGGAATGTTCTGCAGATTGGGTTCAGCCGAGGACAGGCGCCCCGTCGCAGCACCGCGCTGATTGAAGGTGGTGTGAATCCGCCCGTCGTCCGCCGTCGCTTCAATGAGGCCGTCGATGGTGGTCTTCATCTTCTGGTACTCACGGTGGGCCATGAGGTGGCTGAGGAACGGGTGCCCGGTCTGCGCCGTCAGCTTCTCGAGTTCGCCGGCTGCGGTGGAGTAACCGGTCTTGGTCTTCTTCGTCGTGGGCAGACCGAAGTCCTCGAAAAGCACCTTCTGCAGCTGCTTCGGGCTCGACAGGTTCAGTGATTCATCGCCGGCCAGTTCACGGGCGGCCGAGACTTCCTCGGAGATGCGGTCCGCGTAGTTGTCCGAGAGTTCCTGCAGGGCCGGTCGGTCGACGGAGATTCCGTAACTCTCCATCCTCGCCAGAATCGTCGCCAGGGGCACCTCAAGGTCGAGGTAGAGCTCCATCGCGCCGATGTCGGCGAGCTCCGGGGTGAGGGAGGTGACGAGTTCGCACACAGCCTGGGCCCGAGCGAGCGTCGAGGCGCCTTCAGCGAGTTCATGTCCGGCATGGCGCTGCAGGACGTCGGCCAGCCCGGTGGACCGGACGTCGGGACGCAGAAGGTAGGCGGCCAGAGCGGTGTCGTGTTCGACCCCGTCCAACGCCACCCCGGCTCCGTTGAGCATGTGCCAGGACCGTTTGGAATCATGCAGCCACTTCGCCGCCGAGGCATCGGCGAGATATCCCAGTAACGCCTTCTCATCCTTCGGGTCCTGATCCGACAGGTCGATCTGCACGGCGTGGAGGACCCCGTCCTCCCCCGTCACCGGGTCAAGCAGGACAACCTGGTCAGCATGTCCCCCGAAGGGCGTCCCTTCGCCGCTGACCTCAACGACCAGTGGTCGGTTGACCGACGCATCGCCGTGACTGCGTCCGTCCTTCCACCCGGCGCGGTCGGTGAGCCATTTCGCCAGTTTGCCGTCGGCAAGATCGTCGACTGTGAGCTCAACTGCTGCGCCGTCCTCGAACTCGATACCCATCACGCGGAATGTCCGGTTACGCAGGTTCGCACCGAACTGCAACGAGTCGAAGAGACTGCCCGCCTCGGAGGCGTCGACCGCCGCAGGCCGCAACGCCGACAGCGGGTCGCCGTCGCTGCCGAGGTCGCCGAGGTCGAGGTCCCGGACCATCTCCGTGACCTTACGGGCGAGGATCACGTTGTCGATGTTGTCCCGGAGTGATTCCCCGACCTTGCCGCCGAAGTCGTCGATGTGCTCGATGACTGCATCCAGACTGCCGTACTTGCTGATCCACTTCTGGGCTGTCTTCGGACCGACACCGGGGACCCCGGGCATGTTGTCGGAGGTGTCTCCACGCAGTGAGGCGAGGTCCGGGTACTGCGTCGGGGTGACACCGTACTTCTCCTCCACCCGGGCCGGGGTGAACCGGTCGAGTTCTGAGACTCCACGGAGGGTGTAGAGCACCGTGACGTCATCGTTGACGAGCTGGAGACTGTCCCGGTCGCCGGTGCAGATCACGGTGTGCATGCCTGCCTCCGCGCCACGGCAGGACAACGTGGCGATGATGTCGTCGGCCTCATAGGACTCCTTGGTCAGGGTCCGGATGCCCAGTGCCTGGAGCGCCTCCTGGATCAACTCGACCTGGCCACGGAACTCCTCCGGTGCCGGTGGCCGCTGCGCCTTGTAGGCGGGCAGGTCCTTCTCACGGAACGTCGGCCCCGACAGGTCGAATGCCGCCGCGATATGTGTCGGCTTCTCCGTCTCGACCAGTCCGAGGAACATACCGAGGAAGCCGTACACGGCGTTGGTGTACTGTCCCCCGGTCGTGGAGAAGTTCTGGGCCGGCAGTGCGTAGAACGCCCGGAACGCCAGTGAATGCCCGTCGAGCAACAGGAGGGTGGGACGCCCGTCCCCGGAGTTGTCTGTCATGTGACCTTCCTGCATGTCCGTACACGTGTCTGTCATGTGTCGGACACACTTCTCGTGGTGGCTACGGCGGTTGGAGTCATGCCCCGGCTATTCTAGTCGCCATGAGTGACCAGACAGAGAGTATCCCGGGCGAACCGGCCTTCCCGCACGACGCCGAGCCGCAGACCTCGGCACGGCGGCGGGCGGAGGAGACACGGGTGAGCATCCTCGAACGTGCGAGGACCGCGTTCAACCAGCGCCCCTACAGTGAGGTGTCACTCAAGGACATCGCCAATGACGTCGGTGTCAGTGCCCCGCTGATCATCAAGTACTACGGGACAAAGGAGAACCTCTACGAGGCCCAGCTTGATTTCACCGAGGCAGCCGAGCGTCTGAACAACGTGGCATTCGCCGAAATGGGGACCCACCTGGCGCGACTGGCGGTGACGTCTGCCGACGACAGCCCCAATTCGCTGGTGCGCAAACTGGCCGATGCCGGCGGAAACCGGCATATCGTCGACGCCCTCGGGAAGGTCTTCCGCCGACAGGTCGTCGCCCCGGTGCTAGAGAGGGTCGCGGCAGAGTCTCTCGACCAGTCGTCCACCGACGCGGAGATGCGCGCGGAGGCGGCGATGTCGATGGTCATCGGACTTGCGCTGATGCGCAGGCTGGTCACCCAGGAGTATTTCCATGACGCCGACGTGGACGCATTCGTGGAGTACTACGGCGGCCTGATCCAGTGCGTCCTCGACGGTGCGGACGCCACACCGTGACTCCTTTCCCGGTACCGCCTACCCCGTGTTGTCCGCGGTAACACCTCTGCCGTATGATTCCCGGGGTCGGCCCTGGTGGCGGAATTGGCAGACGCGCTGCACTCAAAATGCAGTGTCTTCGGGCGTGTGGGTTCGAGTCCCACCCAGGGCACCACACAACCCCGCCGGTCTCTACGGAGTCCGGCGGGGTTTCTGCGTTACACGGGGTGCGGCTTCACCGACGTACGAGTGCCGCCAGGTCGTCTTTCCTCGCCGGCCGCATCCCCCACGCGTCGAGACTGACGCAGAGTTGCAGTGTCCCGGACGTCGAGTAGCTGACGTTGTCAGTGGAATGGGTGTGCCCGTGGATGACAGGTGCACCGCAGTCCCTCGGCCGCCACTGGACGTGGCGGTCCGGACTCGTATGGTCGCCGTCATAGGGGAAGTGGTTGACGACCGCCCTTCGTCCCTCGATCTTGAGGGTCATCGCCGATGAGACCGTGTCAAACGTGCGGAGGAAGCGGGAGTGGCCGGTCAGGGACCGGGCATGCATCGGATGGACGGCGTCGTGATTTCCGGCCAGCAGGTGGAGCCGTGCCCCGGTGGCGTCGCGCACGTCCGCCAGCAGGTGCAGCGCACGGTCCTCCTGGTCAGGTATGCCCGAGGAGATGTCACCGAGGACGAAGAGGCGGTCGCCCGGCACCAGGGCGCCTGTCAGGTTCCGGAACAGGACCGCATCGTGGTCCGCAGTGGTGGCGAATCCCCTCGCCGTAGCCGGGGTGAGGTGTCCGAAGTGCGGGTCCGCCGTAAACCAGTCCGTCATTCATTCCATGGTACTTGCTCCACCGATACGCTACATTGGGTGGGCAAACTGTCGGGAGTCGCCCGGCGCGCTATTTCCCCAGGAGGAAAACCGTGGACCTTCCCATCGCTGAAGCTGTCGAGACCTCTGGCGCCTACGCGTCCAACGCACTGTTCATCGCGGGATCGGTCCTGTCGTCGCCGGTCGGTCTCATCGGCGACCTGGGGTCTTTCTTCAGTTCATTCCTGCCGCGTTTCTGACGGGCCTACTGGTCGTCGATCTCCGCTGCTGTGGTGGCCACTGTGGTCCCGTCCTCGAACCTCCGCTTTCCGAGGACGTTGTTCGGGTCGACGACGGCGACCTTCTTGCCGTTCTCCCGGATCCGGCGCAGCCCTTCCTTCACCATGCGACGTCCGACCGGGTTGCTCTCGGTGACCCGTCGGGCGTCGATGATCACCCGTGGTGTGGTGATGTCCTGGTTCTCCGCGGCTGTCAGGAATTCCTCGGCACCGGAGAAGTCGAGGCCACCCTGCAGACGGAACACCGTGGTCCTGCCGCGGGTCCGGATGCCACGCACCGAACTACCCTTACGGGTCACCGCGGACATCAGGTGCAGCCCCATGTCCTCGGACAACGCCCGGAAGATCTTCGCGCCCCGGACACTGTTCCCCGATTCGTCGAGGCGCGGTGAGAAGGTCGCGATCCCCAACTGTCCGGGCAGGGTTCCCATCAGACCGCCCGCGACCCCGGACTTCGCCGGAATACCTACGCTGGCCATCCATCTCCCCGCTCCGTCGTACATCCCCGCCGACGCCATCACCGCCTGCACCTGCCGGCACACCAACGGTTTCAGGATCCGTTCACCGGTGAAAGGTTGAATCCCGCCGAGTGCGAGAGTCGCCCCCATCACCGCCAGGTCCTTGACGGTGACCCGGATCGCACACTGCCGGGTGTAGCTGGCCACGGCATCCTCCGCGGAATCCACGATGACGTCGTAACTGCGCAGCATGTGGGCCAGTGCCAGGTTGCGGTCGGCGGTACCGGTCTCGGACTCCGTGACATTCTCGTCCACGGTGAGTTGACGCCCCGCCAGCCGGGAGAAGTAGTCCACGATCACCTCAACCCGGTCGTCGACCGACGAGTCCTCCCCGTTGATGAGCTGATTGACCGCGATGGCTCCCGCATTGATCATCGGGTTGACCGGGCGGTGGGTCCTGCCGTCGAGGGAGAGCTCGTTGAAGGCCTCGCCGGACGGCTCCATGCCCACCGTCTCGATCACCTTCTCCACCCCGCAGTCCTGCAGTGCTGCGGCGTAGGCGAAGGGCTTGGAGATCGACTGCATGGTGAACTCGCGCTCATCGTCACCGACGCTGTAGATCCATCCCTGGTTGGTGCACATGGCCAACGCCAGCGGTGTGGGGTCCGCCTTCGCGAGCTCAGGGATATAGTCCGCTACCGCCCCGTCATCGTCGTCTCGGACTTGGTCAAGAATGTCATTGAGATAGTCTTCGACGAGAGAATCCATGGGGCCCGAGACTAACAGAATCCGGCGCCGATATACTTCCCCCCATGACACCCCACTCCGTTCCGCGACCGGGCAGATCCGCCCGTAAGGTCGGCTCGGTCCTGGGGGCCCTGATGATCTCGGCGTCCCTGGCGGCCTGCGTCACCAACGAGGAGTCCGGTAATCCCGACGGTTGGGTCGACACCCTACCCGATCCCGTTCCTGCCCTCCAGGAACTGCTCCCCCAGGAGTACCGCGACTCCGGACACATCTCGGCCTCGACCAACCCGACATTCCCGCCCAACCAGTTCAAGGATCCTTCCGGGAACATCATCGGCTTCGAGGTGGATCTGGTCCGCGCCGCCGGTGCCGTCCTGGGGGTGGACGTCGGTTTCCAACAGCAGGACTTCAACCTGATCCTGCCGTCGATCAACGCCGGCACCGTGGACATCGGCACGTCCGGGTTCTCCGACACCGAGGAGCGCCGGCAGTCCTATGATTTCGTGGACTTCTACACGTCGGGCATTTCCTGGGCGACGACGCCGGGCAAGACGGTTGACCCGTCCGATGCCTGCGGTCTCACCGTGGCGGTTCAGAAGGGGACCTACTCCGACACCGACGATGTGCAGGTCAAGTCCGATCAGTGTGTCGCCGCCGGTCGCCCGGCAATCAACAAGCTGGTCTACGACTCCGCCAATGCCGCGGCAAACGCCACGGCATTAAAGCGTGCCGACGCGATGAGTTCCGACTCCGCGGTCACCGACTACGCCATCCAGTTGTCCGACGGGAAACTGGTCCCTGCGGGGGGCGCCTTCGACACCACGCCTTTCGGTTGGGCGTTCGCCAAGAACTCCGACCTCATCCCCGCATTCGCGGCAGCGCTGGAGTTTCTGATCACCTCCGGCCAGTACGAGGAGATCCTCGAGCCGTGGGGCCTGACCGACGGCGCCGTGGACGCCGTGACCGTCAACACGCAGGACTATCCCCTCCCTGCCGCAGCATCCGCCGACGAAGGAGCGACTTCATGAGCGACCACCCCCGGGCGCAGCAACGTACCCGCCCGACCGACAACGACGTCGTCCCTCTGCGCCACCCCGGCCGGGTCATCGCATCGGTGATCCTGCTGATCCTGGTCGCCCTCTTCGTGTGGGACGCGGCACACAACGACGCCTACGGCTGGGGAACCTACGCCTCCTACCTCTTCGACACGCGCATCGCGGAAGCGGCGCTGCACACACTCGCGCTCACCGTCCTGGCCATGATCGTCGGTGTGGTGCTGGGAGCGGTCCTGGCGGTCCTGCGGATGTCACCCAACCCGGTGACCAGCGGCATCGCCTGGCTCTACCTCTGGATCTTCCGTGGCACCCCGGTGTATGTGCAGCTGGTGTTCTGGGGTCTTCTGGGCGCGATCTACCAGACGGTGAACCTCGGATTCACCGAGGTCTCACTGGAGTCGGTGCTCTCCAATTTCTTCTGGCTCGCCGTGATCGGCCTGGGCCTGAATGAATCTGCCTACATGGCGGAGATCGTCCGCGCCGGCATCCAGGCCGTCCCTGAAGGACAGTCCGAGGCGTCGAAGGCGCTGGGCATGACGTGGTGGCAGAACATGCGGCGCACCGTGCTCCCCCAGGCCATGCGGATCATCATCCCCCCGACCGGCAACGAGCTGATCAGTCTCCTGAAGACCACCTCACTGGTGATCGCCCTGCCCTACGCCGGTGAGCTCTACGGACGGTCCATGGACATCGCCTACGCCATGTTCGAACCGGTCCCGATGCTGCTCGTCGCCGCGACCTGGTACCTGGTGATTACCTCGATCCTGATGGTCGGCCAGCACTACCTGGAGCGCTTCTACTCCCGTGGGTCCTCCCGGGCGCTGACCAGCCGGCAGCTTGCCGCACTCACCGACGCAGAGGGGTTGCCCCCGCTGAACATCACCGTGGAGGACCCCGGCAACCCACGCACCGGTGCTGCGCCGACCGACAGTGGACACGACAGCGGAAACAACAAGGAGAACGGTCGATGAGCCCCCAGCCCGCCACCCCGATGATCGCCGTCAAGGACGTGTGGAAACGCTACGGACGACTTGACGTCCTCAAGGGCATCGACCTGGAGGTTCCCGCCGGCGGGGTCACCTGCCTCATCGGCCCCTCCGGTTCCGGAAAGTCCACGCTGCTGCGGTGTGTCAACCACCTGGAGAGCATCGACGCAGGACGCATCGAGGTCAACGGGGACCTCATCGGATACCAGGAGCGCAACGGTCGTCTCCACCAGATCTCCGAGCGTGAGGCCTCCCGCCAACGCGCCGACATCGGCATGGTCTTCCAGCAGTTCAACCTGTTCACCCACCGCACCGTGCTCGCCAACATCATCGAGGCCCCGGTGAAGGTCAAGGGGATCCCGAAGGCGGAGGCAGAGGCCACCGCCCGTGAGCTGCTGTCGATGGTCGGCCTGGCGGACAAGGCTGATGCATGGCCCGTCCAGCTGTCCGGCGGCCAGCAGCAGCGGGTGGCGATCGCCCGCGCCCTGGCCATGAAACCCAAGCTGATGCTCTTCGACGAGCCGACCTCCGCCCTGGACCCGGAACTCGTCGGCGAGGTCCTCAACGTGATGCGGCGTCTCGCGGACGACGGTATGACCATGCTGGTGGTGACCCACGAGATGGGTTTCGCCCGGGAGGTGGCGGACGAGGTGGCCTTCATGGACGGCGGACGCATTGTCGAGCACGGCCCGGCCCGTCAGGTGATCACCGATCCCCGACAGGAGCGCACCCGGTCCTTCCTGTCGAGCATCCTCGACTGACAGGTGTCCGGGGACGTCGCCCTCAGGGGCGGATGTCGACGTGCCACGGCACCCGTGGGGTGCCGGGGTCGTCGAGGACCTGCTGGAACAGCTG
Organism: Corynebacterium glyciniphilum AJ 3170; assembly: GCF_007673095.1. Taxonomy (GTDB): domain Bacteria; phylum Actinomycetota; class Actinomycetes; order Mycobacteriales; family Mycobacteriaceae; genus Corynebacterium. Next base: position 54,748 of record NZ_VDYZ01000013.1, read on the forward strand.
TTCGGCAGGCTGCTTGTCCCGGGTGACCAGAACATCGGACAACCGGGCGGTCAGTGCACTGATACTGCCGTCATGCCTGGTCACGTCCACCGTGATGGTCGCAGGCTCCGGGGCCTGTCCGGCGTTCTCTGCGTCGTCGGCGAATCCGTAGTCACGCCACACCTCCTCGAGACTGCTGTCGGCCGCAGTTCCGGTCGACACCTCCAGGTCGGCGGTGAGAACCTCGGCGTTGAGGTCCAGCAGGTGGCGGACATCGTCGACGATGCTGTCGCGCTGGTCGGCGGTGGAAAGGATCTTGAACACGATCTGAGGCATGGGCACCAGTAAAGCACTGACTCGCTCCCACGGCCAGGGTCCGAGCGACTACTGTTGGGTAACTGTGATCGGCCACTCCTCCATCTCCCCAGCACCGGTGCCCCCGCTGACGACACTGCCGGACGGCACCATCAAACAAGTCAACCCGTTCTCCGGGACGGAAGTGTGGACCGTGCCCAGTCGCGGTCACCGTCCCGTCCGGGAACGTCCCGAGGACGTCTTCGACATCACCGACGACAACCGTGACAACCAGACCGATTTCGGGATCGCCGATCTGCTCAGAACCACTCCTGAGAAGGCCCGGATGGTCATCGACGACAACGGTGACCCCCGCATCCTGCGCGGCCTCACCGTCTCCGACCTCTCCGAGACTGATCCGCTGTTCCGACGCGTCGCGAACCTCTACGAGATCCTGACCTACGACTACTGGCTGGTGAACTACGGGCACCGGATGGACGCCACCGCGGCCCGTCACATGGCCGAGTACCTCTCCGAGCCGGAGGGACGGGAGCACGTCGAACGTCTCCTACGTATCCGGATGGAAGCCGCCGGGCGTCCCGCCGACGAGATCGAGGCACTGTTCACCGGGGACAGGGCCGTCCAGAGTGTCAATGAACTCGGGGGGCCGTTGTTCGGCGGCGGTCATGACATCATCCTCGCCCGCGACCACTACGTCCCCGGTGCCACCCGGAGTGACCAGCTGCTCAGCTCCGGTGAGATGAGCTGGTCGGACCACCGGCTCTACATCGCCTTCACCGTCGACGCGATGGACCGGCTCTACCGGGCGAACCCGTACGTCCGCTACGTCGCGGCCTTCCAGAACTGGCTGGAGCCCGCCGGTGCGTCGATCGAGCACCTGCACAAGCAACTCGTGGCCATCGACGAGCACGGTCTGCAGAATGAGACGGAGATCGCCCAGGTCCGGGCGAACCCGAACATGTACAACCAGTGGGCGGTGGACTACGCCGGGCACCACAACCTCATCGTCGCCGAGAACGACCACGCCGTCGCATTCGCAGGATTCGGTCACCGGTGGCCCACACTCGAGGTCTTCTCCCGCTCCGGCACCACCGAGCCCTGGCTGATCAGCGGTGAGGAACGCGACGCAATGGCCGACCTCGTCCATGCCTGCCATGTGGCCGCCGGACCGCACATGCCGTCCAACGAGGAGTGGCTGCACCGGCCTCTGGACGTCGACGTCCCGATGCCGTGGCGCATCATGATCAAGTGGCGTGACTCCACCATGGCCGGGTTCGAGGGAGGGACGAAGATCTTCATCAACACCCTCAGCCCGGCGGGTCTGAAGGCCAAGGTCCTCGCGCGCCTCGAGGACGCCCGTGACCAGGGTCGACTGGCACCAGGCATCCGGCTCGGCGACGAGATCGACTTCCAACGCAACTCCCTGCGGTACAACCCGGCGGTCCGGTAGCTAGAATTGTCCCCCATGAGTAGCAGCGGGATCGCGGAGTTCATCGACAACCACGGTGTCGACCTGTCCTGGGCAGGCGACTTCTACACCTGGATGCATCAGCATCCTGAACTCAGTGAACACGAGGAGCAGACGGCCGCGCACATCCTGCAGCGCCTGGAGTCACTCGGAGCCGAGGTGACCTCGGGTATCGGGGGACACGGGATCACTGCGGTGTGGCGCAACGGCGACGGCCCGACCGTGCTCTACCGGGCCGACTTCGATGCACTGCCGGTGACCGAGGACACCGGTGCCCCCTATGCCTCCCAGAACCCGGGCGTGATGCACGCCTGCGGGCACGACGTGCACACCACCGCCCTGATGAGTCTGTGCGAGATCATGGACGCCCGGCAGGACGCCTGGTCCGGCACGTTCATCGCCCTGTTCCAGCCGGCGGAGGAGGTGACCCGCGGGGCGACCTCCATGATCGAGGACGGGCTGGCTCAGCGGATCCCCGCCCCAGACGTCTGTCTCGGGCAGCATGTGATGCCAGGACCGGTCGGGACGGTCTTCTCCGCCGCCGGCCCGGTCATGGCCGCCTGCGACACCATCACGGTGACGCTGCACGGGGTCTCGTCACATGCCTCAGCACCCCACAACTCGATCGACCCGACGTTCCTCGCCGCCATGATCGTGGTCCGACTCCAGGGCATCGTGGGCCGTGAGGTCGCCGCGGACGACTTCGCGGTGGTCTCGGTGGGGACGCTCACCGCCGGCCACACGAACAACACCATCCCCGACACCGCGACCCTCGTGCTCAACTGCCGTTTCTACGACACCGGGGTGCGGGACCGCACCTATGCGGCCATCGAGCGGGTGATCCAGGCTGAGTGCACGGCATCCGGGACACCACAGCCCGCCGATATCGTCTACTCGGCCCGCGGGGAGCTCACCGACAACGACAGCACCGTGCACGAGACCGTCCGCCCGGTCTTCGACGCCGTGTTCGGCGACCGGTCACAGGACGCGTCGCGGTGGACAGCGTCAGAGGACTTCTCCGAGATTCCGCGGCACTTCGGGGTCCCCTACGAATTCTGGCTGACCGGGTGCACCGACCGGGACGAGTGGGCTGCCGCGGTGACCGCTGACCGGGTGGCACAGGACATCCCCGGGAACCACTCGCCGCACTTCCTGCCCGCGGCCGGCACCGTGGGTGCCGCGACGCGGTCCGCCGTCGCCGGAGTGCTGGCCTACCTCTGGCGCTCCTGACCCCGCCCCGGGGCGGGCCAGTCAGGCCGTCGGGACCGCCGGACGCCCCAGGAAATCGTCCATGGCAGACCAGTCCCGCCGTGCCTGCTCCGTCCCCCGGTGCAGCGAGTCACGCAGGACGTCGACCTTGCGCTCCGTGGAGCTCACCGGCGCCTCGTCCTCCGGGAAGTGGAGGAACGCCCGCCCGGCCCGCTCCAGCGCGTACAGGCGGTCCATCGTGGCGTTGTAGCGGATGTGGCGGGTGACGAGGGCCTCCGCCACCGCCGGGTACCGGCGCAGCAGGGTGCGCCACACCTTCGTCTTGCCCATCGGTGGTTTCACATAGCCCCGTGGGTGGGTCAGGACGGCGAAGAACTGGTCGTACCCGTCCGCGAGCGCGGCCTCCAGAGGAATGCCACCCGACGGGCCCAGCGCGCCGTCGACATAGGGTACCCCGTCGATGCGGGGCACGGGCATCGCGAAAGGGATCGTCGAGGACGCCCTGACCCGGTCCATCAGTTCCGCACCGGAGGTGATGTCCTCACGCCCCCAGTAGACCGGGTCGCCGTTGTCGGCCCGGGTGGCGCAGATACGGAACTCCGTGTCCCCGTCGAGGACCTGCCGGGCATCGTACGGACGAGGAAGGTCAAGGGTAGGCGCCTGACCGTAGATGTATTCCGCGTTGAAGTAGCCCTTCCCCCGCAGCAGCCACGTCCAGCCACCGAAGTGCGGGTCCGTCGCGAAGTCGACGAAACTGTGGCGCAGTCGGTCCCGTTCACCACTGAGGTAGCTGACCAGGTGTGACGCACCGGCCGACACTCCCCCGACCCAACCGAACCGGACGTCGTGTTCCATGAGGACATCCATGGTTCCGGCGCTGTAGGAGGCCCGCATGCCCCCACCCTCCAGCAGCAGTGCGGTGTCGCGTGCGTCGATCATCTGCGGTCAGGCCTCCTTCGCCTCTGTCAGCTACGTCAATTCCGGGATGTACCGCCCCTAGGCGGTGTCCTCCCCGAGAAGGTGCACGTGGATCATGTTGGTGTTTCCCTCGGTGCCGGGGGGCGAGCCTGCCACGATGACGACCGCGTCCTCGCGGGTGAAGCCGGCCTGTCCCAGCAGGATCGAGTCCACCTCCTGCATGATCTCGTCGGTGGTGGACACCTCATTGGTCAGGTAGGACTCCGCGCCCCAGGTCAGGGCGAGCTGATTGCGGACCTCCTGGGACGGGGTGAACACCAGCAGCGGCAGGTCTGAGCGTAGACGTGCGACACGGCGGGCGGTGTCACCGGAGGCGGTGAAGGCGATCAGGGCACGGGCGTTGAGCCGCTCGCCGATGTCCTTGGCGGCGAAGCTGATCACACCGCGCTTGGTGCGCGGAACGTGGGACAGCGGAGGAACCTCACCGTCGATCTCGGCGGCGGTGACGATCCGGGACATGGTCTTGACCGTGTCCACCGGGTACTTGCCGACGGAGGTCTCGCCGGAGAGCATGACGGCGTCGGCACCGTCGAGCACCGCATTGGCCACGTCGGATGCTTCGGCGCGGGTGGGGCGGGAGTTCTCGATCATCGAGTCCAGCATCTGGGTGGCGACAATCACCGGCTTGGCGTTCTCGCGGGCGATCTGGACCGCCCGCTTCTGCACCAGGGGCACCTCTTCCAGCGGGACCTCGACACCGAGGTCACCGCGGGCGACCATGATGGCGTCGAAGGCGAGGATGATCGGCTCGAGAGCGTCGACGGCCTCCGGCTTCTCGAGTTTCGCGATGACGGGCACGCGCCGACCCACCTCATCCATGATCTCGTGGACGAGCTCGACGTCCGCCGGTGAGCGGACGAAAGACAGTGCGATGACGTCGGCACCCATGGTCAGGGCGAAACGCAGGTCTGCGATGTCCTTCTCCGAGAGCGCGGGAACGGAGATGTTCATCCCCGGCAGGGACACACCCTTGTTGTTGGAGACGGGGCCGCCTTCGACGACCTCGCACACGACGTCGTTCCCCTCGACGGACTTGCAGACGAGCCCGACCTTCCCGTCGTCGACGAGCAGCCGGTCGCCGGGACGGGCGTCCCTGGCGAGCTGCTTGTAGGTCGTCGACACGCGGTCGTGGGTGCCGGACACGTCGTCGACGGTGATCCGGATCTCCTCGCCGGTCTCCCAGTAGGTCTTCTCCTCGGCGAAACGGCCGAGCCGGATCTTGGGGCCCTGCAGGTCGGCGAGCACACCGACCGAGCGGCCGGTCTCCTCCGCGGCCTGGCGGACCCACTCATAGTTCTGCTGGTGATCCGCGTGCTCACCGTGCGAAAAGTTCAGCCGGGCGACATTCATCCCCGCCAGAACGAGTTCACGGATTTTGTCCGCGGAGGCCACTGCCGGGCCCAGGGTGCATACGATCTTGGTGCGTCTACTCACCTGTCCGAGGATAACCCCGTCCCCCGGTGCCCGCTACTGCAGGGTCGGCTCCTCGTCCGTCCCTGCGTCCGTCTCAGCGGCGGGTCCGGCGACGTACTCGGGGGTTTCCCGAGTCCGTGAGCGCGTCACGACGAACAGGACGACGGCACCGATGAACACCACGGCGGACACCACGCTGTTGATCCGGATGTCACCGAAGACGGTCGTCGCAGCGTCGGTGCGGATCAGTTCGATGAAGAAGCGGCCGAAGGTGTAGCCGGCCACGTACAGCATGAACACCCGTCCCCCGCCGAGCCGGAACCGACGGTCGGCGACGACCAGCAGCACCACGACCAGCAGGCTCCACAGCAGTTCGTAGAGGAACGTGGGCTGCACGGTGGCCAGGACGAACCCGTCCGAGACACCGTTCATCTGGTCGATGTTGCCGTTCTCGTCGACCCGGCGGTAGATCTCCAGCGCCCACGGCGCGTCAGACTCCCCGCCGTACAGCTCCTGGTTGAACCAGTTGCCCAGACGCCCGATGGCCTGGGCAAGCAGGATCGGCGGGGCCACGGCGTCGGCGAAGGGCGCCAGCGGCACCTTCTTGTAGGCCAGGATGGCCCACACCGCGAGCCCGCCGCCGAGTACCGCGCCCCAGATGCCTAGACCGCCGTTGGTGATCTTGAAGGCGTCGACCCAGTTCCGCCCCTCACCGAAGTAGAGGTGGTGGTCGGTGATGACGTGGTAGATCCGGCCACCGATGATGCCTGCGGGCACGGCGGCGATCGCACTGTCGATCACGGTCTCCGCACGTCCTCCCCGCGCGACGTAGCGACGCACGGTCCAGTACACCGCGACGACGATGCCGAGCAGGATGCACAGGGCGTAGGCACGGACCGCCACCGGTCCGAGGTGCCACACACCCTGCGGAGGCGACGGGATGGCGGCGAGGATGTCGGTGGTCACCGGCGGACCCCCTCGTAGAGGTCCGAGGCCAGTGTCTCCAGGGCCGCCGTTCCTGACGCCGCCGCTGAGATCAGGGCGGACCCGACGATGACCCCGTCGGCGTACTCGGCGATTGCGGCGGCGTGGTCCCCGGTCTTCACCCCGAGGCCGACGGCGACGGGCAGGTCCGTGGCGGCGCGGGTCCGGGCCACAAGATCCCGGGCGTCGGCGGAGACGTCGTCCTGTGCACCGGTGACACCCATGTGCGACTGCGCGTAGATGAATCCACCACCGGCCTTGACGGTGAGGTCCAGGCGTTCGGGTGTGGTGGACGGTGCGACGAGGTAGACGTTGTCGAGTCCGTTGGTCCTGCACGCGTCATTCCACCGCGCCGACTCCTCGGGCAGAAGGTCCGGGATGATCGACCCGAGTCCACCGGCGGCGGCCAGCTCCTCGGCGAACCTCTCCGGGCCGTACTGCAGGATCGGGTTCCAGTAGCTCATGATGACGGCGTCACCACCGGCGTCGGTGATGGCACGGACCACGGTGAAGGTGTCCTTCACCCGGAAACCGGCGTCGAGTGCGGTCGTCGCCGCCTCCTGAATCGTCGGGCCGTCCATCATCGGGTCGGTGAACGGGATCCCGACCTCGATGAGGTCGGCGTAGCGGGACAACGTGGTCACCAGCTCCACGGATGCCTCGGCCGTCGGGTAGCCCGCGGGGAGATAGCCGACGAGTGCCGCCCGGCCCTCGTCCCTGGCTCCGGAGAAGATGTCGGACAGTCTGCTCATCGGTTGTTCTCCTCGTCCAGTGCCTCACCCTGTTCCTCGTCCGACTGCTCGGGGTGCATGCCGAACCAGGTCGCGGCGGTGTCGACGTCCTTGTCACCGCGACCGGAGACGTTGACGATGAACAGTGGGCGCTCCCTGTGCTCCGTGGTCCGGGTCCCGTCGGCGTACTGTGCACCGACCTTCACCGCCAGTGCGACGGCATGGGCGGACTCGATCGCCGGGATGATGCCCTCGGTACGGGTCAGCAGACGGAAAGCCTCCATGGCCTCGGTGTCCGTGACAGGCAGGTACTCGGCCCTCCCCTGGGTGGCCAGGAAGGAATGCTCGGGGCCTACCCCGGGGTAGTCCAGTCCCGCGGAGATGGAGTGCGACTCGGTGATCTGGCCGTCCTCGTTCTGCATCAGTGCGGCGAAGGCCCCCTGGAAGACTCCTTCCGACCCCACGGTGATCGGTGCGGCGTGCCGGCCCGTCTCGACACCGTCGCCGCCGGCTTCAGCTCCGATGAGCTCAACCCCCTCGTCGTCGATGAAGGGGTGGAACAGCCCGATGGCATTCGATCCGCCTCCGACGCAGGCCATGACCGCGTCCGGCAGGCGTCCCGCCCCGGCGAGGATCTGCGCACGGGCCTCCACACCGATGATGCGCTGCAGGTCGCGCACCATCTCGGGGAACGGGTGGGGTCCGGCGGCGGTGCCGAAGCAGTAGTAGGTGTCATCGGCGTGGGACACCCAGTAGCGCATCGCCTCGTTGATGGCGTCCTTCAGCGTCGCTGACCCCACCGTCACCTCGATGACCTCGGCGCCGAGGAGCCGCATCCGGGCGATGTTGAGGGCCTGGCGCCGGGCGTCCACCTGACCCATGTAGATCCGGCAGTCCAGGCCGAGCAGCGCGCAGGCGGTGGCGGTGGCCACACCATGCTGGCCGGCACCGGTTTCGGCGATGACGTTCGCCTTGCCCATGCGCTTGGCCAGCAGAACCTGACCGAGGACGTTGTTGATCTTGTGCGACCCGGTGTGGTTCAGGTCCTCCCGCTTGAACCACACGTCGGCACCGACGGCGTCGGAGAACCGGGCGCCGTAGTACAACGGCGACGGACGTCCCGTGTAGGTGCGGTGCAGGTCGTCGAGCTCGTCGAGGTACTCCTGGTCCGCACGCGCCTTAGCCCAGGAGTCCTGGATCTCCTCGATGACGGCCATCAGTGCTTCAGGAATGTACCGTCCGCCGTAGTTTCCCCAGTGACCGTTGTCGTCCGCGTCGTGCGCCGTCGGCACGGCGAGGACCTCCCCCGCAGTGGGCAGGTTGAGCGTGTTCTTGAAGTCACTCTTGTCGTTCCCGGATGGTGTACTCACACCCAGGAACTGTACCTTACGTGCCCCCGGCTACTTCGGGTCCGGTCGGAACGCGGGGTGCTGTCCGGCGGCGACGAGGGCGCGGCACGCCTGTCCCGGGTTGGCGGCGGTCACCAGTCCTTCACCGACCAGGATCGCATCGGCCCCGGCGGTGGCGTAGGCCTGCATGTCGGTGGTGTTGCGCACCCCGGATTCGGCGATCTTGATGACGGAGTCCGGCAGCTGGGGAACGATCCTGCTGAACACCCCGGGATCAACCTCGAGGGTCTTCAGGTTACGGGCGTTGACACCGATCACCGAGGCGCCCGCGGCGAGCGCACGCTCGGCCTCCTCCTCGGAGTGGACCTCCACCAGCGCGGTCATCCCCAGCGACTCGGTGCGGTCCAGCAGGGCGGCGAGCCGGTCCTGTTCCAGTGCCGCGACGATGAGCAGGACGACGTCGGCACCGTGGGCCCGGGCCTCGTGCACCTGGTACGGGTTGACGGTGAAGTCCTTGCGCAGCAGCGGGACGTCGACCGAGGCCCTGACCTTGTCGAAGTCGGCCAGTGAACCGCGGAACCGGCGCTCTTCGGTGAGACAGCTGATCACCGCTGCACCGTTGGCGGCGTAGGCGCTGGCCAGAATCTCGGGCTCGGGGATGTCGGCGAGATGTCCCTTCGACGGGCTGGCCCTCTTGACCTCGGCGATCACGCTCACGTCGGAGCCACCCAGTGCCGCGCGGGCGTCGAGGGCGGGCGGCATGTCCCGGGACATCGCCTTGATCTCGGCGAACGGGACCGCGGACTCGCGCCGCGCGGTGTCCTCGAGCACCCCGGCGATGATCTCGTCGAGTACGGTTGCCATCTTTCCTCCCGGCAGGTCAGGTCTCTAAACGAACTTCCATGCTATCCCCGCGCACGCGTGACGGTGACATCGGGGTGATGTGGCCGTCACACCCGGCGGTCACCGTCGCCTGGGTCACGGTCAGTGGGGTCCACCCCGGCGTCGAGGGCGTCCCACAGGACGCGCCCGGAACCGGGGTTGTCGTCCAGGTCCTTCTCCACGCCCTCGCGGCGGGCCTCCGGCGTCTCGTACTTGCTGTGCCCTGACCGGGCCGCACCCGGTTTCATGGCCAGCAGCACACCGCCGACGACGCCCAGGGCGGCCGCAGCCAGGAACAGGACGACCGGGGCGGTGTGCACGTGTCCGTCCAGGACGACAGCCCATTCCGAGATCTGCACGGGGTCGGACTCACGCTGTGTCCCCGCACCGCTGACCAGCAGGGACTGCGCCCTCCCCAGGTCCGGTTCCCCGGAGAGCAGCATCACGGCGGCGACGCCGGCGACAGCGGCGAGCAGGGCGGAGATCCCACCCAGGATGCGCCGTGCCAGGGGTTGCAGGGCCATCGACAGGATCATCGCGGCGAGCATCGCCAGAGCCAGTGGAGTTCCAGCGGCGTCCCACACAGACCCGATGATGGTCTTGACCGACTCACCGCTCTTGTCGTCCTCGACGGTCACGGTCAGCCAGGTCATCTGCCCGGCGCCCCAGAGTCCTGCGGCGCTGAGGACCGTCAGCAGGAGCGCGAGGCTTCGCCCACCGAGACGTTTCACTGGTCGACCTCCATGTCGGCCCCGGTGGTGGCCACGTCGACCATCGTCTCCGCTGCGGCGACGGCACGGAGCACAGCCAGGGCCTTGTTCCTGGTTTCCTCGTCCTCGGCATCAGGGTCGGAATCGGCGACGATGCCGCCACCGGCCTGCACGTACACCGTCCCGTCCTTGTACAGGCCGGTACGGATGGCGATCGCCTGGTCGGCGTTCCCGGAGAAGTCGAAGTAGCCCACGGTCCCACCGTAGACACCTCGGCGTGTGTCCTCCAGTTCATCGATGATCATCAGGGCCGACGGCTTGGGGGCGCCGGAGAGGGTGCCGGCCGGGAAGGTGCCGACGAAGGCGTCGAGCGCGGTCCTGCCCTCGGCGAGGCGACCGCTGACCCCGGAGACCAGGTGCATGATGGCGCTGTAGCGTTCCACGTGGCGGAAGTCGTGGACCTCCACCGTGCCCGGTGCACAGACCCGGCCGACGTCGTTACGACCCAGGTCAACCAGCATCAGGTGCTCCGAGTTCTCCTTCTCGTCGTTGACGAGCTCCTTCTCCATGAGCTCGTCCTCCTCGAAGGTCGCGCCCCGGGGACGGGACCCGGCGATGGGGAAGGTGGTCACCCTGCCGTCGGAGACCTGGACCAGCGACTCCGGCGAGGATCCGATGATCTGGAACGCCGTCTCGGTGAAGGAGTCGTCCGGGACGTTGAGCAGGAACATGTACGGGCTGGGGTTGGACACCCGCAGCATGCGGTAGATGTCCAGCCCCGGCACGTCGGTGTCGAGTTCGAACCGCTGCGACAGGACGATCTGGAAGGCGTCACCGGCCCGGATGTGTTCCTTGCAGGTCTCGATACGGGCCTTGTGGTCCTCCAGGGCACGCTGGCGGCGCGGCTGCGGGGCCGGTGTCGAGAACGTCGCCGAGGGCAGGTGGGCGCCCGAGGCCAGGCGGCGTTCCATCTCGTCGACCCGGGCCACGGCGTCGGCGTAGGCGCCCTCCACCCGGTCGTCGGAGCCGTCCCAGTTCACCGCGTTGGCGATGAGCCAGACCGTGCCCTCGTGGTGGTCCATGACAGCGAGGGTGTCGGCGAGCAACTGCACCATGTCGGGGACCTGCAGGTCGTCGGTGCAGGTGTCGGGGATGTCCTCGATGTAGCGGATCACGTCGTGGCCCATGTAGCCGACCAGGCCGGACGTCAGCGTGGGTAGACCGGGCATCGGGTCGGTGTGCAGCAGCTCCAGGCTCTCACGGATCACGGCGAGCGGGTCGGTACCTTCCGGTACACCGGCCGGCGGAGTGCCGATCCAGCGGACGTCGCCGTTCTTCGCCGTCAGCGCGCACCGCGCGCCGGTACCGATGAAGGAATGACGTGACCAGGACTGCCCCGGTGCCGCCGACTCGAAGAGGAACGTCCCGGGACGGTCCCCGGCAAGTTTGGTGTACGCACTCAGCGCGCTCTCCCCGTCGGCGAGGATCTTACGTGCGACCGGGACGACGCGGTTGCGTGCGGCCAGGCGCCGGAATGTGTCGAAACTCGTGGTCTGGTAGGGGTCGGCGGAGTCGACTCTGTCATTCTGGTCAGTCATCAACTGGTCTTTCAGGCTGGAGCAGCCGGTCGGCGTCGAAGCAGGTGTGGTCCCCGGTGTGGCATGCACCGCCGGTCTGGTCGACGGTCAGCAGGACGGTGTCGCCGTCGCAGTCGAGACGCACCTCGTGGACGTACTGGGTGTGCCCGGAGGTTTCCCCCTTGACCCAGTACTCGTTCCGGGACCGCGACCAGTAGGTCGCTCTGCGGGTGGCGAGGGTGTGCGCCAGGGCGTGGTCGTCCATCCAGGCGAGCATCAGGACGTCTCCGGTCGCCTTCTCCTGCACCACGGCGGCCACCAGCCCCGCGTCGTTGGGTGCGAGACGGGCCGCGACAGCAGGGTCGAGGTCGACGCGGCGGATGTCGTCGTCGGTGGTCACCGCGCTCATCGCCGGACCTCGATCCCCTGCTCCGCCATCGCGTCCTTGACCTCGGTGATGGCGATGTCACCGAAGTGGAAGACGGAGGCCGCGAGCACCGCGTCCGCCCCTGCCTCCACGGCGGGCGGGAAGTCACCGACCGAGCCCGCACCACCCGAGGCGATGACCGGGATACTCACGGCCTGACGCACCAGCGAGAGCAGGTCGAGGTCGAAGCCGTCGCGTGTACCGTCGGCGTCCATGGAATTCAGCAGGATCTCACCCACCCCGAGTTCCTGGCCATGCACGGCCCATTCGACCGCGTCGATACCGGCGGACCGGGAGCCGCCGTGGGTGGTCACCTCGAAACCGCTGGGTTGGGGCGCCCCGCCCTCGGGGACGCGACGGGCGTCGACGGACAGGACGATGCACTGGGCCCCGAAGCGGGCGGAGAGTTCCCGGAGCAGTTCCGGGCGGTGGATGGCCGAGGTGTTCACCGAGACCTTGTCGGCCCCGGCACGCAGGAGCTGGTCCACGTCCTCCTCGGAGCGGACTCCGCCACCGACGGTCAGCGGGATGAACACCTGGTCTGCGGTCCGACGTACCACGTCGAGCATCGTGCCACGTCCCGCCTTCGACGCCGAGACGTCGAGGAAGGTCAGTTCGTCGGCACCTTCGGCGTCGTAGCGTGCGGCGAGTTCGACGGGGTCGCCGGCGTCCCTGAGGTTCAGGAAGTTCACGCCCTTGACCACACGTCCGTCGTCGACGTCGAGACACGGGATGACCCGTACTGCAACACTCATCGGTCAGTCACCTTATTCCTCCCCGGTCCATGATCTCCTGGGCGTTTCGTGCGGCGGTGCCGATCGGCACCGAACGGATGTGGTCCAGCAGGATCGAATGGACCTCGGGTTCGCCGGCCACCAGGCCGGACACGCCGGGACGCCACGGGTCACCGTTGAAGTCGGTGACCACTCCCCCGGCCTCACGCACAAGCAGCATGCCGGCGGCGTTGTCCCAGAGATTCGGGCTGAAGGTGACGGTGCCGCCGAAGATCCCGGCGGCGGTGAAGGCCAGGTCGATCCCGCAGGAACCGGTGACGCGCATGCGCGGGTACGTCCGGCCGATGGCGTTGAGCATGTCCTGACGGTACGAGATCGGGAGGTTACCGCGCCGTTGGGACAGGATCGAGCCGAAGCTGATCTGCGTCACCCCGGGGTCGGACGGCAGCATCGGACGCGCAGGGTGCCCGTCGACGTAGAGTCCGTGGCCTTTGCGTGCGGTGATGCGCTGGCCCAGCAGAGGCATCTCGGTGACCGCGACAACCGCCTCTCCCCTGTGGACCAGGGAGACCAGGATGCAGCAGAACGGGTTACCCACGGCATAGTTCGCGGTACCGTCGATCGGGTCGACGACCCAGCAGGTCTCCGGGAGTTCGTCGAGACCGGGGTTCTTGTCGGCGTCTGCGCGGTCGAGGGTGTCGGCGTCGGTGGCCCGTGGCCCGGGTTCCGACCGGTCGCGACGCGGCCCGTCGAGGTCATCGGCCTTGTCGTCGTTGGGGTTGATCTCGACCGGTTCGCCGGGGCGTACCACCCCGTACTCCTCGCCGTGGACGGGCAGACCGGTGTAGCTGGTCAACAGGTGCCGTAGCTGGCGTTCCACACTGAGATCGGCCTCGGTGGCGAAGTCACCGGGGCTCTTCATCACGGAGGGCTCGGCACCGACGGCGGCGGAGAACGTCGTCTCCGCTTCATCGACGGCGGCCTCGGCGACGGCCAGCAGCGCCCGGGTGTCGATCTCGTCACTCACCGGGCACCGCCTGTGTCTCCCCGCGGGCCGCCACCAGTGCCTCTTCCAGGGTGAACTTCCCCGCGTAGAGTGCTTTGCCGACGATGGCGGAGTCCACACCCTCGTCCACGACACCGGCAAGGGCCCGGAGGTCGTCCAGGCTGGAGATTCCGCCGGACGCCACCACCGGCGCGGAGGTCGCCGCCGCGACGTCGCGCAGCAGGTCGATGTTCGGGCCGTTGAGCATGCCGTCACGGGAGACGTCGGTGACCACGAAACGGGAGCAGCCCTGCGCGTCGAGCCGTTCGAGGACCTCCCACAGGTCGCCGCCGTCGGAGACCCACCCGCGTCCCCGCAGGCGCCACTCACCGTCGACCTGCCGGGTGTCCAGACCGATGGCGACGCGGTCGCCGTGCTCGGCGATGATCTTCTCGCACCAGTCCGGGTCCTCCAGTGCGGCGGTGCCGATGTTCACGCGACGGCACCCTGTGGACAGGGCACGCTCCAGCGAGGCGTCGTCCCGGATGCCCCCGGAGAGTTCGACGTTCACGTCCAGCCTGCCGATGACCTCGTTGAGCAGGTCGAAGTTGCTGCCCTTACCGAACGCCGCGTCCAGGTCGACGAGATGCACCCATTCCGCGCCTGCGTTCTGCCAGGCCAGGGCGGCGTCGAGTGGGGCGCCGTAGCTGGTCTCGGTGCCTGCGGCTCCCTGGACGAGGCGGACCGCCTGACCATCGGCGACATCAACGGCGGGCAGCAGAGTAAGAGTCATGTGAAATATCCTATCGCGTGATTCGAGGCGGGTCGTTCTAGAGCGTGGCGAGCCAGTTCCGGAGCAGCCGGGCGCCGGCCTCCCCGGACTTCTCCGGGTGGAACTGGGTCGCCCACAGCGGTCCGTTCTCGACGGCGGCGACGAACCGGCAGTCCTCGTGGGTGGCCCAGGTCACCGTCGGTGCCACGGTGTGGCCGTCGGTCTCGAGTTCCCAGGACCGGACACCGTAGGAGTGGACGAAGTAGTACCGCTCGTCTGCGGCTGCACCTGCAAACATCCGGGAGTCCTGCGGGGCGTCGACGGTGTTCCAGCCCATGTGGGGCAGGACGGACGCCTCCAGGCGCGCCACGGTGCCGGGCCATTCGCCGCAGCCGTCGGTACCGACCCCGTCGGTGCCTTCGACACCGCGGTCGAAGAGGACCTGCATCCCCACACAGATGCCGAGCACGGGGCGTCCCCCGGCGAGCCGCTCCCCGATCATCCGCGGCCCGTGGACGGCGCGGAGTCCGGTCATGCACGCGGCGAAGTTACCGACACCGGGGACCAGCAGACCGTCGGCGCCCAGGACGGTGTCCGGGTCGGCCGTGACGGTGACGTCCGCTCCGGCGTGCTCCAGCGCACGCTGCGCCGAACGCAGGTTGCCGGAGCCGTAGTCCAGGAGCGCGACCGTCGGGGATGCTTTTTCCACCATGGTCAGTGATCCTACAAGGCGATGTATCTCACAGGCTGCTCCGGGTACACAAGCGGGGAGACTGTGCCTGTGCTGCCTCTACGGTTCGCTGCCCGGGCGTAGGCTCCGCAGCCGGGTACGGACATTGTGGTGGTCAGCCACCCGGTTGCGGCCCAGGATCCTGTCGCCGGCGAGGGTGACGGTCCCGAGGCCGACGAGCCCCGCACCGACCACGAATGCGCCACCGTAACCGCTGGTGGTCGCGGCGACACCCAGCACGGAAGAACCCGTGCCGGTGCCGGAGTCGAAGCCGATGTTCCACATCGCGGATGCCTCCGAGACCCGTTCCTTGGGCATGCGGGAGAACATCATCAGCAGGGTCTCGGACTGGATCGCACCGAATCCGAGCCCGAAGACCGCCGCCGCACACAGCGCACCGGTGATCAGGACGGTGCCGGTCGGTGCCGTGAAGATGAGCGTCGACATGGCGAGCATCCCGCCGACGGCGAACAACGACGCCCAGACAACCAGACGTCCCGGCTCCCCGACCCGGTCGGCCCACCAGCCGGAGA
This sequence comes from Corynebacterium glyciniphilum AJ 3170, assembly GCF_007673095.1. Classification (GTDB taxonomy): domain Bacteria; phylum Actinomycetota; class Actinomycetes; order Mycobacteriales; family Mycobacteriaceae; genus Corynebacterium. The sequence continues at coordinate 70,524 of NZ_VDYZ01000013.1, forward strand.
CGGTCCGGCCCAGGATCTGGCCACCGCCGATGACCGCCAGTGTCACCCCGGCCAGGGTCGCCGCGGCAGAGGCGTCGATCTCACTGACGGCGGGGGCGGTGAAGGTGGAGAAGGCGCCGAAGCCCATCGCACCGGTGCACAGTCCGACGATAGGGACGAGGACGAGCTTCCACAGCGGCGCACGGGCCTGCGTCCGATGCTGTGCCTGCCCGGTGTCCTTCTTCACCCTGGCGGCCTGCAGGGCGGGGATGCCGAGTGCGCCGGCACCACCGATCACACCGCAGCCCACGGCGACGAGGAACACCAGGTCGCCTGCGTGGGTGTAGAGCGGCAGCCCGATGGTGAAGCCGATGATCTCCCCGACACCGATCGATGCGCCGAAGAAGGCGTTCGCCCGGCCGAGCTGATGGGCCGGGACGAGTTCAGCGAGCAGTGCGGACTGGGCCACCGTGACCGCGCCGAATCCGATGCCCCGGATCGCCGAGACCACCAGCACCAGCCACGATCCACCGTCGATAAGGTAGAACACGGAGGGCACTCCGAGCAGTACCGCCCCGGAGACCATCACCGGGACGTACCCCCACCGGCGCAGCAGCCGGGGGACGAAGATCTGTGTGCCCACCGTCGCCGCCATGAAGACACCGGTGGACAGGCCTGCCAGGGAGTCGCCGTAGCCGGCGTCGAGCATCGCCACCGGGATGACCGGCAGCAGCAGCGACCAGCCGAGGAAGGCGCAGAACACGCTCAGCAGCATCAGGGGAACGCCCCTGACAGAGAGAACGGTCACAGGGTCCCCTTCGTCGACGGCACCCCCGTCACCCGCGGGTCCGGTTCCACCGCGGCGCGCAGGGCGCGGGCGACGGCCTTGTACTCAGCCTCGGTGATGTGGTGCGGGTCTCGGCCGTAGAGGCAGCGGACGTGCAGGGCGATCCGCGCGTTGAAGGCGAGGGTCTCGAAGAAGTGCTCGTTGATCACGGTGGCGTAGTGTCCGCCGATCACGGTGGTGAGCATGGTCTCCGGCTCGCCGGTGCCCACGAAGTACGGTCGTCCGGAGACATCCACCACTGCCTGGGCGAGGGTCTCGTCCATGGGGATGAAGGAGTCCGCGAAACGGCGGATGCCGGTCTTGTCCCCGAGTGCGTCGTTGATGGCCTGGCCCAGCACGATGGCGGTGTCTTCGACGGTGTGGTGCGCGTCGACGTCGATGTCACCGTCGGCGTGCACGGTCAGGTCGAAGCAGCCGTGGGAGCCGAAGGCGGTGAGCATGTGGTCGAAGAAGGGAAGGCCGGTGGCGATGTCGGTGTCCCCGGTCCCGTCGAGGTTGATCTCGACGGTGATCGAGGATTCCTTCGTGGTGCGTTCGATGCGGCTGGTTCTCACGTGTGTTCTCCGATGATCGTTGCGGCGGCGGTGAGGAAGGCGTCGTTCTCCTGCGGGAGCCCGACCGTCATCCTCAGGTGGCCGGGGACACCGACGTCACGGATGAGAACGTCGCTGTCGAGGAAGCGCCGCCAGATGTCGTGGGCGTCGCCGGGGACGGCGAAGAAGATGAAGTTGGACTCGCTCGGCACCACACCGTAGCCGAGTTCCTCCAGGGCCGCGACCACCCGGTCACGTTCGCCACGCAGTGCATCGACGGTGGCCAGCGTCTCGTCGCTGTGGCGCAGCGCGACCGTCGCCGCCGCCTGCGACAGCGTCGAGAGGTGGTACGGCAGTCGCACGAGCATGACTGCATCGATGAAGGCCGGGTCGGCGATGAAGTACCCGAGCCGTCCCCCGGCGAAGTCGAAGGCCTTGGACATCGTCCGGGACACCACCAGTGTCGCGGGGTACTCGGCGATCAGTTCGGTGGCACTGGGTTCGGCCGAGAACTCGGCGTAGGCCTCGTCGATGATCACGATGCACCCTGCCGCACGCCCGGCACCGAGGATCCGTCGCAGATCAGCCACGGAGGTCACCCCACCGGTGGGGTTGTTGGGGGTGGTGACGAAGACGATGTCGGGCTTCTTCTGACCGATGGCCCGCACGGCGGCGTCGACGTCGATACCGAAGTTCTCGCCCGTGCGTGCCATCTCGATGAACTCGGTCTGCGTCCCGGCGGCGAGGATCGGGTGCATCGAGTAGCTCGGCGTGAATCCGAGGACGCTGCGCCCGGGCCCGCCGAACGCCTGCAGCAGCTGCTGCAGGATCTCGTTGGAGCCGTTGGCGGCCCAGACGTTCTCCACGCCGACCTGCACACCGGTCTGACGGCTCACATAGGACGCCAGCTCCCCGCGAAGTTCCACGCTGTCACGTTCCGGGTAGCGGTTCAGGGTCGAGGCCAGGCGCGTCACTTCCGCCACGAGGTCCTCGACGAGGCCGGCGCTCGGCGGGTAGGGGTTTTCATTGGTGTTGAGCTGGTTGGTCACGGTGAGCTGCGGGGCACCGTAGGCGGTCTTTCCACGCAGCTCGGGGCGCAGCGGCAGGTCCGCCACGGTGATCTGGTCGGTCATCATCGCTCCTGGGTCTCGAATCGTGCGCGGACGGCTTCACCGTGGGCGGGCAGCTGCTCCGCGTCCGCGAGGGCGGTCACGGTGTCGGCGACCTCCTTGAGCGCCTCTCGGTCGTAGGAGATGACGTCGACGTGCTTGAGGAAGGTGTGGGTGGACAGTCCCGAGGAGTGCCGGGCGGTGCCGGACGTGGGAAGGACGTGGTTGGATCCGGCGGCGTAGTCGCCCAGCGGCACCGGCGCGTAGTGGCCGACGAAGACGGCTCCGGCGTTGGTGATCCGGGCGGCGACCGCCGCAGAGTCCTCGGTCTGCACCTCAAGGTGCTCGGCAGCGTAGGCGTCGGCGACCCGGACCGCTTCGTCGAGGCTGTCGGTGAGGATGATGCCGGACTGTTCCCCGGTCAGCGCCTCTGCCACGCGCGCGGCGTTGAGGGTGACCTTGTAGCGCGCCTCGATTTCCCGGTCGACGGCGTCGGCGAACTCCGGTGAATCGGTGATCAGCACCGAGGCGGCCATCACATCGTGCTCGGCCTGGCTGATCAGGTCGTAGGCCACGGCCACCGGGTCAGCGGAGTCGTCGGCGAGCACGGCGATCTCGGTGGGGCCGGCCTCGGAGTCGATGCCGACGACCGACCGGCACAACCGCTTGGCCGCGGTGACGAAGATATTGCCCGGTCCGGTGATCATGTCGACCGGCTCCAGGTCGGCGTCACCGTAGGCCATCAGGGCAACGGCCTGCCCGCCGCCGACGGCCCAGACCTCGTCGACACCGAGCAGGGAACACGCCGCGAGGATGGTGGGGTGGGGCCAGCCGCCGAAATCCGCCTGGGGTGGCGAGGACACCACCAGGCTCCCGACGCCGGCCTCCTGGGCGGGGACGACGTTCATGATCACCGACGAGGGGTACACCGCGTTGCCGCCCGGGACGTACAGGCCCACGCGGTTGACCGGGATCCACCGTTCGGAGACGACGCCACCGGGTGCGACCTCCACCGAGGCGTCCTGCGGCTTCTGCGACCCGTGGAACGCCCGGACGCGCCGGATGGCCTCCCGCAGCGCGTCGGTGACGGCGGGGTCCAGGTCGCGCAGCGCCGCGGCGATGACCTCCGCGGGCACCTGGACCGAGGACGGGCGCACGTGGTCGAACTTCTCGCCGTACTCCAGCGCAGCCTCGGCGCCACGTGCGCGGACGTCCTCCACGACCGGTGTCACCGCCGGAAGAACATGGTCGATGTCGGTGCCGCCACGCGGCAGGATTCGACGTAGTTCGGCGGTGGAGGGGGTCTGGCCCCTCAGGTCCAGGCGCGAGAGCATGGCGTGGGATCGTCTCCAGGGTCGGTGAACGGGTAACGTGTTGTGATTCTAGCCCGTTACCACAGTGAAGAAAGGACGGAGGGTCACCAGTGGCATCGCAGCCATCGCTCGTCGACCTGCTGCAGGCGTCCGTCGCCGCAACGTCCGTCGGAGACCACGCCACAAGTTGGCGTCTCACCAGTCAGTTCGGCACCCTGTACTGGTTGTCGGACCCGGACACCGATCTCCCGGCGGACTCCCCCGCACATCTGCGGACCGAATTCCACGTCCTGCGCGCGGCGGTGTCCGACCGCCTCGAACTCCACGAGGAGGCAGCTGAGGCGGTGTTCGAGTGGCGCCACCTCGCCAGGGACAACGACGACCATGCCTCGGCGGCCCTCGCCAACTCGGCACTGTGCCTGGTGGCCATGGTCGTGGAGTCCGACGGCGTCGACCTCGCGGCGCTGCCGCCCGCAGCCCGTCTGCTCGAGGACCTGCAGGGCGCGATCATGTCGTTCCGCCCCACCCCGGAAGGCCCCACGGTGGCCGCCGATCCGACGATCACGGGTGACAGTCTGCCCCGGCACCAGGCCACCTGCCTGTCGCTCGCGGCGATGGGTGGCTTGACGTGTGCCACATCGCTGGCCACCCCCGAGACGGCGCCGCTACGGCCGGTGTTCCGGGCGCTGGCGGACAGGTTCACCGTCGGCACCGTCTCCCCCGGGGACCGGGAACTGACCCGTGCCCAGCAACTGCACGCCGACGGGGAGATCGATGCGGCGGTCGCGGTCGCCACCGCAATGCTGGCGTCGGAGGCTCCAACCACGCGGTACGAGGCGCACGACCTGCTGGGATATTTCGCGCTCACCGCAGATGACAATGACAGCGTGCTGGAGCACTGGCGTCAGTGCGCGGAGATCGCCCTGGAGCTCGGGGCGCCCCTGGAGGGGATGCACCGGGCGGAGCAGGCGTGCCAGCTGCTCAACGCCGAGGGGGACTACGCTGCAGCCTACGACCTGGCCGTCCGCGTCGACGAGGCGGCCACCGGAGCACCCGTCTCCCCCGCTGTGCTGAACCTGCGTGCGGTCCGGGCCCGCGCCGCGATCGGGCTCGGCAACCTGGACGAGGGACTGTCCCTGGCCGTGGCGACGGCAGACTGGTCGATGTTCACTCCCGACAGTGAACGCACGTTGGCGTGCCTGACGATGGCGTGTGTCGCGGCGTCCTCCTCCGGACAGCATGTGGTGACCGCCGGGCTGCTGGAACGCAGTTGCGCGCTCTACCGTGACCTGGACCGGCCCCTGGCGGCGGCCCAGGCGTTGCGTACCGGTGCGAGGGAGCACCTCAATGTCGGCGACACCTCCCGTGCCGTCGAACTGATGGAACGCTCACGCCGGATCCTGGAGGAGGCGGACGACGATCCGATGTTCTCCTGGCACCTGGGTGACTGGAACGAAGACATGTCGGCGATCTGGGAGGAGGCGGGGCGTGAGGACCTCGCCCTGGAGTACGCCACCCGCGCAGCCCACTCGTTCACCGAGGCCCGGGACCACAGCAGTGCGGCGATGAACTGGGTTGCGGCGGCGTCGCTGTACCTGGAGCGTGGCGAGGACTCCTCCTGTGACGTGGCCCTGGACCGGGCTCACGGTGAGCTGCTGCTCGCCCCCGAGGAGATGGGGCTTGCCGAGGGGGCCGACGGTAGCGAAGGTACAGACGCCGCCGGAGTGTCCGACGGCGACCTCGGCGGTTCCGTCTGGCAGGCATACCGCGAACTGCGTGACCTGCGGGGGCAGTGACCGCCGGAGAGGCTCAGCGCTCGAAGGCGGAGTCCGGGGCGAAGAGCGAGCAGGTCCAGTAGACCACGGCAGCGGCGGCGGGTGCCGCCAGGTAGCCGGCGGCGCCGGTGACCTTGGAGACGATGGTGACGTCCTGTCCGGGTCTGAGGTTGTCAGCGAGACCCGCGGTGATGTCCGTGCCGTGGAGGGTGTCTGCGATCCAGTTGCCGAAGAGGAGGAATACGGCGGCGCCGAGGAAGGCCAGGGCGATCACCGCCAACAGCATCACCGGCCCCCGCAACCGCGGTGAACGCCAGAAGGACCAGCCGGCGAGGACCGCTCCGAGCAGCCCGGTAGCGAGGGCGAAGACCGCGAAAGACAGGAACGGTGCGCCGGACGTCGCCGGGTCGAGCTCGGCGGCGCCTGTGTCGGTGACCACCGCGGTCACCGCAGGGCGCCACCAGCCCCACAGGAGTCCGGAAATGCTGAAGACAGCCAGGAAGACCGTGAGGGTCTTCGCCGACTGTCCGATCAGTACGCGACGAGATACCGTCATGCGGCGTTACAGGTCTTCCACTGTCCGTCTTCCCGGACATACACAGCCGGCGTAGTCTGCCGCTGACCCGCGATCTCCGCGTCGATATTGGCAGTGGCGCGGTCGCCCTCCACCCGGATGTCATTGACGCCGTGGACCACGGGCAACGTGGTTCCCTGGTCGGCCATGACCTTGCTTGCCATGGTGTTCTCCGACTGGCGTCCCAGATCCTGCAGGATGGCGTCTCTGCCACCAACCTGGTCGAGGTTTGCACGACAGGAGGTGTCCACCACCATGCGCTGGTACTCGCCCCAAGGCTTGTCCTCGCCAAGACCTCGGGCAACGGCCGTGATCTGCGCGGCGTCATCACCGTTGGCGGCGTTCCCCGCCGGGGCGTTGGCGGGTTCGGGGGCCGGGGCGTCCGCCGGAGGCTCGCCCTCGCCCCGGTCACCTTCCGGCTGGTCGTCCGGTGCCGGTTCGGCGGACTCGCTGGGATCCGGCTCGGCAGACTCCGAGGCTTCCGGGGCTTCTGAAGCCTCCGTCGACTCGTTCGCGCTGCTGGACGCTGCGCTCGAGGAACTGGTCGTCGTGCTGCCGGCGGCGTCCCCGTCAGCATCGTCGGAGCCGCAGGCGGCCAGTCCCAGGGTCGCCGCAACGACCCCGGCGAGAACGGCCGTGGTGATTCCCGGCCGGTGGCCTGACACCCGTGGTGACATTCGTGGTTCCCTTCTCATGCTTGTTGTACAGCTACGACCCTACAACGTCACCCGCCGGCGGAACGTTAGCTGTGGACGGTCCTGAGTTGCATCGGGCCACTACACTGGGCGGGGTGCAGCTCAACCGCGACCGAATCCTCACCGCAGCCTTCGACATCCTCGCCGAGTACGGCCTCGGTGACCTGACGATGCGACGCCTCGCACGCACGCTCGACGTCGCTCCCGGGGCCTTATACTGGCACTTCCCCAGCAAGCAGGACCTGCTCGGTGGCATAGCGGGGCGAATCCTGGAGGCAGCCGGCCCGTCGGAACAGACAGGACCCGAGACGGCCGACTGGCGGGAGCATGCCTACACCACCGCCTCCGCCCTGCTCGAACAGCTCCTCGGGGTGCGCGACGGCGCCGAGGTGGTCGCTGCCGCACTGGCTGCGGGCACGGCAGCACAGGATCCCGCCGGTACTCTCGCCGATGCCCTGACGGGTTCACCTGCCGCGGACCGCGAGCTGACCGGTTGGGTGCTGTCGCGGTACCTGCTGGGCGCAGCGACCGACGTGCAGACCGCGCAGGCGGCCGGTGCCACTCCCCGCACCGTCGCGCAGGTGCTCTCCGGGGTCGAGCTCGTCCTGGACGGCATCGGTAACTAGGATCGGGCGCTATGAGTACCACGGCTGCAGCGCACACGGTCACCGCCCACGGGGCAGACGTCACGGTAGATGACAACGGGGTGCAGGTGCGGAGAACCCCGATGGGGCAGACCCTGCTGCCGGCCGAGCTGACTGTCACTCCGGACGATCTCCGCGGCTGGTACCGGCATGCGCCGTCCGACGAGTCCCCCGGCTGGATCCAGTTCTCACTGGCGACGCCTCCCGACAATGCCGTCCTCCGCCCGGTACGGGGTTTCCCGGCGACCCGTGGCGCGTCCAACATCGTGGTCTTCGCCCCCGGACAACAGGAACAGTTCACACGGGTCCACCAGCTGCTGAGCAACCTGCAGGCGGGTTTCCCGTTGGACACCGCCCCCACTTCCCCGGTCGAGAGGGACACGGTGTCGGCCACGTCCCCTGCATCGGCCCCCGAGCCGACGCAGGAGACGTCGACGCAGTCAGCACAGTCAGCAGAGTCAGCACAGTCAGCAGAGTCCTCGCCACGGCAGACCTGGCAGCGCGTCGCGACGCCGGACACCGTCCCGGAGCCCAACACCGAGGCCGATGCGAACGGACCGATCTTCGGACAGAATGTCACCGTCACCGGGGACTTCGCCCCGTACGAGAAGGGTGAGGTGTGGGACATGATCGCCGAGGCCGGCGCGACCGTCGGCAAGAATGTGACCAAGAAGACCACGCTGCTGGTCATCGGCGAATGGGGGTCGGTGACCAGCAAGGAGAAGCGTGCCCGCGAGCTGAAGGACAAGGGACAGGACATCACGCTGTGGAGCTTCGACGAACTGCTCTCCGCGTTGGGGAAGTCGAGGCGTCCTGACCTGGACGAGGTGAAGGGAACCTCCGCGCCCTTCTAGGAGTCTCTCTACCGGTATGAACCGGAAACTCCATCTGCACGTCACCACCACCTCCGCCGACCACGACCCCTACGACCCCGCTTCCATGGTCACCATTCCGCTGGGTGGTGGTCTGGGAGCGACCGTGCAGGACGGTTCCCGGCGTCTCACCGTCGCCGACCTGGGCGCACGCCACACCAGTGCGTCATTGTTGTGGCAGGACTCCGCCACTGGAATGCTCGCGACTCTCGGCGACCTCACCTCGGTGTACGGCACCGCCCTGCGGCACCGTGACGCCGAACCCGGGATCCGGGAGATTGCCGTCATCGGCGTACCTTTTCCTGCTGCGGGGCTTCTCGCCCACCCTCTCCTCGCAGTACCGACGCACCGCATTCTCACCGGTGGCCCCGGGCCGGTCCTGTTCTTCGTGACCGAGGACCAACGGCTGTTCGTTTCGTCCGGGGCGGCACCCTCAGTTTCCTGCACCGGGCCGATCGACATCTCGGAAGGCCACTGTCAGGCGCTAGAGTCGGTGCCATGAAAGATTCCACCGTCCTGCGGGATTTCGACACATGGCTCGCCGACCACCCCACGGTGGTCACGGACATACAGAAGGTCCTCTCCGACGAACTGTCCGACGCGGGTATCGCCTTCGACCAGGTCTCGGTGAGAATCAAGGACCGTGGCAGTTACCTGGCGAAGATCCATGACACCGTCCACCCCGACTACCGTGACTTCGACTCCGCCTATGACGTCCTGGGGGTCCGTGTCACCGTCTACACCACAGCCGACATCCTGCTGCTCGTCGGAGTGATGCGCAGTCTCTTCGACGTGGTCTCTGTGACCGACAAGTCGGCCCAGACCGCCGGGCGCGGCGAATTCGGGTACGCATCCTCCCACGTCATCGCCCGGGTCACGAGTTCCACGATGCCGTCATTGACCGATCTGGAGGGCAGGCTGATCGAGATCCAGATCAGGACGGTGCTGCAGCACGCCTGGGCGGAGTTCGAGCACGACGTGCGCTACAAGAACCCGGGTCACGTGATCAGTCCGGAAGTACACCGCGCCTTCACCCTGGCCGCCGGCCTCATCGAGCTCGCGGACCAGCAGTTCGACACGATTGCCCGTGCCACCAGCACTGACGGCGACACGACTGACGACACCGAGCTCACCGCCACCATGCTGCCGGGGGTGTTGACCATGCTCGTCGGTAATGAATACCCGATGTCCAAGGCTGACTACTACCGGTTCGCGGTGGACATGCTCGCGGCGAACGGGGTGACGACCATCGGTGAGCTCACGGTGCTGTGTGCGCCGGAAGCGCTGGTCCAGCTGCAGGAGACGATGGGCTACGGCTATCCCCCGGGACAGGTCCGCCTCATAGACGACCTGCTGTTGTTCACCTACGGCCGCGACCATATCCGCCGCACCGTGCACATCGGCGACCACGCCTCGTCGCGGCCCGGTCGCCTGGGCAACCGGTGGCAGCGGATGGGTCAGCGTCCGCGCAGCTGATCGAGCTGGCGACGTTCCCGCTTCGTCGGGCGCCCGGCTCCCCTGTCCCGTCGGGGGATCGAGGCCAGGACCTCCTTCGACGGTGGCGGCGGAGAGTGGTCGACGTAACACTGCCGTGCCCGTGGAGCCCCGACCCTCTTCGAGACGAGTTCGGCGACTTCGACGACATACTCGCGGTGATTCACCCAGGCACGTACCCGGTCCCCCACTGCCACGGTCTGGGCAGGTTTGACGGAGACATCGTTGACTTTCACATGCCCTGCACGGCAGGCGTCAGCGGCAGCGGACCGCGTCTTGTACAGGCGGACCGCCCACACCCATGCGTCAATCCGGGTCACGGATCACCACTGGTCCTTGTGGTTGAGCACCTCGCGGACCTTCACCACGTTCCATCCCAGCACCACCAGAGCGACCACCGCAATCGTGAAGAATAGCCCCGAAGCGACCCCCAGAATTCCGAGAATGCCCCCTGCAACCGCGATTCCCCCGGACACCTGGATCGACCGAGAACGTTTACGGACATCGGCCTTACGACGGGCAACGGGATTGTCGGAGTAGTTGTCCATGGGCATGGCCCCGAGTCTACCCCGGTTCACCCCGCCTTGACGTCGTCCCAGCGGGACCCGCCCCGTACAACTTCCAGAGTTCCTGCTGAGATTTCCCTGACAACGCCACCGGGGTCTTCTCCGGCGGCCACGGTGAGGGTCAACGTCACGGTCTGACCGTAGGAGGCCTCGACGTCCAGGCCCCGCGCCCGGAGCTCCGCCTCGATCTTGCCTGCCTCCGCGTGGTCGACATCCAGGGTCCACACGTCCCGGGGCTCACGACGCATCACCGTGATGTCCTCCAGCACGGCGCGGGTGGCGTCCTGGTACGCGCGGACCAGCCCGCCCGTGCCGAGCTTGACCCCACCGAAATAACGGACCACGACAACGGCGACGTCCTGCAGACCCGATCCACGGAGCACCTCGAGCATCGGCTGGCCCGCCGTGCCTGCTGGCTCACCGTCGTCACTCGAGCGCTCCACCGGGTTCGCACCGTCGACGTGCAGGATGTAGGCGCTGCAGTGGTGCCGGGCATCGGTGAACTCGGCCCGGATCTCAGCCAGGAACGCCCGGGCGGCGTCCTCGTCAGGCACCCTGGCTGCGCAGGCGATGAACCGTGACCTCTTCACCTCGGTCTCCGCGACCGGACGACCGGTGGCAGGGCGCAGGTAGGCATGACTCACGGGTTGTGTCACCCTGCGTCACCCGAGGACGCCGGCCCAGGTGGACGCCTTGAGGTCGCCCATCAACGACGACGTGCGCGCCACACGGAGATCCGGGGGCAGCATGTACTGGAGCTCCTCGGTGCCGTCGGTGAGCGTGAGGTAGACGTCGGAGTCACCGCGGTTGTTGTGCAGCACACCCTTGAGTCGGTCCATGTTGTCCGGGGTGCACTGGTCGATGCGCATCCGCAGTCTCAGCGGAACCCCGGCACCCGCGCCGACGGAGAGCTCCGCGAGCTTGAGGTCATTGCAGAACAGGCTCGTGCGGTCGTCCCTGATGCTCACCTCGGCCTGGGCGAGGATGATGTTGTCCTCGGCGATCATCGGCGCGACCATTGAATAGGTCCGGGAGAAACACAACAGTTCAATCTGGGCACCGTGCTGGTCCTCGATCGTGACGATGGCCCAGGGGTTGCCCTTCTTGTCCACGCGGCGGTCCACGCTGGAAATGATCCCGCCGACCTTGATCGTGCGCTTGTCCGGCAACTCACCGGAGATCACGGTGGTCAACGGCGTGTCGATCTGGGAATCCAGGGAAGCCTCGAATCCGTCGAGGGGGTGTCCCGACACGTAGAGGCCGAGCATCTCCCGTTCCAGGGTGAGTTCGTGCTTGCGTTCCCAGTGCTGGTCGGGAATATCCACCTTGAAGGCGTTGTCCTCCACCGCATCGAGTCCGGAGAACAGGTCATACTGGCCCCGGGCCGCCGCCTTCTTGGTGGAGGTGACCGAATCCACGGCGTCTTCGAATACCAGCATCAGTCCCTTGCGCGGGTGCTCGAGCGAGTCGAAGGCACCTGCCTTGATGAGGGACTCCGTGACCCGCTTGTTGCAGGCGGTGGCGTCGATCTTGTCGAGATAGTCGGAGAAGTCGTCGAAGGCCCCCTTCTCTTTACGCGTCGCGACGATCGAGTCAACGACATCCTCACCCACGTTACGGACAGCACCCAGGCCGAAACGGATGTCCTGGCCCACAGGCTTGAAAGTGTAGTCAGATTCGTTGACGTCCGGCGACAGTACCTTGATCCCCAGGTGGCGGCAGTCGGCGAGGTAGATCGCGGACTTGTCCTTCTTGTCCGCCACGGAGGTCAGCAGGGCAGCCATGTACTCGGCGGTGTAGTGCTCCTTGAGATAGGCGGTCCAGAAACTGACCAGGCCGTAGCCGGCGGCGTGTGACTTGTTGAACGCGTAGCCGGCGAACGGGAGGATGGTGTCCCAGAGTGTCTTGATCGCCTCGGCGGAGAATCCGTTCTCCTTCATCCCCGCCTCGAAGTTCTCGAACTCCTTGGCCAGGACCTCCGGCTTCTTCTTACCCATGGCCTTACGGAAACCATCGGCCTGACCTGCGGTGTAGTTCGCGACCTTCTGCGAGATCCTCATGATCTGCTCCTGGTACACGATCAGACCGTAGGTCTCTTCCAGGATCTCCTCGAGCGCCTCGGCAAGTTCGGGGTGGATCGGTTCAATGGGCTTACGTCCGTTCTTACGGTCGGCGTAGTCCCAGTGCGCACCGACACCCATCGGCCCCGGGCGGTACAGCGCGAGCGCGGCGACGATGTCGTTGAAGCCGGTCGGCTTCATACGTTTCAGCAGCTCCTGCATTCCGCCGGAGTCGAGCTGGAAGATACCGAGAGTGTCGCCACGGGCCAGCAGCTCATATGACTGTGGATCATCGGTGGTCAGGCCCTCGAGGTCCAGGTCCTCGTCCCGGTTCTTCTTGATGTTCTCGATGCAGTCGCCGATGACGGTGAGGTTGCGCAACCCCAGGAAGTCCATCTTCAGCAGCCCGATGGCCTCACAGGCCGGGTAGGGCCAACCGGTGATGATCGCGCCGTCCTGCTGACGCTTCCACATCGGGATGTGGTCCAGCAGGGGCACGGACGCCATGATCACCGCACACGCGTGCACGCCGGCTTGGCGGACGACGCCTTCCAGGCCGAGTGCGTCGTCGTAGATCTCCTTGACGACCGGATCAGTCTCGATGAGGGTGCGGATCTCCGCGGCCTCCTGATACCGGTCATGGTTGGGGTCCATGATTCCGGACAGGGGGATGTCCTTGGCCGCCTGGGCCGGTGGCAGCGTCTTGGTGATGCGGTCGGCGATCTGGAAGCCGGGCTGACCGTGGTGGGCACGGGCGGCATCTTTCAGCGCCTGCTTGGTCTTCACCGTGCCGAAGGTGATCACCTGGGCGACCTTGTCCTGGCCCCAGTTATCGGCGGCGTAGCGGATCATCTCGCCGCGACGACGGTCGTCGAAGTCGATGTCGATATCCGGCGCCGAAGGGCGCTCGGGGTTGAGGAACCGCTCGAACATCAGGCCGTGGTCGATGGGATCGATGTTGGTGATGGTCAGTGCATAGGCGACCAGGGCGCCGGCGGCCGAACCACGCCCCGGCCCCACACGGATGCCGATCGAGCGGGCATGTTTGATCAGGTCGGCGACGACGAGGAAGTAGGACGGGTAGCCCTTCATGTCGATCACGTCGATCTCGTACTCGGCGCGGTCGATGTACTCCTTCGGGACCTCACCGCCGTGGAAGCGTTCCTTGAGTCCGTCGTGGACCTCACTCCGCAGCCAGGTCGTGGGGGTGTGCCCCTCAGGCACGTCGTAGTTCGGCATGCGGTCGTGGGTGTGTTCCTCCCACAACTCACCGTAGTCCTGGACGCGCTCAGCGATCCAGAGGGTGTTGTCACACCCGTCCGGGACGATCGGGTCCCAGTACTTGCGCAGCTCCTCGGCCGGTTTGATGTAGTAGCCGTCGCCGGAGAACGCGAACCGGCGCCCACCTTCATCGAGGGTGGGCTCGTCCATGGTGGCACCGGTCTGCACGCACAGCATGACCTCGTGCGGCTTGGCCTGCTTCTGCAGGACGTAGTGGCAGTCGTTGGTGACCAGCGGGGGCAGGTCGAGTTTCCGGCCGATCTCCAGCAGTTCGTCCCGGACCCGCTTCTCGATCTCCAGGCCGTGGTCCATCAGTTCGAGGAAGTAGTTGTCCTTGCCGTAGATGTCCTGCCACATCGCGGCGGCCTCGAGAGCCTTGTCGAACTGGCCGAGCCGCAGGCGGGTCTGGACGTCACCCGACGGGCAGCCGGTGGTCGCGATGATGCCCTCCGCATGCTCGGCGACGATCTCGGCGTCCATACGCGGGTACTTCGAAACCTGTCCCTCATAGCTGGCCAGGGAAGACAGCCGGAAGAGGTTACGCAGGCCCGTGGCGTTCTCCGCCATCATGGTCTGGTGCAGGTAGTAGCCACCGCCGGCGACATCATCGCGCTTCTGCTCGGGCTCACCCCATTTGACGCGGTCCTTGATGAGGCGGGACTCGGGCGCCATGTAGCACTCGATGCCGATGATGGGCTTGATGCCGGCACCGGTCATCGCGCGGTAGAAGGCGTCGGAACCGAACATGTTGCCGTGATCAGTCATGCCGACCGCGGGCATCCCCTGGCGTGAGACCTCTTCGGCGAGCAGATCCACCTTCGCCATGCCGTCGAGCATGGAGTACTCGGTGTGGTTGTGCAGGTGGACGAAGGAGGACTTCTTCATGTCGGACAGTCTACCGCCGGGGACACGACGACGACAGTTCCACTGCAGTGATCTCTGACCTGCAACGACGACGCCCGGTTCTTGATCCGCAGTGTACGGTTCTACTCCGGCAAGACAACTCCGTTCCCGACGAAACGACGGTTTCAGAGCCGACGAAACAACGGTTAGAAAGGCGACGAAACGACGGTTAGGGTGCTACCATGCAGGTCATGGCACCTCCATATCTTCACCGCTACATCGACCGGGAACTCGACGAAATCCTTCCCGACGCGGCTGCCGTCGCCATCGACGGCGCCAAGGGTGTGGGCAAGACTGCCACGGCGTCCCGCCGTGCCGACGAGGTCCTCGCACTCGATTCCCCGGAGACCCGCCAGCTCGTCGAAGCCGACACCGTCCGCCAGATCACCAGGGCAGCCACCGTCTGTCTCGACGAATGGCAGCACTATCCGCCGGTCTGGGATGCCGTCCGCCGCCAGGTGGACTCGCATGCTTCGACCCGCTTCATCCTCACCGGCAGTGCCGGACTCCCCGCGGGCACCGACACCCACTCCGGAGCAGGCAGGATCCTTTCACTGCGGATGCGGCCGCTGTCGGTCCCGGAACGCGGAACCGTCACACCGACCGTCCTGCTTTCCGAGCTCTTCGACAGCAACGGACAGGCCTCTGTCACCGGCCGGACGGAGGTCGATCTGGAGGGCTACGCCGACATGATCTGTTCCACCGGCTTCCCGGGCATCGTCGGCCTGACCGGCAGGCTCCGCCGCTCCCAGGTGGAGGGGTACATCTCACGGGTCATCGACCGGGACATCGCCGACTCCGGGATACTCGTCCGCAAACCCGGCGCGTTACGGGCGTGGTGGACCGCCTACGCCGCCGCGTCGTCCACCGCGGCGAACTACACCACGATCCTGGATGCCGCGACCGCCGGTGACGCCGAGAAGATCTCCAAGGACGCCGCACTGTCCTACCGGGAGCTGCTCACCCAGCTGTGGATCCTTGACCCCGTACCTGCATGGACGCCTGCACTTCTCCCGTTCAAGAGATTGACGACGACCCCGAAGCATCAGGTGGTGGACCCTGGCATCGCCGCCGCGTTGCTCGGAGTGACACCACAGATCCTCACCTCAGGATCTGCCGGCAGCGGGGAACTGTTCGGCCAGCTGCTCGAGTCCCTGCTCACCCTCACTGTCCGTGTCGCCGGACAAGCTGCCGAAGCGAAGACCTACCACCTGCGCACCCGCGGTGGGGAGCGGGAAGTCGACCTCATCCTCGAACGCTACGACGGGAAGATCATCGCCCTCGAGGTGAAGCTCTCCCCTGTCGTCCGCGACGACGACGTCAAACACCTGCACTGGCTCGGCAACCAGCTCGGTGACCGCCTGGCTGAAAAAATCATCGTCACAACCGGGCACGAGGCTTTCCGCCGGGCTGACGGCGTCGCCGTCGTACCCTTGGCCCTGCTGGGTTAGGGGGCATTCTCCTCCGCCACAGCACCATCACCCGTGGCATCCTCATCTCGTACATCACAGGTCCAACCCGATGTCCAGCGCCGTCACCGAATGGGTCAACGCCCCCACGGCCAGCGAATCCACCCCGGCCGCGGCATACTCGCCGGCGACGTCCAGTGTCAGCCCGCCGGACGACTCCAGAAGCACGCCCGGCGCGATCTCATCGCGCGTCCGTACCGCCGCGACTGTGTCCGGTACCGCGAAGTTGTCCAGCAGCACCTGCTGTGGCGGCACGTCGACCGCCAGTACCGCACGCAACTGGTCCAGGTCATCGACCTCGACCTCGCACCACAGTGCCGGATTGTCCGCTCGGACCGCCAGATAGGCGGCGACGACTCCCCCACCCGCGACGACGTGGTTGTCCTTGACCATGGCCTGGTCGGAGAGGTTGTAGCGGTGCGGGGTCCCGCCTCCGTGCACGACGGCCCGCTTCTGCAGCAGCCGCAGTCCCGGCAGTGTCTTGCGGGAGTCCCGCACGACTGTGCCGGCTCCCGGAGGAGAAGAAGGAGGAGAAACAGCCTCCACCCACTGTGCGGTGTGCGTCGCCACACCTGAGGCGTGGGACAGCACATTGAGCACGGTGCGCTCCAACTGCAGAATCGCCCGTACCGGACCGCTCAGGATCCCCACGACCGCCCCTTCGGTGACGTGCGTGCCGTTGTGCACCGGGTCCTGCAGTTCCACACGTCCACCGAGAACGGGGTAGGACGCTCCCGCCTCCAGGACCGCCTGGACGGCGTCGACGCCGGAAATGACCCCGTCCTCGCGCGCCACCAGACGTCCGCTGCCGTTCAGGTCTTCCGGGACGGTGGCCAGGGTCGTGGCGTCCCCGGAGGCGATGTCCTCCTGCAGGGCCGCCCACGCCAGAGCGGAGAACAGGGTGGGGTCACCGTCGAGAGCACCGAGGTCGGTCTCGGGAAATGTGCCGGTCACTCGCCTCCTCCCGGTGTGCCGACCGAGATCATCCGTTCAACGGCCTGCCTGGCCTTGTCGGCGACGTCCTCGTCGACATCGACCTCGTCTGTGCCCAGCGCGAGGCAGCGCAGCAGTGCCGCCGGGGTGATCATCTTCATGTAGGGGCAGGACGCGCGTTCGTTGACCGGTGCGAAGTCCACCTCCGGCGCCACACCTTTGAGCTGGTGGAGCATGCCGACCTCGGTCGCGACGAGCACCTTACCCCGCCCCTGGTCGGAGGCCGTACGGGCCGACGTCAGCATCTCACCGGTGGAGAGCATGTGGACCCGTTCCGGGTCGATCACGCCCTCACCTGCCAGGTAGATCGCCGAGTTCGCGCAGCCGCACTCCGGGTGGATGAAGAGGTCTGCGTCAGGGTTCTCCTCGGCACGGCGCGCCAGTTCCGGCCCGGAGATTCCGGCGTGGACGTGGCATTCCCCGGCCCAGACGTGGATGTTGTCCCGACCTGTCTGGCGTCGCACGTGGGCGCCGAGGAACTGGTCGGGCCCGAAGAGGATCTCCCGCTCGGCAGGCAGTCCGGCCACCACATCCACGGCGTTGGAACTGGTGCAGCACACGTCGGTGAGGCCCTTCACCGCGGCGGTGGTGTTGATGTAGCTGACGACCAGGGCGTCGGGATGCTCGGACTTCCACTCGGCGAGCTCCTCTGCGGTGAGGGAGTCCGCCAGGGAGCAACCTGCGTCCTCGTCGGGGATCAGGACGGTCTTGTCCGGGGAGAGGATCTTGGCGGTCTCGGCCATGAAGTGCACACCGCAGAAGACGATGACCTCGGCGTCGGTCTCGGCGGCGATCCGTGACAGTGCGAGGGAGTCTCCGGTGTGGTCGGCGATGTCCTGGATCTCCGGAAGCTCGTAGTTGTGGGCCAGGATCACCGCATTGCGCAGTTGTTTGAGACGACGGATCTCCGCGGCCCACTCCGCATCGCCGACGATGCCCTCCCACCGTCCGATGTCCCCCTCGGGACCGGTGTGCCCTGGAGCGCGGAAGACCCTCTCCAACAGGGGACTCCCGAATTGTTCAACAGTCGTCACAGTCATGTCCGGTGATGATATCCGAAACCACCGCACGCCGGGTGGTTTCGCGACGTATCCTCAACCTCGTGAGTACTCCACGACCTGCGGTGCGCGAGGCGGTAGCGCACCTCGACGCCCCGTTCTCCGTCCTCGACCTGGACAATGCGCTGGCCAATGCCGGTGACATGGTCCGGCGTGCGGCCGGCACCCCGATCCGGCTGGCGACGAAGTCGGTACGCATCCGACCGCTGATCCAACGGCTGTTGACGATCGACGGCATTGAGGGGCTGCTGTCCTACTCTCTCGGCGAGGCACTGTGGCTGGCCGACGAAGGCGTCAGCGACGATATTCTCGTCGCCTACCCCAGTGCCGACCGCCAGTTGCTCCACCAGTTGATGTGCGGCGAAGACTACCTGCGCTCGATCACGGTGATGGTCGACTCGGTGGAGCACCTGGATTTCATCGACGCCGTCGTCCCACCGACTGAACGCGGGAACCTGCGGGTGTGTATCGATATCGACGCCTCCCTGACTGTCGGACCCGTCCATCTGGGCGCACGACGGTCTCCGGTGCATACCGTGGAGCAGGCCCGTGCTCTCGCCGAGCTCATCAGCGACCGCGACGGTTTCACCCTGGTCGGACTGATGGCCTATGAGGGGCAGATCGCCGGGACCACGGACTCCTCAGCCCTGGTCTCGGCGGTCAAACGTATTTCGGCGAAGGAGTTGGCGGGACGGCGTGCGGCGATTGTCTCCGCCGTCAGCGCCGTCGACGGTGACCTGGAGTTCGTCAACGGCGGTGGCACGGGGTCGATCGAGTCGACCGTCGCCGAAGAGGCCGTCACCGAGATCGGCGCGGGATCGGGGGTCGTCGGGCCCGGCCTGTTCGACAACTACTCGTCCTTCCGCCCCCTGTCGGCCGAGTGGTTCGTCCTGCCGGTCGTCCGACGCCCGGCGCCGGACTTCATCACCGTCGCCGGTGGTGGACGCATTGCCTCGGGCCCTCCCGGCGCCGACCGGGTGCCGGTCGTCGACTACCCGCGGGGCCTGTCACTGACGTCCGCCGAGGGTGCCGGCGAGGTGCAGACGCCCTTGCGTGGCGACGTGGCAGCGGCGATGGAGCTCGGCGACCATGTCTGGTTCCGCCACGCCAAAGCCGGTGAGCAGGCCGAGTTCACCGACTCCGTGCTTGTCGTCAGTGACGGCGACATCATCGACGAATGGCCCACCTACCGGGGTGAGGGAAGGATCTTCACATGAGATGGCACAACTGGTCCGGCGGTCAGACCGCCGACCCGGCGCGTTTCGTCCAGCCGACGACCGAGGCCGGAGTCGTCGACGCCGTCCTCCGTGCCGCCGAGGACGGTCTGCGGGTCAAGGCGGTCGGTGCCGGTCACTCGTTCACACCCGTCGCGGTGACCGACGGCGTCCTGGTCAACCTCGACCACCTCACTGGCATCGTCTCGGTCGACAGTGAGGAGATGGAGGTCACGTTCCTCGCCGGCACCCGGTTGCGGGACGTACCCGCCCTGCTGCAGCCCCACGGACTGGCACTGGCCAATCAGGGGGACGTGGACCCGCAGTCCCTGGCCGGTGCGGTGAGTACCGGAACGCACGGCACCGGGATCGGGTTGACCGGCTTCGCCGGAATGGTCCGTGGACTGCGCACCGTCACCGCCGACGGCACCGTGCACGACGTCGGCCCCGGCGATCCACTCTTCGACCTGGGGAGGGTGTCACTGGGGGCGTTGGGGATCACCACGCGCGTCACGATGTCGGTGGTGGAGTCCTTCGTCCTGTCCGCGGTGGAGAAGGCCGAACCTCTTGCTCCCCTGGTCAGTGACTTCCCGTCACGGGCCTCGGACGTCGACCACCTGGAGTACTACTGGTTCCCCGGCACCGACGTGGCGCACGTCAAGACGAACACCCGCCACAGTCCACGATCGGCAGCCACCGCCGGCCTGCCCGGTCCTGTGCCGCGCTGGCGGTCGGTCATCGACGACGAGCTGGTCAGCAACGCCGCCTTCGGGGCGATGTGCGGGCTGATGCACCTGGCACCACGCACGACCGGGGCGATGAACCGCCTGGCCGCGGCGACGTTGGCACAGCGTGAGTACGCCGACACCGCACACAAGGTGTTCGTCTCTCCCCGCCGGGTCCGTTTCAACGAGATGGAGTACGCCGTCCCCCTCGCTGACGCGTCCGAGGTCCTCGCCGAGGTGCACCGGGTCATCGACACCTCAGGCCTGCCCGTCGGGTTCCCCGTCGAGGTCCGCTGCACCGCGGCCGACACGGTCCCGCTCTCGACGGCCAACGGGCGGGAGTCCTGCTACATTGCGGTGCACCGATACCACCGCGACGACTACCGTGAGCTCTTCTCCGTCGTCGAGCCGGTGCTGGTCGCCGCCGGGGGACGTCCCCACTGGGGCAAGCTCCACACCCTCGACCACGCTGGTCTGGCCGCCGTACACCCCGACCTGGGCGCTGTCGCCGACCTGCGGGAGCGTGTCGACCCGGAGGGGATGTTCCGTAATCCGATGGTGGACCGCGTCTTCGACCTCTAACTGAGCCGTTTCAGCCGGTTGGTCCGACGCGCATGCAGCAGCGTGTCGGTGATGAAGACCAGCAGCGCCACCCAGATGATGGCGAACCCGACCCAGCGGGCCGGTTCAATGTGTTCACCGACCACCAGCACGGCCCAGAGCATCTGCATCACCGGGGTGAGGTACTGCAGCATCCCGAGACTGGTCAACGACAGTTCATGGGCCGCACGGGCGAAGCACAGCAACGGCAGCGCAGTGATCGCACCCGCGGTGATCAGCAACAGAGCATGACCGACCCCGTGCCCACCCTGGACCATCGTGTTCTCCCCCTGGGTCTGCAGCCACGCCAGGAACAGCACCCCGACAGGCGCGAGAACCGCGGTCTCCGCCGTCAGCGACTGCAGCGGAGTCAGCGGCACCCGCTTCTTCAGCAGCCCGTAACCGGCGAAGGACAGGGCCAGGCCGAGCGACACCACCGGTGGCGAACCCAGTGCCACCGTGAGGATCACGACGGCCACCGCCGCGATACCGACGGAGACCCACTGCAGGGCTCTCAGCCGCTCCCGCAGGACCAGCACACCCAGTAACACGCTCACCAACGGATTGATGAAGTACCCCAGTGCGGCGTCGGCGACGTGGTCGTTGTTGACCGCGTAGATGTACAGTCCCCAGTTTCCCGCGATGAGCACCGCCGCCGCCGTGATACGCAGCCAGAGTGACAGCGGGATCCGTCGCGCCCACCGGAACCCGGTGGTGCACGCCATCACCACGACGACGAACGCCAGCGTCCACACGAAACGGTGGGCCAGGATCTCCATCGGCACCGCCGGGCGCAGCAGGGGGAAGAACGCGGGGAAGAACCCCCACATCAGGTAGGCGAGCACACCCCAGATCACCGGATCTCCTCCCGGTCGGCCACGGTCACCGGTCTCAAACCGAACCGTCCGTACGCGGCGTCCGGTGGCAACGCCTCCACGGCGAGGACGTCGGGGCGATCGCTGAGCTCCTGCAGCTCCGCAGGCGTGCCGTGGACCAGGACGCCCAGGACGTCGAGCGTCGGGTCGTCCAGTCCGACCCCCGCACTCGCAGCGACCTGTTCCCGGGTGGCGGCGAACACGTCCTCACGCCGGTGGCCGTCCGCGGGCTCCGGTATCTCCCACCGCGACTCCGCGGACAACAGGGTGGACACCCGCAGCGCGGACATGCCGGAGAAGATCTCCGCGAGCTCATCCGGGTCGGCCGGCTCGACCGGAGACACCAGTGCCCACCGGGCGGCGTCGGCGGGCTCGGCGGGCTCAGCGTCCTGCACCGATTCAGCGGCCCGAGTGAGGTACTCCTCCACGGTCTCGCTGTTGTCCGGCCCGAGGACGTCACCGTTGATCGCCTGGGGACGGGACATGCGCTCCGAACTCGCCAGGGCGATCACCGTCACCGCCAGGCACACAAGACACACCACCGACAGCCACATGACCCAGGCGGGGCGGCGGGTGTCCTCCCATTCCCGCCGACGACGTACCTTACGGTCCGGCGCGATCCGGCGGGACGGGCGGGGTCCGGCGGATGCCATCAGTTCACCTCCCGTAGGCGGTCGAGAGCCTCACGGAGATCCGCCGGGTACGGTGACTCGATGTCCATCCAACTGCCGTTCGGGTGGGTGAATCCGAGGTGGACGGCATGGAGCCACTGCCGCTCCAGCCCCAGGAACTCGGTGAGCGCCGGGTCGGAGCCGTACATGGGGTCCCCACAGCACGGATGGTGCAGGGCAGAGAAATGGACGCGGATCTGGTGGGTCCGGCCGGTTTCCAGATGTACCTTCACCAGGGTCGCCTGGCGGAACGCCTCGAGGGTCTCGTAGTGGGTGACGGCGTGTCGACCGTCCTCACGGACCGCGAACTTCCACCCCGCACCGGGGTGCCGCGCGATCGGTGCGTCGATCGTCCCCACCGTCGGGTCCGGATGCCCCTGGACCAGGGCGTGGTAGGTCTTGTCCACGGTGCGGTCACGGAACGCCCGCTTGAGCACCGTGTAGGCACGCTCGCTGGCGGCGACGACCATCACCCCGGACGTCCCGACGTCCAACCGGTGGACAATACCCTTGCGCTCCGGAGGTCCGGAGGTCGAGATGCGGAAACCGTCGGCCGCCAGGCCGGAGGTCACCGTCGGTCCTTCCCATCCGATCGTCGGATGCGCGGCGACCCCGACCGGTTTGTTCACCGCTATGATGTCGTCGTCGGCGTAGAGGATCTCCATCCCGTCGACATGTTCGGCGGGCTCGTCGGCGAGATCCCGCTCGGGCTCGGGCAGCGTGACGTCCAGCCAGGCGCCGGCCACCAACCTGTCCGATTTCCCCGCCGGACGGCTGTCCTGTGTCACGTCTCCTGCCTCGGCGAGTTCGGCGACGACGGTGCGCGACAGGCCGAGCAACTTCGACAGTCCGGCGTCCACGCGCATGCCCGCCAATCCGTCGGGCACCGGCATCATGCGCGACTCCCTGGGACCCGCACTCACGACGGCTGCACCTCCTGCTCCTCGGCCCGGTCCTCTTGCCTGCTCTTCCTCGGCTCGATGAGCAGGGCGTACACCAGGTACACCACCACACCGACACTGATCGCCGCATCCGCGACATTGAAGATCGCGAAACTGCCGACGGAGACGAAGTCGACGACATGGCCGTGCAGTCCACCCGGGTCCCGGAAGATCCGGTCGATCAGATTCCCTGCCGCTCCACCGCCGATCAGCCCCACCGCAGCGACCGCCCAGGGGTTACGCACCCGGAACGCCAGAACGATGCAGATCAGCACCGCGACCATCTGGATCACGGAGAACACCACGGTGGCACCCTCCCCCATGGAGAAGGCCGCGCCGGAATTGCGGATCAGGTACAACCGGGCGATATCGCCGATCACCGGGTACGCCGTAGTCGGCTCGAGATTCTCCACGACGAGCCACTTGGTGAGTTGATCGGCGGCGACGATGCCGAGCAGCGGGAAAAGCGCCCAGGGGCGGACGTTGAAAACAGTCACGGCGTCGATCTTATCGCGTCGCCGCCTGTGGACCTCAGTTGGTGCGCCGGCAGTTGGTACGCTGACGGGCGTGCGCACTCAACGACGCGTGTCCCTGCGACGGGCACTTCTGCCGACCCTGCTGTCGACCCTGCTGACCGGGTCAGTCCTTACCGCGTGTTCCTCCGATGACGACGCCTCGCCCGAAGCCCCCGTTGATGCCCCGGTTTCCGGGGTGTCTGTGACCGTCGACGACACCGGTGACACCCCGAGGGAGCCGTTGGTCTGGTTCAGCGACGCCGGGGAAAAGGAGACCGTCTTCCGTGCGACGCAGGGCTGGGGGCAGACCACCGAGGGCGACGGCAGTGACGAGGGTGAGGACGACCTGCCCTACGACGACGTCACCATGGAGGTCCCTCTCACCTCGTCGAGCTCGACCGACGGAGATGAACTGGAAGCCACCGTCGTGGCAGGACGCCCCACGGGGGACAACACCGACGGAAACGATGACCTGGCCACGGCTGAAGGGTTCACCATGAACCAGAAGTACAACCAGGACGGGCGGGTGACGTCCCGCGGATTCTCCGCCCCGGAAGGCGCATCGGACGCAGCACGGTCCAATGTGGAACGGTCCTTCACCCAGATGACTGACATTCCGGTCGTCTTTCCCGCCGACGACCTCGGGACCGGCGCACGATGGACCGTGACCGGACAGGTCGAAGACCCGATGCTCGGTGTCTCGATGAGACAGGGCGTCACCTACACCCTGCTGTCTCGGGAGGGGTCGCGCATCGAACTGGACGTGGACGTCGAGCGCACCCCCTCAGTCCAGAGGATGTCAGGTTCCGACCTGACGGTCACCGATTCCAGTAGTGAGTCCAACGGAAACATCACCGTCGACCTGCGACGCCCGGTGCCGGTGTCGGGAATGATCGAGACCACGACAAGCGTGACCTACGGTGAGACCGACTCTCCGGTCACCGTTGTGCAGACCTCGCGCACGAGGTCGAGCTGGGAACCTGCTTAAGCCGCGGGCTCCGCAGCAGGCACGTCACCCTCCGGAGCCGGTGCGTCCTGGGCAGGGGCCGGAGCATCGCCTTCCGGTGCCGGCGCGTCCTCGAGGAACGGTGCACATGTCTCGGGCACCTGGTCCGGTGCCACGTTACTGACCAGGGTGCATGCCCACTCCTGGGACAGCTTCCACTGACCGTTGTCGTCAACGAACTTCACGCCCTGAATGAGCTGTGGCTCCTGGTCAGGCAGCGTCATGTTCATCGTGGTCTCGACGGTGTTCTCGACGGTGCCGGGCATGACCGGGTCAATCACCTCGAATGTCGCGCCCGATTCCTGCTTCGAGGCCGTCATCACGTCGAAGAGCTCCACGGCCTGCTCCCCGTTCTCCACGGTGTCGGCCTTCTCCTCGGCCGGGACGTCCGGGGCCACTGCACGGTCGAGGATCTCGCCGAGCTCCTGGGCCGTAGGCAACGGGGTCTGCTCGGTCGTCTGCTCAACTGTGGTTTCTGCGGCGGTGGTGTTGTCGTCGGCGTCGTCTGAGGAACAGGCGGTCGCGGACAGGCCGGCGGTGAGGGCGACGGCTGCGGCGATGGCGCGGGTTCGCTTCAATGATCTCACGGTGACGAGGCTCCTTTTGCGTGTGGATGTACAACGGATGACGAGAGTCTACCGTCGAACAGGCGGTAGCCTTGAAATCCGTGACTGACACGACTGCTGATACGCCCACCGTGCTCGCCACCGGCGGCACGATCTCCTGCACCTCGGACACCCTCGGTGACCTGGTGCCCACCCGGGGCATCCGTACTCTCCTCGACGACGCCGGTGTCCCCTTCTCCTCCGTGACCGCGCGGGACGTCCTGCGGCTCGATTCGTCGACGATGGGTCTTGCTGACCTCGACGCGCTTCTCGTTGAGATCCATGCAGCCCGAGAACACGGGCCCGTTGTGGTCACCCACGGCACCGACTCCATGGAGGAGACGGCCATGGCCGTCGACCGGCTCGTCGGAGGCCGGGTCGTCCTCACCGGCGCCCAACGGCCAGCGGACGACCCGTCACCCGACGGACCAGGTAATCTCCGCGATGCCGTGGAAGCAGTCTCGTGCATCGAGGCTCCGAGCGTGGTCTTCGGCGGCCGGAGGTCCCCTGCCTACGGTGTCCGGAAAATCCACACCACGGCAGATGTGGCTTTCGATGCCCCCTCGATCCCCCGCCCAGCGGCCCTGGCTACGGCACCGGTGCCGCTGGACGGTCTTCGCGTTGACGTCGTCGCAGCGTACCAGGGTGCCGACCCTGCCGCGGTGAGGTCGGCACTGAGTGCAGGGGCCGACGGTGTCGTCATCGCCGCTTTCGGTTCCGGGAATGTCGGAGCCCTGGCCGACGGGGTCGCCGATGCCCTGGCCGACGGGGTCCCTGTGGTGGTGGCCAGCCGGGTCCCGACAGGTGGAGTTCAGCTGGTCTACGGCGGCGCAGGCGGAGGACGCAGCCTCGCCAGGGCAGGAATCCGGTCCGCCGGCGAGCTCACCCCGCCACAGGCGCGGATGGAGCTCCTGTGCGAACTCGCGGTCAAACGCGCACAGCTGCTCCGCTAGCGGAGACTGTCCAGCGGATCGGCGGGACGGAGAGCCGGGTCATCGACGGCCAGCGACCTCGCCCTCCCCGGACCCGTTGACCGGGTCTCGAACCGCACGCTCACCACTCCCGCCCCGGTTCCCTGGACCCAACCGTGCCCGAATTCCGCGTGGTGCACGTCCACGGTCGGCCGCCAGGACACCGGCTGGATGCCGTGTTCCTCGTCCTCCTGGCCCGTCGCCTCGTCGGCCACGTCATCGAACTCTGATTCGGTAGCGACCTCTGCTCCCGGGACGGCCACACCTGGTTCAGGGAAGAGGACAGCCTGGCGCTCCTCGGTGAGTCCGGAAAGACTCACACCGACCAGACGTACCGCACCGGAGACTTCGGGACGTGGAACAACTGAGCGTGCTGCTGCGATGATCTCGTCCAGGTCATCTGTGGGCGTGATCAGTGTCGTGGACCGGGTGTGGGCCTTGAAGTCCGCGGTCCGGGTCTTCACCGTCACCGTCCGCGCCGCCCGTCCGTCGCCGAGCAGACGGTGGCGTGCTGCGGTGGCCGCACGTACCAGGACCGGGTCGACGTCCACGGTCGTCGTTGCGTCGGTCTCGAGTGTGCGCTCCGCAGACACCTGCTTGGCGCGGGCGCGGGGGGCGACAGGCCGTGAATCCCGCCCGCGGGCGTACCCCTGGACCTGCAGCCCCACCGAGCCGAGGAGCCCTTTGACGTCGACGTCGTCCATGTCGGTGAAGTCGCCGATCGTGGTAACGCCGACTTCTGCCAGCTTGTTCTGTGCGACCGGTCCGATACCCCACAACTCACCGACCGGACGGGTCGCGAAAACCTCCGCCCTCCGTTCGACGCCCACGACTGTCACACCATGGGGTTTGGCGAGGTCAGACGCCATCTTGGCATCCATTTTCGTGGATGCCACGCCGATGGAACACGGCAGTCCGACCTCGTCATCCACCCGCGTCTGCAGGTCCCGCGCCCAGTGCTCAACCTCCTGGGGGGTACGTCCCCCCAAGGATTCGGGCTCGACGAAACCTTCGTCGACACTCAGCTGCTCGACGGTGTCGCCTTCTCTGCCGAGCAACTCGAAGACCTGTGCGGACACTGCGGAGTACACCGCGAACCGTGGTGTCACGACGACAGCTTTGCCACGGCACAACCGGACCGCCTGCTGCATGGGCATGGCGGACCTGGCCCCGTAGACACGGGATTCGTATGAGGCGCCTGCGACAACCCCGCGTCCTGAAGCGCCCCCGACCAGGACCGGACGACCCGCCAGCGTTGGCCGCGTCAACTGCTCGACGGAGGCGAAGAACGCGTCCATGTCGAGGTGGACCACCCACCGCTGCCTGGTGTTCATTCCACCGATTCTAGGCAGTACGTTGTCCGGGGCCCTCAAAAAGGCACCAGCTCTTCCGCCTCTGCCTCAGCTACGGCGTCTTCAATGTCGGCGAGCCACCGCAATCTCGCCGCATTATGGCTCGCCAGGGTCCGCACCTTACGGTGCAGTCGCGAGTCGAAGTCGAGGACAGCATCCGCCAACGGTCCCGTCGGCGTCGAGACGTAGACATGGCCGTCCTCCACGCTGGTCCACCAGTCCGAGCCGTCCGGATTGAGGGTAACGTCGTACAGCCCCCGGGTCTTGAGACTGTGACACCCGGGGCACAAGGAGTGCATCGCCCACGTCGCGGTCTTTCCGCCCGGAGACACGTCCTCGATTTCGCCGTCTCCGCCAGTCCACCTGGTGACGTGGTCGAGTTGGGCGGTGGCGGCAGGACTGTCGCATCCCGGGAATCTGCAGGTGCCGTCTCTGCCGGCATCGGTCGCGCGCTGATGCTCGGACGGAGAGTAGCCGGAGACCTCACTGTGGCCGACGACGCACAGGTCAGTGACCCGCGCCATCCACCGCTCAGTGGCGACCTCGTGCAGCCAGGTGCTCTCCAGGTGCATCCGGCCGTTGTCGAGGTTCCGGTAGCAGTTCAGCGTGACAGAGACGTCGCCCGCTCTGCCGTGCACCAGGTCGAGCAGTGCGCGGGACCTGCTGCACTTCCGTGCCGCGGCGACCGCGTCGATGATGCGGATCATGCCCACCCCCTCGTCTGTCGGGAGAGTGACATGGAAGGTCGTCGCCGCATCTCCGCGGGTATCCACCGCGAAGTCGAGCTGATGCTGCGGCGGTGGCGGTTCACCCCGGCCTTCCGGGTCAAGAGGACGTGCCGACGGCTGGATTTCGGCGATGACCTCCTGTGCCAGTCGACGCAGTGTGACCACCCCCGGCACGGCCTGACGAGGCATGACGGGGGTCACCAGAGCCACAATGCCCCGCTCGACCTCGTCAAGATGTTCGTCATCCACTGCTGCAACCGAGTCAGCGAGCGCCCGAAGGTGGTCGAAGGAGAAAGCGCCACCCTGCAGATGTCGCCCCAACACTCTCATCCGGGTGATCATCGTGCCGATGTCACAGTAGGCCAGCGCCTTCCCCTTGGAGACCCCGAGCCCCACAGACAGCTTCCTGACATGACGGGACACTTCGCTGGACGGTGACGGTGCCGCGTCACGCGCTATATCGAGCTCCAGCCGGTTGATCTCCCTCTTCGCGCTGTACATTGCCTCCTGGGCACTCACCGCCCAGCACGGCTCATCGAGGTCCTCCTCGACATATTCGACATCACAGTCGAAACACAGCTCCTCGTAATCACGTTCGATAACACTGAGATCCGCCCTACCCTGCACCATGATCTTCCCCTCATCGCTGCGGACACCACCCTCGACTGCCTCTTACTCTACCGAATCTGTGTTCGATCAGCAAGAGGAAAAAGAACCCCGGACGGATTCCCGTCCGGGGCGCGAGGTGGGGCTACACCTTCACAAGATCCGCAGACACTCCGTCGCCCACGTCATGGGGCAGAGACTCTCCGACGACCACCGACACCGACGTCGCCAAGACCTCACCCGCGATCGTCCCGGTGTGCTCATCGGCCCAGGCCTTCTTCTCCTCCGGCACCGACAACGTCAGCGTGATGCGGTCCGAGACATCGAAACCGGACGCCTTCCGGGCGTCCTGAACGCCACGGACCCGGTCCGCTGCCCACCCCTCGGCCTCGAGTTCCGGCGTCACGGTGGTGTCAAGGACGACGAGACCGTCCCCACCCGGGATCTCGGCGGTGTTCTCCGGGTCAACCGCCACGAGTTTGCGGCTGAACTCACCGTCGACCAACTCGATGCCATCGGCCGTGACCGTCCCGTCATCCGCGACAGTGTAGTTGCCGGTCTTGACGGCCTTGATCACCTTCTGGACGTCCTTGCCCAGACGCGGGCCGGCAACACGGGCATTGACCACCACGTCAAAACGTCCCACGGACGAAACATCATCAGTCAGCGTCACAGACTTGACATTCACCTCGTCGCGGATGATCGACGCGAAGTCTTCCAGTGCGTCCGACTCAGGCAGCGCCACTGTGAGCCCCGGCAACGGTAGACGGTTGCGCAGCTTGTGGGACTTGCGCAACGACGACGTCGCCGAGCACACGCCGCGCACGGCGTCCATCGAGGCCACCAACGCCTCGTCCGCCGGAAGCTCATCAGCCGACGGCCAGTCGGTGAGATGCACCGAACGTTCACCTGTCAGGCCCCGCCAGATGACCTCCGTGGTCATCGGCAGCAACGGAGCCGCAATGCGGCACAGCGTCTCCAGCACCGTGTACAGGGTGTTGAACGCTTCCGGGTGCCCGTTCTCGCCGGAGTCCCCCGCCCAGAAACGGTCGCGGGACCGCCTGACGTACCAGTTGGTCAACACGTCACAGAACTGGCGGATCTCATCCGTGGCGGAGGCGATGTCCGTGGCGTCCAACGCACCGGTGACCGCGGACACGGTGTCGTGCAGCTTCGCCAGAATATACCGGTCGAGCACGTTCGTCGAAGCGGTGTCCCGCTGCGCGGGGGTGTGGGCGTAGAGCCGCAGGAAGGAGTAGGCGTTCCACATCGGCAGCATCGCCTGGCGGACGCCCTCCCGGATTCCCTGCTCGGTCACGATCAGGTTCCCGCCACGCAGGATCGGCGAACTCATCAGGAACCACCGCATCGCATCCGAACCGTCACGGTCGAAGACCTCGTTGACGTCGGGGTAGTTACCCTTCGACTTCGACATCTTCAGTCCGTCGTCGCCCAGCACAATGCCGTGCGACACCACCTTCGTGAACGCGGGGCGGTCGAACAACGCCGTAGACAACACATGCAGCAGGTAGAACCAGCCACGGGTCTGCCCGATGTACTCCACGATGAAGTCCGCCGGGGAATGGGTGTCGAACCACTCCTTGTTCTCGAAGGGGTAGTGCACCTGCGCGAAGGGCATCGAACCGGAGTCGAACCACACGTCGAGGACGTCCGGAACACGGCGCATCGTGGACTGTCCAGTGGGGTCATCAGGGTTCGGCCGGGTCAACTCGTCGATGTAGGGACGGTGCAGCGACTCCGGGCGCACCCCGAAATCCGCCTCCAGCTCATCAAGCGAACCGTACACGTCGATGCGCGGATACTGGTCGTCGTCCGACACCCACACCGGAATCGGCGAACCCCAGTACCGTGAGCGGGAGATGTTCCAGTCACGGGCTCCCTCGAGCCACTTGCCGAACTGGCCGTCCCGGATGTGCTCCGGGATCCACTCGATCTGCTCGTGGTTCAGCTCCACCATCCTGTCCCGGAACGTGGAGACCGACACGAACCAGCTGGGCAGCGCCATGTAGATCAGCGGCTCACCGGAACGCCACGAGTGCGGGTAAGAGTGCTCGATGGTCTGGTGGCGCACCACCCGTCCCGCGGCCTTGAGGTCACGGATGATGTCCTTGTTCGCGTCGAAGACCAGCTGTCCCTCGTAGTCGGGCACGAGGGAGGTGAACTTGCCGTCCATGTCCACCGGCACGACGGTGTCGATCCCCGCCGCATTGCAGGTGGTCATGTCGTCCTCACCGAAGGCGGGTGCCTGGTGGACGACACCGGTACCGTCCTCGGTGGTGACGTAGTCCGCGGCGAGGATGCGGAACGGCCGCTTCTCCCCCAGCTCGGCACGGTCGGCGAAGTAGCCGAAGACCGGCTCGTAGGTCAGTCCGACCAACTGCTCGCCGGTGAACTCGGCAACGACGTCCGCAGCCTCGCCCAGCTCACTGCCGTAGGCGGCCATCAGGTCCTTCGCCAGTAGGACGGTGCGTCCGGCGACTGCGTCAGCACCGTCATCAGCGACCGCGACCAGTACATAGGTGACCGACGGGTTGACCGCCAGGGCGAGGTTCGACGGCAACGTCCAGGGTGTCGTCGTCCACGCCAGCGCCGACGCCCCGGCAAGCTCCGGGTGCGCCGCCAGCGTCTCCACCGCCGCGGTACCTGGATGCGCGCCGGTGACCGGGAACGTGACGGTCAGAGTGGGATCCTGACGCATCTTGTAGGAGTCGTCCAGGCGGGTCTCCTGGTTGGACAGTGGCGTGTGCTCGGCCCACGAGTAGGGCAGCACCCGGAAGCCCTGGTAGATCAGCCCCTTGTCGTACAGGTTCTTGAAGGCCCAGATCACAGACTCCATGTAGGACAGGTCCATGGTCTTGTACCCGTTGTCGAAGTCCACCCACCGGGCCTGACGGGTGACGTAGTCCTTCCACTCGTCGGTGTAGCGCAACACCGACTTCGCGCAGTACTCGTTGAACGAGGCGAGCCCCATCTTCTCGATGTCGCCCTTGTCGGTGATGCCGAGCTGCTTCTCCGCCTCCAGCTCAGCAGGCAGGCCGTGGGTGTCCCAGCCGAAGACACGCGGGACGCGGTAACCGCGCATCGTCTTGTAACGCGGGACGATGTCCTTGACGTAGCCGGTCAACAGGTGCCCGTAGTGCGGGAGACCGTTGGCGAACGGCGGGCCGTCGTAGAAGATGTACTCCGGCGCGCCCTCACGGTTGTCGAGGGACGCCTGGAAAGTGTCGTCCTGCTTCCAGTAGTCGAGGACGGAGCGTTCCATCGTCGGGAACGAGCTGGTGCCGTTCGACATGTCGGTGTGCGGGTACGCTCCGCCGGCGGGGGTGGTCATCGCGGACTCCTCGTAAGGTCGTGTGCTTTCTCACGGTCCGCGGGGACGTCGCCTGTGCCGGCAACGCGGTACCACCCCGCTTGGGCTCCCCGACGACACCGCCGAGCCGGGGAATCCCGCTTGTTCCTACGGCTGTGACGTGCCGCGACCACGTCCGGTTCTACTCGGCCCGCCCCGCCCGGGGACACACCTTTCTTCCGGATCGCTCCCCGGTGATGGCCGGATCACTGCGATTGAAAAACCCCGCACGGCGGTGCGGGGCCGGTCAGACATGAAGTATACGCCTCATCGTCTCCGGTGGAGAAACAGGTCGACGACGAAGATGACGATCCCCACGGCCGCCACCCCGATGCAGATCCACGCCCACAGCGCCGACCCCACATAGAGGGCGACGAGCAGGGCGAGGAACCCCAGGAGGGACATCAGGAGAGACAGTGCGAGCATCGTTACCGCCGTCCGTCGTCCACGCCGTTGACCGGGGAACTACTTCTCGCTGAAGTCGATGTTGGAGTTCGGTGCCGCGGTGCTGCGGCTGTTGAGCTCCTCCAGCTGGGACTCCAGGAAGGTCTTCAGGCGGGTACGGTACTCCCGCTCGTAGGTGCGCAGTTCCTCGATACGGCTTTCCAGCGCGGTCTGCTGCTTCTTCACCGTGGTCATGATCTCGGTGTGCTTGCGCTCTGCGTCCTGCTGCAGGGCGTCCGCCTTCTCCTGGGCGGCGCGGACCTGCGCCTCGGACTGGGCGGTCGCGTCGGAGATCAGGGTCTCGGACTTCTGCGTTGCGTCGGCGACGAGTGTGTCGGCCTTCTTCTGGGCCTCGGCGACCGTCTTGCGGGCCTTCTGGTCCGCCTCGGCGAGCTGCTTCTCGGAGCGCTTCTGCGCGTCGGACAGCTGCGAGCTGGCCTTCGAGTTGGCCTCCTCGAGGGTGCGGTTGGCTTCGTCACGTGCATCGTCCAGCATGGCCTGCGACTCGGACTTGGCGTCGCCGGTGAGCCGGTCGGCCATCTCCTGTGCCATGCTCAGCACCCGGGCGGCCTGCATGTGGGTGTCGGCGTTGGCTGTGCCGGACTCCTGTGCCGTCTCCGTGACCGGTGCCTGGGCAGCGGCCGCGGCCGGAGCCTGAGTCGCCTGCGACGAGGCAGCCTCGGCACGCTTCTCGGCGTCGGCGGCCTTGTTCTCCGCGGCCGTGGCACGCTTCTCCGCTGCGGCGGTGGCGTCCTGCGCCTTCTTCAGCTCGGCTTCGAGCTCGGTGACCCGGGCACGGGCCTCCTCGAGCTCAGCCGTCAACTCGGAATCATCGGACGACGCGGGGGCAGCAGCCGGGGCTGCGGCAGCTGCGCCGGACCCCACCTGCCCACGGAGGTCGTCATTCTCGTCCTGGAGTTCGGCGAGCGTGTCTTCGACGAGATCGAGGAACTGGTCAACCTCGTCCTCGTTGTAGCCACGCTTGCCGATCGGCGGCTTGCTGAATGCCACGTTATGAACGTCAGCGGGAGTCAACGGCATCGGTAGTTCCCTTCACAGTCGATATGTTCCGCCGGCCGAGGGGGCCGGGCGGCGAGTCAGTCA
Organism: Corynebacterium glyciniphilum AJ 3170; assembly: GCF_007673095.1. Classification (GTDB taxonomy): domain Bacteria; phylum Actinomycetota; class Actinomycetes; order Mycobacteriales; family Mycobacteriaceae; genus Corynebacterium. Next base: position 104,416 of record NZ_VDYZ01000013.1, read on the forward strand.
CGATCTTATCAGCGACCACGTCCACAAGGCTTCAGGTTCAACCTTATGTGCAGTCTTTCAGGTCAGTTATACAGGAGGGGTTTTCCCACCTGCAAGAATGTCAGGGCAGAAGCGCCCGCCCGGACGGTCACGCCTGGGCGGCGATACTCATCAGGATCGTGATGAGAATCGAGATCCCGAAGAAGAGCACCAGGACCGACACATCCAGCGCGACCCCGCCCAACCGGAGAGGTGGGATCACCCGACGCAACGGACGCACCACGAAGTCGGTGAGCACGAAGATGGGCTCGGCGACGAGAGCGAACCGACGCGAGGGACGCCACTGGCGGGAGAAAGAACGGATCATCTCGATGATGACCCGCGCGAGGAGGATGAACCAGTACAACCTCAGGAGCAGTGCGATGAGATAGAGAGTTGTGGCCACGGTGTTCTACTGGTCCTCCACCAACTGGTCGAGCTGGCTCTGGTCTAGGGTCACGGAGGCGGGGATCAGGGCGAAGTTTCGCAGCCCGCCGAGCTTCTTCAGTGTACCGTCCAACCCCTTGGCGAGCCCGACGGAGAAGTCCAGCACGCGGCTGGCCTCGGCCTTCTCCATCCCGGAGAGGTTCAGCACGACGATGTCCCCTGCCTTGAACTCCGTCGCCAACTCCCCTGCCTGCTGGAACGAACTCAGGGCCAGGCGGACGACCTGAGGCTCCCTGGCGGGTGTCGCCGGCACCGGCGCGACAGGTGCCGCGCCCACGTCGGCGCGGCGTGGCGGCCGGGACGAGCGGTAGTCGTAGTCGGAGCGGTCGGAGCGGTCTGCACGGCCCACCCGGTCGGAGCGCTCGATCCGGTCTCCCCGGTCACGGTCGTAGTCCCGCTCCCGGTCGTCCTCGCGGTCCTGGTACCGCCCCGACTGCCGGTAACCGCCACGGTCCTCCTCGAACTCGTCGCGGTAATACGGGTCATCGAAGCTGTCAACGTCACCGAAGCCGAAGAAATCCTTGACCTTCCCGGTGATTCCGTCTGCCATGGTCTGTCTCGCTTTCTCTGGGATGTGTCGTACGCGGGTCGTCTGCTGTCAAAAATACCGGGAAGTGGCGTCAGACGTCAGGAATCCAGACCACTGAAGCCTGGCGCCCTGTCCGACCTTCCCTCCGGTACGAAAAGAAGTTCTCCTCGGAGACCGTGCTCCGCGGGTCCGCGTCGACTGACGTGATCCCGGCACCGAGCAGCTGCCGGGTGACACCGGCCCGGATGTCCAGGCCCGGAGTGCCCCGGGTCGTGGTCGTCCGGGACCCGGGCAACCGCTCTTCGACGTCCCGGGCCATCTCCTCGGGAACCTCGTAGTCCTCGCCGGCCGCCGCCGCACCGAGAAGCGCGTGGATCCTGGCGGGGACGGCACCGAGCTCCGTCATCGCGGCGACGGTCGCCGGCACCACTCCGTTGCGTGCACCCATCCGTCCCGCATGCACCGCGGCGACGACACCAGCCTCCTCGTCGGACAGGAGGATCGGGACACAGTCGGCGGTCAGGACGACCAGTGCGACACCGGACTCCCGGGTCACCAGCGCATCGGTGAACTCGACGGGCCCGCCGTCAAGGGACTCGAGCAGTTCACCGGTCACCTCCGTGACATTCGGCGAGTGGATCTGCTCCATGTAGACCATCCGCTCGGGAGGTACACCGATCAACTCCGCCAGCCGCAACCGGTTGGCAGCCACGGCCGAGACGTCGTCACCGACATGGTCGGCGAGGTTGAAGGAGGAGAACTCCCCCGACGACGATCCACCGTGCCGGTCGGTCACCACCTTACGGACACGACGGTCAGAGGAAGGTCGGGACATCGAGATCGTCATCCCCCTCATCGCCACGGTCGTCACGGCGGGTGTCCCGACGGTCGCCGTTCGAGGTGAACAACCCCGAGGAGTTCGGCGTCTCCGAGGATCCCGGGACGCCCGACCGGGAACGGCGGGTGAAGCTGCTCGAGCCGGCGTTCTGCGGCTGGGCCTCGCTCCGCTGGGCGGCCGGGGCGTCGTCCCCGTTGAAGATGCCGGGCTGGGACTGCTGCGGCTGTTCGGCGGCGGGAGCGGCGCCGGCACCGTTCTCCGGCGCACGGTGCTGCCCACGACGCGGTGTCGCAACCACGTTCGGGGAGTCGTCGAAGCCCGTGGCGATGACGGTCACACGGACCTCGTCGCCCAGCTGGTCGTCGATGATGGTGCCGAAGATGATGTTGGCGTCCTCGTCGGCGAGGTCCTGGACGATCGTGGCCGCCTCATTGACCTCGAAGAGTCCCAGGTCGGACCCGCCGGCGAAGGACAGCAGCACGCCCTTGGCGCCCTGCATGGTCGTCTCCAGCAGCGGAGAGTTGATCGCCAGTTCGGTCGCCTTGCGGGCGCGGTCGTCGCCGCGTGAGCTGCCGATGCCCATCAGGGCCGAACCCGCGTCGGTCATCACCGAGCGCACGTCGGCGAAGTCCACGTTGATCACGCCGGGAGTGGTGATCAGCCGGGTGATGCCCTCGACACCGGAGTGCAGGACCTCGTCGGCCTTACGGAAGGCGTCCATCAGCTGGAGATCGGCGTCGCCCATCTTCAGCAGGCTGTCGTTCGGGATGACGATGAGTGTGTCGCAGACGTCACGCAGCGCCTCGATCCCCTCGAGTGCCTGCTTGGAACGACGCTGCCCCTCGAAGGTGAACGGCCGGGTGACGACGCCGACGGTGAGCGCGCCCTTCTTCTTGGCGATGTTCGCCACCACCGGCGCGGCACCTGTCCCGGTGCCGCCGCCCTCACCACAGGTCACGAAGACCATGTCGGAACCTTCGATGACCTCCTCGATCTGCTCCTTGTGGTCCTCCGCCGACTTCCGTCCGACCTCGGGGTTCGCGCCGGCACCGAGACCGCGGGTCTCGGCCTGGCCGATGTCCAGCTTGGTGTCCGCGTCGGTGAGCAGGAGTGCCTGCGCGTCTGTGTTGATCGCGACGAACTCCACACCCTGGAGATTCGCGTCGATCATCCTGTTCACGGCATTGACACCACCGCCACCGACACCGACGACGGTGATCTTGGCGAGGTGGTTGTCGTAGAGGGTCATGGTGTGCGCTCTCTTTCCCGGGGGTGCCTGTTGTGCTGTCGCTCTAACTCTGCGACCAATTGTGTGTGACACGGCGGTGATTTCCGCGCACATTTTTCTTGCGTGTCGTATCCCTCAACGTCGGGTTGAGAGTTGTCGGGGGCGGTTCAGTCCCGCACCGAGGGCAGTGCCGGGTTCGAGACATTCCACCGCTGCCCCTCCCTGGTGAGCACCACCCGTGTCGCCTCAGCCTTCTCCTCGGCGCGGTCGGCGGAACCCCAGTACACCTCGCGCCCCTCGGCGAAGCGCAGGGTGACCTCCTCCGCAGACGACGCGTCGACCTCCTCCACCGTCCCGCGGAGCTCCTCCGGCAAGGCCCCGAGCACCGTACCTGCCGCTTCGAGGGCGCCGGAGTCGTCGGCGGACGCCTGCACCGGCACCGCCCCCTCCGGACTCTCACCACGGAGGAAGACGCGGCCACGTTCGTTGATCACCAGTGGACCGTCGTCACCGTCGACGACACCGACGGCGTTGTACTCGGTGATGTTCACCCGCACACCCGACGGCCAGTCACGGGAGACGGTCACCTTCTCTACCCATGGCAGCTCGGAGACGGACCTCGCCGCGTCACCGGTGTCGGCGAACAGCAGGTTCTGCCCCTCCACCGGAGATGCCGCGGAGATGACCTCTTCCGGTGTGAGGTGCCCCGTCCCCTCGACGTCGATGGTGCGGACCTGGAACAACGGACTGAACACGACGACGGCCGCGAGGACCACGAGCAGGCCGAGAGCCCCCAGGACGACGGCGAGCCTGCGCCGTCGACGAGGGTCCCGTCGACCCTTCCGCCGTGCCCGGGCGGCACGGGTGTCACTGCTCACCATCGGACATCAACCCTCGTCCGGAACGGTCTCGTCGAGTGCCCGCAGAATCTCGTCGGCGAGCATCGTGACTGTCCCGGCCCCGACTGTCAGCACGACGTCCCCGTCCTCGGCCAGCTCTGCGACCCGCGCGGGTGCGTCGGCGAAACGGGGCTCGTAATGCACCTCGGTCGCCCGGTCCACCCGGTCGGTGATCACCCGGCTGTCCACGCCCTCGACCGGTTCCTCCCGCGCGCCGAAGATGTCCAGCACCACCACGACGTCCGCGAGGGACAACGCCTCGGCGAACTCCTCGGCGAAGGCGAGGGTACGGGAGTACAGGTGCGGCTGGAACACGGCGACGACACGGCCGGACTGCCCGGTGTCCTCGTGGCGGGCACGCACCTTCTCACGCGCGGCCGTCACGACGGCGCGGACCTCCGTCGGATGGTGGGCGTAGTCGTCGTAGACCTCCACCCCTCCGACGCGGCCGTGGTACTCGAAGCGTCGACGTACCCCGTCGAAGGACGCGACACCGGCGGCCATCCCGTCGGCCGGGGCACCGACCAGGACGCCCGCGACCAGCGACGCCACCCCGTTGAGCAGCATGTGCCGCCCCGGGGTGCGCACGGTCACGTGGACGGTGTCGACGGAACCCGCGGCGAGCCGGACCTCCGCGTCGGTGCCACCGTCCGACAGCGTGCCGGTCGACAGGATCTCCGCGGCCACGGGGACGGTCGGATGGGCTGCGGCGGCCGCCGCGGTCCCGTAGCCGAGCACACGGACCCCCTCGGCGACGTGGACCTCACCCGCGACGACTGATTCCGCCAGCCGTGCGCTCCCGTCGTCGTCCAGACACAGGACGAGCGCACCGCCGGGGACGACACGTCCGGCGAACTGTTCGAAGACCTCCCGGTACGCCTGCTCCGTGCCGAAGAAGTCGAGATGGTCCGGTTCGATGTTGGTGACCACCGCGACCTCCGGCGAGTAGGACAGGAATGAGCCGTCCGACTCGTCGGCCTCCGCGACGAAGACGTCGCCGGTGCCGTGGTGGGCGTTCGTCCCCGCCCGGTTGAGCTGCCCGCCGATGGCGAACGACGGGTCCATGCCCGCGTGCTGGAGTGCGACCACTGCCATAGAGGTCGTCGAGGTCTTGCCGTGGGTGCCGGCCATCAGCACCGCCCGCCTGCGCTCCATCAGCAACGCCAGGACGTCGGAGCGTCGCAGCAGAGGGACACCGGCCTCACGCGCCGCCACGAGCTCCGGGTTGTCCTGCGGGATCGCGGCGAAGGACGTCACCACCGCATCCGGCAGGCCGCCGCCCGGCGTGCCCGCCGTCAGGTTCTCCGCCCGGTGTCCCACAGAGACGTCCGCGCCCGCGGCACGCAGCGCCAGCACGATCCGTGACTCCTTCATGTCCGATCCACTCACGGACACCCCACGGTCCAGCAGGATCCGCGCGATGCCGGACATCCCGGCACCACCGATCCCGACCATGTGGACGTGCCGGAGATCATCCACCGAACTCACCGTTGTGCTCACTGCTCATCCCCTACCTCACTGATGACGATCTCGGCGATGCGGTCCGCCGCGTCGCGGTGGCCGGCCGCCGCCGCAGCGTCACCGGCACGCCGCAGCCTCTCCTTGTCCCGCAGGAGCGGGACAACCTCACGTGCAACCCGACCGGGGTCGAGCTCGGCGTCGGGGACGATCACCCCGCCACCCGCGGCGACGACCGGGCGGGCGTTGAGCTCCTGTTCCCCGTTGCCGTGCGGCAGGGGAACGTACACGGCCGGCAGTCCGCAGGCCGAGATCTCCGCCACCGTCATCGCACCGGAACGGCACAGCACCATGTCGGCGGCCGACAGGGCGAGGTCCATGCGGTCGATGTAGGGCACCGCGACGTACGCCGGGGCGCCGTCAGCCGACGGCACCGACGGTGCCTCGTTCTTCCTGCCGTAGGCGTGGAGGACGCCGATACCCGCGTCAGCGAACGTTCCCGCGGCCCCGCTGACGGCGGCATTGATGGAAGACGCCCCCTGGCTCCCCCCGGTGACCAGCAGGACCGGTCCGTCCTCGTCCAACCCGAAGAACTCACGCGCCTCGGCGCGCAGTGCCTGACGGTCCAACGCCAACAGTGAGTCACGGACGGGGATGCCGACGACGTCGGCGTCCAGTCCGGAGTCGGCGGTTGCGGCGAGGGCCCGTCCCCCGAGCCGGACGCCGAGCTTGTTGGACATGCCGGCACGCGCATTCGCCTCATGGACCACGATCGGCACACCGAGCGACTTCGCGGCCAGGTAGGCGGGGGCGGAGACATAGCCGCCGAATCCCACGACCACATCAGCCTTCAGGTCCTTGAGCGCGCGGCGGGTCCGTCGCAGCGCCCCGATCAGTCGGAAAGGCAGCGTGAAAAGATCCTTGTTCAGCGTGCGCGGCACCGGTACCGCAGGGATCAGCTCCAGATCCACGCCCCGGGCGGGGACCAGTGTCGTCTCCAGGCCCCGGGTCGTCCCCAGGGCTGCCACGCGGGCGTCCGGACACGCCCGCCGGATGGACTCTGCCACGGCGAGGGCGGGCTCGATGTGACCCGCCGTCCCACCGCCCGCGAGGACGACGGATATCGGACGGGATGAGGGGGACACGGCTTAACGCCTCCTGCGGTTGTGCTGCTGACTGGTGCGGTGACGGGGTTCCGGCAACGGCTCCCGGGCCCCACGGTGACGCGAGGCGCCGGACCTGACCGGCTCTCCCGGCGGCTGTCGTCGCCGGGTCACCGGTTCACCGTACCGCTTCGGTTGTTCGCGGACGCGCTCACGACGCTCCTGGCCGGGCCTGTAGGGTTCCGGCTCCGGCAGGAACAGGATGCGGTCGATCAACGGCCGTCCTTCATGCTGCATCGACGACACGGTGGCAGGTTCATGCCGGGCGATGTTCGCCAGCAGTCCGAGGGAGGCGAGCGTGACCACCGCAGAGGAACCACCGGCCGAAATCAGCGGGAGCTGAACACCGGTCATCGGGAACAGCCCCACGACATACCCCATGTTGTAGAACGCCTGGACCGTGATACCCATCGTCAGGGCCGCGGCGAGGAGCCGGAGGAAAGGATCGTTCTGCGCCATCGCGGTACGGATACCGAACCACGCCAGCACCCCGAACAGGATGACGACGAGTCCCGCACCGAGCAGCCCGAGCTCCTCACCGATGATGGCGAAGACGAAGTCGTTGGCCGCCTCGGGAAGATAGAGCCACTTCGCGCGTGACTGGCCGAGCCCCTGGCCGAGCAGACCTCCGTCGGACAGCGAGAGGATCCCCTGCCGCGACTGGAACGTCGCGCCGCGGGACGTCGCCTCGTCGAAACTCAGGGTGAAGGTCTCGGTCCAGGAGCTGAACCTCGCGCTACGGAACGCGTGCTGGAGGCTGAAGATCACGCCCGCCACACCGGCGACGGCGAGCACCGACATCAGCGCGGTCGTGCTGACGCCGGCGAAGAAGAGCATCGCCGCCATCACGGCGGCCAACGACAGCATCATGCCCAGGTCGTCCTGCAGGAGCACCAGGCCCAGGATCACCGCCGCGACGATGAGGAAGGGGTTCAGGACGAACCGCGCCGAACTGCTCACCCGGGAACGGGCCGCCACGACAGCTGCGCCCCAGACCGCCAGGGAGAACTTCGCTACCTCGGAGGGCTGGATACCGACACCGGCGAAGCGGATCCAGGAATTCGAGCCGACCTCGGTCCCGCCGACACCGATGCCGGGGATCAGCACCAGGATCAACAGCACCACCGAGACACCCAGGAAGACCACCGAGAGGTTGCGCACGGTGGACGGTGTCACCCGCAGGAAGAACCACATGGCGACGAGACCGGCGGCCACGACGACCGCCTGTTTCATGAACTCGCCGAAGACACCGGTGTCGCTGTCGATGGAGGTCACCATCGACGACGAGAGAACCATCGTCAGGCCGATCACGACGAGGATGGCGGTCACACTCATGATGACCTTGTAGTTGAACTGCGGCGTGCTCAGCACACGACGGAACTTGTCCCCGAGTCCGCGCCACGGCGACTCGGTGCGTCCGGAATCGTTCTTCACCGTCATCGGTCAACGTCCTTTCCCGCCGGTTGTCCCGCCAGTTCCGCGAAGAGGTCGCCTCGTTGCGACATACCCTCGTACATGTCCAGTGACGCTGCCGCCGGGGCGAGGACGACACTGTCGCCGACGCCGGCGAGCGACCGGGCCGCCGCGACGGCCTCAACCATCGCGGTGACCGGGTCAGCGTCGTCGATGACGCTCACCGGGAGATCCGGTGCCACCGTGGCCAACGCGTCCGCGAGGATCCGCCGGTCGACCCCCAACAGTACGGCTCCCCGGAGTCCGGGCGCGACCTCTGCGACGAGGTCGTCCACGGCGGCTCCCTTGAGCTGGCCGCCGGCCACCCAGACCACGTGGTCGAGGCCGCGCAGTGCCGCCGATGCGGCGTGGGGGTTCGTCGCCTTGGAGTTGTCCACCCAGCGCACACCGTCGGTCTCAGCCACGACCTGGCCCCGGTGGGCCTGGACACGGAAGCCTGCCAGAGCGCTGGACACCGCCTCCGCCGACACACCGACGCTGCGTGCCAGTGCCGCCGCCGCCGCAGCGTCCGCCACACCGGCCGGACCGGGAGGGGAGATTCCCTCGGCGCTGGCGAGGTCAGTGAGCTGTCCGGTCGCCGGGTCCAGCTCGACGATCCGACCGTCCCGCACTCCGGTGACGACGGCCACGGGCCCGTCCGACAGCACGACGGCGGCGGGATCACCCGTGGTGAAGGCACGCCGTTCACCGGAGACCACGTGCGCCCCTGACGTGACGTTCGGGTCGTCGGCGGCGATCACCGCGACCGCGCCGGTCAAGGCACGCATCTTGTCTGCGACATAGTTCCCGAAGGATCCGTGCCAGTCCAGGTGGTCCTCGGCGAGGTTCAGCACGCATCCCGCGTCCGGGGCGAACTCCGGAGCCCAGTGGAGCTGGAAACTCGACACCTCGGCAGCCAGGACCTCGATCCTCGGCTCGGCAAGCAGGGCCTCACCCGGAGGCGTCCCGATGTTGCCGACCGCACGAGACCGTCGACCGTCCGCCTGCAGGATCGCGTCGAGCATGGCCGTCGTCGTCGTCTTGCCGTTGGTCCCCGTGACCGCCAACCAGGTCCTCGGTGCGCCGAACAGGGCGGCCCTGTCCGCCAACCAGGCCGCCTCGACATCGCCGACCACCGCAACCCCGGCCTCCGCGGCGGTGGCCGGGAGCGGTCCGTCCGGCCGCCACCCCGGTGACGTGATGACCAGGTCGAAGCGTCCGTCCCCCAGCCGGGTCAGGGCTTCGGCGACGGTCACGGCGTAGGCGCCGGTCTCCGTTCCCAGCGTGCCGCCGGCGACGACGTTGTCGTCGGCGATCGTCACCGTGCACTCCAGGTCACCCAGCATCCGGGCCACCCCTGCACCGGCCACGCCGGCGCCTGCGACGAGGACGTCACCGCCTCGCATCGCTTCGACGACCTGGTTCACCATGTGATCGTTCTCCTGTCGTGGGACTGTAGGTGTCAGAGTGGTGAGTTGCTCAGCCACTCGGAGTAGAACACGGCCACACCGACCACGGCGAACAACGCCGACAGCAGCCAGAAACGGACGGTGACCGTGGTCTCCGCCCACCCCCCGGCCTCGAAGTGGTGGTGGAAGGGTGCCATGCGGAAGATGCGTCGCCCGGTGGTCTTGAAGGACACGACCTGGATGACGACGCTGGCCGCCTCCATGACGAACAGGAGGCCGACGACGACCATCAGCAGCTCGGTCCGGGACGCGATGGACAGGCCGGCGACCAGGCCGCCGAGGGCCAGTGAGCCGGTGTCCCCCATGAAGATCTTCGCCGGGGCGGCGTTCCACCACAGGAATCCGACGCAGCCGCCCAGCCCGGCGGCTGCGAGCATCGACAGGTCCAGCGGGTCCCGCACGGCGTAACACCCCGCCTCTGCCGCACCGGAGCACGAGTTGCGGAACTGCCAGAAGGTGATCACCACATAGGCGGACAGGACCATCGCCGTGACACCGGAGGCCAGCCCGTCGAGACCGTCCGTGAGGTTCACGGCATTCGACCAGGCGGAGATCACCAGGTAGATGAAGATCAGGAAGAGGATCGTGCCGATGACCGCTCCACCGACAGCAAGGTCGAGGGTGTTGATGTCCCGGGTGAAGGAGAGCTTCGTCGACGCCGGCTTCAACCCGTCGGAGTTGGGGAACTGCAGCACCAGGAAACCGAAGATCAGGGCGGTGACCAGCTGGCCGGCCAGCTTCGCCTTCGCGTTCAGGCCGAGGTTCCGCCCCTTGACGACCTTGATGTAGTCGTCGGTGAAACCGAGCCCGCCGAGTGCGAGTGTCAGCCCGAGGACCAGCCAACCGGATACGCCGGGGCCGGTACCGTTGGTCACCAGACCGACGAGAACGGCGACGACGTAGCCCGCGGTGATGCCCGCCAGGATCGCGATACCACCCATGGTGGGCGTGCCACGCTTACGCAGGTGCGACTTGAGCCCTTCTTCCCGGATCTCCTGGCCGATGCCTTCCGCGGAGAACCGCCGGATCAGCACCGGGGTGAGGAAGATCGAGACGAAGAACGCCACGAGGGCGGCGACGATGATCTGTGTCATGGCTTCGGTTACCTGCTCTCTTCTTCGCCGACGAACAGCCCCTCGGCGACACTCCACAGGCCGTCGGCGTAGGACGCCTTGACCAGGACGACATCATTGGGTTCGACGTTGAGGTCGAGGAAGTTGACGGCGGCGTCGGCGTTCTCGACCTGTCGCACGGAGACCCCGTGGGCTTCCGCTGCCTCCGCCAGGGCGCTCTGGTTGACCCCGTTACCCACGATCACCGCATGACCGATACGCCGCTGGGCGAGGACGTCGCCGAGGAGCGCATGCTCGTCACGCGCATCGTCACCCAACTCCGCCATCTGCCCCAGCACGGCCCAGCTCTGCACGTCAGAACGTCCTGCCGCGGTGTAGGCGAGGGCGTCGATACCGGCGCGCATCGAATCCGGGTTCGCGTTGTAGGTGTCGTTGATGACGGTCACACCGTCCGCCCGGGTCCGTACGTCCATGCGGTTCGCACTGGCGGCGACGTGACTGTTCAGTGCTCCTGCGACGGTGGCGGCGTCCAGGCCGCATTCCATGCCGACGACGGCGGCGGCGAGGGCGTTGGACACCTGGTGGGCCCCGAACACGCCGAGCGTGACCTGCACCGGCTCCCCGTAGGGGTGGTGCAGCGTGAACGACGCGCGGGCGACCTCGTCCAGCGTGATGTCCGAGGCGTAGTAGTCCACGTGGTCCGCCCCTGAACGCCCCTCCTCCGACGTCGAGAAGCGGATGATCCGCGCGTCGGTCCGGGTCCGCATCGCCGACACGTGGTCGTCGTCGGCGTTGAGTACGGCCAATCCGCCGTCGTCCGCGGACGGGAGGGACTCGACGAGCTCGCCCTTCGCCCGCGCGATCGCCTCACGGGAGCCGAACTCGCCCAGGTGTGCGGTGCCGACGTTCAGGACGACACCGATCCGCGGCGGTGCGATCCGGGCGAGGTGGGCGATATGGCCCTGGCCGCGGGCCGACATCTCGGCGACGAGGAACCTGGTGCTGCGGCCGGCCTTCAGCGCCGTGTACGGGTGTCCGATCTCGTTGTTGAAGCTTCCGGGGGGTGCCACGGTCTCGCCTGCACGGGTGAGGACGGCGCCGAGGAGGTCCTTGGTCGAGGTCTTCCCAGCCGATCCCGTCACGCCGACGACGGTGAGCCCTTCCTCAGCGACCAGGGTGTCGGTGTTGTAGCGGGCGAGGCGTCCGACCGCGGCGAGCACTCGTTCGCCCACACCCTCCGGGTCATTCTCGAGATAGGCCGCGTTACGCTGGGCCGCGCCGTCGTCGGCGTCCGCAGACTCCTCGACGGCCTCGCACAGCAACGACGGCTGTCCGACGGGACGTCCGACCATGGCCAGCGCGGCACCGTCACGCAGTGCTCCCGGGACGAAGTCGTGGCCGTCGACGCGCTCACCGGGCAGCGCCATGAAGACGCTGCCGGGGGTGATCCGTCGTGAATCGAACTCGACGGGGCCGGTCACGACAGTTTCTGCCGTGGCACCGTCCACCAGGTGTCCTCCGGTGACCTCGGCAATGGTGCCGCTTGTCATCTCAATCATCGTGTCGGTTCCTGTCTGTCCTGTCGGTCCCTGAGTGCTTGTGCGAGTACTGCCACGTCGTCGAACTCGAGGACGGTGTCCCCGACGATCTGTCCGGTCTCGTGACCTTTGCCGGCGACTATGACGATATCGCCCCGGCGGGCCCAGGCGACTGAGGCCCTGATCGCGTCGGCCCTGTCACCGATCTCGCGCAGGTCGGCGCCCCGGCTGTCCGCGATGTCCCGTGCCCCGGCGAGGACCTCGGCCCGGATGCCCCCGGGTTCTTCGTCGCGGGGGTTGTCGTCGGTGACGATCACCAGGTCCGCGACCTTGGCTGCCTCGGCCCCCATCAGGGGGCGCTTCTCGTGGTCCCGGTTACCTCCGGCTCCGAGCACCACGCCGACGCGGCCCCCGTGTCCCGCGCGTTCCAACTGGTCGGCGAGAGTCGTCAGTGCAGCAGCCACAGCGCCGGGTTTGTGGGCGTAGTCCACCAGCGCCAGGAAGTCCCGCGGGTAGCGGGTGTCACCCTCACCGACGGTCACCGTCTGCATCCTGCCCGGTACATGGACGTCACCGAGTTTCGGTGCCGCCGTGGACACGTCGACGCCGGCCTCCCGGGCACACGCCAGTGCCACGACGGCGTTTGCGACATTGAACACGCCGGGCAGGGAGAGCGGGAAACTGAAGGTGGGTTCGGGGTTGTCGGGATCCGTCACCGTCACGTGCTGCAGACCGTCGGTCCCGACCTCGACCGAGTCGACCGACCATGACGCCGGTGCCACACCGGTGGTCGTCACCGTGGTGGCGTTCTCCACGGTCTCCGCCAGTTCGCGGCCCCATTCGTCGTCGACGCAGACCACGGAGGACGGAAGCTCTCCGCCGGGGTCCTGGGGCACGGTGAACAGGAGCGACTTCGCCTCGAAGTAGTCCCGCATCGTCGGGTGGAAGTCCAGGTGGTCCTGGCTGAGGTTGGTGAAACCGGCGACATCGAAGTCGACCCCGCGTACCCTGCCCATCACCAGTGCATGGGACGACACCTCCATCACGACGTGGGTGACCCCCTCGTCACGCATCCGGGCGAAAAGCCCCTGCAGCGTCGGTGCTTCCGGTGTTGTCAGCGACGTCGGGACCGCACGGCCGTTGATCCTGGTCCCGGTGGTCCCGATGAGGCCCACACTGTGGTCGTCGAGCAGCATCCGCTCCACCATGTACGACGTGGTCGTCTTACCGCTGGTACCGGTCACACCGATCACCGTCATCGACCGGGACGGGTGACCGTGGATCTCTGCGGCGACCGGTCCGAGCCATGCCCTGCAGTCATCGACCACCAGCACGACCGTCTGCACACCGTCCGCACGGAGCACCGTCAGCCCCTCCTCGTCGGTGAGGACACAGCTGCCTGCCGACTGGCCGGCGAAGGACGCCCCGTGGGCCCGGGCCCCCGGCACCGCCATGAACATGCCGCCGACCGCGACCGAGCGCGCGTCGATCGCGGCGTCCGTCACGGGGAGTTCTCCTGCCCCACCGGGGGCGTCTGACTCGCCGAGCGCCACGAGACGCCCTCCTGTCAGGTCCGCGAGTGCGGCCAGGGTGGGTGGTTTCACGCTCACTGCGCCTCCAGCGTCAGTCGGGGTGCGGCCTCCGGGGAGAGCGGCACATTGTAATGGTCGAGCAACCAGGACGTGATGTCCCGGAACAGTGGCGCGGCCGACTGGCCGCCGCTTCCGTCGGTCCCACGCTCGGGATCGTCCAGCATGATGGCGACGACGAAGCGGGGGTCGTCTGCCGGGGCGATACCGGCGTAGGTGATCCAGTAGTCGGAGTTGGAGTACGCCCGCGTCTCGGGGTCGATCTGCTGGGCGGTACCGGTCTTCCCGCTGGTCTGGTACCCCTCGATGCCCGCTGTGGGGGCGGTGCCCTGCTGGACTCCCGTCGGGTCCGACTGGTTGACGGCCCGGAACATGTCGACCACCGTGCGTGCCGTCTCCGGGGAGACCACCTCCACCGACTCCGGTTCGTCCTGCGGAATGTCGTTGCCGTCGGCGTCGGTCACCGACTTGATGATGCTCGGTGTCACCCGCACACCGTCGTTGGCGAGCGCCTGGTAGATGCTGGCCATCTGCAGCAGGCTCATTGACATGCCCTGCCCGATCGGCAGGTTGGCGAAGGTGCCGCCTGACCACTGCGACAGGTCCGGTACATATCCGCTGGTCTCACTGGGCAGCCCCAGGTCCGTGGCCTGACCGATACCGAACTTCTGGACGTAGTCCCAGAAACTCTCCTCGCCCACGCGGTCGGCCAACATCAGCGTGCCGACGTTGGAGGACTTCCCGAAGATACCTGTCGTGGTGTAGGGCACCACGCCGTGGTCCCACGCGTCCTTGACCGTCACACCGGACATGTCGATGCTGCCCGGGACCTGCAGCACCTCGTCCGGGGTCGTCTTGCCGTCCTCGATGGCGGCCGCGGCGGTCATCACCTTCGCCACCGACCCGGGCTCGTAGGCGTCCTGCACGACACGGTTACCGAAGACCTTGCCGTCCTCGAGCTGTTCGTCGATGTTGCCCTGCGGATTGATCGTGTCGGACGTGGCCATCGACACCACCTCGCCGCTTGTCGCGTCGAGCACCACGGCGGAGGCGGATTCGGCACCTGACTTGTCCTTGGCCTGCTGTACCAGCTGCTGAATGTAGGTCTGGGCCTCCAGGTCGAGGGTCAGCTCATAGGCGTCGCCGTCCACGGCGGGGTGCCGGTCGCGCGTCGAACCGGGAATGGCGAGACCGTTGGCCCCGACGTCGACGGTGCGTGAACCGTTGGTGCCCTGCAGCCGGGAATCCTGCGACAGCTCCAGACCGAACTGGCCCTCGTTGTCACGGCTGATCTTGCCGATGACGTTCTGTGCCACCGCGCCGTTGGGATACTGGCGGATGTCCTGACGTTCCACCGTGATCTCCGGGTACTCCTCGGAGACCTTCTCCGCGACGTCCGGGTCGACGTCACGGACCAGGACCTCATAGGTCGAGTCTGCCGTGAGTTTGTCCCGGATGTCGTCGGCCTTCACCCCGTCCGTGTCGGAGTCGTCGTCCGGATCGGTCTGACTGTCGGAATCATTGAGCAGTTCCGGCAGGCCTTCGGCGATCTCGCCGATCCGTTCTTCCGGCGCGGAAACACCCTCGGGATCAAGCTCATGACGGTCCTCCATGAAGGACTCGAGCAGGTGGGGATGCACCGAAAGGGAGCGGGCCTCCATGGTGTAGGAGAGCCGCTGGCCGTTGCGGTCGACGATGCTGCCCCGGTGGGCGGGTTCGGTGATCACCGCCGTGCGCTGCTCACTGGCCATCGCAGACAACTCCGGGCCCTTGACCAGCTGTACCCAGGTCAACCTGAGCAGCAGCGCGAGCACCAGGACGACGACGATGATCAACACCGCCGCGCCACGTTTTCCGAAGCTGGCGGCACCGATGTCGAGGGTCTGCCAGGAGTTCCCGGGAACTCCCGACCTCGTGGACCGGGACGACGGTCGCGAGGAACGCGAGGGTCGCTGAGGTCGGGGGTCACGCCCGGCGTACTGCCTTCGGTCCCTGTCCTCGGCCAATGTGACCTCTCCCTTCCACGATGCTCACAGCATGGTCTTGTCGACCGGACATGGAGCCCGGTCGATTCATCCCGTCCATTGTCCTAGCACGGGCGCCACACCCGGGGCATTGGACGCCGGGCGTGTCTTGTCGGCTGTGCTGTCAGTACGGGAGTTCACCGGTCGAGTCGGAGCCACGCTGCGCCTCTCCGGCCGGCGCCGCGGAGTCACCGTCCGGGTTGTCGCGCCCGTCGCCACCGTTGTCCAGGGCCTGTGGAGCGAGCCCGGGAACCTGGTCGGTGGCCTCCGGGTCACTCGTCGGGCGTTGTGCGCGGACCTCACCGTTGATGTCGGTGACCGGGCGGGTCGCCTCAGGGTCGGCGGCGCGGAGTTCATTGACGTCGTCGCCGTTGACGTCGAGCACGCCCGCCTGGCCGGGGACGACCATGCCCAGTCGCGACGCCTCGGCCGCAATACGCTGGGTGGAGGACGCATCCTCCACGTCGCGGTGCAGTGACTCCAGCTCATTGGACAGCGTCGTGCTCGTCGCTTCCGCCTCGGAGAGCTGGAAAGACTGCTCCGTCGTCTTTCCCGACAGGTACATGGCGAAAGCGACTCCGGCGACGAACAGTGCGAGCAGGACCACCCAGGTCCGCACCACTGAACGCTCAGCTGCGGACGGGACGGCGATCCGACGTCCCCGAACCGTCACCTGCTGCCTCGAGCCCCGCCTCCTGACGGGGCTGGCGTGGGTGCGACGACGGTCTTCACGCCGGGGGGACGGACTGACGACGGCGGGCCTGTGGTCGTCGTGCCCGGTTACGCTGGTGCGTTGGCGGGTGCGCTGACGGGCTGCGGTGGCGGTGCTCATCTGGTTCCTCGCTGTGCGTCTCGGTGTGTCTGCTGAATTCGTCGGACTGCCCTGACCCTGACGGGTGCTGCCCGCGGGTTCTGCTCGATCTCTGCCTCGGAGGCTTTCTCCGAACCCCGGGTGACAAGCTCGAAATCGGGGGCGTGGTCGGGCAGGGCGACAGGTAGTCCCGGTGGGGTGTGGTCCACCGTCAGGTCGGCGAGGGCCTTCTTGACGATGCGGTCCTCCAGGGACTGGTAACTCATGAAGACCGCGACGCCTCCGAGATGGAGACGTGCCGTCACCTCGGGGATGACGGCAGCCAGGGAATCCAACTCTGCGTTCACCTCGACCCGAAGGGCCTGGAAGGTGCGTTTGGCAGGGTGCCCCCCGGTGCGCCGGGACGCTGCCGGGATCGTGCGGTAGAGCAGTTCAACCAGGCGCCCGGAGGTCGTGAACGGCTCCGACTCCCGCTCACGGAGGACCGCCGAGGCGATCTTCCCCGCGAAGCGCTCGTCTCCGTAGGTCTTCAGGATCCGAGCCAGGTCCCCGTGTGCGTAGTTGTTGAGGATGTCCGCGGCCGTGGTCGGCAGATCCGGGTCCATCCTCATGTCCAACGGTGCGTCCTGGGCATAGGCGAACCCGCGGTCAGCCTGATCCAGCTGCATCGACGACACACCGAGATCGAAGAGGTAACTTGACACGCCGACCTCCCGGACCGTCTCCGGAAGTTTCCCGTCGTCCACCAGTGTGTCCAGTGCGTCCCCGAGCCCGTCGAACCTGGTGCGGTAGGCGAGGAACCGGTCACCGAAACGCGACAGGCGCTCCTGTGCCTGGTTGAGCGCGGCAGGATCACGGTCCAGACCGACAACCACCGCCTGAGGGAAGCTCTCGAGGAAGACCTCGGTGTGTCCACCTGCCCCCAGGGTCCCGTCGACGATCACAGGCGTCTCCGGCGCCCCGGCTGAGTCGACCCCCTCACCAACGAGTTCCACCATGCGGTCACGCATGACCGGGACGTGCCCGTGCTCGCCAGAGACGCGTGCGTTCTTGTCGTCATCGGCGACGGTCATCGAGGAGGTCCTTTCTTCAGGGGCGGTTGTCCGGTCCCGTTCACTTCACGTGGTCATCACAACGCCGCCGGGACTGTACACAGGGCCTCACCTGCACGGGCCCGTTTGATGTCGGGGAAGTACATCAAAGCAGGGTCGTCCGCGCAGATGAGGGCCGGCACACAGTCCCACCGGCGTCGCGGGGCATACGGCAGTCACCGACGACTGTCAGAGGATCCCGGCGAGAGAGTCGTCATCGCCGTCGGCGAAAGTGGACTCGTGCTCCTCCAGGTAGGCCTCCCAGGCCGCCGCGTCCCAAATCTCGATGAAGTCGACTGAACCGATGACGACGCAGTCCTTGTTGAGACCCGCGTAACTCCGGTGCCCGGCTGAGAGGGTGATCCTCCCCTGCTTGTCGAGCTCCTGCTCATCGGCACTCGCCGCCAGGTTCCTGACGTATGCCCTCGCCTGCGGGTTCGCCCGTGACGCCGCCGCTGCTTTCGCGGCGCGCACCTGAAACTCCGCCCTGGTGTGGACAGCGAGGCTGTGGTCCTGCCCGTTGACGACGACCAGCCCGTCCGCCAACTGCTCGCGGAACTTGGCGGGCAAGGTCAAGCGACCCTTGTCGTCGAGCTTCGGGGTGAAGGTGCCGAAGAACATGTCGGCCCCCTTCCCCGGTCATCCGGACATCTGAGACGTTGTTGCCGTATGCGTTCTCTGTGAAGTTGTCCCGGGACCAGTCTGCCCCAGTGCGCCCCACAGTACCCCACTTCCAACCACAGTGACTAGCCCACGAGTCACAGAAGATGACAAAAATCGCACCGTGCACCGTCACAACGGCTGATGCTCAATGAAATTACCCCTTTGAACTGTGGTTATAAGAATTGGAGCACGGTGGGGGAAGGTGGGGGTCTTTTTCTAGTCCAGGAGTGGAAGTCGGGCACGTCGGGCCCCCTGGGGCCGTCATCGGACGGTTCCTGACGGCACGGTGGGGCGTTGTGGGGCACACGGGAGCGTGGGCCGTCGTCGGCCGAAGACGACAAAACGGGCGGGCCCCGATCAGTGATCGGAGCCCGCCCGTGGGGTGCGCGGGGTCACGGAACCCCGCAGTGAACTAGATGTAGTTCCCCGTGAGGTTGTGAACACGCGCTGAGGGAGTCAAACCTCCGATAGCGGTGTGGG
>NZ_VDYZ01000140.1 GCF_007673095.1 Corynebacterium glyciniphilum AJ 3170
TGTCGGGGGACTGGGGCGATGGAGGGGGAGGAGTGGGTGAAGGAGAGGAGTGTGGTGGAGGTGTGTGAAGTGGGGGGGGGGTGGATGGAGGTGGGTGATGGGGGGGAGGGACGCGTGGGTGGGGGGGATGTTGATGATGAGGTTGTGGGGTGGGAGGTGGGGGTGGAGGTTGGGGAGGAGGTGAAGGGGGTGGAGATTGAGGGGGATGAGGAGGAGGTGGTTGGGTGGGTGGAGAGGGGGGGGGTGAAGGGTGAAGGGGGGATGATGTTGACGGTGGGGGTGAGGGTGAGTTGGGTTGTGACCGTGGGTAGGGT
>NZ_VDYZ01000141.1 GCF_007673095.1 Corynebacterium glyciniphilum AJ 3170
CACCCATACCCGATAGTACCCTCACGCAATGCTCAAAACTACCCCCCCACCCCAGTCAAATACTACCTCAAACCCTCTCCCTACAATCCCTCACACCCTCCTTCCTCCCCTCATCCCCTCCCTTTTCAACAATCACCCTCCCACTCACCCCCACCTCCCCACCTTAACCCCTCTCCCCTACCCCTACCCAAACCCAATACTAACTACTCTCTTCTTACTCCCCTCTCCTCCACCCCAACCCCCCTCATCTACCCATCCCCACTCTGAACCGACCCTAACACCTCCTCCAGCCCCCAACCCACTTACCTTCAA
>NZ_VDYZ01000142.1 GCF_007673095.1 Corynebacterium glyciniphilum AJ 3170
GAGTCCATGGTGTTGGTGAAGGTCGTGGGCGCGTGGACTAGGGGGAGGATCACTGGTGTGGGAGGGTGGTGTGAGTTGGGTGATTGGTTGGGGAGGGGGGTAGGGAGGTGGTGGAGGATGGGATTGAGGGGGGTGACCGGGGGGTTGGAGAGCTGATGGGTGTGGGTGGGGGGGGTGTGGGAGGGGTGGAGGGAGAGGGTGTCGGGTGTCCGGAAGGGTTGGTGGGTGGTGTGGAGGGGGTTGTCGGGGAGGTTGAAGTAGGGGAGGGGTAGATGGGGGAGATGGTGGAG
Organism: Corynebacterium glyciniphilum AJ 3170; assembly: GCF_007673095.1. GTDB lineage: Bacteria > Actinomycetota > Actinomycetes > Mycobacteriales > Mycobacteriaceae > Corynebacterium. The sequence continues at coordinate 291 of NZ_VDYZ01000142.1, forward strand.
GGAGTGGTCGTGGGTGAGGGAG
>NZ_VDYZ01000143.1 GCF_007673095.1 Corynebacterium glyciniphilum AJ 3170
CCCTCACCTCCCCCCCCTACCCTCCACCCCATCACCCACCCCCCCCCACATCACCCCCTCCACACCCCCAACAACCCTCCCATCCACCCACCCCCCCCACCCCTCCCCCCTCCAACATCCTCACCCCACCACAGAACCTCTTCCCCCCCCACCCCTACCACCCGCCCTCACCCAATCCCCACCTCACCTTCCCCCACACACTCCACCCCCACCCTCAGCATCTCACTCACTTCCTCACCTCATACCCCTCTCCTCATCAAACCCCTGCTCATCTCCCCCCTCTCCTTCAACATACTCCGCATCTCCTCCCT
>NZ_VDYZ01000144.1 GCF_007673095.1 Corynebacterium glyciniphilum AJ 3170
TCCATCCCTTCCCACAATCACCCCATCAAGCACCTCAGACCCTACCAAATCCCTCCCCCACTTCCCAACTCACCCTTCATCCCACCATCTCCCAATCCCCAAACCCCCCCCTCCTTATCCCCCCTCACCCCCTCCTCAATCTATACCTCCTCTCCACCCAACCCCCCCAACTCAAACATCTCACTACCCCTACCACAACAAAACAATACTCATTCCCTCACTACCCCCCACCCAAATCCCATTTTTCCCTAAACCTTATCTCTCTGATACCTGGCAGGGTTTGCATGTGGGGTGTTGTGGGGTCTTGTGT
>NZ_VDYZ01000145.1 GCF_007673095.1 Corynebacterium glyciniphilum AJ 3170
GGGGTCAGGGCAGGGGTGGTTAGACGAGTTGTTGGAGATGGGGTGGAAGGGGGGGTTGGTGAAGAAGGGGAAGAGGAGGGGTGAGATGGTGAAGGTGGTGGGGAGGGTGGGTGGGTGGGAGATGGGGGTGATGGAGGAGGGGGGGTTGTGGGGTGGGATGGAGGGGGAGGTGAGGTGGGGGGAGAAGGTGGGGGGAGTGTTGAAGGAAGGGGAGAAGGTGGTGGGGGGGATGGAGGTGGGAGTGAAGAGTGTGGGGAAGGTGGTGGGGAAAGGGATTGTGGAGACGAGGGAGGACGAGGAGGAGTGGATG
>NZ_VDYZ01000146.1 GCF_007673095.1 Corynebacterium glyciniphilum AJ 3170
CGTTCCAGGAGACGACCCGTGTTGTGAGGGAGGGGGGGATCAAGAAGGGCTGGGACAAGGTCATGGGGGTGAAGGAGAAGGTGATGATCGGTAAGGTGATGGGGGGAGGTAGGGGTATGTGGAAGTAGGGGAAGATGGGGGTGGAGGGGAGGGAGGAAGGAGGTGGAGGTGGGTAGGAGGTGGGGGGGGGGGAGGTCGTGGAGGAGGCGGAGGTGGGGGCGTGGGGGGATGTGAGGGAGGGTGAGAGGGTGGTGGTTGGAGTGGGGGAGTAGGGGGGATTGGTTGGAGATGGGTTTGGCGGGGGGTTGG
>NZ_VDYZ01000147.1 GCF_007673095.1 Corynebacterium glyciniphilum AJ 3170
TGGGTGGAGGGAGGTTGATGGGATGGTGGAGAGTGAAGGGGAGGGGGAGGAGAAGTGCGGGGTGGAGGAGGTGGGGAGGAAGAGTGGGGGGTTGATAGGGGTGAGGGGGAGATGGGGTGGGATGGTGTGGTGGAGGGTGGAGGGGGTGAGCGGGGGGTGGACTGGGGGGGATGAGGGGGAGAGTGGGGAGGGTGGAGGGAGGGGTGGTGGGGGAAGGTGTGGGGAGATAGGTGGGGGGTGGGGAGATGGAGGGTGGGGTCGGGGGGGGGGGGCTGGGGGGGGTGGTGGGAGGGGGGGAGGGGGGGGAGG
>NZ_VDYZ01000148.1 GCF_007673095.1 Corynebacterium glyciniphilum AJ 3170
TGGGAGAATGTGAGGGGGGTAGGTGTGGTTGAAGGTGATGGAGAGCGAGTGTAGGGTAGGTGGAATGTGGTGGAGTAAGGGGGGGGGTGAGAGGAGGGGGATGATGAGGGGTAGGGGTTTGGGTGAGGAAGTGTGGTGGGGGGTGGAGAAGAGGAGGGTATGGGTGGGATGGTGGGTGGAGGGAGTGGTGTGGGGGGATGTGTTGGGGTAGGGTGATGGAGTGAAGCAGGAGAGAGTGGAGGGGGTGTTTGAGGTGATGGAGTTGGAGGATGAGGTGAAAAAGGAAAACTAGGTGGCGCTGAGTGGTA
>NZ_VDYZ01000149.1 GCF_007673095.1 Corynebacterium glyciniphilum AJ 3170
TAGTGTAGTACGGGATCGGGATAATACCGGGCGGGATACGGAGGGTGGAGGGGAGGAGGGGGTGATGAGAGGGGTAGGAGAGGAAGGAATGGAGGTGATTGAGAGGTGATGATGAGGGTGAGAGGGAAGGGGAGGATGGAGGGGAGGGGGGGGCAGAGTTGGGCGGGGAGGTGGGTGAGGTACTGGGGGTGGTGGGGGGGTGTGGGGGGGAGGGGTGGAGAGGGGTGAGGGTGAGGGGTGGGTGATGGCGGAGGAGTAGGAGGTGTGGAATGAGTTGTAGGGGGAGATGGTGGAGGAGAGGATGTGGT
>NZ_VDYZ01000014.1 GCF_007673095.1 Corynebacterium glyciniphilum AJ 3170
TGGTGATTGGTAAGGGGCGGATGATTGGTGAGTATTCGATGGAGGAGTTCCTCGCCGGCGGGGTCAGCGTGCTCGTTGACACTGCGGATGCAACGAGTTCCCACACATTGGCGTCAGCGTTGGAGCAGGCAGGTCTGCCCACCGGCTCCGTCGAGGGGAGCGCGTTGCGCGTGGAGGTCCCGGAGGGGGGTTCGGAGGCCGAGGTCCGACGTGCAGTCGGTGAAATTGCCCTGAACTCCCGGGTCATCCTCACTGGCCTACGTACGCAGAGCGCAGATCTGGAATCCCGGTTCCTCGCGGCCACCTCCGCGGTGCAGGAGTACCGGACATCTTCTGACCTCGTCGACAGCAGTACCGAAAGGAACTAGAACCATGACTTCACTCATCAATGCCCTACGGTCGGAGACCACCAAACTACTGAGCATGCGGTCAACGTTGGTCTACGCGATTCTGCTGACAGGAGCTCTGTACGGTCCCGTCGTCCTGGCCACCTTGTTCTCTTCAGAGACACCGACCTTCGAGTGGGCGGACCTGATGAATGGCGCGATGATCTTCATCATGGTGGCCATCGTGTTTGCAGCCTCGACGACTGCCGGTGACATCCGGAACCACCTGCACGCCCAGGCGTTCCTGACACAGCGGAGTCGGGCCGGCTGGGTGACGGCGAAGATTCTGGTGACGCTTGTCTTCGCGTTCATTACCTACGTAGCCGGTGTGGCTTTGACGGTCGGTGCAGCGGCAGTTCTGGGAGCGAATCTCTCCCTTGACGGCGGTGGTGCGTTCACCCCGGTCTGGAGTTACCTGCTGGGCGGGGTCGCGTTCCCGCTCATGGCAGTGGGGCTTGCCTGCGTCCTGAGGAGCCCGGTCGTGTCCGTCGCTGTGCCGACCGTCTGGTTCCTGCTGATCGACGGGATGATCGGTGAGACAGCAACACACATCGAGGCCTTCCGTCCCCTTGCGGCCATCGCCCCCGGCGAACGACTGGCACAGTTGGCCACAGGTTACGACCGCGTCGGTCTCGGTATCGACGACATGACCTGTATAGCGATCCTCGTCGTGTGGGTCGTCGTACTGTCCGCTGTCGGACTGTGGCGCAATCAACGCGCCGACGTCCGGTAGCCTGTGGGCCATGGACATCGCAATCGGGGACTCCGGACGCACACTGACACTGCCGACCCACTGGCAGGAGCTCGACACGGTTCCGGAGGACGCACCGGGCACGGTGGCATTCGGGTACCGGACAGCGGCGAGTTTCGCCGCCGTCACCCTCGCTCCGCTGGACGGTCAGATGATGCCCGTCGACAGGGACGATGTCATCAGGGGGATCCAGCCCGCGCTGGAGGAGGCGCAGGCGGAGCTGGTGGACGTTGATGCGGGGGAGACCCCGTCCGGGGACCTGCTCGTCTACACGATCGTGAAGACACCTGAACCGGAGGAGAGCGACGGCGCCGGCGAGGGGGATCAGCTCAACCTCACCCTGCACTTCGCCGTGGAGAACGGTGACTACATGGCCCCGTACATGGTCCAGGGGTTTCTCACCGGAGAGCAGGAGGAGGCCCTCGACCAGGCCAGGGACCTGGTCACACGGATCATCACCGCCGAGTAGCGGTCACGGCCCCGAGCTCCGTGGCGGCGAGATGCTCGAGCCGTTCGGGGGCATCGTCGGTGGAGACGACGACCGACCCCGCCACGAACAGGGGGAGGAGCGTGGCGACCAGTCCGTCGGTGTCGGCCCAGGGGCCGGTCACCGACCGGGTCCCGGGCTCGAAGACGTCGGAGGCCCGGCATCGTAGGTCGGCCCCGGTCACCGGCTCACCGTCGACAGTGTGCAGCAGCACGGTGTCCTCCCCGGTCTCCGGCCCGGTGTAACGGTCACCCTGGACCCGTAGTTCCGGTGACAGGTCCGTGACCCCGAACTCGACGTCCCCACCGGCCTCGGCCACTCCGCGGCCGAAAGGATCGGTGGACAGTTGGAGGATCTCGGCGTCCCAGTCGGGGTGGGCGCCGGGGTCCGTGGTCATCAACGCAGCCGCCGATGCGGAGGCCGGTGACGACGGGGAGCAGACCGCCACGCCCGCCCGCCAGCAACCCACCACCAGGGCAGCTGGCATCCAGTCGGTCGGCGCATCGAGAACCACGACATCGCCGGGGAACAACCCCAGCTGACCGGCCATCAGGTTGCCGCCTTTCGCCGCCCAGTTCGCCAGCGTCGCAGCGGACAACTCCATCCGTCCTGCGTCGGTGTACGTCGTCAGGCGCGGCGATGCGGCGTCGGTCTGGAGGAACGGGGACAGGAGATCCATGGAGACCAGACTAACCCGGTCAGCCTCCGACGACCTTGTCCGGGTCGCCCAGGCCCGGGCCCAGGATCACCAGCACGAGGAAGACGAGCACCGCGAGCCCGACCACGGTGGTGAGGACGGTCTGCCAGCGTCGTGACCAGGTGGGGTTGCGGGAGAACCAGCATGCGACCCAGGCACCGACGGCCGCCCCGACCGTGTTGCAGATCAGGTCCGTCACATCCGTGCGGCCCAGCGAGAAGATGTACTGCGAGACCTCGATACCGAGGCTGAACACTGCGGCGATACCCACCGTCCACCACCACCGGCCCGACAGGATCATCAGCAGGATCCCGAAAGGGACGAAGAAGGCGAGGTTGCCGAGGATGTCGAAGACCCAGCCGAAGGTGGTGGACGAGTCCGTGACGATGCCGAAAGGAACCAGGCGCAATTCCCTGACGCGCTGGTTCTCCGGCTTCCACAGCAGCCCGATGGTGTAGAACGCCTTCAACGTCGTCAGCGCGACGATCACCGCGGCGTAACCGACCAGGGTGGTGGCGACCCACGTCCGCCACGGGGTGCGCACGGTCGGTGCGACAGGGGCGGGTGTGGGAACGGCGGGAGTGTCCATGCGAACACACCATAGCGGTCCGTAACGTGAGGGTATGAACCCTGTCTACTCCGTTCGTCAGATCCAGCAAGCAGAGCAACCGTTGTTAGCCAGTGAGAAGTACGCCGATCAGCTCATGCGCTCTGCGGCGGCTTCCGTGGCGACGGCCGCCCATGTGATGCTGGAGAGAAAACCCGTCATTCCCGTGCAGACGAAGGTTCTGTTGGCGGTAGGGGGAGGCGGTAATGGTGGAGATACGCTTTACGCCGGTGCTGAACTTGCCGAAGCCGGGTGGAGAGTCGAGGCGGTGCTACTCGGGTCCGCAAGCCGAGTCCACCAACGCGCACTGGACGCATTCACTGCTGTCGGCGGCACAGTCGTTGAGCTTACGGACCTCTGGAAGACGCCCCCACGATACAGACTGGTCGTTGACGGAATCCTGGGGCTGGGTGGGAAAGGCGGACTGAGGCCAGAGGCTGCGACGGTCATGGCATTCCTCAGGCAATGGTTAGTCCCTGTGCTCGCGGTGGACATCCCTTCCGGCATTGAGGCTGACAGTGGTGCAACCCCGGGAGCGGTGGATATTGACGATCCTCCGGATCCCCGCGCCGGGAAGTCGATTCCGACGAATGTCGGGCTCTTGGGTGCATCTCAGGTCGCGGCCCACGTCATCGCCGACGTGACGGTGACATTTGGCGGACTGCGTCGTGCACATGCGGTCAGTGCCTACTGCGGACAGGTGGTCGTGGCAGATCCCGGGATCAGTGGGACGAGGCCAGACGACGTACCTATGACAATCAGTTCGCAACTGAACGACCAACGAGCAGGGAACGACGGAGTGCAGATACAGACGGCTGTGGCATTTCGCCCTGAGCGCCAGGCCAATGCGACTGGGGGCCTCGATATGGGGGGTCCTTACAATTTTTCGGATACCGATCTGGCTCCGATTCGTCGCGCACGGTATGGCGGCCCGCGTGAACCCGGCCCCTACGATGACAAGTACGCGGGCGGCGTAGTGGGGATTTGCGCAGGTTCGGATCTTTACCCGGGCGCTGGTGTATTGACGACCACTGCGGCCGTACGCACAACCAGTTCCATGGTCCGATATGTCGGTTCCGGTGGGCAGGAGGTAGTCCGGGCATGCCCGGAGGTGATCGTCTCACGGAGTGTGGAGGAGACCGGAAGGGTTCAGGCATGGGTCGTCGGCCCCGGCCGGGGAACTGACGACGGTGCAGCCGCTGAGCTGGCTACGTTGCTTGGACGACGTGAGCCGTTGGTTATTGACGCGGATGCGATCACTCTTCTGGCGGAGCGGAAAGAGCTCAGGGAAGCGCTCGCGCGGCGCTCTGACAGGTCACTCGATGCTCCGACAGCCCTGCTCACTCCACACGTCGGAGAGTTCCGTCGGCTCGCTTCTGCCGTCATGGACGGCGATTCTGCGGAATCTGACCCGATCCCCGACGTGGGCGAGGACCGTATTGGGGCAGCGGTAGCCGTGGCCGAGAGGCTGAACTGCGGAGTCTTGTTGAAAGGGCGGCACACAGTCATCGTCGACCGCCCGATTACCTACAGTCACGGTAGAGAACCTGATACCTCCGTCCACACCATTGACGCAGGAACGTCGTGGGGAGCGACCCCAGGTGCGGGTGATGTGCTCGCGGGGATGCTGGGGGCGGCGATGGCAGAGTCCCAGGCATTGTTGGGCAACGCGGACCATGCAGCTCCTGGGATCGTGGCGGTCCATGCCACGGCGGCAGCCTTGTCGGCGAAAGTAGGCGACAGTTACGCACCCACGTCATCGTCGAGAATTGCAGAAGCAATTCCTCTCGCGTGGACTCGTACCGGATCTACGATTACCGACCGGGGTCGGGGGATGTCCCGGTCGCCTTACCCTAGTTGATGCACATCGGGCCGTCGCCGCCGGCATCGATCGCGCCGCGGTCGGTGGTGGCGGAGTCGGACTCCTCCGGGGTCCCTACTGCACCGACATCGTCGCCAGACTCTTCCGAAGAACTACCGGCGTTCTCGTTCTCCCCGAGAACGTCTCCACCGGTGGCGTCCGTGCCCGGGGTGCCGACATTCTCCGAGGAACCGCCGGACGAGTCCGAACCGGACTCGCCGACCGCAGGAAGAGGCTCATCGACGCCGGATGCCGACGTACCGGGGCCGTCGTACGTGCCTGACAGCGTGACCCGGATCTCGCCGGAATCGAGAGTGCTGTCTTCGACCACATTCAGCCCACCGAGCTGCTCGGCCAGTCCACGCGCAGCGGGGTCGTTGGTGTCCGCGACGTTGACCTGGCTCTCGGAGATACCCGTCTCGGTGGCGTTGCCCACCTCGCCCATGCTGTACCCGGCGCCGGACACGAGGTCACCGACGCGGGAGGCGAGACCGCCGATCTGGCTGGCATTGTAGACCGAGACGGTGGACTCAGAGGGCTCGTAGTCCTCGATGTCGCTGGAAGAGTCGCTGTCGTCGGTGCCCTTGCCGTCGTCGCCGTCGGAGGCGCTGTCGCCGAGAAGGTCCTCGAAGAAGCTGTGGACCTGTTTCTTGTCGATGGTCACGACAGATTCCCCGAAGTCACCGGTACCGTCGATACTGGTCACCGGGATGGTCTGGAAAGTCACATTGCCACCGGTCAGTCCCTGCATCTGCGTGGCAAGCCCCATCACGTCCCAGCCGTCGTCAAGGGTCACCGAGCGTTCCACAGCCTTGCTCAGGTCATTGAGCTTCCCGGGGTTGCTCAGAGTCGACGTGCTCAGCACCTTGTTGGTCAGGCTGGCCATGTAGACCTGCTGCCGGGTGATACGGTCCAGGTCGCCACGGGGGAGTTCGTGGCGCTGACGCACGAAGCTCAATGCGTCCTGTCCACTGAGTGTCTGCTCGCCGGCGGGGAACTTGGCGCCGGACATCGGCTCGTCGACCGCGTTGTTGAGACAGACATCGACACCGCCGACTGCGTCGGTGAGGAGGACGAATCCGAGCAGACCGACCTCCGCGTAGTGGTCGACCTCGATGCCGGTGACGTCAGCCACCGTATTGATCAGCGCCTCCCGGCCCGCAGACGTCGATTCACGGTCGATCTTCTTTTCGTCAGGTTCCTCACCGTCGCTCATCGCCGATGCATTGAGTTCATCCTGCTTCAGCGATTTCGTGCTGCCGTAGACACCGTTGAGTTTGGTGTTGCCGAGGTCGTCATTGTGGACGTAGGTGTCACGTGGCAGTGACACGGCAGTCGCCGATGAGCCGTCGTCAGGCACGCGGATGAGGATGATGGTGTCGGTGTTCGTGGCTTCTTCCTCGCCGGCGCGCAACATGTCGATCTCGTCCTGCGAGAGCTCATTGCCCTTGGCGTCAGTGCGGGAGTCGACACCGACCAGCAGAATATCCGTGGCGCCGTCCGACTGGCTGCCCAGATTCAGTCCGCCGGCCTGGTTGAGGTTGGAGTCGAGCCGGCCGACCGAGGAGTACGCGTAGGTTCCACCGGCGAGCATGATCGCGGACAACAGTGCGAGAACCACCTTGACCGGCGTGGAACCGATCTGACGGTGACCGGACGCGACCGCCGCCGCGGAACCGTGGACCGTCCGTGATGACCGGTTCGGCGCCCGACGTTGCCCGCCTGCTGCGGCAGCGCCGGACGGGCGGCTGTGGCGGGCACGTTGCGGTTGCTGCGACCTCTGTGGAGTCTGCCGTGGCCGCTCGGACCGCGGAGGAACGTCATCGCGACGGTGGTGCCGTCCGCCGCGACCAGGCGTCTCTCCACGTCCATTGCGCGGAGACCTGTCAGAATCGCTCATTCCAGACCTTTCGGCGGTGTTCGGGGTGACTTGCTGGATACCGGGACAGGGGGGACTCTACTAGTTGTCAGGGTGGATATTGTGATCGTGGGACCGGTCGACATGTATGTCCGCGTAGAGTCGGTGCCGATCGTACGGTGGGCCGGGGTGTCGGCACGCCGGTTTCCGTGTCCGGCAGTACAGGAGGTTGTCCACAGTGACGGTAATCGTGACCGGCGCACATGGCCAGGTGGGGCGGTGTCTCGTGGCGCTGGGCGGTAAGGGGGTCACGCGGGCGGAGCTCGACCTGTCGGGTGCGGGGACGGCGGGTTTCAGGGCGGCGGCCTCATCTCTCTTCGCCGACAGTCAGCGGCCGGACGTGATGATCAACACGGCGGCGTGGACAGACGTGGATGGTGCGGAGGACGTGACAAACCGACGAACAGTCGAGGCCGTCAACGCCACCGCCCCCGGCGAACTGGCACGGGCCGCCGCCGATGCGGGGGTGGCATTCATTCACGTCTCCACGGACTACGTCTTCTCCGGGACGGCCCCGGACGGCGGACGAGGTTGGCGTCCGGACGACCCCGTCCGTCCCGCCAACGAGTACGGGCGGACGAAGAGTGAGGGGGAGCAGGCTGTTCTCGCGGCCGGAGGTACCGTCGTGAGGACGTCCTGGGTCTGGTCTGGCCCTGAAGCCCCCGGGCGGGACTTCGTTTCGGTGATGGCCACACTGGCAGAGAACGGGGTGGATCCCCGCGTCGTCGACGACCAGGTGGGACGTCCCACCTATGCTCCGGATCTCGCCGGGGAACTGTGGGCGCTGGCGCATGTCGAGGTGCCGCCGGGCATCCTCAACGTCACCAATTCCGGGGAACCGGTGTCGTGGTGCGGGTTCGCCAGGGAGGTGTTCCGGTACAGCGGGCACGACCCGGCCCGGGTGGCACCCTGCACCACGCGGGACTGGCCGACACCCGCTGTACGTCCTCCGTGGTCGGTCCTGGACCTGGAGCCCTGGTCCACCATGACGGGACGGACGCCACCGGACTGGCGGGACAGTCTGAGACGGGGACTCGGGGCGGGTTTTCGGCTAGGGTGAACTCCCGTGAAACCGATCGCCGTCATCACCGTCACCTACTCGCCGGGTGAGTACCTCACCCGATTCCTGGACTCTGTTCCGGGGGCCACCGACCAGGGCGCCGTCGTGGTGATGGCGGACAACGGGTCCACCGACGGTGCGCCGGAAGCTGCGGCTGACCGGGACGGGGTCGAGTTGCTCCGTACCGGGGGAAACATCGGCTACGGCGCCGGGATGAACGCCGGGGTGGAGTCGTTGCGCGCGCGTCGGGAGGCAGGGGAGGTTGACGGCGAGTTCCTGGTGATCGCCAACCCGGACGTCGTCTTCGATCCGGGGGCGATCGACCGGATGGTGGAGACGGCACGCCGTCATCCCCGCGCCGGTGCCGTCGGCCCGCTCATCCGCGAGGTGGACGGGAGTGTCTACCCGTCGGCACGGTCGGTGCCGACGCTCGGGGCGGGCATCGGTCACGCCCTGCTGGCGCCGGTATGGAAGAACAATCCGTTCACCCGGCGGTATCTGGCGGATGCGGTGATGGACGAGGAGAGGGCGTCCGGCTGGTTGTCCGGGTCCTGCCAGCTCCTGCGGTGGGAGGCGTTCGACGCGGTCGGCGGCTTCGACGAGCGCTACTTCATGTACATGGAGGACGTCGACCTGGGCGACCGCTTGTCGCGTGCAGGGTGGGAGAACGTGTTCACCCCCTCCGCGGAGATCACGCATGCCCAGGGCCACTCCGCCGACAAGCATCCTGAGATCACGTTGCCGGCGCACCACGACAGTGCCTACCGCTTCCAGGCTGACCGGCTGTCGGCCTGGTGGCAGGCTCCCGTGCGTGCGGCGGTGTGGGCGGGGTTGAAGCTCAGGGGGATCGTGGCCGTCGCACTGGCGAAGCGGGCGCGCCGTTGACTGCCGGACTGCATTCCGTCAGATAACCTCCCAAGGGTGAACAGTGACGAACGAGACAATCCCTCACCCTCGACCCCTGACACGAATACAGACCTCGCCGCCGACACCGACGCCGTCATTCTCGTCGGCGGTAAGGGCACGCGTCTGCGACCCCTGACCAACTCCATCCCCAAGCCGATGCTCCCGGTGGCGGGCTACCCGTTCCTCCAGCATCTGCTGGCGCGGATCCGGGAAGCGGGGATGACCCACGTCGTGCTGGGCACCTCTTTCAAGGCGGAGGTCTTTGAGGAGCATTTCGGTGACGGGTCCGAGCTCGGCCTGGAGATCGAGTACGTTGTCGAGGACTCTCCCCTCGGCACCGGCGGCGGCATCCGTAACGTGCTGTCGCATCTGCGGTACGACAGGGCCATGATCTTCAACGGCGACATCCTCGGCGGGACGGACCTCAATGCCGTGCTGCGGACGCACGTCGACAATGCCGCGGACGTGAGCCTCCACCTTCTCCGGGTGGCTGACCCACGTGCATTCGGTTGTGTGCCGACCGCGGAGGACGGTCGGGTGGAAGCTTTCCTGGAGAAGGCGGAGGATCCGCCGACCGACCAGATCAACGCCGGATGTTATGTCTTCCAGCGCGAGATCATCGAGTCGATCCCGGAGAACCGGGTCGTCTCGGTGGAACGTGACGTCTTCCCGGACCTTCTCGTCAGGGGGCACCGGCTGTACGGTCACGTGGACCAGGCGTACTGGCGGGACCTGGGGACTCCGGACGACTTCGTCCGCGGCTCCTCGGATCTGGTGCGTGGTATCGCCCCGTCCCCGCTGCTGGCGGGACGCAACGGCGAGGCGCTCGTGGACGAGTCTGCGGCCATCGCCGGCGGTGCACTGCTGCTCGGTGGGACGGTGATCGGCCGTGGTGCTGAGATCGGTGCGGGCGCCCGAGTGGACACCTCGGTGGTTTTCGACGGCGTGGAGATCGAGGCGGGGGCGACTGTGGAACGCTGTGTGGTGGCCGCCGGTGCACGGATCGGGGCACGTGCCCATCTGCGTGATGCCGTGGTGGGGGAGGGCGCCGTGGTCGGGGCCAGGTGTGAGCTGCAGGGCGGTGCCCGGCTGTGGCCCGGGGTCACGCTCCCCGACGGAGGGCTGCGCTTCAGCAGCGACGTCTGACCCCCGTACGGGGCGGTGCCCCTGCCGAGTGAAAATATTTCGATATCTTGTGGCTGCAGGGGTCGAACACCGGCTCTGACGTCTACATGTAGTGGTCTTGTCTGTATGATTTCGCCCATGTCGTGCCTGTCAGAACACTGTGAATGCGTCCCAGGGCCCGTATTGCGTGACCCGTGTGACTGGTGTGACGCATGGGGCTTTATGTCCTGGTCGAAAGGTTGACGCTATGGAATTACCCGTGTGTAATCTTTCGTGTAGATAGAGGCCGGTGGGAACCCGGCACGGCGGATTTCAGTGAGGAGACAACGGTGGACAACCCGGCGGACGCCTTTCGTGGTCCCTTCTCGGAGGGGTCCGCAGCCGTGGACGGTGACGATGCCCGTTCCGGTCACACGAGTGACTCCGGCACGTCCGGAGAGCTGCCCGACCTCCTCCGGGGTGGCATCGACGACTACACTCCCAGTGCTTTCTCCGACCTGACGGAGGATTTCGACCTCCTCTTCGATGCGGTCGAGCAGGACTGGCAGGAACAGGCACTGTGCGCCCAGACGGACCCGGAGGCCTTCTTCCCCGAGAAGGGCGGTTCGACCCGCGAGGCCAAGCGGATCTGCCGGGCCTGCGGAGTCCGGGACGAGTGCCTTGAGTACGCGCTCGAGCACGACGAGCGTTTCGGGATCTGGGGAGGACTGTCCGAGCGCGAGCGCCGGCGTCTCAAGAAGCGCCTCGGCTGACCTTCCTTACCTCCTCAGCTGTCAGTAGCTGTCAGTCCCAGCGGAAACCGGGGTCTATGACCTCCGGTGCCACGTTGAGATATGTCGCCACCAGGCGGGCGATGACGAACCTCAGCCACTCCTCCGTGTCCATCCGGTCGGTGGAACGCTGCTCGATCGGACGCCGGAAGATGATCAAGCGGGGTCGGGTGGGGGACCCCGTCTCATCGACGCCGGCGGGGACGAGCCGACCCAACGGCACGGGTCCGTCCGCGGCGACCTCATCCGACCACCGGGCGGTGGTGGAATCCAGCCTCATCCGCGGGACGAGGTCGATCGCGACGTCGAGTCCGTCCAACCGGTCGCCGAACCGGTCGAGCACCGGGGCGTACGCGTCCAGGACGGCTGCGTCGAAGGTCTCCGCGCGGGTGGCGTAGCGCGGCAGTTTCGGCATCAGCACGCCACGAAGCCCACGGCCACGGGTGTCCCGGGTCAGTGCCTTGGCCGGGTGGCCGGGCGCTGCCTCACGCCTGACCGGCGTCGCGTCCGGAATGTCAGGACCAGCGGAGGGAGAGGGGGGACGGGTCATGGATCCGATCCTAGACCGCCCTGCGGGGCGTGCCCGTGTCCGACAGGCGGCCGAGTCGTCCGGCACTCCGACTGTGTCGCGGACTAGGATGGTGGCCGTGACTGACTACCGACAGTGTTCCAGGCCCGGCTGCGGCAACCGTGCGATCGCCACCCTGCGTTACAACTATGCCGCCCGCACGGCGACCGTCAACCCCCTGGAGCCCGGAGACGACCCGCACAGCTGGGACCTGTGTGACCGTCACCTCTCCAGGTTGACCGTCCCCGAAGGATGGGGACTGCAACGTACGGAAGATCCGTCCCCGGAGGTTTCTGTTCCGGTGGCCGCATTCGCCGCTCCCGGTATCGGCACCGAGGACATCGGGGACATCGGGGAGGAGGACTTCACCGACGAGGAGATGCAGGCCCTCGCCGCGGCACTGGAGGACGGAGTCGGTGGGGTCAGTGACGTCAGTGACACAGACCCGCTCACGTCGGCGCAGAGACGACCGGTGTCCCGGGTCGTCCGTCGCACCGACATCCCGCAACCGTCCGGCCATCACCCCTCACGGCGGAACCTTCCGGGACGAGCCCCACAGCGCCATCTGCGCGCAGTGCACTACGACGGCGAATGATCCATACAGAACACCAGGAGAGTTGACATGACACAGCGCGACCGGGAGGCCATCGCCTCCGTCATCAAGGCCTATGACGTCCGCGGCGTCGTGGGTGACGGCATCGACGCCGAGCTCGTCCGGGACACCGGGGCCGCTTTCGGACTGCTCATGAGAGGAGAAGGGGCGACCCGTGTCGTCATCGGACACGATATGCGCGACAGCTCCCCGGGCCTGTCCGACGCCTTCGCTGAAGGCGTGCGCAGCCAGGGCCTCGACACCGTCTCCCTGGGCCTGACCTCCACTGACGAGCTCTACTTCGCCTCAGGAACCATGGACTGCCCGGGCGCGATGTTCACCGCATCCCATAATCCCGCCCGCTACAACGGCATCAAGCTGTGCCGCGCCGGTGCCCGCCCGGTCGGACAGGAGACCGGTCTGGCGGAGATCTCCGACATGCTGGTCGACGGCGTGCCGTCCTACGACGGTACCGCCGGGACCGGCACGAGCCGTGACGTGCTCACCGACTACGCCGCGTTCCTCCATGACCTGGTGCCGTTGGGCATCCGGCCCCTCACCGTCGCCGTCGACGCAGGCAACGGCATGGGCGGGCTCACGGTTCCGGCGGTGCTCGGTGAGGGCTCCGGCCTCCCGTTGACGATCCGTGACCTCTACTTCGAGCTGGACGGGACCTTCCCGAACCACGAAGCCAACCCCCTGGCCCCGGAGAATCTCGTCGACCTGCAGAAGTACACGGTCGCCCAGGGGGCCGATCTCGGTATCGCCTTCGACGGTGACGCCGACCGCTGTTTCATCGTCGACGAGCAGGGCGAGCCTGTCTCCCCGTCCGCGATCTGCGGCATCATCGCCGAGCGCTACCTGGACCAGCACCCCGGCGCCACGATCATCCACAACCTGATCACCTCCAAGGCGGTACCCGAGATCGTGCGGGAGCACGGCGGCACCCCGGTGCGTACCCGGGTCGGACACTCGTTCATCAAGGCCCAGATGGCCGAGGAGGACGCGGTGTTCGGCGGGGAGCACTCCGCCCACTACTACTTCTCCGACTTCTTCAACGCCGATTCGGGCATGCTCGCCGCACTCCACGTCCTGGCCACCCTCGGCGGCCAGGATCGTCCGCTCTCAGAGCTCAAGCAGGCCTACGACCGCTACGAGGCGTCCGGCGAGGTCAACTCGGAGGTCGCCGACCAGCAGGGGCGCACCGCTGCCGTCGTCGAGGCGTTCGCGGACGAGACCGTGAGCACCGACGAGCTCGACGGGGTGACCGTGGAACTGTCGGACGGTGCGTGGTTCAACGTCCGTGCGTCCAACACCGAGCCGCTGCTCCGCCTGAACGTCGAGGCGGGGGACGGGTCGAGGGTCGGGGAGATCCTCGACAAGGCACTGGCGGTGATCCGTGCCTGAGGCGACGTCGAACGAGGTCCGCTCCGTTGCCGGTGATGCCGGCGGTATCGACCGGGCCGGTGTCTCGCTCATGGAGGGGAGCCTGAGGCCGTACCCCTGGGGTTCCAGGACGGCCCTGGCGGAACTCACCGGCCGGCCGTCTCCGACCTCGCGTCCGGAGGCGGAACTGTGGTTCGGGGCCCACCCGGAGGCGCCCAGCACATTGCCCCAGGACGGGACCGACCTGCTGGAACGGATCTCGGTGGATCCGCGTGGTGAGCTGGGGGACGCGGCACCGGACGGTCGACTTCCGTTCCTGCTGAAGCTGCTCGCCGCAGATCAGGCGCTCAGCCTGCAGGCACATCCCACCAAAGAGCAGGCGGTGGAGGGGTTCGCGCGGGAGAACGCCGCCGGGCTTCCGACGGGTTCGCCCACACGCAACTACAAAGACGACAACCACAAACCGGAACTGCTTGTCGCCCTCACCCGCTTCGAGGCGCTTGCAGGTTTCCGGCCGGTGGAGGACACCCGGAGCCTGCTCCAGGCGCTGGACGTGCCGGAGCTGGGCCGTTACACCGAACTCCTGAACGGTGCTGTGGGCGACTCCGAGGGACTTCGTGCGCTGGTGACGACGTGGATCTCACTGCCGTCCCACCGCCGGCACGAACTGATCGACGCGGTCCTGGACGCCTGCAGGACGTTGACCGGGCAACCGGAGTCCGGGACGGAGGACTGGATGCGGGGCCCGGCCAAGGCGGCCCTGGACCTGTCGGAGCAGCATCCGGGTGACGCGGGCATCCTGGTTTCCCTGCTGCTCAACCACGTCGTGCTTGAACCGGGGCAGGCCCTGTTCCTTTCCGCAGGCAACCTCCACGCCTACCTCCACGGGACCGGTGTGGAGGTCATGGCGAACTCGGACAACGTGCTGCGCGGTGGTCTCACCACCAAGCATGTGGACGTCCCGGAGCTGATGAAGGTCGTGGATTTCACGCCCACCCCTGATCCTGTGCAGCTGCCCAGGGAGGACGGGGTTTTCCCCACCCCGGTGCCCGAGTTCCGGTTGCGGTCCGTCGATGACGGCCAGGCGGTCGGGGTCGACGGGCCGGCCATCGTCCTCGGTGTGCAGGGTGAGGTTGCGGTCGCGGGCACCGGCGAGGACGGTCTCCGCCTGTCCCCGGGACAGGCCGCCTGGGTACCGGCCTCAGCGAGGGGGGTTACCGCCAGCGGGCGCGGACACTTCTTCATCGCCACGGTGGGCTGACAGAAAGCGCTGCTTTCCACTTCCCGGTGGGCCGCTGATCAGGGGGTGGGGCCGGTGGTGTCCGTCACCGTTTCGTCCGGGCCATTCGGACTGTCCGGCGTGCGTTCCCCGGTGGGACGCCCAGGATTGTCCGACGCTGAGGGATCCGCAGACTCGGACGGCCCAGTCGGCCCAGTCGGCCCAGTGGGCTCCGTCGGTACGGCAGGGTCGGTGGACTCGGCCGGTTCCGTGGGTTCAGTCGACTCCGGGGCCCCGGTGTCTTCGGGCGTGTCGCCGCCGTCTGACCCTTCATTTCCGGGGAGTGACGGCACCCCGGGGATGGAGGGCAGGAGATCGGTGAGCGACGGACGCTCCGGCGAGCTGCCACCGTTGTCGCCCTCGCCGGGCGTGTTCCCGACGGAGTTCCCCCCGTCTGCGTCGCTGTCGGCCCCGTTCGTCGGGGTACCGGCCGCATCATCCTGGGCTGCGTCCTCGTCGTCCTCGGCCGGGTACTGGCCGGGGGTGACGAACTGGTCCCCACTCCATGCGTTCGGCGGTGCGTACTGATCCGCGGTCAAGGGGGTGACGTGGTCATTCCGTGAGTCGGAGGACCGAACAGCGGACCCGTTGTCAGAACCCGAGCCGTCAGAGTCCGGTGACGTCGACCCCGTTGGCCGGTGATCCTCTCCGGGGCTCCCGGTCGAGGCCTCCTCCGAGGACGGCAGTGAGCCGCCGGCGGCGGCCTCCTCAACCGGGACCGGCCCGTCGTCGTGGCTGGGTGAGACGTTCTGCCATGTGACGACGCCGACGATGGTGGCGGCGGCGAAGCCGGCGACCACAAAGGAGCCGAGGACCCGGTTGGTCCGGGACGCGCGGGCAGCCTCGGCGCGGAGCAGTGACTCGTGGTGCTCGGTGGAGCTGGCGTCGACGGCCGGGGGATTGTCCGTCGGCCGTTCGGGTTCCAGTTCGTAGTCCACGGTGACCCTCCTTTCGTCTGAGGTCGTCGACCGGGTAAATGTCACGGTTAGATCACGATCTGTCGCAAGCCTATCATTCATATCCAACGGGGTGGAAGACCCGAACGTTACTGAATTTTATGGGAACCCACGGTTGCCGTGGGGTTTTGGTGGACATGTCAATGATGTCCACGGCTGGGGAGGCGGGCCCGGGGCGGTGTTGCGGGGCGGTAGATTCGGCGAAGTATTGAAATCAAACCGTGATCTTCGGCGGGGTGGCGGTCTGCCGCCGGGGGAGTAGGCGAGACGTGTCGGTGGGGTGCCGACTATTCTCAGGTGGACGACACGAGCATGAGAGGGAACGACATGAGTACCTGGGATGAAACCGTCTTCGCGGACGACACCAACACCGATTTCCTGGCCGACTGCGATGATCTGGAAGGTGAGGCGCTCGTGGAGGCGTTGCAGGACGCCTGCACGCTGGCACAGGATTCCGACGCCGGGGACGAGGGAAGGGCCGTGGACCCCGACTACATCAACGGTCTGTGTGCGGCGACGGTGGCCGCCATCTGGTCCGGGGCCCCGTTCACCTCCGCCACCGTGGCCGATGAGCACCCGTTCATCCGCGAGGGGATCGGGCAGTGCCCCGATGCCCTGCAGGAGGCTGCGCTGGCGCTGCTGGACACCGAGCTCGAGGCCGCGGGCGACGAGGCGCCCGACGGGTTGGAGACCGCCGTGGAAGCCCTGAGCTGACCCGGGGTGAGCGGGTCGACCCCTCCGTGAGCGGCTCCGTGGTGTCGGGGGATAGGGTTGACACGACGTCAGCAGAGTCATCATCGTCCCCTGAAGCTTGAGGAGTATCACCCCATGGCAGATTTCGTCGCACCGTCCGTCGACATCCACGACGGCACCGGTGCCAACGGCACCCCCCTGCAGTACAAGGTCCGGGACCTGTCCCTTGCAGAAGCTGGACGTCACCAGATCCGCCTCGCCGAGTACGAGATGCCGGGCCTGATGGAGCTGCGCCGTGAGTACGCCGACGAACAGCCGCTGGCAGGCGCTCGGATCGCCGGGTCCATCCACATGACGGTGCAGACCGCCGTCCTGATCGAAACCCTCACGGCGCTCGGCGCGGAAGTGCGCTGGGCGTCCTGCAACATCTTCTCCACCCAGGACGAGGCTGCGGCTGCGGTCGTCGTCGGTGCCGGAACCCCGGAGGATCCCCAGGGGGTGCCGGTGTTCGCCTGGAAGGGAGAGACCCTCGACGAATACTGGTGGTGCCTGGAGCAGATCTTCGACTGGGGCGACTCCCGTCCGAACATGATCCTGGACGACGGCGGCGACGCCACCATGGCGGTCATCACCGGCAGCGAGTTCGAGGGCAACGGCATCGTCCCGGAGCCCTCGGCCGAGGACTCCGACGAATACCAGGCATTCCTCGGGATGCTCGGGCGCGTCTTCAGCCGGGATGACAGCCGGTGGACCGAGGCAGCCAAGGCCGTCAAGGGCGTGACCGAGGAGACCACCACCGGCGTCCACCGCCTCTACCACTTCGCGGAGCAGGGCACCCTGCCGTTCCCGGCGATGAACGTCAACGACGCGGTGACCAAGTCGAAGTTCGACAACCGTTACGGCACCCGCCACAGCCTGCTGGACGGCATCAACCGTGCCACGGACATGCTCGTCGGCGGCAAGGCCGTCCTCGTCTGCGGATACGGGGACGTCGGCAAGGGCGTCGCCGAGGCATTCAAGGGACAGGGTGCACGGGTGAAGGTCACCGAGGCCGACCCGATCAACGCCCTGCAGGCGCTGATGGACGGCTACCCCGTCGTGACCGTCGACAGCGCCATCGGTGAGGCGGACATCGTCATCACCTCGACGGGCAACCTGGGAATCATCACCTTCGACCAGATGCGCAAGATGAAGAACCACGCACTGCTCGGCAACATCGGCCACTTCGACAACGAGATCGACATGGCTGCCCTGCTGCACCGCGAGGATGTCGCCCGCACCACCATCAAGCCCCAGGTCGACGAGTTCACCTTCCCCCGCACCGACGGCGACGACAGCGACGTTGTCAGCATCGTCGTGCTTTCCGAGGGACGGCTGCTGAACCTCGGCAACGCCACCGGTCACCCCAGCTTCGTGATGTCGAACTCCTTCGCCGACCAGACCATCGCCCAGATCGAGCTGTTCACCAACGGTGACCAGTACGGTAACGAGGTCTACCGCCTGCCGAAGATCCTCGACGAGAAGGTCGCCAGGATCCACGTGGAGGCCCTGGGCGGGGAACTCACCACGTTGACCAAGGAGCAGGCGGAGTACATCGGCGTCGACGTCGAGGGACCCTTCAAGCCCGAGCACTACCGCTACTGATGATCATCGCGTTCGAGGGGATCGACGGTGCAGGCAAGAACACCTGCGTGAGTGCCCTGGAGGCCGAGCTGCTGTCCCGGGAGATCCCGGTGGCCCGGCTGGCCTTCCCGCGGTACGAGCAGTCGGTGCACGCGCAGCTCGCCTCCGCCGCACTGCACGGGGAGATGGGTGATCTCGTCGACTCCGTCCACGGTATGGCCACGCTGTTCGCGCTCGACCGCGCGGAAGTCGCCGCGGATCTCGCAGACTTCGACGCCGACGGATATGTGGTGTTGCTCGACCGGTATGTCGCGTCCAACGCGGCCTACTCGGCGGCGCGTCTGGACGTCACCGACCGGGAGGTGCCCACCAGTGAGATCGTCCGGTGGGTCGAGGACCTCGAGTTCACGAGCCTGGGGACGCCCGTGCCGGACGTCCAGATCCTCGTCGACGTCCCGGATGACGTGGCGTCCGGGCGTGTGGCGGAGCGGGCGGAGCACGACGCGTCCCGTGCCGCCGACGCATATGAGCGTGACGGTGGTCTCCAGGCGCGGACCCTGGGGGCATACCGCTCCCTGGCTGCGGCACAATGGCGGTCACCGTGGTGGACGTTGGACAACTCCGGTGAACGCGCGGACGTGGAGACGGCGGTCAGCGATCTCGTCGATGCCGTGATCGCTGACTCCGGGGACAATAGATAGCGATAGATAGCGATAGATAGCGATCTTCACGGGGAGGTCCTACCGCCTACCGGAAACGTTTGTGACAGACTGAACCCCATGGCAGAGAAAGTTCTCGTCGTCGACGACGACCCCGCAATCTCGGAGATGCTGACCATCGTCCTGCAGGGCGAAGGTTTCGACACGGTCGTCGTGGGGGACGGGCCGCAGGCCGTGGAGGCCGCGGAACGCGAGAATCCCGACCTCATCCTCCTCGACCTCATGCTTCCAGGCATGAGCGGTATCGACGTGTGCCGTGCGGTGCGGGAATTCTCCACTGTCCCCATCGTGATGCTCACCGCCAAGACGGACACGGTGGACGTGGTACTCGGCCTGGAGACGGGCGCGGACGACTACGTGCCGAAACCCTTCAAACCCAAGGAACTCGTGGCGCGGGTGCGGGCGCGACTGCGACGCACACCGGAGGACGTGCCGGAGTCGGTGAAGGTCTCCGACCTCACGATCGACTTCGGCGGACACCAGGTCACCCGCAAGGGACAGCCGATCTCCCTGACCCCCATCGAGTTCGAGCTGCTCACCACCCTGGCGTCCCGGCCACGTCAGGTGTTCTCCCGCGAAGAACTGCTCGAGCGGGTGTGGGGTTACCGTAAATCCAGTGACACGCGCCTGGTCAACGTGCACATCCAGCGTCTGCGGTCGAAGGTGGAGAAGGACCCGGACAACCCGACCATCATCCAGACCGTCCGCGGGGTCGGTTACAAGACCGGGGAGTAGGACGGACAGCGACCCATGGCATCGAGGTCAGGGGACGAACCACAGGACGAGACGGGCACCGGCGCCGGGAGGCGCCACGGTGACCGTCTCGGTCGCCCTGCGCTCCCGGTGGTCAGGGACGGTGACCGTCGGCGCAACCGCAGCCAGAACGGCCGGGCGGGGGACACGGACAGTGACCCTCGCAGAGCACCCCGGGGAGAGCTCGGGGACATCGGTTTCCTCGATGGTCTCAGGATCTTTCTCCGGCGGCCGGTCCGGTTCGCCCGGAAGTTCTCCGAGAAGCTCGCCCAGCGGTGGCGGACGTCGATCCAGCTGCGGGTCATCGGCAGTGTCTTCGCGTCCTCGCTGCTGGTGATCCTGGCCCTCGGTTTCGTGTTGACCAGCTTCGTCGGCCAGCAGCTGCTCGACGCCAAGTACAACGCAGCCACCGACGAGATCGACCGGGCCCGCGGCATCGTCGAGGAGCAGATCCGCAACACCGATTCCGCCACGTCGCCGCAGATGCGCATCAACAACGCCCGGGCGGCGCTGAGCGACCGCACCGCAGAGTCGGAACAGGGGTCGACGGGCACGGTGTACGAGCCGGTGATCATCGCGTCCGACCTGACCGGCGGCGACATCTCCAGTCCGGAGACCAATCCGGTCCCGGATTCGCTGCGCGATTTCGTCCGGCAGGGCCAGGTCTCGGTGCAGTACACCACCGTGGACGCCGCCGGCGGTGCCTACAAGGCCCTGATCATCGGGTCGCCGGTCGAATCGGACATCCAGGGCCTCGAGCTCTACCTGGTCATGCCCCTGGACAACGAAGAGTCCACGATGGCTCTCATGCGTGGTCTGCTGCTGGCGGGGGCCGTGGTGCTGATGGTGCTGCTCGTCGTCATCGCCTGGGTGTTCTCCCAGCAGCTCACTGTGCCGGTGCGCACCGCGTCACGGATCGCCGAGCGTTTCGCGGCCGGACACATGCGCGAGCGGATGGCGGTGGACGGTCAGGACGAGGTTGCCCGGCTGGCGATCAGTTTCAACGAGATGGCGGAGAACCTCTCCTACCAGATCCGCCAGCTGGAGGAGTTCGGTTCGCTGCAGCAGCAGTTCACCTCCGATGTCTCCCACGAGCTGCGGACGCCACTGACCACGGTACGGATGGCCGCAGACCTGATCCACGCCAACTCAGAGGACCTTGATCCGGTGACCCGCCGTGCCTCCGAGTTGATGAACGCCGAGCTCGACCGTTTCGAGATGCTGCTCGGTGACCTGCTGGAGATCTCCCGGCACGACGCCGGTGTCGCGAACCTGTCCCGGGAACTGATCGACGTCCGCGGTGTGGTGAAGTCCACCATGGGACAGTTGCGGGCCCTGGCGGAGGAGGTCGGCTGTGAGATCCAGCTCGACCTGCCGGATGAGCCGGTTATGGAGGAGGTGGACTCCCGACGGGTCGAACGTATTCTGCGTAATCTCCTGGCCAACGCCATCGACCACAGTGAGAGTCGTCCTGTGCGGGTCACGATGCGGCGTGGTGCGGAATCACTGGCGGTGACCGTGGTCGACCATGGCATGGGCCTGAAGCCGGGGGAGGCGGACCTGGTGTTCAACCGGTTCTGGCGTTCGGACCCCTCTCGCGAGCGCAAGACCGGTGGCACCGGGTTGGGACTGGCCATCGCCAAGGAGGACGCCCAGTTGCACGGCGGACGACTCGAGGCGACCGGTGAACCGGGGGTCGGGGCGTGTTTCCGTCTGACCCTGCCCCGCAAGCCGGGGCAGGAGGTGCGCACCTCACCGTTGCCACTGGAGGTGGACCGTCCTGAAGAGTCGGAGGTCCTTGAGCTGACTGAGCTGACTGAGCTGACCGAGCCGTCCGAGCACGAGGGCGGGTCGGGCGAGACGCCGTCCGGTTCCGTCGATGTCGTGGACGAGCAGCCCGAGGCACCCCCGGTGGATGTACCTGCGCAGGCGGCCTCGGACGGCCTGTCGGTCGCGTCGTCCGCGGCCGAGTCCGCCGCGGACACCGTCTACACCTCGGAGGGCGTCGACGGCGGTGAGACCGGCGATTCCGCAGACGGGGTCGTCGCCGACGGACCGGACGACGTGGACGACGGTGCGGAGGACAACATGGGTGACGACGGGAACGGTGCCGTACCGGATGAACCTGTTGACCGTCTCGACTCGGTCGATGTCACGGCTGGTTCCGTGGAAACCTTCGGGGTCGACCTCAGTGCCTTTGAGGGGTTGACTGAGGAGGAACTGCGCACCGCTCTCCAGGAGGCGGAGGACATGGATTCGGCGTTCGACGTGGACGGCGACCCGGAAGGTGACTCGGAAGGTGACTCGGAGAGCGACCCACATGGTGAGGAGGGCGACGATGACAAGAGTTGACGGTGTACGTCAGGTCGGGGCTCTGCTCACGGCGGCGGTGATGGCGGGAGGACTTGTCGCCTGTACCACGCTTCCCGGGGAGTCGACCCCCGAAGCGGTCTCGTCCTATGTGTCCACCCCGGACGCCGGCAACCTGCCGACCCCGTCTGAGGGGCAGCCGCCGGACCTTCTGCTGCGGGATTTCTACCTGGCGTCGACCCACCAGGCGAACAACCGTCAGGCGGCCAAGGAGTTCCTGACGAATTCTGCGGCGGATGAGTGGCAGGACAGTGTCTCGACGCTGATCCTGGACCGGCTGGACCTCAACGCCACCGGCGGGGCCTCGGGAGACGAGGTGACCTATGTCGTGCGCGGCACCGTGGTCGGGCGTCTCGGTACCGGTGGTGTCTACCAGCCGGAGAGCAGTCCCTATGAGGAGGAGGTCACGCTGGAGAGGGGCGAGAGCGGATGGCGCATCACCGACCTTCCCGACGGGGTGATCCTGGACCGCAGCGATTTCGTGAGCGCCTACCAGGCCCATGACCTCTACTTCCTGGACCCGACCAAACGGTTCCTCGTCCCGGACCGGCGATGGATCTACAACCGCCAGGACAACATCGGTTTCTCACTGGTCTCCCTGCTGGCCGGCGGGCCACGTAATCAGCTTCAGGACGCCGTGGAAACCGAGTTCCCCTCCGGTAACGGCATTCAGGCCGCCGTCGAGGAGGACGGGACGTTCACCGTGGACATCACCGGTATCGCCGACCTGTCGGTGGATGACCGCGAGGTCCTGGCCGGACAGCTCGTGTGGACGCTGGCCATGTCCGATGTGCGGGGTCCGTACCGGATCCTGGCGGACGGCACGTCCATCACCGACAACGGGCGGGAGGACTGGACGCTGGCGGACGTCTCCGACCTTGATCCGCAGAAGACCTCCGATGAACCGTTGAGGGCGCTGCGCGACGGCGCGCTGGTCGAGGTCGAGGGCGACTCCGGGGTGACGTTGTCCGGGTGGACGTCGTCAGGCCAACTCGAATCCGCCGCGTCGGCCGGGGCAGCCGGGGGTGCGGACGACAGGATCGCCGCCGTGTCGGGCCGGGGTGACGGCGAACGTTCCCTGCTGGTCGGGGATGTCGGTGGAGAACCCGTCACCGCACTGACCGCACGTTCCCTGTCCCGACCGTCGTGGAGCGGAGACGCACAGAACCTGTATGTCGTCGCTGACGGCAGGAGGGTCCACCGGCTCGAACCCACCGGCTCAGGCATTCAGATGGACGAGTCCACGGTGGACACCTCGTCTCTGGGCACCCTCGACATCGACGATCCCAGGATCAGCGTGTTCACGGTGTCGCGGGACGGGACGAGGGCCGCGATGCTGATCAACGGCAGACTGTTCATCAGCGTTCTGCAGCGTGGCGGTGACGGCGGAGGCTCGATGACGCTGGGTACGCCGATGGAGGTCGGTCAGCGGGTCGGCGACACCGCCCTGTCGGTCGACTGGCGTGACGACGGGACCCTTCTTGTGGGTACCCGGGCCAACGATGCGCCTGTCTGGGCCGTGACCGTCGACGGATCGGAGGCGTCGCAGTTGTCCAGCCGCAACATCACCGCCCCGGTGGTGGCGGTGGGGTCCGCGGGATCTGTACAGTACATCCTCGATTCCCGGGCGATGCTGCAACTGGACGACGAGGACCCTGAGGCACGGTTCTGGCGGGAGGTCCCGGCACTCCAGGGGGCCCGGGCGGTGCCTATCCTGTCGAAGTAGGTGTAGACAGGCGGCAGGACACTCACGGGGGAAGAGGAGAGGCAATGAGCGGGTTAATGAGCGGGTTTCGGGTGGGGGAGCTCGCCGGCCTGGTCTGGCGTGACGACTGCGTGGCCTGCGGTACGGCGGACGCGCCACCGGCGGTGGCGGGACTGTCGCTGTGCCGGGGCTGCGCGCATGAGCTGCGCCGGGTGCCGTCGAGAGTTGCGGACACCTGGGCACCGCCGGTCTTCGCCGCAGGTATGTACGGAGGTCCGCACCGGGGCGTCGTGCTGGCGGCGAAGGAACAGCGACGTCCCGACGCCGTCCGCGTGGCGGGCGCTGTCTTGGCGGGTACCGTGCGTCATCTCGTGGCCCGGGGAGTACTGGCGGACCCGAGGCTGGCTCCTCTTGTCCTGCTTCCGGCTCCGACGACCAGACGTGCGGCGAAGAACCGCGGGGGGTGCATCGTCGAGCGGTCCGCGGAGGCGGCCCGCCGGGAACTCGGTGCTGGTGTGCATGTCGTCGCGGCAGCGACCCTCGCGCCGGGGGCACGGGATTCGGTGGGTCTCGGACGGGGTGAGCGGACGGCGAACATCGCCGCGAATCTGCGGATCGACCAGACGGAACTGCAGCGGGCCGTCCGGGTTCTCAGGGAGCCCGGGGCCACGGCCTGTCTGGTCGACGATGTCAGCACCACGGGGGCAACATTGTCGAGATTCGCCTCGGCACTCGCGGCCCGTGGGGTGGTGACCAGCGCCGGCGTGGTGATCGCGCAGGCGTGAATACCGGTGCCGACGAGCAGGGGGTAGATCACCGGGGGCATGACCGGACATGCTCGCCCCCACACCACGGGAACGTCGGTACTATCGGGAGGGAAGATGTCGCCAGCAAGTAGTCGGTGGACAATCCCGTTCACCGGTGACAGGCGGCGCGGAGACCGGGAGGATGAGTATGACCGTCCAGAACCAGCAGGACATCACGGCAGAGGGTGCTGCTCCGGAGGCGCAGGTGGAGATCACCGGCCGTAACGTGGAGATCCCCGAGCACTTCGCAGAGCGGGTGAACGCGAAGCTCGCCAAGGTCGAACGGCTCGATCCGACCCTCACGTACTTCCATGTGGAACTCCAGCATGAGCGCAATCCGCGGCGTGCAGACGAGTCCGACCGCATCCAGATCACCGCCACCGGCAAGGGCCATATCGCGCGTGCCGAAGCGAAGGAGGACTCCTTCTACGCCGCCCTGGAGGCGGCCATCGCCAAGATGGAGCGGTCCCTGCGCAAGGTGAAGGCCCGCCGTAAGATCTCCCGTTCCGGGCACCGTGCCCCGGTCTCCGTCGGCGAAGCCACCGCTGACCTTGTCCAGGAGGCTGAGCAGGAAGCCGCGGCAGAGCCCGGTCCTTTCGACGTGGACCCCTACGCCGAGCAGTTCCAGCCCGGGCGTGTCGTCCGTGAGAAGGAGCACCCGGCGACACCGATCAGCGTGGATGATGCGCTGAGCGAGATGGAGCTGGTGGGCCACGACTTCTACCTCTTCGTCAACGAGGCGACCGGTCGCCCGTCGGTGGTGTACCGCCGTCGTGCCTACGACTACGGTCTGATCGCCCTCACTGACGACGCAGAGTAGAGGTTGGTCGGGCACGTACCGCCCGCACCGTCCGGTGGCCGACGCCCCGGGGACACCGTTCCCCGGGGCGTCGGTCGTGCCGTGTGAACGGCATTGCCGGAATCTCCTGCTGTGCAAGCCACGGTGGCGGAGGTAGACTGAAAGACTGATCTCGCATGGGTGCAGTCGTACCGGTGCAAGACTCCGAGCAAGAACGTGAGCAAGAACGCCAGCAAGAACCCACAGGTGCAACACAAGGTAAGGGACGAGTAGCACGTGCTAGGACTTTCGAAGATTCTCCGCCTCGGTGAAGGCCGCGCCGTCAAGCGACTGTCCGCGATCGCGGACCAGGTCATCGCCAAGGAGGACGAGTACTCCGCCCTCTCGGATGAGGAACTGCAGGGCAAGACCGCCGAATTCCGCGCTCGTCTCGAGAAGGGTGAGAGTCTCGACGACATCCTTCTCGAGGCTTTCGCCACGGCCCGCGAGGCATCGTGGCGCGTCTTGGGTCAGAAGCACTACAAGGTGCAGGTCATGGGTGGTGCCGCCCTGCACTGGGGGTATGTCGCCGAGATGAAGACCGGTGAGGGCAAGACCCTGACCTGTGTGCTCCCCGCCTACCTCAACGGGTTGTCTGGCAAGGGTGTCCACGTCGTCACGGTCAACGACTACCTCGCCCGGCGTGACTCGGAGTGGATGGGCCGTGTCCACCGCTTCCTCGGTCTCGACGTGGACGTCATCTTGTCCGGCAAGCGTCCGGCCGACCGCCGCAAGGCCTATGCCGCCGACGTCACCTACGGGACGAACAACGAGTTCGGTTTCGACTACCTGCGTGACAACATGGCACACTCCCTGGACGACCTGGTCCAGCGTGGGCACAACTACGCCATCGTCGACGAGGTCGATTCGATCCTCATCGACGAGGCACGTACGCCCTTGATCATCTCAGGCCCGGTGTCCGGGTCATCCCAGTGGTTCACCGCTTTCGCGCGCATCGTGCCGAAGATGACACTGGACATCCACTACGAGGTCGACCCGAAGAAGAAGACCGTGGGTGTCAAGGAGGAGGGCGTCGAGTTCGTCGAGGACCAGCTCGGCATCGACAACCTCTATTCGCCGGAGCACTCCCAGCTGGTCAGCTACCTCAACAACGCCATCAAGGCCAAGGAGCTGTTCACCAGGGACAAGGACTACATCGTCCGCAAGGGTGAGGTCGTCATCGTCGATGAATTCACCGGGCGCATCCTCGACGGACGCCGTTACAACGAGGGCATGCACCAGGCGATCGAGGCGAAGGAGGGCGTGGAGATCAAGAACGAGAACCAGACCCTCGCCACGGTGACCCTGCAGAACTACTTCCGCCTGTACGACAAGTTGGCCGGTATGACCGGTACGGCGGAGACCGAGGCCGCGGAGCTGAAGTCGATCTACAAGCTTGACGTCGCGGCGATCCCCACCAACAAGCCCAACCAGCGCCACGACAACATCGACCTGGTGTACAAGACCCAGGAGGCGAAGTTCGAGGCTGTCGCCGAGGACATCGCCGAGCGTGTCGAGAAGGGCCAGCCGGTGCTGGTCGGCACGACCTCTGTGGAGCGTTCCGAGTACCTGTCGAAGCTCCTGCAGGCCCGCCATATCCGCCACAACGTGCTCAACGCCAAGCAGCACGAGAAGGAGGCCGAGTTCGTCGCGCAGGCCGGTCGTCTCAAGGCCGTCACGGTGGCGACGAACATGGCGGGCCGTGGTACCGACATCGTGCTCGGTGGCAACCCGGACATCATCTGCGACCTCACGTTGCGTGAGCGTGGCCTCGACCCCGTCGAGGATCCCGAGGCGTACCAGGAGGCCTGGGACGAGGAGATCGTCAAGGCCCGCCAGAAGTCGAAGGAAGAGGCAGAGAAGGTCTGCGAGGTCGGTGGTCTGTATGTGCTGGCCACGGAGCGTCACGAGTCCCGGCGTATCGACAATCAGTTGCGTGGCCGCTCGGCGCGCCAGGGCGACCCGGGGGAGACCAGGTTCTACCTGTCGATGCGTGACGATCTGATGACCCGCTTCGTCGGACAGACGATGGAGAACCTCATGACCCGGCTCAACGTGCCGGACGACATGCCCATCGACTCGAAGATGGTCACCAACGCGATCAAGGGCGCGCAGTCGCAGGTGGAGAACTCCAACTTCGAGATGCGCAAGAACGTGCTGAAGTACGACGAGGTACTCAACGAGCAGCGCAAGGTCATCTACCGCGAGCGTCGTCAGATCCTCGAGGGCGAGGACATCGCCTCCAACGTCCGCACCATGATGGACGACACCATCGCCGCCTACGTCGACGGCGCCACCGCCGAGGGATACGTGGAGGACTGGGACCTCGACGAACTCTGGTCCGCGTTGGACTCGCTCTACGGCCCCTCGGTGACCTCCACCGAGCTGATCGACGGCACCGAGTACGGTTCCGCCGGTGAGCTGACCGCTTCTCAGCTGCTGCGTGCCCTGCAGGAGGACGCCCACAAGCTCTACGACGAGCTGGAGGAGTCCGTCACCTCCGTCGGTGGCGAGGAGCAGATGCGCGGCATGGAGCGCGGTGTGGTGCTCAACGTCGTCGACCAGAAGTGGCGCGAGCATCTCTACGAGATGGACTACCTCAAGGAGGGCATCGGCCTGCGCGCCATGGCGCAGCGTGACCCGTTGGTCGAGTACCAGCGTGAGGGTGGCGACATGTTCGGCCGGATGAACGACGGCATCAAGGAGGAGACGATCCGTCAGCTCTTCCTCGTGCGTAAGCAGCTCAAGGCGAAGGAGCCGGAGCAGGCAGAGGGACCGTTGAACGTCGACGACCCGGCCGACACCCGGACGTCCCAGGAGCAGGAGCAGCAGAAGTCGGTGCCGAAGACCATCATCGGCGGCTAGGTCCGGCTCAGATCAGGGTCACCGTCTCGATACGCCACTGTCCGTCGTAGCGTGAGAGGTGGCCGGCGACGGCGCGAACCCGGTTACCGTGGGCGACGCTGGCAGTGAACGTCAGCCGTTCGCGGTGGGTGGGCGGCAGGTGGACGCTCAGCACCCGGGACGCGGTCTGTGGTGGGGTGGCACCGGGTCCGGGGCGGGCATCGCGGATCCTGCCACGCAGGTCGTCGGCGACCCGTGGTGAGAACGGACCTTTCCGGAGGACGGACACCGGACGACGCCCGTCGAGGACCTCCAGCCAGACCCCCACGAGCATGCCGACGCGGGAACGCACCGCAGGAGCGGGCGGAATGTCGTCGGACGGAGGCGGGGTCGTGCTGTTGTCCTGGCCCCGTCCCGTCCCGGAGTTCTCCGCCGCCTCGACCACGGGCACCGGGCGGCGGAGATAGACCAGCCCAGGCACCGCCTCGTACCGCGTCTTCACTGGTGTCGCAGGTGTCTTTTCGTCGGTGTTCCCCGGTACAGCCCCCATGCTCGACGATGATAGCGCCCAGCGTGGCACAATGTGAGATATGCGAGCATTGATTGTGGACTACTGTGGCGTCCTCGACGGAGCGGAGGAGGACCGTCGTCGCTGGCGCAAGGTCCTTACCGCGGCCAGGGACGCCGGCTATGGAACGGCGATCCTCTCGAATGATCCGGGTGGTCCGGGTGCTGACCCGATCCGTACATGGCAGGAGGCCGGGTACGTCGACACCGTCGTGCTCTCGGGTGAGGTCGGTGTGGACAAACCCGACCCCGAGATCTTCATGATCACCGCCGACCGGCTCGAGGTGGACGTGAGTGACTGCATCCTCGTGGATGACTCGATCCTCAAC
Organism: Corynebacterium glyciniphilum AJ 3170; assembly: GCF_007673095.1. Lineage (GTDB taxonomy): Bacteria > Actinomycetota > Actinomycetes > Mycobacteriales > Mycobacteriaceae > Corynebacterium. The sequence goes on from NZ_VDYZ01000014.1 coordinate 28,597, forward strand.
ATCAAGGGCGCGGTGGAATCCGGGTTGATCGGTGTGTACTACCAGCAGTTCGACCGTGCAATCGTGGAGATCTCCGGGCTGCTCGGGCTGGAAGGGACCTACTAGGATGCGCGTCTTCGTCCCCGCTACCTTCGACATGCTCGGGACCCTCGCCCGTGACGGGCAGATGCCCGTGCGCTCCGGGATCGGTTTCGCCCTCACTCCTGCACTGCGGGAGTTCTACACGGCGGGTGACGACGAGGAGATGTCGTACGCGGCATTCCTCGAAGCGGCCCGGGCGTCCCTCCGCCTGCTGGGCATCGGTGACGAGGAACGTTTCCCGCACCGGCGGGTCGTGGTCTCTGTTGACCTGGACGACGGCGCCGTCACCCCGGATCCGGACAAGGGGGAGTCCGTCGTCCGGTTGGACTCGCCGGTGATCTCGGTGGACGACCTGGCCGCGATCCACGTCGATGACGAGGGGAATGAACCCGCCACGGCGGCGGCGATCGACGCCGTCGACGCTGCCGACCTCGGCGACGAGGACGCGGAGATCACCCTCGGCGACTGTGAGGACAACCTGATGAGCTGGTACGACTCCCGCGAACTCGGGGTGCTCGTGGACCTGATGTAGGTGCACGCGAAAGAAGGCCCGCACCACCGGCGAACCGGAGGAGCGGGCCGTCTGCACGTCCGGAGACGCGGTGGCGTCAGCCGTGCAGGTCGAAACGGTCGGCTTCGGTGACCTTGGTCCAGGCGACGACGAAGTCGGCGATGAACTTCTCTGCCGCGTCATCGCTGGCGTAGACCTCTGCCTGGGCACGCAGCTCGGAGTTTGACGCGAAGACCAGGTCGGCCCGCGTGCCGGTCCACTTCTCTTCGCCGGTCTCACCGTCGGTGCAGCGGAACACGGTGGCGTTGTCGTCGGTGGCGACCCAGTCGTTGCCGAGTTCCAGGAGGTTGACGAAGAAGTCGGTGCTGAGCACACCGGGACGGTCCGTGAGGACACCGTGGCCGGTGGAACCGTAGGTGGCTCCCAGGACGCGCAGGCCGCCGACGAGCACGGTCATCTGCGGGGCAGTGAGCCTCAGCAGGTCAGCCTTGTCGATGAGCAGGTGTTCGGCGGGGATGTCGAGGTCGGCGTCCTGGTAGTTGCGGAACCCGTCGGCCTGCGGCTCCAGGTAGGAGAAGGACTCGACGTCGGTCTGGTCCTGGGCGGTGTCCACCCGGCCCGGCGTGAAGGGGACGGACACGTCGGTGCCGGCGTCGGCGGCGGCCTTCTCGATGGCGGCGTTACCCGCCAGGATGATCAGGTCGGCCAGGGACAGGTGCCGCGGGGCGTTGTTCTCGTTGAAGTCGTTGCGGATCGACTCCAGCGCCGTCAGTACCTCGGCGAGACGGGCGGGTTCGTTGGCCTCCCAGCTGCGCTGCGGTTCCAGGCGGATCCGGGCGCCGTTCGCTCCACCGCGGAAATCCGTCCCACGGAAGCTCGATGCTGACGCCCAGGCGGTCTTCACCAGCTGGCTGACGCTGAGCCCGGAGTCGAGGACGGTCTTCTTGAGCGCCTCGACGTCCTGGGGCGTGACGGGGTCGCCTTCGGCGTCGGGCAGCGGATCCTGCCAGATGAGGTCCTCGTCGGGGACCTCCGGGCCCAGGTACCGTGACTTCGGTCCCATGTCACGGTGGGTCAGCTTGAACCATGCGCGGGCGAAGGCGTCGTTGAGGGCGTTCTGGTCGTCCTTGAAGCGGCGGGAGATCTTCTCGTAACTCGGGTCGACGCGCAGGGAGATGTCTGTGGTCAGCATGCGCGGTTCACGGCGTCCTGCGGAATGCGCCATGGGGACCATGTCCGCTCCGCCACCGTCCTTCGGACGCCAGTGGAAGTGCCCGCCTTCGCCCGTGGTGAGCTCCCACTCGTAGGCGAAGAGGATGTGGAAGAACTCGTTGTCCCACCGGGTGGGGTGGTAGGTCCACGTGACCTCGAGGCCGGAGGTGATCTGGTCGTCGCCCTTGCCCTCGCCGTGGTGGTTCTGCCACCCCAGTCCCTGGCGGTCCAGAGAGGCCTCCTCGGGGTCAGGGCCGACGTTGTCCGCGTTGTCGGGTGCCGCACCGTGGGTCTTGCCGAAGGTGTGGCCACCGGCGATGAGCGCGACGGTCTCCTCGTCGTTCATGCCCATCCGGCCGAAGGTCTCGCGGATGTCGTGGGCGGCGGCGGCCGGGTCGGGGTTACCTTCCGGCCCCTCCGGGTTGACGTAGATCAGGCCCATGGTCGTGGCGCCGAACGGCTTCTGCAGGTCGCGGGAGGTGTCGTTGGTGCCGCTGTAGCGGGCGTCGGTTCCGAGCCAGTCGGTCTCGGAGCCCCAGTAGACGTCCTCGGGCTCCCAGACGTCCTCACGGCCACCGCTGTAGCCGAAGGTCTCGAATCCCATGGACTCGAGGGCGACGTTACCCGCCAGGATCATCAGGTCACCCCACGAGAGGTTCTGTCCGTACTTCTTCTTCACGGGCCACAGGACCCGACGTGCCTTGTCCAGCCCCACATTGTCCGGCCAGCTGTTCAGCGGGGCGAAGCGCTGCTGACCGGCGCCGCCACCACCACGGCCGTCGTGCGAGCGGTAGGTGCCGGCCGAGTGCCAGGCCATGCGGATGATCAGGGGGCCGTAGTGACCGAAGTCTGCCGGCCACCATGACTGCGAGGTGGTGAGGACCTCCTCAATGTCCTTCTTGACCTGGGGAAGGTCCAGCTGGCTGAATGCTTCGGCGTAGTTGAAGTCGGCCGGGGTGGGGCGGACCTCCTGGGGGTTGTGCGCCAGCAGGCGGACGTTCAGGCGCTTCGGCCACCACCGCTGGTTCGCATTCCCTTCAGTAGGGAGGGGGAGTCGGGAACCCTGGGCTTCGCCGCGCTCGGCCTGGGACTCCTGCGGCGCGTGGCCACCTTGCGGGGTGTGGCCGCCGCCGTGGGCGACGGGGCAGCCGGACATCGGGTCAGTCATGGATCTTCTCCTGAGTGTGGGTCTGGGTGTGGGTGTTCTCGGTGGCCGCGCAGTCGGTGCAGATGGCGCGGAACATGACCTCGGCCGAGAGCACGGTGTGCATACCGTGACCGTCAGCAGGGGTAAGGCAGGGGGCGTGGCCGACGACGCATTCGACGTCCTCGAGCCGTCCGCACACCACACACTGGATGTGGTGGTGGTTGTCCTCCCGGTTCGTCTCGAAGCGGGCTGCGCCGGCGCCGGGGAGGTCGATGCGGCGGAGGAGGCCGCGTGCGCTCAGATCGTTCACGACATTGTGGACGGACTGCATGGAGACCGTGGGGAGCTCCGCACTGATACCGGAGTGCACTTGTGCGGCGGTGCTGTGCGGATGGTCGTGCAGGTACCGCAGGGAGGCGACGCGGCCCGGTGTGGCGCGGAGGCCGAGTTGTCTCACCTGCTCTGCCCAGGATGCTGTCGGATCTGTGCGCATGTCTACACCGTACCGTCAGTTTTTAACCTTCACAACTTTGAATAAATAAAAATAGATTGGTATTGGTTGTGCTGCTGGTCCGGGGCGCATCGCTTAAGCTCGAGCCATGGGATTGTTCAGCAAGAAGCGTGCGCCTGTGGATGAGACAGTCGACGTGACGACTCCGTTCGTGTTCAGGGTCGGTGACGTATTCACGATTGCCGGCAGGGGGAGGATGTTCACCGGGACGGTGGGGTCCGGTGCCGTCGCCGTGGATGCCCCGGCGACTCTGCTGGTCGGTGACCGCGCCCTGCCTGCGCAGGTCAAGCGACTGGAATCCCGTAAGCGCAGGAATCCTGTCGTGCTCATCGCCGGTGATGTCGGCGCGATCGAGCTTGCGGGTGTCGACACCAACGACCTGCCGCTGCGCGTCTACGGCGGTCAGATGATCGTGGACGACAGGGCATTGCGGGGAGCGGTCATCCGGTCCCGGTAGTCGCTCGACGGTCTGAGGTAGTCACATCTCCCAGTCGTTGTTGCTGCGCAGTGCACTGAGCAGGGAGCGCACGGCAGCGACGCGGCGGGCGCTCGCACCGGTCAACGTGTCGAGCGCGCATTCGGGGTCGGCCGGTGGCCCGGCGTGGGTACATCCCCGTGGGCAGTCCTCGATGACATCCCCCAGGTCCTCGAACACGCCGATCACCGTGTCCGGATCCACGTGGGCCAGCCCGAAGCTGCGGATACCGGGGGTGTCCACGATCCACCCGGCGTCGGAGCCCCCGGGGAGACGCAGTGCGACCGACTGGGTCGAGGTGTGACGTCCCTTCCCGACGCCGGACACCACACCGGTCTCGCGGTCCGCGCCGGGCACGAGTCTGTTCACCAGGGTGGATTTCCCGACACCGGAGTGGCCGATCAGTGCGGTCAGGTGCCCGGTGACCACATCGGTCACCGGTGCGAGCACGTCTTCGACGCCGCCGAGGATGACCTCGACATCCAGTGCCTCGAACTCCGCGGCGAAGGCGGCGGGGTCGGCAAGGTCGGACTTGGTCAGACACAGGACGGGCCGTAGGCCTCCGACGAAGGCTGCGATGAGTGCGCGCTCCACGAAACCCGACCGCGGGGGAGGGTCTGCCACTGCGGTGACGATCAGCAGCTGGTCGGCGTTGGCCACGACGATACGTTCGTAGGGGTCGGTGTCGTCCGCCGTGCGGCGCAGGACCGTGGACCGTTCCTCCAGGCGGACGATGCGGGCCAACGTCCCGTCACGGCCCGACACGTCGCCGACGACGGCGACCCTGTCACCGACGACGACGGGGGTCCGTCCCAGTTCCCGGGCGCGCATGCAGATCGCCGGAGGGGCGTCCGGGGTGCTTCCGTCGATGACCACGCCCCAGCGTCCGCGGTCCTTCGTGACGACCATGCCGGTCCGGGCTTCCTTGTGGTCCGGTCGGTCCTTCGTCCTCGGACGGGTCCCTCTGCCCGGACGCACCCGGATATCGGACTCGTCGTACTGCCGCCTGCCGCTGGATCGTGCCATCAGTATGCTCAGCCCTCGACCATCTGCGTCCACCGCAGGTCGAAGTCCGGCATTGTCTTGGACGTGGTGGCTATGTCCTCCACCAGGACATCCGGTGTCACCAGGCCCAGGACAGCTCCCGCGGTGGCCATCCGGTGGTCGGCGTAGGTGTGCCAGACCCCGCCCCTCAGTGGTTGCGGGTCGATGACCAGTCCGTCCTCGGTCTGGGTGACGACGCAGCCGAGCGAGGACAGTTCGCGCTGCAGGGCGGCGAGCCGGTCGGTCTCGTGGCCACGGAGATGGGCGATACCGGAGAGGTGGCTGCGACCGTCGCTGAGGGCGCACAGGGCGGCGACGGTGGGGGTGAGCTCACCGACGTCGTGCAGGTCCCAGCTGATCCCGTGCAGGTGTCCCCCGGGATTCCCGCTCACCTCGAGGACACCGTCATGGGTGTGGTGTTCGACGGTCGCCCCCATGTCCTGCAGGATCACCCGGAACTGGTCGCCGGGCTGGGAGGTCGTGACAGGCCAGTCGGGGATCCGGACGGTGCCGCCTGTGACAGCGGCTGCGGCGAGGAACGGTGTCGCATTCGACAGGTCCGGTTCGACGGCCCAGTGGCGGCCCTTGACCGGCCCCGGGCGCACCGTCCACCGGTTGAAGGCGACGTCGACGTGCACGCCGGCGGCCCGCAGCATCTCCACGGACATCTCGACATGCGGCAGGCTGGGGATCGCCGTCCCGGTGTGGACGACGGTCACACCCTCATCGAAACGCGCGCCCGCGAGCAGGAGCCCGGAGACGAACTGCGAGGACGCGGAGGCGTCGATGTGGACCTCGCCACCGCGCAGCCCTCCGGTGCCCGTGACCCGGAACGGGAGGGGACGTTCCGGGTCGCCGGACCCGGTGACGTGGGCACCCAGGGCGTCAAGGGAGTCCAGCGTGCCACCCATGGGGCGCTTCTGTGCGGCGTCGTCGGCGGTGAAGAGGACCTCCCCGTCCGCCAGTGCCGCCACCGGCGGCAGGAAACGCAGGACGGTGCCCGCGAGACCGCACTCGAGTTCGGCACCGTGCAGGTCACCCGGGATGACGGTGAAGGTGTCACCGTCGACGGTGATGGAGGCCCCCATGGCGCGCAGGGCGTCCGCCATCAGGTCGGTATCGCGGCTGCGCAGGGCACCGTCGATGACGCTCGGACCGTCCGCCAGGGCGGCGAGCACCAGGGCACGGTTGGTGATCGACTTCGACCCGGGGACAGACACGGTCGCGGACACGGGGGAGGAGGCCACGGGAGCAGGCCACAGTTCGGCGGTCATGGGCGCCATTATCCCACGCGACGGCCCGGCGGTGGTCGAACGGAGGTAGTTTCGGTGCCATGTGCGGACGCTACGTGATGTTCAGTACCACCGAGACGATCCTCGCGGCGACGTCCCGGATCGTCGGTGAGCAGGTCGGGATGGTGGGTGACGGTGGTGCGTTCGCGCCGAGCTGGAATATCGCGCCCACCCACACTGTCGGGGTCCTGAGACGTTTCGCTGGTTCAGTGACCCTGGGGCCGGCCTCCTGGGGTTATCCGGCACCGTGGCATAGCGGCACGGTTCTGTTCAACGCCCGCGGGGAGACCGTGTTCGAGAAGAACAGTTTCCGTGGGTCAGCCCCGTGTCTGTTCGTCATGGACGGTTGGTACGAGTGGAAGGACCGGCAGCCCTACTACGTCAGTTCCCGGGCAGACGCGGCACACGGTCCCATGGTGGTCGCCGGGCTGTGTCGTCCCGGACACGGTGCGGACCGGGAGCGTCTGGAGGCCACCATGGTGACGACGGCGTCGGTGGCGCCGGTCGACTGGCTGCACGACAGGATGCCGCGGGTGCTCGGTGCCGGGTCTGCCGGCATGCAGCAGGCGGTGGCGTGGCTCGACGGTTCAGACGACGACCGTCGGGCCCTGGCCGCGTCGTCACCGGCGGACGATATCCTCGGGACGCTGCTGGTCCGCGAGGCTGACCGCCGGGTCGGAAATGTAGCTGTGAACTGCGTAGAACTGCTCGGCGACGCGGGAAGGTAGCGGGGGACTAGGATGGGTGGGAACAAGACTGACGCCGATGGCGTTGAGTCCGACAGGGTGAACGGAAGGAGCCCATGAACAACCCAGTGAAGCGCACCGGTGACAGCGACGAGCAGCTGCTCGCACGCTTCGAGGAGGATGCGCTGCCGCTGCTGGACCAGCTCTACGGTGCGGCGTTGCGGATGACACGCAATCCCGCGGACGCCCAGGATCTCGTCCAGGACGCCTACATGAAGGCGTTTCAGGCGTTCGGCTCCTACAAACCCGGCACCAACCTGAAGGCGTGGATGTACCGCATCCTCACCAACACCTACATCAACCAGTACCGCAAGGCGCAGCGGCGTCCACGGGAGACATCGGATGAGGAGGTCACCGACTGGCAGTTGGCGGATTCGGCGTCGCATGACTCGACCGGCCTGCAGTCAGCGGAGATCGAGGCACTCCGTCGGATACCCGACAAGCGCATCCAGGATGCGCTGATGGACCTGTCGGACGACTACCGCATGGTCGTCTACTACGCGGACGTCGAGCAGCTGCCGTACAAGGAGATCGCCGAGATCATGGACACGCCGATCGGCACGGTGATGAGTCGCCTGCACCGGGGGCGACGGCAGCTGCGTGCCAAACTCAAGGACGTCGCCGTCGAACACGGCATCGGAGCGGCGAAGCGGCCGGCAGGCAAGATCTGAGGAGTGTGACAAGGAATGTCTGACAACCCTGGGAACATGAGCGACAACCCGTGCAGTGCGCCGGGGAAGAGCGAGTGCGACGAACTCGTCGAGGTGCTCTACGAGTACATCGACGTCAAGACCGGCGACTGTGAAGGCGAGCAGTACCGTCGCGCCCGGGCCCGGCTCGAACAGCACGTGGACGAGTGTCCGTCCTGTCTGGAAGCTCTCGGTATCGAGCAGCAGGTCCGTGAACTGCTGCGTTCCCGCTGTGGTGGACAGGCCCCGCAGGAGCTGCGAGGGCGGATCATCACCTCGCTGCAGTCGACGGTGACGACCTCGGTGAGGTTCCGCTACTCCGAGTGACGGCACGCGGGCGTCAAAACCTGTCTGTGCAACCAGGACAACAGCACAATAGGGACCGGCCCGGGACATACTGTCCCGGGCCGGTCCCTATTGTGCTGTACGAACGTTCTAGGCGTTCGGACGGCTACGGTGGTTCGCCTTCTTCTTACGACGATCCTTGCGCTTGCGGCCACGCTTGCTCATGACGGCTCCTCATCGACGGTATGGATAGTACAGATAACCGCTTCAGGATACCGGGGAGCACATCAGGTGGGAAATCCACCCCGGGCCACCCCGGGCCACCCCGGGCCACCCCGGGCGCAGGCCGGGTCGCTACGCGGTGGCGACGCGGGTGCGGGCGCGGCCGCGGTTGTTGCGACGCTTCAGTGCGCGACGCTCGTCCTCGCTCATGCCTCCCCAGACGCCGGCGTCCTGGCCGGACTCGATGGCCCAGGCGAGGCATGCGTTGGTGACCGGGCACTTGTTGCAGACCAGCTTCGCCTTGGCGATCTGGGCGAGTGCAGGGCCGGAGTTGCCCACCGGGAAGAAAAGCTCGGGGTCTTCGGAACGGCAGATGGCTTCGTGGCGCCAGTCCATGGTGATCTTCTCCTTCAACAGTGTTGTTGCAGTGTGCTAGACCGTTCTCCCCGGGCGGGTGGGCGGGCGGTCATGCCCGTCGCCGTGGGGGACGGTTCGAGTTCGTCGGTGGGATTCGGTGACACACACCGGGTCACGGTAAGGTGAGTCGCAGTGATGGTGTCGGGCAGAGAAGTAGGGCCGGGTTCGGTTCGTAACCTGTCCGTAACCTCGTGTCCCTCTCTCCGTTACATGTGCAATAGTGGCACGTCACGGTGGAGTCCGCTAGGGGGTCGGGCATTTTTGTGTTTAAGCTCACAGGGGGCCGATTTGGCTAATTAGGTAAGGGTGGGTTAACGGACAACTTGGTCCATTACGGGGCTGTGCCGGTTGTCGCAGAGTCGTTGATGCCCAGTACAATCTGCCCGTATGAGCCCCAGGAGCGCAGACGACGGTAAAACACTTGTACTTCCCCCGAGCGTGCGTTGGGCTGGTTGGATCGGGATGGCAGAGGGGATCGCGGGGCTCGCTTTCGCGGTGTATCTCGTGATCGGTGCGGTTCGGGGGGATGAAGACACCACCGCACAGTTCGCGGGGGCGGGAGCAGAGTCCATCGGTTACGGGTGGGGGACCGCTGCATGGTTCGGGTTCTTCGGGGGCGTGATCGCCATAGCCGGATGGTGCCTGTCGACCGGCCGCCGCTGGGGGCGCGGTCCCGTCGCCATGCTGCAGCTCTTCCTCGTGTTGATCTCGGTCTACATGTTCTCTTCCGGGCGTCCGGAACTCGGTGTGCCGACGGCGGCCCTCGGCATCATCGGTCTGACACTGATGTTCAATCCCAGTGCCGTGGAATGGGCGGCCCGTCGTTACGGCCGTTGACGCAACGCAACCATCTCGTCACCGCGTTGTTCCACGATCACGTCGCCCTGCACCCGGAGGCTGACCGGGCCGTCGTAGGCGCCGCGGTCGACGGGGACCGTGCGTTCCACGGAACCGGTGTCCCAGTCGACGACGGCGACGCCTTCAGGCACCGGCACCAGGAGTGACCCGGCCATGGCGGCGCCGGTGCCGAGGGCGGGGACAGAGAAACGGGGTTCCAGGTCGGTTGGCCCGAAACCGATGAGCCGCTCGCCGTTGAACCAGGTCATGTGGTGCGGAAGATCACCGGTTGCGGCGGTGAACGGGTCGTCACCTCTGCCCTCGGCGAGGTGAGCCAGTGTGGGCGACGGGTCAGCGGGATGCTGCTCGAATGATCCGTCGGAGTGCAGGACCTGGAATCTGCTGCCTGCGTAGTCGTCGGAGTCCGCGGCGCGTCGACCGTTGCCGTGGACGTAGATCACGGCAGCTTCCTGGGCGATCCCGACCAGTTCGGCGTCCGGCGGGACGGTGAACTCGTGCGTCGTCTCGGGTTCACTCGATTCTTCGGGGTCGGCGACCTGCAGGCTGACGGTGCCCTTGCCGTCTTCCCGGTCACAGTCGGCCAGGACGGCGAGCAGGTCCTTGCGTGTCTGCGCCGACGTGAACCGGCATCCGTCCAGTGGTTGCACGCCCGCCTTCACGGGAGCTTCGACATGTCCGGTCTCGACGGTGCGGACGAGGTCGGAACGCCACAGCTCGACCCGGTCGTCGCTGATCACACCGATGTGGTCGAGAGAACGGAAGAACCGGGCGTCCGAACTGCCGAGTGCGGAGCGGGTGTCCTGGTAGCGACCGGTGGAGGCTGTGAGGGACGTGACGTCCGAGCACCCCTTCGGACCACGGTAGACAGCCACGACGCGCCCCCAGTTGCCGGAGACACCGCACAGTTCGCGGTCGCGGCTGTAACTCCATGCTTCACTGCCGTCGTCCGCGGAGACGCCGCTCACCCGGTTGCCGTCGCGGAGGACGGCGGTCCCGTCCACCAGGACAGGTTCACCGGAGTCGGAGGGGAGCGAATGCGCGCGCCAGAGCTCGTCGAGGCTCTCCGGTGGCGCATCAGGGGCTGAGGGGGGTGCGACAGCCTCACCTGGGCCTGCCTCGGTGTGGGACGTCCCCCGGGAATCGGAGAAGAACCAGGTACCCAGGACCAGGACCAGCACGGCAGCCGTGATCAGCGCGGTGACGACCAGGTCGGTACGCGACCGTTGTTCGCTGGGAACCCTGCCGCGAACCCTGCCGCCCCGGTGGAGACGGAATCGGCTCACGGCCGTGGTTTCCTCTTCGCCGGTGCCGTCGCCGATGCTGATCCCTGCACCTTACGGGGCGGCGCCACACGGTCCCGGACGTCCTCGGGAAGGTCGAATTCGGCGAGAAACTCCGGGGAGCCCGAGAACCACTGCGGTGGGTCATTCCTGCCGAGGTCGAGGGTTTCGTCGATGGCCCTCCACCGGGTCACCTCGTCCCAGCCCACCAGGGTGACTGCCACGCCGGAGCGTCCTGCACGTCCCGTGCGACCGATGCGGTGCACGTAGGTCTTGTCGTCCTCGGGCACCTGGTAGTTGATGACGTGGGTGACGTCGTCGACGTCGATGCCGCGGGCGGCGACGTCGGTGGCCACCATCACGCTCACCCGTCCTTCCCGGAATGCGTTCAACGAATTCTCACGGTCCTTCTGGCGCATGTCGCCGTGGACGGCGCCGACGTCGAAACCGAGTTCGGCCAGGTCCCCGGCGATGATCGCCGCCTGACGTTTGGTCTTCGCGAACACGATCGTGCGCCCGCGGCCGGGTGTCTGGAGGATGCGGGCGAGCACACTCATCCGGTCGAGCTTGTGGGACTGGAACACGGTCTGCCGGGTGGTGACATGGGTGGCGCGGGCGTCGTCGAGGTCCGCGCGGATCAGTACCGGACGGTTCATGAACTCCCGGGTGAGCGCCACGATCGGTCCCGGCATCGTGGCGGAGAAGAGCATCGTCTGCCGTCCCTCGGCGGTCTGCGCGAGGATCTTCTTCACGTCGTCGAGGAAGCCCTGGTCGAGCATCTCGTCAGCTTCGTCCAGGACGAGAACCTCGACGTGGGAGAGATCGAGGTGCCCCTGCCGCGACAGGTCGAGCAACCGGCCGGGCGTGCCGACGACGAGGTCGGTCCCGCCGTCCAGCGCGGCGATCTGCTTCTCGAAGGGGACACCGCCGTAGATGGTCGTCACGGTGAAGGGACGTCCGGCTGCGGCGATGTTCCGTGAGGCCGCGGCGAGGTCGCCCGCCACCTGGATGCCCAGCTCCCTGGTGGGGACCACCACCAGGCCGCGGACGGTACCGTCGAGTTCGGTGACCCCGGCATCGTCGAAGAGCCTGTCGAGCAGGGGAATGCCGAACCCCAGGGTCTTGCCCATCCCGGTGCGCGCCTGCCCGATGAGGTCCTTACCGACCAGGGCGAGCGGCAGAGTGCGCTCCTGGATCGCGAATGCCTCCGCGATCCCGTCTTCCTCGAGCGCATCGACGATCTCGGCGGCCACACCGAGATCCCGGAATGTTGGTCGCACCACGGGCGTCATCCCCTCCATCGTCTTCTCGTCGTTCGTCGCTATGATGGTCCACGTTACAGTCATCGCAATGCGAGAGAGAAAGAAAGGCCTGAAGGCACCCTATGGACATCAAGGTCGGATTCGTCGACAACCCCCGCGATCTCGTCATCACCAGTGCAGATGAGCAGGACGCAGTCGTGGCCGAGGTGGAGAAGTTCCTCGCCTCCGAGGAGGCCGGCTCGGCAAGCACCCTGTCCCTCAAGGACAACAAGGGGTCGGTCTTCGTCATCGTGCGTGACCAGGTGGCCTACGTGGAGGTCGGTTCCTCGGCGCAGCGTCCCGTCGGGTTCATCTGAGCCATCTGACTCATCTGACACAGCCGAGTACACCGCATGCCTTCCGACGGATCCCCCCACGACCCCACCCCTCGACAGCGGGGAGGGGACCGGCAGATTCATCGGGAGCGTTTCAGTATGCCCAGATCGACCGCAGCAGGAGATCCTGACCGCCCTGACCGCGCTGAGCAGAACCGCAGCGCGGAGGAGTTCCGGCAGCGCCAGTTGCGCCGTCGCCGGTGGCTCAGTGCAGGTGGGGCACTGGTGTTCCTGCTCACGGTCGCCGTTGTCGCGGAACTCGTCGTTGCCGGGGGTAACGGCAACGATGACGACGGTGCAGGAGTTTCAGCGGCCCCGGAGGTGTCGGACGCGGCGGCGTCCGGGGACGCCGCCGAGGGCACGCAGGACGGTCCCGTGCCCGGGGACGCACCGGAGACGGGCGGTGTCGGCGAACTGCCGTCCGGCGGGACCGTGACGGCGCGGGGTGACGGCGACTACCGCGGCGTCGGATCAGCGGGGATGACCGCGGGCGACCCGGACAGGGACGACGCAGACACCTACAGCTTCGTCGTGGAGGTCGAGAACGGTCTCGAGACCTCATCATTCGGTGGTGGCGACGCCTTTGCCGCAGCGGTGGACGCGACCCTGTCGGATCCGCGGTCCTGGATCTCGGACGGCACGTTCGCCTTCCGGCATGTCAGTGTCACGGACCGTCGCGCACCGGATCTGCGGATCCGACTGACCAGCCCCGAGACGACGCGGGAGGTGTGCGGCGCCCAGATTGAGCTGGAGACCAGTTGTTTCGTCCGGGGGCCGGACGTCGAGGGCGAACGTCGGGGAGCCGCAGAGGCCGGGCGGGTCGTCGTCAACGCCGCCCGGTGGGTCCGCGGGGCGACGACATTCGAGGGAGACCTCGGTTCCTACCGGCAGTACCTCCTGAACCATGAGATCGGCCACGGGCTGGGGTTCGCCCGGCATCAGGTGTGCCCGGAGGACGGTGTTCTCGCACCCGTGATGATGCAGCAGACCCTGAGCCTCAACAACGGCGAGCTCGAGGACCTCGAGGCCGGTGCGGAGTACGGGGAGGCAGGACGGGACGTGACCTGCCGCCCGAACTCCTGGCCGTACCCGCACGGGCGCAGCGAAGGGGACCCGGTGGACGTGCGGGACTGAGAGTCCCCGGATGACCTGCGTGTTCGAATGGACACAGGGAACTGTCCGGATCGGGGGTTAGAGTGTGTAGCCATGATCGAGAACTCCACGTCGAATGCACCTCTTCCTGCCGCCGCTCCGCCGGCGGCGATCAGGGCAGGTTTCCAGGTGTCCCAGGCCACGCCGGTGGAACTCGGTGGTGCCTGGGGCGACGGGTGGCGTTGTGACCGTGCTGTGCTGGTGCCGTCCGAGGACCGTGCCCGGGCGACCTGGACCGCCCAGATGATGGACCGGGTCCGCCCCGCCGGTGTTTCCGTCGCCCGGCCGTTGCGGTCGACAGACGGCCGGTACGCCGTCGGAGGGTGGACCGCCCGCGGATTCCTCTCCGGTCACCGTGCGCCCCGGTTCGACGAGACAGCGGCCAGCGCCCTGCGGTTCAACCAGGCACTTGACCAGGCGATGCAGGGTGAAGCGCGCCCGGCGTTCCTGGACACGGCGTCACGGCTGTCCGGCTCCGGCACCCCCGGGCGGGACCTGAGTGAGACAGAACTCTTCGCTGTGGCGGAGTCGGCGGCATGGGCTGATGACCCGACCGATCTGCTCATGCCGGTCATGGACCTGACCGTCGTCCCGAGGGATGACGTCGCCGCGGCCATGGAGAAAGCCACCGGCCTGATGCTCCTCCGTGAGGAAGTCACCGCCCCGGACCAGCTGGTCCACGGTGATGCGCTGGGGTGCACCGTCTACGACGGCTACGCGGATCCGGCGATCGTGGACTTCGTGCCCGCCTGGCGTCCCACGGGGTGGTCGGTCGCGCTCCTCGTCGTTGATGCGATCGCCTGGGCGAACGCCGAGGACGGGCTGCTCGACCGGTGGTCCCATCTGCAGAACTTCGACCAGCTCCTGCTGCGTGCGGTGATGTTCCGCCTGTTCGCCCATGCCGCCGTGCCGGGGACCCTGGCACAGTCCTGGCCCGGGTTGTCACGGGTCAGTGACGTGGTCGCCGCCAGGGTCGGCGGGGTGCGCCGGGCGACGCCGCCGGACGACGTCCCGGCGGACTCCGCAGACGGAACCGGCGGTGATGCTCCGCTGGAGCAGGAACCCCGGGGGAACTGAGTCGTGGACGACGGTACAGCCACGGGACGTACCCGCCAGGCCGCCAGGGAGGACGCGGAGCTCCGGCGTCGCATCGGTTCAGCGGGAACCGTCGACGTGCGCCTGGATACTGACAGTGCCACTGACGGTGCCACTGACGCCGGCACGGCTCAGGCGGACAGCGGCGGAGAGTCACGTGCCGCCCGCCGGTGGGACGGCCTGGCGTCAGCACTGGTGTCCGGCGACGAGAGGCTGGACACCCGCCTGCCGTACTCGGTGCTGGGTGGGCCCGGAACGGGAAAGACCTCGCTGCTCGTCGACACCGTCGTGGATTTCCTCGACAGTGGGGGAACCGCTGACGAGGTCATGGTCGTGACGCCGTCGAAGGAGGCCGCCGGAGCGCTGCGTGACCAGATCACCGAGGCGGTACGGTTCCGGGAGGGCTATGCCACGACCGGGACGATGGTGCGCTCCGTGCACTCGTGGGCGTTCGCCTTCCTGCGTGCCGTGGCGCAGGAGGATCAGGCAGGCCGGACAGCCCGGACAGCACAGCCCCGCCTGATGACCGGTGCGGAGCATGACCTGCAGATCCGGACCCTGCTCCGCGGTCACGCCGAGGACGGTACGGGCCAATGGCCTGAGGACATCCGTCCTGCACTGCCACTGGTGGGTTTCGCACGCCAGCTCCGTGATCTCCTGCTGCGCGCGGCCGAACGCGGGATCGACGCGACGGCTCTGTCCGAACTCGGCACCCGGTACGACGAGCCGATGTGGTCGGCCGCCGGGGACTTCCTCCGTGAGTACGGGCAGATCCAGGCACTGTCGGCCACCAACAACCTCAACGCCTCCGAACTGCTGCACACCACACTTGCCGTCCTGGACGACCATCCGGAGACGCTGGAGCGGCACCGGGACAAGGTACGGCTCGTGCTGGTCGACGACGCCCACAACCTTGACCCGGCGTCGGGCCAGTTCATCTCCCGGTTCATGGTCCCCGGCGTCCGCAGTCTCGTCGCCGGAGACCCGGACCAGTGCGTCTTCCATTTCCGTGGCGCGGACGAATCCTTCCTCACCGGTATCGCCGCCGATGAGGACCGCCGCGTCGTCCTCTCCCGCTCACACCGTCTTCCCGGGGAACTCGTGGCGGCCGTGAACCTCCTGGAGAACCGACTGCCCGCCCAGCCGACACGGGTGACGCTGCGCGAAGGAAAGACAGATGAGGGGCCTGCCGGACTGGCGGTGCGGCGTTCCCCGTCCCGCACGGCGGACACCCTCGTCGTCACCGACGAGATCAGGCGGGCCCATGTCGTCGAGGGGGTACCGTGGGACGACATCGCCGTCGTCGTGCGTTCGACCGCGGACATCCCGGCCCTGCGGCGCGCCTTGCTCTCCCACGGGGTGCCCGTCAAAGTCGACCCCACCAGCGTTGTCCTGGCGGACCAGCCGTTGGTCAGGGTGATTCTGCTCGCGCTCGACGCGCTCGTGCGTCCCCTGAGTGGCGTTGAGATGCAGCAGCTCATCGAGAGCCCCATCGGAGGGGCCGATCCGGTGATGCTGCGTCGGGTGGAACGGGCGGTCGCCCCGCTGCTGACCGGCACCGGGATGCGGGCGATGGACGCCGTCACCGCGATCGTCACAGGGCAGGCGGCGCCCGAGGAAAGAGAGCTCTGGACAAGTCGCTTCGGCCCTCGTGAACACCAGGTCATCGAGCGCGTCGCCCAGGTCATC
The DNA here is from genome assembly GCF_007673095.1 of Corynebacterium glyciniphilum AJ 3170. GTDB lineage: Bacteria > Actinomycetota > Actinomycetes > Mycobacteriales > Mycobacteriaceae > Corynebacterium. The sequence continues at coordinate 44,939 of NZ_VDYZ01000014.1, forward strand.
GAGGCGGGCCGGACGGCGTTGGACCAGAGGACGGCGACGTCGCCGGTCGAGTCGGTGCTGTGGGCGGTCTGGCAGGCCGCGGACCTCGCCAGTTCCCTCCAGGTTCAGGCGTTGCGCGGCGGTACGCTCGGATCGCAGGCCGACCGGGACCTCGACGCAGTCATGAGTTTGTTCGACCTGGCCGGCGATGTCGTGGAACGCACTCCCACGGTCACCCTGGAGACCTTCCTGGAGGATGTCCGGTCCCAGGAACTGCCCACCGGAGGACGTGACCGTCGCGGTGTCCGTCCCGACGCCGTCGAGATCCTTCCCGCGCACGCGGCGGCCGGGCGGCAGTGGGCGGTGGTGGTCGTTGCAGGGGTCCAGGAGGACAGCTGGCCGGCCGGACCGACCGTGGGGGGACTGTTCGGACAACAGGAACTCGTCGACCTCATCGACCGCGGCATCTCACCGGACATCCCGGTCTCCCGTGCGGCCGCGGCATTGTCCGAGGAGCGTCGCCTGTTCCTCCTGGCGGTCTCGCGGGCGCGCTTGCGCACCCTCGTGACCGCCGTCGACGCCGCAGGCGACGACACCAGCGTCCCCTCACGTTTCCTTGAGGAGATCGAGGAGGCCGTCACAGCAGGAGTGGAGCCGGAGGACGGTCAGGAGCATACGGCGGAAGCCACAGAGTGGTCGGCTGGTCCTGCAGCATCGTCCTCGGCACTGCCGAGGGTGCTCGCGCTGGAACCGTTGATCGCCGAACTCCGTGACGTCGTCTGTGACGGGAACCGGGCCGGGCATGAACGTGACGCGGCCGCGTACAACCTTGCCCGCCTGGCGGAGGCCGGGGTCTACGGTGCCGACCCCGACCAGTGGTGGGGGACCGCACCACCGTCGACCACCGCCCCTGCCGTCGCGCCACCCCGCGGGGACGCGGCACCTGCCGTCCGGGTCAGCCCCACCACCCTCGAGACCCTCGACGACGGCTGCGACACGGTCGCTTTCTTCCGTGGACTCACAGGAGGGGCGGCAACCGAACAGATGAAGGTCGGTGTGCTCATCCATGCCGTCGCCGAGGGACTCGCCAACGGGCTCGGTCACGACGACGCCCGCGCCGTCGTCGCCGACGCCGTCCCCCATCTCGTGGACGGCCCGGCGTGGACCGCCGTCCCGCTCACGGAGAGCTGTCTCACCGCTGTGGACCGCCTCTACACGTGGATCCTGGAACGGGAGGGGCTCGGCAGGACGGTGGAGGTGGAGCGCACGTTCGAGCGGACGATCGGGACGACCGAGGGTGGACTGCCGATCGTCCTCGCCGGACGGACGGACCGTGTCGAGACCGACGCGGCAGGCCGGTCCACCGTCGTCGACTTCAAGACCGGGCGCACCGCCACGACGAGGAAGGAGGCGGCGGAGAGCCGGCAGCTGGCCGCCTACCAGCTGCTCATCGACGGTGAACCCGGCATGACGCCCGACGGGGCGATGCTGGTGTACCCGCGTCGCGACACCGCCACCGTCACGGTGCTGCAACAGGCGGCCATGAGCACCGCGGAGCTGGAGGAATTCCGGGCGTTGGCCGTCGACGCCGCCACCAGAGTGGCCGGTCCGGTGTTCCGCGCGACCGCGGAGAACTGCGAGTCCTCCGACTACGCATGTCTGTGCCCGGCCTGCCGGGCAGGGGAGCAGGTGATCTAGATGGGCACGATCAGCCCGAATGAACTGTCGACGATGCTGGGCCAGCAGTTCGGCCCGACACCGCAGCAGGCCGCCGTCATCGGGGCGCAGCCGGGCCCGACTCTCGTCGTCGCCGGGGCGGGGGCAGGAAAGACCGAGACGATGGCGGCACGCGTCGTCTGGCTCGTCGCCAACGGCATCGTCGCCCCGGAACAGGTGCTGGGGCTGACGTTCACGAGGAAGGCGGCGCGGGAACTGGGGCAACGGATCCGCCGGCGGCTGCAGACACTCGCCGACTCAGGGTTCCTCGACACCCTTCCCGTGGACGATCCCCGCCACGAGGCACTGCACAACATCATCCCCACGGTGTCCACCTACGACGCCTACGCCGGATCGGTCGTGCGCGAATACGGCCTCCTGCTGCCGATGGAGCCCGCCGGACGCATCATCTCGGACACGGAACGGTGGATGATCGCCCGCGACGTCGTCAGCGACTGGCCGACCGGCTTCACCACCTCGCGGTCGTTGCCGTCGATCATCGACGACATGCTCGATCTCGCCGATGAGATGGACAACCACCTGGTCGGTGTCGACCGGGTCGCCGAGGAGTGCCGTGTCACCGCCGCCGAGATCGACGGACTACCGGGCCGGGACGGCAAGACACTCAAGGGCGTCGACACCACCCTGGACTCGATCAACGGTGCCCTGACGTACCGCCGGGAACTGCTGGAGCTGGTCGCCGCGTACCGGGACACCCTCAGCGAACGCAACCTCATGACCTTCGGGCAGCAGATGTCCAAGGCAGCCCAACTTGTCCAGTCCCACAACCGCGTCGGTGAGGCACAGCGGCGTCGTTTCCGGGTCGTGATGCTCGACGAGTACCAGGACACCGGGCATGCCCAACGGGTGCTGCTGCAGAACCTCTTCGGCAACGGCGCCGACCCTGCACTCACCGTCACCGCCGTGGGCGACCCGATGCAGTCCATCTACGGTTTCCGTGGGGCCACCGCGGCCAACCTCGCCCATTTCCGCACCGATTTCCCGACCGTCGCCGGCCCCGCGCCGATACTCGAACTCACCACCTCGTGGCGCAACCCCGCGCAGGTCCTGGACCTGGCGAACACGGTGACGAGGTGGTCGATGAACACGGACACCCCCATGGTGTCGCCACTGTCGGCACGCTCCGGCGCCGGGACCGGTGAGGTGAAGCTCGGCTGGTTCGACACCCGCGAAGAGGAACTCGACTGGCTCGCCGACGATCTGGCGGCCCGCTACCGGGAGCACCGGGAACGGAAGGCGAACGGCGGCGCGCCCTTCTCCGCCGCAGTCCTGTTGCGGAAGAACGCCGACGCTCAACCGATCCATGACCTGCTGCGCGCCAGGGGCGTTCCCGTCGACATGACCGCCGGGCCGGGGCTGCTCGACGTCCCCGAAGTGGCTGACGTCTTCGCCACCCTCCGGGTTCTCGTCGACCCCGGCGACGACATCGCCCTGCTCCGACTGGTCACCGGGGTACGTTGGAACATCGGCGCGGCCGACCTGCTCGCGCTTGCCCGCCGCGTCGACCAGCTGTCACGCCGGGACGCCCGCCCGGCGGACGGCGACATGGCCGGTGGTCCCGGCGACTCATCCGACGCGGGAGGTCTCACCGCCCTGGTCACCGGGCAGCCCGGTGACTCCCCGGCGCTGGCGACCGTGCGTCGCCGGCTCGCCGAGATCGACCGCGACAGCAACAGGGTGTCGGTCGGCCTGGCCGAGGCCCTGGCCGACCTGCGTGGAATGGAGGACTTCGGGATGTCCGCCGAGGGGGCCCGCCGACTCGGTGAGCTCGGACGGGAACTGCGGTTCCTGCGCCGGCATTCCCTCGCCAAACCGCTTACAGACCTCGTCGCCGACATCGAGAACATGACCGGGGTCCGCACCGAGGTCCTCACCCGTTACCACCGCAGTTCCGACCGGTCGATCGGCACCAGCCACCTCGACAGATTCGCCGAGGTCGTCCGGTCATTCTCCGAACTCAGCGCATCAAGTCCCGCCGCGCTGGTCGACTACCTGCGATCGGCGTCTGCCAGGGAGAAGGGCCTCGATCCCGGGGAGGTGGAGGTACGGACCGACTGCGTCCAGCTGCTCACCGTGCACAAGGCCAAGGGTCTGGAATGGGAGATCGTCGCCGTCCCTCACGCCACCCGGAAGACCTACGCTGACGCCGTCAAACGTCCCGGCGTGACGTCGTGGACGACCAATGCGAGGATCCTGCCGTCGGGGTTGCGTGGGGACGCCGCCACCGGTCCGGACGACGTCACCGGGGCACCGGTGCTGGATCTCCGCGATGTCGAGGACCGTAAGGGCGTGGTGGAGGCGCAGGACAGGTACAAGGTCGAGCTCGGTGTGCACGGTGCACAGGAGGATGACCGCCTGTTCTACGTCGCCGTCACCCGCAGTGAACAGACCCTGCTGGTCAGTGGCGCGGCGTTCAACAACGCCGACAAGAAACCCGTCGACCCCTCGGTCGCGCTCACTCTTCTGCGTGACCGTGCCAGGGCCGGTCATCCGGAGTCGATCGTCACCTGGTCCGACCTCGGCATGGAGTACTCCAAGACAGAGCTCCGGCGCCTGGAGAAGGGCCCGCACCACCGGGAAGACCAGGTGATGGTTCCGGACAACCCCGCCGCACGCAATGATCTCGTCGCCGGGTTCCACCGCGAAGCACCTGCTGCGCCGACGGCGGTGTGGCCACGCCCCGTCCTCACAGATCCGGAGCGGGACGGGGCGGCGGCGGTGGCCGACGGCATCCGGAGGGTGCGTGCGGCACGTGAGGATGTCGCTACCGCGCAGTCGGACCGCCGTACCCCCGACGCAGGAACGCTCGCGGACCAGTGGGCACAGGAGACCAGCGTGCTGATCGACGAGTACCGTGCCAGCGCGGTCCCGGAAGTCGTCGTCCCGCTGGGTGCCCGCCTCACCGCGACAGAAGCGGTGTCGTTGTCCCGGGACCGTGCCGAATTCGCCCGGCGTCGACGGCGTCCGGTACCGATGGAGCCGCGTCCCTACACGAAGAGGGGGACGGCCTTCCACAACTGGGTCGAGAAGCACTACGGCGTCGCGAGTCTCCTTGACGAGGACGACCTGCCCGGTGCCGCGGACGCGACCCTGACCGATCCTGCACTGGACCACCTCAAGCAGCGCTTCCTCGACAGCGACTGGGCGCAGCGCACCCCCGAGACCGTGGAAGGCGCCTACTCTGTCACCCTCGCCGGTCACGTCTTCGAAGGGCGGATCGACGCTGTCTTCCGGGACGGCGACGGATGGTTCGTCGTCGACTGGAAGACCGGACGCCGTCCCAGCGGGGCCGAGCTCGCCTCCGCCGAACTGCAACTCGCCGTCTACCGTCTGGCGTGGGCGAAGGTCCAGTCTGTCCGGCTGGGACGGCCGGTGTCTCCGGAGTCCGTCCGGGCCGCCTTCCACTACGTGCTCTCCAACGAGACCTATGAACCGGGTACACTGCCGACATCAGAGCAACTGGCCGCACTGATCGGTCAGGACCACGGCGACGGTGCAGCGGGCAGTCGGGACAGGGAGGGGCAGCAGTGGTGAACGACAGGCTCAGGGACCGGTTCCGGTCCGACTCGGACATCGACGCCCTCCCACCCCGGTCGCTGATCAAGATCATCAACATCCCGGCCAGTGCGCCGGTCAGCCCGTGGTGGCTGATCAGCCGACGGATGTTCTACGCCCTGGCCCTGATCTTCGTCTCCTCGGCCGTGGTCTACATCGACCGGGACGGTTACACCGGCGTCGTCACCTTCCTCGACGCCGTCTACTATTCAGCCGTGTCCCTGTCCACGACCGGCTACGGTGACATCACACCGGTCACCCAGTCTGCACGGCTGGTCAACATCCTCGTCATCACACCGATGCGGGTCATCTTCCTGATCCTCCTGGTCGGCACGACACTGTCGGTGCTCACCGAGGAATCCCGCAAGACCCTGCAGATCCGCCGTTGGAGAAGGCACATGCGCAACCACACCGTCGTCATCGGGTACGGGACCAAAGGCCGGGCGGCGACGACCGCACTGCTCGCAGACGGCGTACCGTCCTCCCAGATCGTCGTCGTCGACTCCGACCCCGAGGCGCTCACCCACGCCTCCTCGCGGGGTCTGGTCACCGTCCAGGGGCAGGCCACGCGCTCGGACGTCCTGAAACTGGCGGGTGTGACCCGCGCCAGGGCCGTGGTCGTGGCACCCAACCAGGACGACACGGCCGTTCTGATCACACTGTCGGTGCGGGAGATCGCCGCCTCGGCGACGATCGTGGCCTCGGTCCGGGAGTCGGAGAACTCCCACCTGTTGCGCCAGTCCGGGGCGGACTCCGTCGTCGTCTCGTCCGAGACCGCCGGACGTATGCTGGGACTGGCCACCGTCAGCCCGTCGGTGACCGGAATGATGGAGGACCTGCTCAGCCCGGACGAAGGATTCTCCGTCGCCGAGCGGGTCGTGGGGGAGGACGAGGTGGGCGGCAACCCACGCAACCTCGAGGACATCGTCCTCGGCGTGGTGCGGTCGGGTGTGCTCTACCGCGTCGACTCCTCGGAGGCGGAGACAGTGGAACCAGGTGACAGGCTCCTCTACATCCGCCGCATCACCGCCGGCCCCGACACCAACTGACCTGAACCACTTCACCCGACGGAGGCGAGACCACCAACCGTGTCAGGACGACTCGACCAGCTCAACCTGGATGCACTGGACCCTGAACAGCTCCGGGCCGCCACCGCCCCCCGTGGCCCGGTGAGCATCATCGCCGGAGCGGGCACCGGCAAGACCCGGACGATCACCCACCGGATCGCCCACCTGGTGTCCGGGGGGTTCGTCAACCCCGACCATGTCCTGGCGGTGACGTTCACCAACCGGGCGGCGGCGGAACTGCGGGAACGGCTCACCATGATGGGTGTGGCCCGGGTGCAGGCGAAGACGTTCCATGCCGCGGCGATGCACCAGTTGCGCTACTTCTGGCCCAAGGTCATGGGGGGCACACCCTGGGAACTGCTGGACTCCAAGTTTCCACTGGTCGCCAGGATCACCCGCGCCGTCGGGCTGGAACCGGACCGTACGCTGCTGGCCGACCTCCTCGGCGAGATCGAGTGGTCCAAGGCGTCGCTGATCGCCCCGACGTCCTACCCGTCACACATCGGGCCGGACCGCCGGGACTGCCCGGTGGACCCCGAGAAGTTCGTGAAGATCTTCGAGGGGTACGAGCAGGCGAAGGCCACACCTGACCGGGTGCTGCTCGATTTCGACGACCTCCTGCAGTCCATGGCGGGCCTGCTCGAGTCAGAGGTCGGCGTCGCCGATGAATTCCGGGAGCGTTACCGCACGTTCGTCGTCGACGAGTACCAGGATGTGACGCCGTTGCAGCAGCGTCTCCTGGGCGCCTGGCTCGGTGACCGGGACGACCTCACGGTTGTCGGCGACGCCAACCAGACGATCTACTCCTTCAACGGTGCGACCCCGGACCACCTGCTGAGGTTCTCCACGAGGTTCCCCGACTCCACCACGGTCCGGCTTCACCGCGACTACCGTTCCACGCCGCAGGTTGTTGATCTGGCGAACCGTGTCATCGGCCAGGCCAGGGGCAGGGCCGCGGGCACCCGACTGGTCCTGGAAGGTCAGCGACCACCGGGCCCGGACCCGGAGTTCTCCGAGTACCCGGACGAGACGGTCGAGGCCGACGATGTGGCCCGTCGTATCGCCGAACTCATCAAGCAGGGTGTGCCTGCCGCGGAGATCGCGGTGCTCTACCGCATCAACGCCCAGTCGGCGGCGTTCGAGTACGCCCTCGACAAGGCGGGTATCGCCTACCAGGTCAAGGGGGGCGACGGTTTCTTCCAGCGTGCCGAGATCCGTCAGGCGGTGCAGGCACTCGGTCAGGCGGCACGACAGGTGCAGGCGCGTGCCCGGGTTCAGGACCAGGATGATGCGCAGGACCAGCTGGCAGGTAGCCTCGTCGACCAGGTCCGGGCCGTCCTGCTGCCCGTCGGCCTGACCCCGAGCGAGCCCGAGGGTGCCCAGGAACGTCAGCGGTGGCAGTCGTTGAGCGCCCTTGCGGATCTGGCCGGCGAACTGACGGCGACGACCCCGGGGCTCGACCTGCCGGGGTTGATGGGGCTTCTCAAGGAGCGGGCCCAGGCGAAGAACCCGCCCCGGATGCAGGGAGTGACACTGGCCAGCGTCCACGCGGCCAAGGGACTCGAATGGGACGCGGTGTTCCTGGTCGGACTCGTCGACGGGACGCTTCCCATCCGGCACGCGCTCAAGGGCTCGCATTCGGAGGACGCTGTCGAGGAGGAACGCCGGCTCCTCTACGTCGGGGTCACGCGTGCCAGGGAACATCTCCACCTGTCGTGGTCACAGGCCCGGCAGCCCGGCGGCAAGGCGACCCGGCGACGGACGCGGTTCCTCGACGGCATGGTCCCCTGGGAGGCGGAGCGTGTTGCGGCACAGAAAGCACCGAAGTCGAAACCACGGGACTCCTGCGACACCTGCGGGGTCCGTCTGACGACCCCGGAGCAGCGCATCCTCGGACTGTGTGACGCCCACGCCGGAGACATCGACCAGGTCCTGGTCACAGAGCTGCGCGGTTGGCGTAGCGCCACGGCGAAGTCACGCGACGTCCCCGCCTATGTCGTGATGAGTGACGCGACCTTGCGTGCGGTCTGCCACCGGGCTCCGACCACGGTGCAGGAGCTTGTCCAGGTGCCGGGGATCGGTCCGATGAAGGTCGAGCAGTTCGGGGAGGACATCCTGGGCATCATCCGTAACTTCCGCTGAGCCGGGTCGGGACAGGACTCACCGCGCAGGAGCCGCCCGGCACGACGGACATCCCGGGAGACGCACCGGAAGCATCCGCGACGTGGTCAGCCCCACCGGGTCGAGGAACCGTCGTGTATCCAGTCCCTCCGGCGTCCAGTCCGACAGTGGCCTCCCGGGCCCCAGCGCATTCCGGACGATGTCGGCGACGATCGCCGAGGCGACCTCTGTCATCCCGGACCCCGGTCGACCGACACTGCCGGGGGTCTGGGCGCGGATGAGTCGCCAGTCAGGGTCTTCGCCGAGGAGTTGGGTGTCCAGGCACGTCAGACACGGTGTGTCGCCCGGACGGACCAGCGGGCCGACCACCACTCTGCCGTCGACCACACCGCAGGGCAGGTGCGGGACTCCCTGGGCCATCAGCCGGTGGCTGACATCCTGGGGCGGAAACAGCTGTCCGGCGAGGACCACCAGGGACGAGGGGTCCAACCGTCCGAAGGCGGGTGCTCCCGGGGTGACTGCTGCGGCGGTGACGCCGCGTCGCATCAGGTCCTGCAGGACGGTCGAAGTCATGGCGGACGGGCCGGTGACATGGACCGTCTGGACCGTCGCCCCGGTGGCAGGCACAGCCCGGAGGAGACCTGCGGCCCGCAGGTCGTCAACCACACCCGCGGCGTGCTCGGCGGTGAATCCGCAGTGTCCCAGTCTCGTCTCCAGCTCACCTGCCGCGACGGGACGCATCGTCTCCCGGACGACAAGCATCACCTGGTTCGCTGAGACCCCCGGAGGCATCGCGAGAACCAGCGAGTGTCCCGGCAACGTCCCGAACTGGAGATGGTGTGGGGAGCGCAGGATCAGCGAGGTGGCGTCCCTCAGTATCACCATGTTGTCGCCCCCGACGACGGTCGATGTCATGTAAAATCCCCCTGACTGGCACACAAGCTCTCGACATGCACAGTGTAGCCTGCGCTCCGCCACTGTGCAGCGGGTCGACGAGACCGCGGAAGGTGACACATGGCAGGACGACGACGTACCCCCACCAGGGCTCAACTCGAGGTCGTCGACGATTTTGCCCCGGATGTCGAGATCCGGTTGTCCGCGCGTCGTGAGCGCACCATCGCAGGGAGGATGGAACGGGGGAGGGTGATCGTGCTCGCCCCGATGTCCATGGACGCGGCGAATCTGCGTCGGAGCACCTCCGACCTGGTTGAACGGGTGCGGCGGCGTAACAGTGCCGCCGCGGGGCAGGCGTCGGACGATGACCTGATGCTGCGTGCGGCGGAACTCAACGACAAGTACCTGGAAGGACGGGCCGAGTTCCGGAGTGTGCGCTGGGTGGGGAACATGACACGACGGTGGGCCAGCTGCTCGGTGGATTCCGGCCGGATACGGGTCTCTGACCGGTTGAAGGAGGTTCCCGGTTATGTCCTTGATTCAGTGGTCATCCATGAACTGGTGCATACCTGGATTCCGGACCACGGGCCTGACTTCCATGCGTGGGCGGCAAAAGCCCCGCAGGCGGAACGCGCTGCGGGGTACCTGGAAGCCTACGGACGGTGGGGCGTCGGACGGGGCGACGAGTCCGGAGACGTGGACTGACTACCTGTCCCCGTCGCCGCTGTCGTTCTCGTCGTCAGAGTCTTCCGGGTCTTCCGGCGCGTCGAACCCCTTGTTGATCTCACGCTCGAGACGCTCGATCTCGCCGATCGGGTCGAAGCCGTCGACGTCCTCCTGGGAAGCCAGAATGGAGTCGATGAACCCGGCCGGCGAGTCGAGGTCGCTGTCGACGGGGAGGAAGTCCGGGTGGTTCCAGACGTCGTCGCGACGTTCGGTACCCACGGCCACGGTCAGCCGTCGCCACAGCTCCGCGGCCTCGGAGGCCTTCGGGGCGGAGAGGCTGATTCCGACGGTCTTCACCAGGGACTCCATCCCGGGCTGGTCGTTGTCGCGGTAGACCGACCAGGCGGCACCGATGCTCGAGGCCACGGGGAGTCGCTCACCCAGTGCCTCACCGACGACGACGTCGACCCACCCCTCGATCAGCGACAGGCTTGTCTCGAGTCGGACGCGGGCATGGTCGGTGGAGGAGACGATGGTGGGGGAGAGGTCGGAGTTCTGCAGCTGCGACATCATCTCCTGGAGCTTCTCCGGGTCGCCCAGCATCTCCGGGTTGAAGTCCTGGCTGGCCTCCTCGAGTGCGGAATTGTCCAGGCTCAGTCCGGTGGCGAACTCCTCGACATCGAGGATCACCCGCTCCACCAGCCATGGAACATGCTGGAAGAGCCGTAGGTGGGCGGCTTCGCGTGCGGCGAGGTAGATCAGTGTCTCCCGGCGTTCGGCACCGAGCTTCTTCGACAGGTCGTCGAGCCGGTCGGTGGCGATGGCGGCGACCGAGCCTTCCGCGAGCGGGATGCCCCACTGCGTGGACATCGCGACACTGCCGGCGAGTTCGCCCAGGGCACGGCCCAGCTGCATCCCGAAGTTCATGCCGTTGACCTGGCTGAAGATGCCCATCATGGGGCCCATCTGGGACCGGATCTCCTCCGGCATCCCCTCCATGGTGGCATCGCCCAGTTTCTCGGCGAGTGGGTTGATGACCCGCTTCCACCGCGGGAGGGTCTCGTCCAGCCACTGGGCCCCGGTGAAGGCGACGGAGCCTGTGGCACCGGCCGGGAGGGTGGTGGCCTCGTCCAGCCAGAGCTCCACCAGCCGCACGGACTCGGCCACGGCCTGGCTGTCTTTCGTGGCGGGCCTGCTCTTCGCCGCGCTGCCGGAGAGCTGTTGACGTGCGATCCGTTCGGCGAGGGCGTAATTGACGGGCCCTTGCGCGTCCGGCGAGTTCATGTCCTTGCCGAAGCCGCTCAGCATCGAACCGAACTGGCCGAGGATGTCTCCCAGACCCGGTCCCTGCTGGCCGCCTTGACCCCCCTGGCCGCCCTGGGGACCGAAGAACATACCGAACGGGTTCGCTCCGAAGCCGAACGGGTCGTTACCGGAGTTTCCGTTCTCGTTCTCCCGCCGCCGACGCTCGTCGTCGGACTCATCGTCAGGGCCGTTGAAACCGAATCCGAAATTGCTCATGCCACGAGACTACCCGCGAGCTTCCGTGCTCCCCACCGTCGTCCGTGCGCTGACAGCGAACACCGTGGATGTCGGGGCAGGGCTGTAAGGTGACCGGGGTGAGTTCCAGTATTCCTCCCCACAGTGACACCGGTGGCAGCACCGACTCCACCGAAGGTACCGGCAGCAGCGGCAGCACCGGCGGCACACCGTCGACCGCCGGTGGTCGACGCCGGTTCCGGACCGTCGTCGTCGGGCTGCTTCCGGTCGTTGCACTGGTGGCGCTGCTCGCGATCCCGACGATTCCCGGGACCGACGTGAACCTGACCGTGCCTTTCGCGGCGGAAGGCGAGGGGCCGACCTACGACACGCTGGGCGAGGTCAACGGCACGCCCGTCGTGGACATCACCGGGACCGATGCGGAACTCGACGGTGACCTGGCGGACTCTGAGGGGCAGCTCAACATGACGACTGTCGCGGTGCGGACCAAACTCAGTCTCGCTGAGACGATGAAGCGGTGGTTGGGAAGCGATGACACCATCGTTCCTGTCGAGCAGGTCATACCGTCCGACTCGACTCCGGAGGAGGTCGCCCGTCGGAACGCCGCAGCTTTCGCGGCATCCGAGTCCAATGCGACCGTCGCTGCGATGGGCTATCTCGACCGGCCGTTGGAAACCACGGTCTACGAGATCGCCGATGATGCGCCGGCCGCGGGGACGCTCCGCGAGAATGACGTCATCACGGCGGTGGACGGCACGGACGTGACACTTCCCGCGGAGGTCGCTGACGCCGTCGCCGAGCACTCCCCGGGCGACGACGTCGAGCTGACGGTACGGCGTGGACAGGACGAGATCACAGAATCAGTGACCCTCGGCGAGGTGCCGGAGGAACTGCGGAGCAACTCCGCTGCGACGGCGGCTGAGGACGCCGGCGAGTCCGACAAGGCGTACCTGGGGGTCACGATGGTGGCTCAGCCGGCCGGGGACCTGAAGGTCCGCTATAACCTGAAGGACATCGGGGGGCCGAGCGCCGGGCTGATGTTCTCGCTCGCCGTCGTCGACAAACTCTCCCCGGGTGACATCAGCGGCGGAAAGTTCGTCGCCGGTACCGGTACGATCTCGGCGGACGGCTCCGTGGGCCCGATCGGCGGGATCACCCACAAGATCGCCGCCGCCCAGCATGCCGGCGCCGAGGTCTTCCTGGTTCCGTCCGGCAACTGCAGTGAGGCGACGGGAATGTCCTACGACGGTGACATCGACCTCCTGTCGGTCGATTCCCTCGACGGAGCGGTGGACGCGATGGAGAAGTACAACAACGGCGGAGACGCCCCTACCTGCGGTTGACTCAGTCCTCGAAGGTGAAGCGCAGCATGGAGGTGACACCCGGGGCGATCTCGGCCCCGTCCATGCCGCCGAGCAGCTCGACCTTGTCCTCGGCGAAAGGGTCGGCGGCGATGTCGTCCTCGGACGGACGCAACTGGAGCAGTGTGCGGTCGGGCCCTCCGTCGACGACCCCGGTGAAGATCCGCGCCTGACGCGGGGTGGCGTCCGGATCCGCGGAATTGCGGAACATGATCTCCTGGGCGAGCACGGCCCCGACGACGACGTCGGGCCACCGCACGGTCGCGATGTATTCGCCGAGTTCATCGGAACCGGGGCGGATATGGTCGGGGAGGTCGTCCTGGACGACCAGGGAGAGCGGGGAGTTGTCGCTGTCGTCGTCATTGTCTCCGGCGGCGATGACGTCCTGCACGAGTTCGGTCGGGACCAGTGCGAACAACGTCGCCGGGCGGTCCCATCCTTCGGCGTGCACGAAGTCGACGGCCTCACGGAGGGCGGCGTTGAGCGGACGGATGTCGCTCGTGTGGTTACTGGCGTTCATCTTGGGAGGACCTCACGGTGACGGCGGACGGGTGCGGACAGTAGTCTAGACGCAGACAGTTTTGTCGTCGGAATCCGACAGCCCGCGCATCCGGTGTCATCCCCGCCGGAACCTGGGGTCGGGCCGACTCTCATGACCGACAGCAGGAGAGAACTGAACCCTTGAGCATCCCGGAGATTCCAAAACCAGGACGCAGATCCAAGATCCTCGGCACCGTCGCCGTCGTGATTGCTCTGCTCTTTTTCCTTGTCCCGGTCCTGGTCTCGAACTACACGGAACTGCAGTGGTTCCGTTCGATCGACTTCCAGGCCATATTCCTCAGCGTTCTCGTGACCCGGGTGATCTTGTTCATCGTGTTCGGGCTCGTGGCCGCTGCCATCGTCTGGGGTGCGTGTTTCGCCGCGTTCCGGGCCGCGCCGAAAGAGTCGGACTTCCCCGACGTCTCCGAGATCGGGCTCGGGGGTGACGACTCACCGCTGACCGCGAACCGCGCGGAGATCCGGAAGGCCATCCGTCCGTTCCTCATCATCGTCCCGCTGATCGCAGGTGTCATCACCGGCATGATCGCCCAGGGAAACTGGCGGACAGTCCGGCTGTTCCTCTCCGGCGGTGACTTCGGCGTCGAGGATCCGCAGTTCCAGATGGACCTCGGGTTCTACGCCTTCACCCTGCCCCTGCTGACGTTCGTGCTCGGCACCGTGTCCGTGCTGGTGATCGTCGCGTTCCTGGTGAACCTGCTGGCCCACTACCTGCTCGGGACGATCAGCACGGGTAACCCCAGGGCCGGTGAGAAGGCCCGCATCGGTGCGCCGGCGCGTCGCCAGCTGGTGATCATCGCCGGTATCTGGATGCTGCTCAAGGCAGTCGACTACTGGTTCCAGCGGTACGCGCTGCTGAACAACCAGCACGACACCTTCACCGGCGGCTCCTACACCGACATCAACGCGATCCTGCCGGCGAAGATCCTGCTGCTGGTGGTCTCCCTGTTCGTCGCCGCCATGTTCTTCAGCTCGATCCTGCTGAAGGACCTGCGTGTCCCGGCCCTCGCCGTCGGTCTGATGATCGTGGCGAACCTCGCCATCGGTGTGGGTTGGCCGGCGGTGATGGAGCAGTTCTCGGTCAACCCGAACCGCGCCGAGAAGGAGCGGGAGTACATCGCCCGCAACATCGAGTCGACGCGCCAGGCCTACGGCATCGAGACCGCCGAGGACAGCGCCCGCGAAGGCTACGAGAACCCGGACGGTCAGGTCACCTACGAACGGAACTGGGGCGGCCAGTCCTCTGGCGACGCCAGCGAGCGCCGCTCCATCGCCGACGACGACGCCACGCTGTCGAATATCCGCCTTCTGGACCCGGACGTGTTGTCGCCGACGTTCACCCAGCAGCAGCAGCTGCGTAACTTCTACGGCTTCCCCGACGAACTCTCGGTGGACCGTTACGAGGTGGACGGCGACATGCGGGACTTCGTGGTCGCTGCGCGCGAGATCGACCCGAATGCACTGTCCGGCAACCAGACGGACTGGATCAACCAGCACACCGTCTACACCCACGGCAACGGCTTCATCGCCGCGCCCGCGAATACCGTGGACGAGGTCGCGCAGGACGCCGCCTCCGCCCGTGGTGGCTACCCGATCTACACCGTCGCCGACCTGCAGAACATGGAGAACGACCGGCAGACCGGCGAGCTGGACCTGGAGATGGAGCAGCCCCGCATCTACTTCGGACCGGTCATCGCGGGGGCGGATGCTGCGAACGCCGACTACGCCATCGTCGGTGACGACGGATCGGGCACACCGCGTGAGTACGACACGGACAACTCCGAGTACACCTACACCGGCGAGGGCGGTGTGGGGGTCTCCAACATCTTCCACCGTGCGCTGTACGCCGCGAAGTTCCAGGAGATGAACATCCTCCTGTCGGACGTCATCGGCGACGACTCGAAGATCCTCTACGACCGTGACCCGCGCGAGCGTGTCCACAAGGTCGCCCCGTGGCTGACCACCGACTCGAAGACCTACCCGGTCGTCATCGACGGCAGGATCAAGTGGGTCGTGGACGGGTACACCACCCTGGAGAACCTGCCGTACTCCGAGCGCACCCAGCTCGACTCCGCCACCGAGGACGCCCTCACCGAGGATCCCGCATCGCAGCAGCGTGCCGTCACCAACGACGTCAGCTACATCCGTAACTCCGTCAAGGCCGTCGTCGACGCCTACGACGGAACTGTCGACCTCTTCGAGTTCGATGAGGAGGACCCCGTGCTCAAGGCATGGGAGGGTGTGTTCCCGAATGTGGTGAAGCCGAAGGAGGAGATCAGCGACGAACTGATGGAGCACCTGCGGTACCCGGAGGACCTGTTCAAGGTTCAGCGTGAACTGATCGCCAAGTACCACGTGGACGATCCGGGCACGTTCTTCACGAACGACGCTTTCTGGTCGGTCCCGGGCGACCCGACGGGACCTGAGGGCGGTCAAGAGCTCAACCAGCCGCCGTACCACGTGGTGGCAACCGATCCGGAGACGAACCGGCCGAGCTTCCAGCTGATCACCCCGTTCCGCGGTCTGCGCCGTGAGTTCCTGTCTGCACACATGACAGTCAGCTCTGACCCGGAGACCTATGGTCGGATCTACGTCCGCCAGCTGCCGACGAACACGCAGACGCAGGGGCCGAAGCAGGCGCAGGACACGATGATGTCGTCCGACGAGATCGCCCGTGAGCGCACCCTGCTGGAGGGCACCAACACCCTGACCAACGGCAACCTGTTGACGTTGCCGGTCGGCGACGGGCAGATCCTCTACGTTGAGCCGGTCTACTCCCAGCGCGCCGACCAGGAATCGGCGTTCCCGAAGCTGTTGCGCGTGCTGGTGAGCTACAACGGTTCGGTCGGCTACGCGCCGACGGTCAGTGAGGCTCTGGAGCAGGTCGGCATCGACCCGGACGCGGCCACGGAGATCGCTGAGTCCGGAGGAGAGGCTGCGGACGAGAACGCCGCGGCTGCCGGTGGGGACGACTCGGACTCCGACTCGGATTCCGACAGCACGTCCACCTCCACTCCGTCGTCGTCAGCGGCTGAGACCCCGGACGGTGGTTCGGGCGGAGGCGCTGAGCCGTCGGAGGACCAGCTGTCGGCGATCCGCGACGCCATGGACCGGGTCAACGACGCCCGGGAGAACGGCACCTTCGAGGAATTCGGTCGGGCACTGGATGACTTGGACGCGGCCGTGGAAGACGCCCAGTAAGAAGCAGTGGGACAGTCCAGCGCCCCGGGATATGAAAAACCCCGGTGCGCTGGGCTTTTTGCATTCTGCGGGCCGTGATTTCACATTTGTCGGAGACTGCGTTACGCTATGGGAGTCGCTGACACGGAGAGCAACGTTCTCCGGGACAGTTACCCGTCGCGGGGTGGAGCAGCTCGGTAGCTCGCTGGGCTCATAACCCAGAGGTCGTAGGTTCGAATCCTGCCCCCGCTACTACATAGGCCCCCTGGCTGGTGATCATCACCAGTCAGGGGTTCCTGCATGTCCGCGTTAAACGAGGGTTAAGAGACAAGCACTTCTCTTCCCTACGGGTGCGTTGTTCGGCAGGTGCCAGGATCGGTCACCGCAGAGTCTCTGCTCCAGCCGATCCTGGCAGCTGAGTCACACGGTGCCCTCCCCAGACCGGTGATTGTCGGCATCATCGTGGAAGTCGCAGGCCGGGAATTCTCGCCCGGATTACCTCGAGTTCACCCGCCGTCCACCGGCATCCTGCAGTATCAGTCTGTCCGGGACAATTCCGGTGGCCCTGTGCCGGAGAACGACAGAGGAGAACGTGGTGTCGCCCACGCGTCAGAAAACCATCCGCAGAACCGCTGTGAACGGCCTCGCGCCGGTGCTCGTGGCGTCCCTGATCGCAGGGACGGTGTCGGCGGTTCCTGCGAACGCACAACCCGTCGCCCCCGCGACGCTCACAGAGACGGTGGGGGAGTACCTCCCCGCCACCGTGCCGGCCGTGCAGCACCCCGGTGCCCCGGTACCGGAACCGCTGTCTCCGTCGGACTACGGCTGGTACATCTCTGACCTGAGCTCCTACGACGGCGGCATCTACTATGACGTCGTCAGCAGCTTCAGCGACCTCCGGGACAGGCATCCCGAGGTGATGGAGGACAGTCTCGATACCGTGGTCGAGGTCAACAACAGTGCCGATCCAGGGACCGTGCGTCGGGCCCAGGTCGATGCTGCGGCCGATGACGGCAATCTCCTCACCGCGTTGTCCGACGCCTTCGGTTCCACGCTCGGGCAGGCACTGCGCACGTCGCTGCAGGAGCACCGGTTGCCGAAGATCCGTGCCCTGATGGACTCCGGGTACCTCTCCCGCGCCGGTGGGCTGGCGAGTTCCACGCTGATCGAGAAGGAGATCTTCAACTACGACCGTCCCTTCGTCGTCGCTCCTGACCGGATCACGAAACACACCGGTGGGGGTAACGAAGGACTGTACGATCTCGGTGGGTCGGCGGCCTTCCCGTCCGGGCACACCAACCAGGCGAGCTGGACCACCACGCTGCTCGCCGTGCTCCTGCCGGAGCTGGCACCGCAGCTGCTGGCCCGTGGTGCCGAGGCAGGCTACAACCGCATGGTGATGGGAGTACATTACCCACTGGACGTCATCGGCGGACGGATGACAGGTCAGGCTGCGGCGGCGGACCGGTGGAACGACCCGAGGATGCGGACGGTCCTCACCGAGGCAGGGCAGGAGCTCCGCGCCGAGCTGGAGTGGCGGACAGGGCTGCCACTGTCGGAGGCCGTCGCCACAGACACGCCGTACCGCCCGACAGAGGTCGCGGTCGACGAGTTCACGTCGAGGATGACTCACGGGCTCCGTCGGGTGGGTGATCCGGATGCCCCGTTGACCGTGCCCCAGGGAGCGCCGGAACTGCTCGTGACTGCGTTCCCTGAATTGGACTGGGGGCAGCGTGCACGTGTCCTGGCGGCGACGGCGCTGCCGGCGGGGTATCCGCTCGACGACCAGTCGTCGAAGGGTCGTGAGGTGGGAAGCTGGCAGCGGATGAATCTCGCCGCCGCCTTCGCCGCCGATGTCCGGGTGGGGCCGGACGGTGCGATGACGGTCGACGGCCGCGCGGCCTGACAGCCCTCGAGATCAAGCGGATGCGGTCGCGGGTTCCTTCTCTTCAGACCCGGAGTGTGTTCCTTCCGGGTCCTTGGTCGTGACCTGCTTGACGATGATCACGGTGATCGCGGAGATGACCATGCCGACCACCACGGCGATGATCAGACCCCACCAGTTGTCCATGAGCGGCATGACCCAGACACCGCCGTGGGGTGCGCGGCTGCCGACCTCGAAGGCCATGGACAGGGCACCGGTCACGGCGCCACCGAGCATCATCGAGGGGATCACGCGCAGCGGGTCGGCCGCGGCGAACGGGATGGCACCCTCGGTGATGAAGGACGCGCCCAGCAGCCAGGAGGACTTGCCGTTCTCCCGCTCCTCCTTGGTCCACAACTTCGGACGGATCGTGGTCGCCAGGGCCAGGGCCAACGGCGGGACCATGCCGGCGGCGATCACGGTGGCCATGATCTGGAATGCTGCGGTGTCGCCGGTGGACAGTCCGGCGGTACCGAAGAGGTAGGCGGCCTTGTTCACCGGGCCACCGAGGTCGAAGCACATCATGAGGCCGATGATCAGTCCGAGCAGGATCGCCGAGGACCCGGTCATGCTGGACAGCCAGTTCTGCAGGGCCTCCATCAGCGCGGCCAGCGGACGTCCGAGTACCAGGAACATGGACGCGGCGGTGACGAGGGTGGCGAGCAGCGGGATGATCACGACGGGCATCATCGAGCCGAGCCAGCGGGGGACCTTCCAGGTCTGGATCCACATGGCGATCAGGCCGGCGATGACACCGGTGACCAGGCCGCCGATGAAGCCGGCACCGACCAGGACAGAGATGGCACCGCCGACGAAGCCGGGGACGATGCCGGGGCGACCGGCCAGTGCGTAGGCGGTGTAGCCCGACAGGGCGGCGACGATGAACCCCATCGCCGTGTCACCGCCGCCGAAGAACACCGCACCGAGGTAGAGCAGGATTCCGGAACGGTCGGAGTAGAGGATCTCGTCACTGCCGTCGAGGGTGTACTGCAGGTTGTCCGGCAGGTTCCACAGGGAGTGGTCGAGGACCACGTCCTGCCACACGTTGGAGACGTTGTAGCCGCCGATGACGAAGCCCAGGGCCATGAGCAGACCGCCGGCCGCGACGAACGGCACCATGTAGGACACACCGGTCATGATGGACTGCTGGATCCGCCGTCCCCACCCGAGGTTGGTGTCGTCATCGTCGTCGCCACCGGTGTCCCCGCCGCTGGCGGACACGCGGGTGGGGTTCTCTGCGGACGAGGCGGCGATGGCGCGGTCGATGAGTTCGTCCGGGTCCGAGATGCCCTTCTTCACCGGGACGTCGACGACGGGCTTCCCGGCGAACCGGGCGATGTCGCGGACGCCCACACCGTGGGCGAAGATGACTGCGTCAGCCTCGTCGATCTGGGCCCTGGTGAGCTTGTCGCCTCCGGAGGAGCCCTGGGTCTCGATGATGATCTCGACGTCGTCCCGGGCGTCGGCCGCCTGCGTGAGGGCGTCGGCGGCCATGTAGGTGTGTGCGATGCCGGTCGGGCATGACGTCACGCCGACGAGCTTCACCGTCTGGGACGCGGCAGGTGCCGTCGGTGCTGCCGCGGTTTCGGTCGCTGTCTGCGCCGGGCTGTCAGCCGCAGCCTCCGACACCTCGGCGGGGGCTGCGCTCTTCTTCGCCTTCTTCTTGTTCAGGACGTCGGTCACCAGGGTGACGATCTCGTCCTCCGACTGTGCCGAGCGCAGGGAGGCGACGAAGTCCTTCTTCACCAGTGCCCGTGCCAGCGTACTCAGCACCTTCATGTGGGCGCTGCCGGCGCCTTCCGGGGCGAGGATCATGAAGACCAGGTCGGTGCCCAGCGGCTTGCCGTCGTCGTCGGTCTCGTCCGAACCGAAGTCCGTGGGGGTCTTCAACCTGGCGAAACCGAGGGAGGGTTCCTCGACGGCGGCGGTACGGCAGTGGGGGATGGCGATGCCACCGGGCAGTCCCGTGGCGGCCTTCTCCTCACGGGCGTGGATGTCGGCGAGGAGCTGGGTGGTGTCGGTGGCACGTCCGGCTTTGACCTGCAGGTCAGCCAGTTCGGTGAGAACCGCTTCTTTCTCGGCCGGGATGTCGGCGTCGAGGGAGACCAGGGCGGGGACGATGACCGGGCGGTCGTCTGAACCGCCCGACGTGGTGGGAGGTGGCGTGGTCATGGTCATACTCTCCTTGCTTCGGGGAGGGCGGTGGGTAGGTCGTCGGGTCGGGGGAGGGTGGTCCCGGGCAGGGTGACGGCAGTGGATCCGTGGGCGACGGCGAGGGCGAGCCTCTCTGGCGCGTCCTTTCCACGGACGGCCCCGATCACGTATCCGGCGAGTGTCGAATCCCCGGCACCGACGGTGGACACTGCGGTGACGGTGGGGCTCGGGCAGAACCAGGACCCGGTGCCGCCGTCCACGTCGTCGCGGGTGACGAGCAGGGCGCCGGCCGCGCCGAGAGACACGAGGGCAGCCCCGAAACCCCGGTCGGTCAGTGCGGATGCCGCCTCGACGACCGTCGAGAGGTCGCCGTCGCCCGCGGCCTGCTCCATGGCGTCGCCGTCGCCGCCGACGATCTGGGCCAGTTCGTGGGAGTTCGGCTTGATGAGGTCCGGTGCAGCAGCGGGATTACGGTCTGAGAGATCGACCAGGGCGGCGAGTGCGGCGTCGGAGGTGTCGACCGCGACGCGGAACCCCTGTTCATGGGCGGTGGCGGTCATCCGCGCGTACCAGTCGTCGGGGAATCCGGGAGGGAGGGAGCCGGCGAGCACCAGCCAGTGGGGGCCGGGGATCCCTTGGCCGGAGACGTCGGACAGCGTCTGGTCGACGGCCTCGGCCAGGGCCCGACCGTCGGTGGCGGAGTCGCCGGGCGAGTTGATCTTGGTGGTCACGCCGTCGCCGTCGGTGAGGGTGAGGTTCACCCTGACACCGCTGCCTCCGACGAAACGCGCCGGAACGTCGCCGGCGCGGAGCAGCTCGGCGAAGTCTCCGCCGGAGTCGGCGGGGACCACGGCGAGGACGTCCTCACCGGCGTAGTGGACGACGGTGGCGACATTGACACCTTTGCCGCCGGCCTGGTCGGTACCGGAGACGACCCGGTTGACCCCACCGACGTCCAGCGGGCCGGGAAGCCGCTGGGTGCGGTCGATGCTGGGGTTGGGTGTGACGGTGATGATCACGTGTGAATCACGTCCATTCCTTCGTGTCGTAGGCCTGTGATGACGGGGTGGTCGGGTGGAGCGTCGGTGATGAGCAGGTCGATGTCGGCGGTGGTGGCGAAGGAACACAGGAGTTCTTCCCCGAGTTTCGCCTGGTCGACCAGGGCTATCCGTCTTCGGGCGGCTTCGGTCATCGCGTACTTCGTCTGGGCTTCGGCCTGGTCCGGTGTGGAGAATCCGAAGCCGGGGGTTATCCCGTTCGCTCCGAGGAAGGCCACGTCCGCACGCAGGCCACGCAAGGAGGCGACGGCGTCGGCCCCCACGACGGACTGGGTGATGCCGCGGACCCGGCCACCGACGAGGTGGAGACGGTGCGGGACGGAGGCGGGGACCTCGAGCGACAGGTGGTAGGCCAGGAGAACGGAGTTGGTGACGACCGTCAGATCGGGGCGCTCGGCCAGGTGGTGGCTGAGTACGGCCGTGGTCGTGCCCGAGTCGACGATGACGGAACCGCCGGTCGGCGGGAAATGCCGGGCGGCGGCTGCGGCGATACGCGCCTTGGCGTCCCGTGAGGAGGAGGTCCGTGCGGCGATGGTGTTCTCGTTGCCGCTGTGGACCCGGTACGGCACCGCGCCACCGTGGACACGGGTGACCCGCTGCTGACGTTCGAGCACGTCGAGGTCACGGCGGATGGTCTCGGCCGAGACGCTGTAGCGTTCGGCGAGTTCGGACACGGAGATGCCACCCTGGTCCTGGATCTCCCCGGCGATCACGTCCTGCCGTTGTGGCGCGTACATGCCTCCAGTATCTGTGGGAATGTGTGGGAAGTCAACGGTTATATGGTCATGTGAATGTGGTTTTTCGCGACACCGGGCATAAACAGTCATTCTGCATGCTGTTCCACATCACCAGACCGGGGATCGACGGGGGTGGAGGTAGAACGGGGGAGGGTGTTCTGCAGGTCGATTCATCGGCGGCGGGATAGGCTGGCGGCAGAAACTGACGTGACGTGTCCGGATCCGGGCACGGCCTCTCACAAGAGAAGATGTGGTTCAGATGCTCCTCCGGTCCCTTCGTCGACTGGCCGTCGCCACCGTCGCGTCCGCCGCCACGGTCCTTGCCGGGGCCGCGGTCGCGCCGGCCGCCAACGCACTTCCCTCGGTGGGCCAGGTGGTCGACGACGTCCTCACCGCCACCGGGGAACCGGGCCCGCACCGCATCGAGGGTCAGTACTTCACCTCGCCCGGTGTCCCCGCCGCCGCTGAACAGGCCCGTCCCTCGGTGCTGGTCGGGCCGTCGACGCCCCTGATCGTCGGAGCTTCCGTCTGTACGACCACTGTCGCAGGGTACGATGCCGCAGGCAATGCAGTCGCCGTCACGGCCGGCCACTGCGGGGTCGCCGGTGACGAGGTCCGGTCCGCCGACGACCCGGAGGGCACCGTCATCGGTACGTTCCAGCGCAGTGGCGCGGTGGACAACGGCATCATTCTGTTGAATGACAGTGCGCAGGTCACCAACTCCTACAATGCGGCGGTACTCAGTAGCGTGGGCGGCCCGTTGCCCGGCGAGGGTGCCCAGGTCTGCAAGACCGGCATCGCGACCGGCACGACCTGCGGACCACTCGTGCTCGCCACCGACTCCGGGTTCGCGATGCACGTGTGCTCCTCGCACGGGGACTCCGGAGCGCCGGTGTACGCGGGCGGACGACTCGTCGGACTCCTCAGCGGTGGCTTCGCCGGTGTCCCGTCCTGCCGTACCCCGTTGCAGGGACCTGTGCACTCGCCGGTGATGGCGGTGACGTGGGACGCCGTGGCCGCTGAGATGAACGCCGCCGGTGGTGTCGGCGCGGGGTTCCGGATGGCCTGAGGGTCAGGCTCCGAGCCGACCGCGGCCGAGCTGCAGCAGCGAGTTCGCGATGGCGATTCCTTCGGGGCCCAGTTCGTTGCGGAACTGGTTGAGGATCGCGGTCTCCCGCGAGTACACCAGTTTCGTCCCCCCGGAGGCCGTCCTGGTCCGTCCGATCAGCTTCGAGATCTCCGAACGGCGTTTGACCGCGTCGATGATCGTCCGGTCCAGCTCGTTGATCTCCTTACGGTAATCCTGGATCTGGGCGTCGGACAACGGATCATCGGTCCCGCTGGAGAACTCCATGTCGTTCGTCATGGCCCTGATTCTACGTCCGTACGGGGTTGTAGGGTGAACATGACCCCTACCGACAGGAGAACGCGACAGTGAATCCGGGCCAATCCGACCCCTTCGACCAGATCCCCCTCCCCGCGGAACCCGCGACGGGGCCGTGGGACGGTCAGGACGGCCTGTGGGAACCACCGCCCGACGAGGACGACCAGCCCCCGGAGGACGCGGCCGCCGTGCTCGCCGAGATGTCGCAGACGGCGTCCCATCTCGCCCCGCTGCCTTCTGCGCCTCCGGTGCGATCACAGGAGCAGGCGGCACCGTCGACCGCGGGTTCCGCGCCGGGACGGGTGATGAGCGCCCAGACCCGGGACCAGTTGCTCGAGGGGCTGAACCCCGCACAGCGCGAGGCGGTCACCCATTCGGGCTCTCCACTGCTCATCGTCGCGGGAGCGGGCTCGGGGAAGACCAGTGTGCTGACCCGTCGTATCGCATGGCTGCTCGCCGGGGGCGTGGCACCCTGGCAGGTTCTGGCGATCACCTTCACGAACAAGGCCGCCGCAGAGATGCGTGAACGCATCAGCGGTCTCGTGGGGCCGGCCGCTGAACGGATGTGGGTGGCGACGTTCCACTCGGTGTGCGTGCGTATCCTCCGCGCCAACGCACAGCTTGTCGAGGGACTGAACTCCAACTTCACGATCTATGACTCGGACGACATGAAGCGTCTGGTCACCATGATCCTGCGGGACCGGAGCCTGGACGCGAAGGAGTTCGCGCCGCGGGCGGTGCTGAGTGTGATCTCGAACTGGAAGAATGAGCTCCAGGGGCCGGAGGAGGCTCTCCGCGAGGCCCAGGAGGACGGCAACCGCCACCGGGAGACCATCGCGCAGGTGTACCGCGACTACCAGGTCCGGCTCCGCCAGGCGAACGCCGTGGACTTCGACGACCTCATCGGGGAGGTCGTCGGTCTGCTGCGGAACAACCGGGGTATCGCCGACCATTACCGTCGTCGGTTCCGGCATATCCTCGTCGACGAGTATCAGGACACCAACCACGCCCAGTACGTGCTCGTGTCCACGCTGGTCGGTGGAGACGGTGGAGACGGCGGCGCCGGTGCGAGCGGCATCGCGCCCGGTGAACTCTGTGTCGTCGGTGACGCGGACCAGTCGATCTACGCATTCCGTGGGGCGACGGTGCGCAATATCGAGGAGTTCGAGCGCGACTACCCCCATGCGCGCACGATCCTGCTGGAGCAGAACTACCGTTCCACCCAGAACATCCTCTCCGCGGCCAATGCGGTGATCGCCCGGAACCAGGGCCGACGGGACAAGAACCTGTGGACCGACTCCGGGGACGGGCCACTGATCGGTGGATATGTCGCCGACAATGAGCACGACGAGGCCAGGTTCATCGCACAGACGGTGGACGAACTCGTCGACCGTGGGGACGCCTCCTACGGCGACATCGCGGTGATGTACCGGACGAACAACTCGTCCCGCGTGGTCGAGGACGTCCTGGTGCGCTCCGGGCTGCCGTACCGCGTTGTCGGCGGGACGCGCTTCTACGAGCGCAAGGAGATCCGGGACATCGTCGCCTACCTCAAGGTCCTCGACAACCCCGATGACACGATAGGGCTGCGACGTATCATCAACACGCCCCGCCGCGGGATCGGCGACCGGGCGTTGTCGCAGGTGCGGGTGCACGCGGAGAACGTCGGCGTGAGTTTCGCGGACGGTCTGGCCGCGGCTGGCCGCGGTGAGGTGCCTGGCCTCAGTGCCCGGGGACGTAACGCCATCGCCGGATTCCTGGAGATGATGGACGCACTGCGGGCGGAGACCGAGTCGGCGGTCATGCGGACGTCGGACGGGGAGTCGCTGGGAATCCCGGACGTCGGTGCGATTGTGCGGGCTGTCCTCGACGCGACGTCCTATGCCTCGGAACTTGAGTCGTCGAATGACCCGCAGGACGGGACCCGGCTGGACAACCTCAACGAGCTGGTCTCCGTGGGCCACGAGTTCTCCCAGGAGGCGGCGAACCTCGCCGCGTACGAAGCGATGCCGTCGTCGTCCACGTCGTCGACATCGTCGACATCGCCGGACGCAGAGGAGGATGCTGTTCTGGCGGAGGGGGAACCGGAGCCGGGGAGCCTGCAGGCGTTCCTTGAACGGGTCAGCCTTGTCGCCGACGCCGACCAGATTCCCGCCGAGGAGCAGGACATGGTCACGTTGATGACCCTGCACACGGCCAAGGGTCTGGAGTTCCCGGTGGTCTTCCTGACCGGGTGGGAGGACGGCCAGTTCCCGCACATGCGGGCGCTCGGCGATCCGACCGAACTGTCCGAGGAACGGCGACTGGCCTATGTCGGGATCACCAGGGCCAGGAAGCGGCTCTACCTCACCCGGGCGATGACCCGGTCCAGCTGGGGTACGCCGCAGAACAATCCGCCGTCCCGGTTCCTCGGGGAGATTCCCGGTGACCTCGTGGACTGGATCCGGGAGGAGCCGGCACCGGCGTGGTCGGACAGCTGGGGGTCGTCGGGCGGGTACGCCGACGGCACCAGTTTCGGTGGCGGGTGGTCCGCGGCCGGGACGTCCCGGCGCAGCTCCCCGAAGAAGTCGTCCTCCGGGCCGTCACGGTCCTCGGGTGCGCTGCGCTCGTCGGGCAAGCAGCTCGAACTTGAGGTCGGCGACCGGGTCAACCACGACAAGTACGGGCTCGGTACCGTCAAGAGCGTCGACGGCCAGGGTGTACGTGCGACCGTGATGATCGACTTCGGCAGCAACGGAACTGTCCGGCTGATGCTCATCGGTGGTGTGCCGATGGAGAAGCTGTAGGCAGCCGGACACCGAAGACACAGGGGGGACACAGAAAACCCGCTGTCCGACCGTGGGGACGGTCGGACAGCGGGTGTTCACCCGGTGTTGATGACGGGGGAGGCGAGTTAGAGCTCGACGCCGCGCTCGCGGAGCCACGGCACCGGGTCCACGGCGTTGCCCTCGGTGGGGTAGACCTCGAAGTGGACGTGCGGGCCGGTGGAGAAACCCTCGTTACCGATGCCGGCGATCTTCTGGCCGGCCTGGACCTGCTGACCGACGGTCACGTCGATGGTGGACATGTGTCCGTAGACGGTGATGGTGCCGTCGTCGTGCTTGATGCGGACCCAGTTGCCGAACCCGGATGCCGGGCCGGCGTCGATCACGGTGCCGGCCATGGCGGCGACGATCGGGGTGCCGAGGGCGTTGGCGATGTCGATGCCCTTGTGCATGGTGCCCCAGCGCATGGCGAAGGGGGAGGTGTAGCTGCCTTCGGCGGGCTTGACGACCTCCGGTGCGCGGGAGAGCATATCGGCGGCGGCGCGCTCGGCGTCGAACTCCAGGGCGCTGGACAGCTGGCCCGAGAGGTTCTCGATCTGGGTGGTCTGCGGCAGTGCCAGGATCTGTGCTGCGGCGGTCTCGACATCGGCACCGGCGGCACTGCCCTCGGCGCCCTGGGCGAGGAGTTCGGTGTTGGCTGCCAGGGAGATGTCCCCGGCGCCCTGGCCGTCCTGGTCGGAGGACTGGTGCACGGTGGCGGCGCCTGCCCCGGTGGCACCTGCCGCGGCAACGCCGGTGGCGGCGATTGCGACGAACGCCATGCGACGCTTGGCAGCGGTGTCCAGTTTGCGGTGGGACCCGCCTCGCCGTGCAACAGTCATTCTCAGTGAACCTCTCCGTAGTCTTGCTGTCGTGCCGTCATCTGATCGGTCTCAAATCGTGACCGGATCGTTATCAACGAGTCGCAACTCTATCGGCATGCCCCGCCCCGGGCAAGCCACTTCGCGAAAAAGGTCACGAATCTATATCGGTGAGATCGTGACGCGAGGGGGGTATTTCGGAGGTATCTTTCATAACGGGCAGGTCACGGGCGGTGTGTGACGGGTGTGGCGGGGGTAGGTGTGATGTAACGCTCCTGAGTGGGCGTGCCTGCCGGGTCAGTGAGGCCGTGTTGTGCACAATGGGACAGGTGAGTAACGAATCCCAGCGACCGACTTCGAGACGACAACGGCCCCGCCGCGGGACCCGCCGGGGTCCGGATGCTCGGCGCCGCGACTCGAATCGTGGTGCGACAGCGTCGACCACAGGCACCGAGAGGTTCGTGGCCGGGGAGAACGGGCGCGTCCCGTCCCGTGCCACAGATGCCTCCGCCCGCCCGGCGACCGGTACGCAGGGCGGCGCCAGCGTCGACGCGGCAGACAGTACTGTCGCGCCGGCAGGTGAGTCCCGCGGGCTCCGCGGGAAACTGTCTTCCTGGTGGGCACTGTGGGGGCCGCATATTCGTCGGTTCGCGCCGACGATCCTGGTCAGTCACGCGGTCACCCTGGCCGTCGCCATCGCTCTCGCCGTCCTCATCGGGATCGGCGAGACCTTCACCGCAGTGCCGGCCATGGTGGGATCCTTCTGGATGGTCGCCAACCTGGCCCCGGTCGGGTTCACCGGGGTTCAACTCGGGATCGTCCCTCTGCTGCCTGCAGCTCTGATCGTCCTCGTTCATTCGCGGAGGATCCGTCGAACCTGCGGCACGCAGATCACGGTCCGCAACATCAGGGTTTTCGGTGTCCTGGCTGTCGTGGTCCCCATGGTGCTCACTGTCCTTGCGTGGTTGGCGCTCTGGGACGCGTCCCATGTCTTCGCCGTCACGCCTCCGAACCTGGCTGTCGCTCTGTTGTCGACTGCACTGCTGAACGGGTTCGTGTTCGTGTTGGGACTGGGGCCGAAGATCTGGAGGGCGCTGCTGCTCCGTCGGGGCCTGCCGACCTGGCCGGTGGAGGCGGCTCGGCTGGCCGGCTCTTTCGTCCGCTGGATGCTTGCCGCGGGACTGGTGGCGGCCCTGGTTCAACTGCTCCTCAATATGTCGGTTCTGGCGGACGCCTATTCGATTACCCCCGACGCATGGGGCAAGCTCGGTCTGAGCGTCCTGTCCGTTCTCTATCTCCCGAATCTGGCTGTCGGAGCATCCGGCATCCTGATGGGCAGCGAGATGCACGTCGGCGATGCGTCGGCATCGCTCTTTGCCGTGACGAACGCCAATCTGCCACCGTTGCCCGTGTTGGCGGCGGTGCCTCATTCCGGTCTGCCGTTCGGCGAACTGCTCCTTGTCGTCCCGGCGTTGATTGCACTGGTGATTGTCTACCGGTTCTTCGCCACACGTACATTCGTGGAGTCTCCGGTGTTCACGGCTCTTGGCGCAGGTGTGGCATCGGGCGTTCTGGGCCTCCTGCTGAGTCTCGCGTCCGGGGGGACGCTGGGTGTCTACGGTTCGGCCGGGCCGCTGGTGTGGCTGACCCCGCTGGTATTCGCCTGCTGGATCGTGGTGCCTGCTCTTGTTGTCTTCGCGTGGGTGTCGCGCAGGGGAGCCCGGGTCACGGAGACCGCCGAAGGGGACACGGCGGACGCCCAACGCGGTACCGGTGAGGAGGACTGGGACGAGTTCCCGGATCCGGAGACCCAGGACGAGGACGTCGAGGATGTCGAGGATGTCGAGGACGCCGGGAGTGCCGCTGAGACGGAGGAGCCCGACGCGACGGACGACACGGACGACACGGACGCCGGGGCCGGCTCGACTGAGCCGGAGGATGCCGGAGGCGCCGGGGACTTCGGGGACTCCGGAGAAGATGTGGACAACGCCGTTGCCGGTGAAGCTGAAGAGGCTGGGGAGACTGAGGCGGTCACGGGTGACGGGGACCAGGCCGCTCCGACCGAGTCGGAGGACACCGACGTCGAGGACGAGGACACGACACAGTAAGCTGACTCACCGTGAGTGAGCCCGTAACCCCCGCACCGTCCGGTGAACCTGCCGGAGAAGTTGCCGTGCGTCCCTCAACACCCACGATTCGCACTTCCTCACGGCCGGGTGACGTTCTCCGGGTCGTGGTTCTCGCCTCGGGCAGTGGCACACTGCTCCAGGCGATGCTGGATGACCTGGGCCCGTCGGTGGAGATCGTCGCTGTGGGGGCGGACCGACCGTGCCTGGCACTGGAACGGGCGGAGCAGGCAAGCATCCCGGTGTTCCGGGTGGACTACAACCCGGACCGTGTCGCCGGCTACGACCGTGAGGCGTGGAATGCACGCCTGGCGGAGGAGATCGCCGCGTACACGCCGGACGTCATCGTCAGTGCGGGTTTCATGCGCATTCTCGGGGCCGGCGTCGTCGAGAGGTTCCGCGGCAGGATCCTCAACACTCACCCGGCCCTGTTGCCGTCATTCCCCGGCGCGCATGCTGTGGAGGACGCGCTGGCCTACGGTGTCACACTCACCGGCTCCACCGTCCACGTCGTCGACGACGGGGTGGACACCGGGCCGATCGTCGCCCAGCGCGCCGTTCCGGTGAGCCGGGAGGACACCGGGGATACGCTCCATGAGCGGATCAAGACCGTTGAGCGTGCGTTGATCGTCGACGTGCTCCACCAGACCGCGGAGAGCGGTTACACCATCGAAGGACGAAAGGCCTGGATCAATGACTGAAACCACCCGCCCCATCCGCCGCGCTCTGATCAGCGTCTACGACAAGACCGGTCTGGAGGACCTCGCCACCGGCCTGCACCGTGCCGGTGTCGAGATCGTCTCCACCGGGTCCACGGCGGCGAAGATCGCCGATGCCGGGGTCCCTGTGGTTCGTGTCGAGGAGCTCACCGGGTTCCCGGAGTGTCTCGAGGGGCGGGTGAAGACGTTGCACCCCCGGGTCCATGCCGGAATTCTGGCGGACACGAGGAAGGACGACCACCTCGCCCAGCTGGAGGAACTCGGGGTCGAACCGTTCGACCTGGTGGTGGTGAACCTCTACCCGTTCACGGACACCGTCGCGTCCGGCGCGGATTTCGACGCCTGTGTCGAGCAGATCGACATCGGGGGGCCGTCGATGGTCCGGGCGGCCGCCAAGAACCACCCGTCGGTCGCCGTGGTCGTGGATCCTGCCGTGTACGGGGACGTCCTCACCGCCGTGGACGCCGGCGGGTTCAGTCGCGCGGCGCGGACCCGCCTGGCGACCGAGGCCTTCCGCCACACCGCGTCCTATGACGTGGCGGTGGCGTCGTGGATGACCGGGCAGATCGAGGCGGAAGAGGAGTCCCGTTTCCCCGAGTGGATCGGTCAGGTCAACGAGCGGGTCCATTCCCTGCGCTACGGGGAGAACCCGCATCAGGCAGCCGCGGTGTATACCGCCCCGGGGCAGGAGGGCGGCCTGGCCAATGCCGAGCAGTTCCACGGCAAGGCCATGAGCTACAACAACTACACCGATGCGGACGCCGCCTGGCGTTCTGCCTGGGACCACGAGCGTCCCTGCGTGGCGATCATCAAGCATGCCAACCCGTGTGGCATTGCCGTCGCCGATGACGTGGCGACCGCGCACCGGTCCGCCCACGCCTGTGACCCGGTGTCCGCGTACGGTGGCGTCATCGCGGTGAACCGGCCGGTGTCCGTCGAGATGGCGGAGCAGGTGGCGGGAATCTTCACCGAGGTCATCGTGGCCCCCGGTTACGAGGACGGTGCCGTGGAGGTGCTCAGCCAGAAGAAGAATATCCGTATCCTGCAGACCACGCCGCCGGTGAGGGAAGGTGCCGTGGAGCACCGTGAGATCTCCGGTGGCGTGCTGGTCCAGGAGCGGGATCTGGTCGATGCCCCCGGTGACGACCCGGCGAACTGGACACTGGCGGCCGGGGACGGTGCTGACGCCGCGACCCTCGCCGAGCTGGAGTTCGCCTGGCGTGCGGTGCGTGCGGTGAAGTCGAACGCCATTCTGCTCGCCAAGGACGGGGCGACCGTCGGCGTCGGTATGGGCCAGGTCAACCGGGTGGATTCGGCGAAGATCGCCGTGGATCGGGCGAATACCCTGGCCGGCGATGACAGGCGGTCCGACGGTGCAGTGGCCGCCTCCGACGCGTTCTTCCCCTTCGCCGACGGTTTCGAGACGCTGGCTGAGGCGGGTGTGCGCGCCGTGGTCCAGCCCGGGGGTTCCGTGCGTGACCAGGAGGTCATTGATGCGGCGGTGGCGGCCGGTGTGACGATGTACCTCACCGGGGAGCGCCACTTCGCGCACTGAGCGTACTGAGTGTGTCGATGACACCTCCCGCGGGGGTCGGGGTGACGGTGACAGACCGGAGCAGGTGGGCGGGGGTGGCGCGGATGGCGTTGCGCAGCCACCGCCGGTCGTGGGTCACGGTCACGACGGCTCCGGGGTAGTCGAGTAGGGCTTTCTCCAGCTGCTCGACGAGTTCCGGTGCGAGATGGTTCGTCGGTTCGTCGAGGAGGATCATGTCGCTGTCCACCGTAACGGCGACAGCCAACTCGTGTCGTCTCTGCTGACCGACCGATAGTCGGTTGACCGGGGTGCGGAGATCCCTGTTGCTGAAGAGGCCGAGTGTGAGGAGCGTGTCCGCGGCGTCGTCGGCCGTCATCCCGACAGCCTCGGCGAAGGTGTCCCGCAGCGTCCGACCACCACTGACCGAGACGTCCTGCCGAACCTGGGCGACGTGGATCCCGGCGTGGAGTGTCACGTGACCGATGTCCCCGGCGAGCGCCCGGAGCAGTGTGGTTTTACCTGCTCCGTTGGGTCCGGTGACCAGCCACCGTTCACCGCTCCTGATCTCCAGTCCGCCGGTGGAGGGGGTCACAGAGAGCGGTGGATCATCTGCCTCTGTGAGGGTTCCGGGTGGGAGGGAGGCCAGTGGTCCGGACATCTCGCGGGTTGAGAAGTGCGGTGTGAAGACCAGCGGTTCGGGCGGCGGCGGCACAGGATCAGCCCTGAGACGTTCCACCTTGTCCTTCGCCTGCCGGATGCGGCTGGTTGCTCCGTGGTCACTACTGCGGGCACGGAAAGCACCGTGGCCGAATGCGGCGCGTTCCTGTTTCCGGGGGATGGCACGGAGCCGTATCGACGTGGCGTCGACGATCGCCTGGTTCCGGGTGAGGTCCGCACTCCATTCTTCGTGGTCGCGGCGTTGCCGTAGCCGTTCAGCGTCCCGGGACCGCAGGTATCCTCGGTAACCGTGGCCGTAGCGGCGGAGGGAGCTGTCGTCGACGCAGACAATGTCCCTGGCCACGGTGTCGAGCAGTTCGCGGTCGTGGCTCACGACCACGAGGCTGCCCCGATGGTCAGCCATCTGGCGGGTCAGCCACTCGAGTGCAGTGTGGTCCAGGTCGTTCGTCGGCTCATCAAGGAGCAGGAGCTCAGGTCTGGAGGACAGTGCGACGGCGAGAGCGAGCCGGGCGCGCTGGCCACCGGAGAGCGTGGACACAGGTCGAGACCTGACGACGTCGCCGAGACCGAGTTCGTCGAGTGCCCTTTCGATCCGCAGGTCGAGTTCATAACCACCGCGGGCCTCGAAGTGGTCAGTGTACCAGCTGAGCGAGTCTAGGAGACGAGGGAGCTCTGCAGGTGACGCCGTGGCGAGTGCAGCGGACACCTCGGCGATGTTCTGCTCGAGCGCCCGCATGTCGCGGGCGAGATGATCGACGGCGTCGTCGACGGTTGCACCAGGAGAAAAGGTGGGGTGTTGTTCCGCGAAAGCACAGCCCCCGGGGACCTCGACGCGGCGTTCGCCACCGGCGAGGTGGACAGTTCCGGCGAGTACACCGAGAAGTGTTGATTTTCCGGCACCGTTGTCGCCGATCAGGGCGAGACGGTCACCGGGTTGTACTGCAAGGTCAACGTTGTCGAGGACCGTGTGGTCGGCGTAGCGTACGGTCACGCTGCGCAACAGGCATTCACGGTGGGCGGCGGTTTTCCGGGGTCGTCGGATGGACATGAGGGACTCCTCTTCCGCGACAGGGCACGGCAGTTCTGTGCCGTCGCAGGATGGGGCGGACGGTGGGCCTCACACCTGAAGGCGTGCTCAGGCCCCGCCACGGAGAACACTCGACGCGGCGTCCAGAACTAAAGAATCAGAGTTCCCATGCCGTTCACTGTAACCGTGGACGAGACGAACCACCAGAGGCAGCGGCGGGCGACGGCTAGTATGCAGGCATGAACGGGAAGCGACATCCGCCGACGCCTGACCCTTTTGAGGAGCGGCTGGAATCCCACCGCGGGGAGCTTGTCGCCTACTGCTACCGCTTCTTCGGCTGCCATGCCGAAGCCGAGGACGCGGTCCAGGACTCCCTGGTCAAGGCGTGGCAGGCTCGGGGCAGTTTCGAGGGGCGTGCGTCGCTGCGGCGGTGGTTGTACGCGATCGCCACGAATGTCTGCCTCGACATGAGCAGAGCGAGACAGCGGCGTAGTCTTCCGGTGGATGTGTCCGGGCCGGGATCGGTTCCGGGGGACCCGGGCATGCTCACCACGGCCGGTGCTCCGGTCTGGATCGGTCCCATTCCTTCTGCACGACTGGCGGACGACCCGGCTGACGTGACGGTACGGAGGGAAACGGTTCAGCTGGCGTTCATCACGGCGCTGCAGTATCTGCCGCCTCGTCAGCGGGCGATCCTCATCCTTCGTGACGTGCTCGCGTGGCGTAGCGCTGAATGTGCGGAACTGCTTGATGTGTCGGTACCTGCGGTGAATTCGGCGCTAGCCCGCGCCCGCACCACGCTTCGCGGACGGCTACCCGACTCCACCGCGGAATTCGACGCGGAACTCCTCGACCGGTACGTGGCGGCTTTCGAGGCCTTCGACGTTGATTCGCTCGTCGCGCTCCTCGCTGAGGATGCGACGTTCAGCATGCCGCCTTTCACGCTCTGGCTGTGTGGTCGGACTGACATCGGGGAGTGGTGGAACGGACCCGGCCAGGTCTGTCGAGACTCAAGGACCATTGTGACCTCGGCGAACGGTGCTCCGGCGGTGGCGGTCTACCACGCAGTCGGCGCCGGAGTATGGAAACCGTTCGCCCTCCATGTCCTGGCGATGAAAGGAGGGCGTATCACGGGTCTTACACACTTCATGGGCGCGGAGGTGTTTGTTGAGTTCGGGTTGCCGGACACTGTGTCGGACACCGATGAGTTTTGACGCGTGGTTCCGTCTTATACGTGACAGGTTCCCCACCCCGGGGAACCTCCGGTTGAAAGGACACGGCCATGAGCCGCACGACGATCGCCCACCTGTTCCACTCTCTCGACGGTGTCGTCGAGGACCCACACCTGTGGCAGTTCGACGCCTTCGGGGAGGAGGACGGCCTCGCGATGGACACCCACATTGCGCCGGTGACTGACGCGGTTATCGGACGGGGGCTGTGGAAAGAATGGTCGGAGTACTGGCCCGCAGCGGAACACGCAGAGGACACCGATGGTTTCGCCGGCTGGGTCAACCCGGTGCGCAAGCATGTCATCTCCTCCACATTGTCGGAGGAGTATCCCCACGGTCTTCCGTGGAACAGCACCCTGATCTCCGGTGATCCCATCGACTACGTGAGGCGGTTGAGGGAGACCGGGAGTGGGGATATCGCTGTGCTCGGCGGCATCAGCACCGTCCGGTCACTGTTTCTCGCCGGAGTGATCGACCAGCTGACACTGACAACGCACCCGGTCATCGCGGGGAGCGGACGTCATCTCTTCGATGACACGGTTCCCACGACGCGCCTGCGTCTGCTGAACGCCTCGAGCACGTCCACGGGGAACGCCGTGCTGACCTACGGGCTGCGTCCGGCCGACTGAGGGCCCGCTCCGTCGACGAGAAGTTGGGGCTCAGACCTATGGCCCCTGCAGATTCCCGAGCCCTCCAGTGGGCGACGGTTTCCGAGTCTCGTGGCGTCGAATGAGGCCCACTCAACGTCGTCAGACTCGGAAACCGTCGCGCGTAGTTCGCCGAACGGCGCTCACACGGCTACAGCTCCCGGAGCGCCCGCCGCGCCGCCTGTACCCCACACATGAAGTGCACGCCCCCGCCGGGTGCGGCCGAGGATGAGCACAGGTAGACCCCCGGAACACCCGTGTCGTACGGATGAGGGCCGAGGCGTGGTCGTGCCACCAGTTGCCGGACGTCATTGGCGCCCCCGGAGATGTCACCGCCGGTGTAGTTGGGGTTGTGCTCTTCCATCACCGACGGGGGCGAGGCGCACCAGTCGACGACGGTGTCGCGGAATCCGGGCGCGGCGCGTTCGATCTGCGAGGTGACCAACTCGAAGGCGTCCCGGGCGGAGCCGTCCCACCCGGCGGGAACATGGGCGTAGGCCCACAGTGGATTGAGACGACGTCCGTTGACGGTGCGGCTGCGGGACGGGTCAGCGAGATACTGCTGAGCGACCAAGGTGAACGGCCGGTCGGGCAGACGTCCGCCCCAGCAGTCCCGCTCGGCGGCGGCGATGTCCTCCGCGGTACCTCCGAGATGGACGGTGCCGGCGCGCCGGGCGTCCGGCGACGACCACGGCACGTCACCGTCGAGCACATAGTCGACTTTGGCGACCGCGGGACCTCTGCGGAAACGCGACCATGCCCGCGCTACGCGGGCGGGGAGCCGCTCGCCGAGGATACCGGCGGCGATCTCGACGGAGGTGTCGAGGAGCACCATGTCCGCGTCGCGGACCTGAGCCAGGTCGGTGATCCTGGTTCCCGTGACGACGGAGCCACCGTGACGGCGGATCCCGGTGACCAGTGCATCGGCGATCCATTGTGATCCGCCGACGGCGACGGGCCATCCGTGCCGGTGCCCCGCGACAGTCAGCAGTGTCCCGGCGGCCGACGAGGCGGGGAGGTGCAGGGGAGTGAAGGCGTGGGCTGCGATGCCGGCGAACAACGCCCGTGCTTCGGGGGACCGCCACCGCCGCCATGACCAGGACGCCGGGAGGGCTGCGCCGGTGCCGAATCCTGCGAGTGTCAACGGGCGGCGGGGCAGGTGCACCAGGGGGCCGAGGATCTCGTCCGCGACGGCGTTGGCGCGGGAGGACAGGGGTTCGAACGACAACCGCCAGACCCGGCCGTCGTGCCCGGGGAGTCCGGCACCGGTTTCCGAGGCCGAGGTGCGCAGGGTGGCTGCACGGTTCGAGGAGAGGACATGCACCATGTCCACCGAAGCGGTGGCGAACGCCAGACCGTCGTGTGCGAGTTCCGGCCCGATGGACGGGTCCCGGAGAAATGGACTGGCCTGGGCGAGAGGGTGGACGGCGGAGCACAGGTCGTGGATGAGCCCGGCCTGCAGCAGATCGCCGCTGCGGACGCCACCGCCGACGGTGTCGGCCGCTTCGATGACGGTGACGTCCACGCCGGCCCGGGCGAGGATGAATGCGGCCGCCAACCCGTTCGGGCCGGAGCCGACCACAACTGCGGTACTACCGGATCCGGACATGCCACCGACCCTAACCACAAGTCTCCGGCGTGTGGTGGACAGTAATGAAAAGTCGGGGAACGACACCTCGACGCTCGAACTGGACCATAATGGGTGGGAAAGCCACGTCCTTCGTGAAAGGTGCAGAAAACAACAATGTCTAGCCAGACTAGCCAGTCCCTGACTCCGTCCCCCGACGACATCGTGATTGTCGGTGCCGCCCGTACCGCGCAGGGCCGCATGCTCGGTGCCCTCGCGTCGAAGTCCGCCGTTGAACTCGGTGCGGCGGCGCTGACCGGTGCCCTGGAGAAGGCAGGCGTCTCGGCGGAGACCGTCGACTACGTCTACATGGGCCAGGTCGTGCAGGCTGCGGCAGGGCAGAACCCGGCGAAGCAGACGGCCGTCACTGCCGGTCTGCCGATGTCGACACCGGCAGTGACCGTGAACAAGGTCTGCCTGTCGGGCCTGGACGCGGTGATCAACGGTGCCCGGATGATCCGGGTGGGCGATGCGCAGGTCGTCGTCGCCGGTGGTCAGGAGTCGATGACCAATGCTCCCCACCTCGCCGCCGGGGTGCGCGCCGGGGCGAAGTTCGGGTCGCTTGCTCTGCAGGACTCACTGGAGCGCGACGGTCTGACCGACCCGGTGCACGGTACGGCGATGGGCGTGGAGACCGAGGAGGGGAACTCGTCCCGGGGAATCACCCGCGAACAGCAGGACGAGGTTGCCGCGCTGTCGAACCAGCGCGCGGAGGCTGCGATCAACGACGGCACCTTCGCCGAGGAGATTGTCCCCGTGGAGGTGACGAAGCGTCGGGAGAAGGTCGTCGTGGACACCGACGAGGGGGTACGCCCGGGAACGACCCAGGACGGCCTGTCTGGCCTGCGCCCGGCATTCGCGAAGGACGGGACGATCACCGCAGCATCGGCGTCCCAGATTTCCGACGGTGCCTCTGCCGTGGTGTTGACCACACGCGCCTACGCGGAGGAGAACGGGCTCACCGTGCTCGCCGCGCTCGGGGCTTCCGGTGAGACGGCGGGGCCGGACACCTACCTGCACTCCCAGCCCGCCCAGGCTGTGACCGCGGCGCTGGGCAAGCAGGGGTGGGATACCACCGACCTGGATTTCCTGGAGGTCAATGAGGCATTCGCTGCTGTCGTCGTGCAGTCGGTCAAGGACCTGGACTACCCGCTGGAGAAGACCAACATTCACGGTGGCGGCATCTCACTGGGCCACCCCATCGGTGCCTCGGGTGCACGTCTGGTGGTCACCGCGGCTCACGAGCTGAACCGTCGCGGCGGGGGACGTGCAGCGGTGTCACTGTGCGGCGGTGGCGGCCAGGGGGACGCGCTGCTGCTCTGGCGCTAGCTGTAGTTCCCCGTGAGGTTGTGAACACGCGCTGAGGGAGTCAAACCTCCGATAGCGGT
>NZ_VDYZ01000150.1 GCF_007673095.1 Corynebacterium glyciniphilum AJ 3170
GATCGTGGTCATCGTGGCGACCTACCTGGCGTCGAGCGTGATTGCCGAAGGGGTGGTGGAGATGATGGGGTAGAGGGGGGGTGGTGGGAGATTGTGTAGGTGAGGGGGTAGAAAGATTGTGGGGGGTGGGGGGGAAGGTGGAAGAGGGAGTGGGGGAGAGGTTGGAGGTGGTGGGTGTGGAGAGGATGGTGGGGATGAGGATGAAGGTGGAGTGGGGTGGGGAGGAGATTGTGGGGGAGAGGGTGGAGGGTGGAGTGAGGGGGATTGAGGAGGGAGGAATGGGTGATGGGGTGGAATGAGGGAGGGTG
>NZ_VDYZ01000151.1 GCF_007673095.1 Corynebacterium glyciniphilum AJ 3170
TCGGCTGCGGAGCCATCTCCCCCAACCACCTCCACCCCTCCCCCCCCCCTCAACCACCCCTCCTCACCCTCCTCCCCCCTCCCCCTCTCCCCCACACCCCCCATCCCCTTCCTCCCCTTCCTCTCCCCCCACATCCCTCAACCTCTCTTCCCACCCTCCACCCCCCCCCTCCCAATTCACTGCTTCAGCACCTCCGTCCGACTCTCGCCCCCTTTCTCTTCCCCCAGCATACCCTTCACCCCCACCTCCGCCCCCCTCTCCCCTGCTCAACCTTTCCCGCTCCCCCTGCCCCCCATCCTCCTCCCG
>NZ_VDYZ01000152.1 GCF_007673095.1 Corynebacterium glyciniphilum AJ 3170
GAGGGGAGGGTGGAGAGAGAGGAGGAGGAGTGGTGGGGGAAGGAGAGGGAGAGTGGTGGGGTGATAGACAGGGGGGAGGGGATGGAGGGGATGAGGGGGTTGGGGGAGAAGGGGGGGGGGGAGTGGTGGGTGGGAGAAGGGGTTGGTGAGGAGGTGAGTGAGAGTGGTGGAGCGGATGTGGTGTGGGATGTGGAAGTAGTTGAGGTCGTGGGGGGGGTGGAGGAAGTGGAGAGGTTGGAGGGGAAGCTGCGGGGGTTGTGGTGGGGGGAGATGAGTGGGGGGGAAGTGAAGGAAGAGGCAGGGTCA
>NZ_VDYZ01000153.1 GCF_007673095.1 Corynebacterium glyciniphilum AJ 3170
AGGAGTGGTTTGAGGAGGTTGGAGTGGTGGTGGGTGAGGTGGTGTGTGGGGGTGGGGGGTAGGGTGGGGAGGGAAGGTTTGGTTGTTGAGGTTGGTGATTGGAGAGGAAGAATGGTGAATGGGGGAAGGTTGTTTGTGGTGGTGAGAGAGGGGGAGGGGTAGAAGAAGGAGTTTGGTAAGAGGAGGTAAGGGGGTGGGGGTGGGTGGGGGGATGAAGATGAGGGGGGGGGGGTATGGGGTGGGTATG
Organism: Corynebacterium glyciniphilum AJ 3170; assembly: GCF_007673095.1. Taxonomy (GTDB): domain Bacteria; phylum Actinomycetota; class Actinomycetes; order Mycobacteriales; family Mycobacteriaceae; genus Corynebacterium. The sequence continues at coordinate 248 of NZ_VDYZ01000153.1, forward strand.
GGGGTGGGTGGGGTGGGGAGGGGGGGTGAGGGGGGTGGTGGTGATGATGGGGGGGGGT
>NZ_VDYZ01000154.1 GCF_007673095.1 Corynebacterium glyciniphilum AJ 3170
CCACAACTGCACCACAGGTCCCTCACCACCCACCAAGCCGACCCAGACCATCCCACCCAACCCCTCCATCTCCCCGACCCCCATGTCATCCCCCCTCTCCCCGCCCACCCCCCCCTACACCACCCCCCCCCGCCACAACATCCACAACCACCCCAATCACCTCATCCCCACCCTCACCCACCACCACCCTCACCTCCCCCCCCCTTTCCCCTCCCCCCCTCTCACCCCCCCACCTCACCCCCACCTTCAATCACCCCCGACACCCCACTCACTCCCCTCCCCACACGAACACCAATACCCCTAA
>NZ_VDYZ01000155.1 GCF_007673095.1 Corynebacterium glyciniphilum AJ 3170
GGGGGTAATAGGTAGGGTGGGAGGGTTGTGGGGAATTAGTGGGGGTAAAGAGGTGGTAGGTGGTTTGTGGGGTGGTGTGTGAAATTGGGGGGGTTAAGTGGGGGGGTGGAGGGGATAGGGGGATAAGTTGAGTAGTGTAGGGGAGAGTGGAATTGGTGGTGTAGGGGTGAAATGGGGAGATATGAGGAGGAAGAGGGATGGGGAAGGGAGGTGTGTGGGGAGTTAGTGAGGGTGAGGAGGGAAAGGATGGGTAGGGAAGAGGATTAGATAGACTGGTAGTCCATGGCGTAAAGGGTGGGGGC
>NZ_VDYZ01000156.1 GCF_007673095.1 Corynebacterium glyciniphilum AJ 3170
ATAGGGGCGATAGGGAAGGGGTTACCGGGGGAGGGGGTGTGGTGGTTGGGGAGGCGGGGGAGGGGGAGGATGAAGAGGAGGGGAGGGAGGATGTAGGGGACGTGAGGGTGGTGGGGATGAAGGAGGAGAAGAGGATGAGGTTGTAGGGGGAAGAGAGGTTGTGGGGGTGAGTGGTGGGGATGGGTGGTGTGGGGGGTGGGGAGAAGGAGGAGTGGGGGTAGGGGGGGGAGGATTAGGGGATGTAGGTGGTGTAGCCGGAGAAGGTGGATGAGGCAGACGGGGAGGTGGTGTTAGTGTGTGAT
>NZ_VDYZ01000157.1 GCF_007673095.1 Corynebacterium glyciniphilum AJ 3170
CCCCCCCCCCCCCCCCCCCCAACACCACCCCCACCACCCCCATCACCATCACTCACCCCACCTACATCTCCATCTCCACCCACATCCACCACATCTCCTCCAACACCCTCACCTCACCCTTCACCCCCCACTACTCCTCCCCCACCTTCCCCAGCTCCACCTTCTCCACCTACACCACCCACCACCCCCCCTCCTCCCCCACCCTCCCACACACATTCCCCACCTCCACCCCATTCACCTCCACCCTCGACCAACCTTACCCCCATCGTCGCCCACCCCTCCCATTCTGCTCCACAGCCTCC
>NZ_VDYZ01000158.1 GCF_007673095.1 Corynebacterium glyciniphilum AJ 3170
GGTCGTCGGTGACCTCGCGCTGCACCTCGTCGGTGCCGGTGTGACGGTAGAGGAGTTCGCCGCCGATCCGCAGCGCTACGACATCCCCGCCAGTGTCATCGCTTTTCTGCGCGGCGAGCTGGGCACACCACCGGGTGGGTGGCCCGAGCCGCTGCGTACCCGCGCGTTGGAGGGACGTGGTGACAGCACCGCCGCCCGGACCGTGTCGGTGCCGGCTGAGGAGCAGACCCATCTGGATGGGGAATCTGCCCAGCGTCGCGGTGCGCTGAGCCGGTTGTTGTTCCCCAAGGAATCCGCCGGG
>NZ_VDYZ01000159.1 GCF_007673095.1 Corynebacterium glyciniphilum AJ 3170
CGGGTGATGTTATATGGGGGCGAGCGGTGGGGGTGGGGATTTGAATAAGGGAGAGAAAGTAAGGGAGGTCGGGGGATGAGTTAGGGGAGAGTGGGAGAGGTGCGAGCAGGAGGAAGGAGGGGAGGATGATGAGGTAGGAGAGGAGGGTAGTGATCGGGAGGGGGAAGGGATGAGCGGGAGTGATGAAGTGGTGGTGGGGGTGTAGGGGGGGGATGGGTGGGAGGGGGGGGAAGGGCTGGATGTGTTGGGGGGGGAAGCCGAGGATGGTGTGAATGAACAGGACGGAGGCGAGGGGGAGAGG
>NZ_VDYZ01000015.1 GCF_007673095.1 Corynebacterium glyciniphilum AJ 3170
GGCTCGGGGTCAGCCACTTAGGGGGTCACACCGGCTCCCACACCAACCATCATCTACGCCACTGCGCCGACAGCTCTGCCACTGCCGGTCCAGACACCCCCAGAAAAAAACTCTCCCCAAAGTTGAGTCCAGTGGAATAAACCCTGGGGCACGTAGTTGAGTCTAGTGTACGCAAGTTCAGCAGACAGATGAAGGAGTGAGGTACCCACCATGGCCACCTTCCGTTTCGATCCGTTCGCCCAGCTCGACTCCGTCGCCCGTGAGATCTTCGGGGAGTCCGGTGCACTCGGTGCCGCGAGCCGGAACCAGGCACCGCGGTTCATGCCGATGGACCTGGTCCGCAAGGACGACGACTACATCCTGACCACGGATCTTCCGGGCGTGGACGCTGACAGCATCGACGTCGACATCGACAACGGTGTGCTCACCATCTCGGCCCAGCGCACCACCGGACCGACGCAGAGCGCAGACACCGAAGACACCGAGGCCAACCACAAGTGGATCGCCAACGAGCGTTTCACCGGCACCTACCGTCGCCAGGTCACGGTCAGCGACAGTGTCGACACCGAGCGGGTCACCGCGGACTACACCGACGGTGTCCTGACTGTCACCCTCCCGGTGGCAGAGCGGTCCAAGAGCCGCAAGATCACCGTCGGACGCTCCGGGGACGACACCCCGAAGGAGATCGACGCCTGATCAGGCCTGGTTGCCCAGCATCGCCGACCGGTCACTGACCGCGTCGGCGAATGCCGCATTGTGGCAGGACCACAACACCGCCGGCCTGTCCCCGTGCCATAACGCCGGGATCCCCACCGTGGACAGGTGTGCGTGGTACTCGCCAGAGGCATAACCACGCATCACCCGGGCCAGCCACGCGTACCCCTCGGCGTCAAGACCGACCGTCGGTTCGTCGAGAATCAGCAGGCCAGGCCCCCGTACCAGGGCAGCAGCAACGGCGAGCATGCGCCGCGGAGAGCTGGGAACGTCCAAAGGGTGGGCATCGCGCCACCGGTCCAGACCTACCCACCGCAGCGCCGCCTCGGCGTGATCCTCGTCGGTGCCGACAGCCAGCTCCTTGAGGACGGTTCGCCTGGAGAATGCGGCGTCCATACCTGTCGGCGCCCACCCCGCGACAGGCGCGTCGAGAGCTCCATCATGTGGCAGGAGACCGAGGACGGCGAGCATCAACGTGGTCTTGCCCGAGCCGTTCGGTCCGCCGAGGTGGGTCACCTGGCCGCCGAGAACGTTCAGGTTCACGGGCCCGAGAACGAAGGATCCACGGGTTACGCTGGCATTCTCCATGGTCAGCACAGGTTCTCCGGGGGTGGTCGCCGGTGAGGACGAGGGGACCGGGGCCGGCGCATCCTCTTCCGTCCCGTCCAATCGCACCTCCGTCCTGGCGTCCTCTGCCAGGACAGTGCGCACCCTGTCGTAGACGGTGACCGGCCCGCCGAACTCTGCGAGCGTGGCGCGGAGTGTCCCCACTGCCGCGGCGTCGAGCCCGTCGGTCGGGCAGTCGAGCACCAGCGAGCCGGGGTCGCGAAGCAGGGCCGCAGCGATTGCGAGCCGCCGGGTCTGCCCGGTGGAGAGCCTCGACGGTTCCCGCTCGGCGATATGCCGCAGGCCCCAGGTGCCCATCGCCTCATCGATCCGGGCAGCCATGATCTCCGGCGCGACGCCCTGCTGCTCCATGCCGAAAGCGAGTTCCTCACGGACGGTGGAGCGCAGCAGCGAGACATGTGCCGCCGCATCGTTGCCCACCCAGGCCGCCCCGGATTCTTCCGCGGCAGCCCAGGCATGTTCGGACAGCCCGGCACCGGAGGCCGCCCAGATGAAACGGTCGATCATGAGGTGACCGTACCAGTGGGCGACCTGAGTCCCGGTGTCACGCGGTCACCGGCCCCTGGACCTCCTCCACGCCAAGGCCTTTCACCAGGTTGACCACGTCGTCCGGAGACGGTGCCGACCGCAACGACTCGCGGAAGTCGTCCTTCATCAGGGCTCGGGCGAGCTTCGCGAGGACCTTGAGGTGCTGTTTGCCCGCGTCGTCCGGTACCGCGATGAGGAACACCAGGTCAACCGGCTCGCTGTCCGGGGCGTCCCACTCCACCGGCGTCTGCAGCCGTCCGAACGCCAGCGTCGGAACACCCACTGCCGCGCTCCGGGCGTGCGGGATGGCCACACCGTTGCCGACCGCGGTGGTGGACTGTGCCTCGCGGGCCAGTGCGGCCTCCACGACCTCCGTCTCCGAGAGACGTCCCTGCGTCTCCGCCTGACCGGCGAGGGCACGGATCACGGCGGCTGCGTCCTCTGATGCCTCTGAGCTCCCGGCCTGACCGGTCGCGGGAACCAGGTCGAGAACGACGGTGTCTGTGTCAATGAGATCGGACGAGGTCGGCTCTACGTCCGACTCCGTGTCGGCGTGCTGGCCCTTCCCCTCCTCCGGAGCGCCCGTGGTGAGAGCCATGAGCAGCAGGGACACTGCGGAGGTCACCACGATGCCGATGACCAGACACAGGAAGAACCACGCGATGCCCTCCACCGCTCCGAGCACCGCGACGATCGGGCCACCGTGCATCACGTTGTCCTTCACACCGAACATGCCGGCCAGCGCACCGGCCACGGCGCCACCGATGACATTGGCGGGAATGATCTGCAGAGGGCGGGCGACAGCGAGTGGAATCGCCCCCTCCGAGATACCGAAGAAACCCATGAAGAGGCCCGCCACTCCGGCGTCCCGCTCTGCCTTGTTGAACCGGTTGCGCGCCAGCAGCGTCGTCACCCCTGCGGCGATCGGCGGGACGGCGATGGCGACGGCCGCCATCCCCATCGGTGCGGCATTACCGGTCGCAATGAGACCACCGGCGAAGAGGAACGCCGTCTTGTTCAGCGGGCCTCCCATGTCGAACGCGATCATCGCGCCGATGATCGCCCCGAGCAGCAGGACAGACGATCCCTGCATTCCCTCCAGACCTTCGGTCATCACCTCGAACAGCGTGGCGATGGGTTTGCCGAGCAGGTAGATGAACAGGCCGCCGACCACCAGCGTGGTCGCCACGGGAATGACGATGATCGGCCAGATCGGCTGAATGTACTTGTGGACCGGGATCTTCCGGATCGCCAGGGCCACGTAGCCGGACAGCACGCCGGACACGATCCCGCCGAGGAATCCGGCGTCGGCTTCGGATCCGTACAGGTCCCCGGTTACGGCCACCAGCCCGGTCACGAACCCGGGTGCCAGGCCGGGACGGTCGGCGATGGCCATCGCGATGTACCCGGACAGCACTGGGACCATGAGGGAGAACGCCAGACCACCGAGCTGGTTGAGCGTGTCCCAGAACGTCCCCTCCGGGATCACGAGGCCCTCGGCCGTAGGCTCACCGCCGAGCGAGAGTGCCACGGCAAGCATCAGGCCGCCGGTGACGACGAACGGGATCATGTGGGAGACGCCGTTCATCAGCGCCCGGTAGAGGTCGTCGCCGAACCGGCGGATCCAGGACCGGTCGCCGGCAGCATCGTCGGGGCCGCTGCCGTCCACACCGGCAGCGTCGTCGCCACTGCTCTTCGGCGCGTCCAGCGCTGACCGCAACAACTCCGCAGGTTTCTTGATCCCGTCGTCCACGCCGGTCGACACCAGCGGCTTACCTGCGAACCGGGCGGTGTCGATCTTCATGTCCGCAGCGACGACCACAGCCGCCGCGTCACGGATCTCGTCGGCGGTGAAGGCGTTCTCCACGCCAATCGAACCGTGGGTCTCCACCCGGACGCGGACGCCGGCTGTGTCTGCGGCCGCCTCGAGGTTCTCAGCCGCCATGTAGGTGTGGGCGATGCCGGTCGGGCACGCGGTGATCGCCAGGACGAGGGGTCGTGTCTCCGGAGACGTCATGCGACCGAGGGTAGTAGACGGTAGTAACAATTAGCCCGGAAAATTGCACAGCTACCGTACGGGCCCCGGCCAAGTGCTACGGTCACCGAGTGGCCGTAAGCTGGAATATCTTCACACGTGACGTCGGACGCATCCTGCGCACCCCCAAAGTCTGGGTGATCGTCATCGGCGTGCTGATCACCCCTGCGCTCTACTCCTGGGTCAACGTCGCCGCCTTCTGGGATCCGTACGGCAATACCCAGAACGTCGGCGTCGCCGTCGTGAACGAGGATGAGGGTGGCACCTCCGACATCACCGGACCGATCGACGTGGGCGGTCAGATGATGGACCAACTGGAGCAGAACGACCAGTTGGGGTGGCAGTTCATGGACGAGGACGAGGCGGAGGACGCGCTCAAGAAGGGGGACGTGTCCGCCAGCATCACCGTCCCCGCCAGCTTCTCCTCCGACATCCTCAGCATGTTCGAGGGGACCTACTCCCAACCGACGATCCAGTACCAGGTCAACGAGAAGAAGAGCGCCATCTCCCCGAAGATCACGGATCAGGGGGCGACGACGCTCGACTCGACGATCACCTCGGTGTTCAAGGAGACGGTCTCCGAGGCCGTGACAACGCAGCTCCGCGACGCCGGCGGATCACTCGGCGACCGGCTCAGCAACGCAGGTGACCGCACGGCCAACGCCTTCGACGAGACCGCCGGGACGATGGCGTCCGCCCAGGACGAGGTGACCCGGGTCCAGGAACGGCTCGACGGCGCCCGTCCGACCATCGCCGCCACGCAGGACGCTCTGCGCTCCGTCGACGCGACCCTCGGCGACGCCACCACCGCACTCGACCAGGTGCAGTCCATCATGACCGAGGTCCAGGAACAGGTGTCGTCCTTCTCCGACGCCGCGACATCGGCGTATATCGAGGGCACCACTGCGCTTGCGGACGGGACGGCCTCGGCGAACGCCGCGATCTCCTCCGTCACCGGGGAACTCGAACGGGCCGGCTCCGGTCTCGACACCGCGACCCGTGAGGCCTCCGGCATCGTCCGCCAGGCAGACCAGGCGATCAGCCAGCTGCAGTCGCTCCTGGACAACGCCGCCGTGACCCCGGGGGTCTCCGGGCCGCTGCAGGACACACTCAACGAGCTGCAGGAACGTAACACCACGAATCAGGAACTGCTCGACGACCTCTCCGGTCTGCAGGGCAATGCGTCCGACACGGTCTCCTCCGTGGACGCGGCTGCGGACGCGCTGGCGGCAGCCACCAGCGACACCCGCGACCGGGCCCAGGGGCTTCGTACCTCCGTCAGTGACTCGCTGCCGGCCCTGAACTCGGCCATCAACCAGGTTAACTCCACCGCCGGCGCATTCTCCTCCGCGTTAAGCTCGCAACGGACCCTCCTGGGTGAGTCCATCACCCTCCTCGACGGTGTCGACCGGCAGATCGGCACGTCACAGGACGTCCTCGGCAGTTTCAAGAACGACCTGTCCGGCATCGAGGACGGCTTGAAGACCGCCCGGGCGGACGTGCTGGCGCTGAGTGCGTCATCGGGGGACGGCATCCTGGGCACGGTGTCCAACCTGGACTCCGTCGGAATCTCGGAGTTCATGGCCACCCCCGCCGAGGTGGAGAGCCACGCCGTCTACCCGGTGGCGAACTACGGTTCCGGTATGGCAGGACTGTTCACCAACCTGTCCCTGTGGATCGGCGCCTTCATGCTCATGGTGATCTTCCGGACAGAGGTGGACACGGCACGACTCAAGAAACTCACGGTCGCCCAGGCCTACCGCGGCCGGTTCATCCTCCTCGCCGTCCTGAGTACCTGCCAGGGTGTGGTCGTCTCGGTCGGCAACCTGGTGATCGGGGTCCAGACCGTGAACCCGGTCGCCTTCATCGCAACCTGTGTCGCCATCGGGCTCTGCTATCTGAGCATCGTCTACGCCCTGATATCCGCGCTGGGCAATATCGGGCGCGTGATCGCGGTGGTGCTGGCCTTCCTGCAGATCCCGGGTGCCTCGGGCATGTACCCCATCGAGATGACGCCGGACTTCTTCCAGGCCCTGCACCCGATCCTCCCGCTGACCTACGGTATCGACGCCCTGCGCGAGACCATCGGCGGGTTCTACGGCAACCACTACTGGAAGGCCATGGGAACGCTCCTGGTCATGGCGGTGCTCTCGTTCGTCCTCGGCACGCTCCTGCGGAGGGGTCTGTCGAATGTGAAGGGGATGGTCAACCGACAACATGCGGCGTCGGGCCTCGTCGTCAACGACCAGGTGGAGGTCGTGGGCAGCAGCTACCGTCTGACAGACGTCATCCACGCCATGCGCGACCGCGACGCCTTCCGGAACGAGATCGACAACCGGTGGAAGCCGCTCCGGGAGAACTACCCGACGCTGCTGCGCGCCGCGATCATCACCGGTGTCGTCGGGATCGTCATCCTCTGTGTCCTCGCCCGGATCTACACCGACGAGAAGGCCGTCATCTTCGGCCTGGTCTGTCTCTGGTGCCTGCTGATCATCGGGGTCATCGCCGCCCTCGAGTACGTCAAGCAGAGTTTCGCCCATGTCCAGGAACTGTCCGACCTCTCTGAGGAGCAACTCCAGGAAGCCGCCGACACGCAGAGCGCGCGTCCGAAGACGTACTCCCTGGACGGAGACAACGCATGAAGAACGCTCTGAGCATCCTGCGCAACGACCTGCGCGGTATCAAGAACAACGTGATGACCTCCATCGTGGTCTTCGGACTCGTCATCATCCCGCTGCTGTTCTCCACCTTCAACGTGCTCGCCAGCTGGAACCCTTTCGGGAACACCGACCAGTTGAAGATCGCCGTCGCCAGCGCAGATGAGGGCCACGAGAGTGACCTGGCGTCCCTGCGCATCAACCTCGGTGACCAGGTGCTGTCCCAGTTGAGCAGGAACGACCAGATCGACTGGGTCATCACCGGCGAAGACAAGGCGATCGAGGGGACCAAGGCCGGCGACTACTACGCGGCCATCGTCCTGCCCCCGTCTTTCAGCACGGACATGCTGACGTTCTACGTGGAAGGCACCGAGCCCTCGAAGCTCGACCTCTACACGAACGAGAAGAAGAACGCGCTCTCCACCGTGATCACCTCGCAGGGCGCCGAGGGCATGATCTCGCAGATCAACGAGACCTTCACCCGGACTCTCAGCAGTGTGGGACTGGGACTGGTGTCCTCCCTCGACGACTACCTCGAGCAGGACGACACACAGGCTGCCATCGAACGCGTCGAGTCGAGGGTGGCGAATGTCAGCACGCGCCTGCATTCCGGTGCCCAGACGGTACGCTCCCTGTCCGGCCTGGTGGAGTCCTCCATCCCGCTGGTAGAGGGCGCGGACAGCATCATCAGTGCCGCAGGCGACCAGTTCGACGACCCGTCCACCCGCATCGGCGGCGGATCCGGTGCGGCCACCGACCTCGATTCCACACTCCGTGACGCGACCGACTCCCTGGAGACCGCACTGCAGGCCACCGGCGACAGCTACGGTGCGGTGAGTGACCGTCTGGAGGAACTGTTCGACAGCGCTAACGCCACCAGCGACAGCACCGCGTCCACGTTCCGCACGCTCGCCGAGCGTGTCCAGCAGCAGGTGGACTTCTTCCAGTCGCTGCGGGACTCCCTCGACAGCAATGTCGCCGGGGCTATCCCCGACGTCGCCCAACCCGGGTACGAGCGCGTGCTCGCCCGGCTCGACGCGGCAATTGACCGGAGCACGGACCTGCACGACAGCTTCGCGCAGACCGCGGAGAACATCTCCAGTGGCAACGGGTCGGCACAGTCCTCCCGCCAGGAGAGCCGGGACGCGATCTCGCAGGCCCGGGCAGCGGTGAGCGACGCCGTGACGTCCTACCGGGAAGACCTGAAACCGCAGCTCTCGGAGCTCGGAAACACCCTGGACTCCCTCGGCAACAACATCGCCAGCGTCCGGGAGGATCTCGGGAACATCAGGTCGTCCACCTCCGACTCCCCCGGCTCAGTACAGGACCTCCTCGGACGGACCCGGGACGCCACGGCCGGCCTCGCCGACCGGCTCGACGAACATGCGCAGCGCTTCTCCGACCTGGAGGAAGCCCTGTCAACCGCCGGCGACACCGGCGACTTCTCCCGACTCGCCGACATCGTGGGTTCAGACCCGGAGGCACTGGCATCGCAACTGGCGGCGCCGATCGACGTTGACCGCCAAGCGGTGTTCCCCGTCGCAAGCTTCGGTGTCGGGATGGCTCCGCTGTACCTGACCCTCGCTCTGTGGATCGGTGCCGTTCTCACCTCGGTGCTCGTCCGCACCGGGGTTCCGGAGAAACAGAGCAGAGCCCGCCTCGGGACCAAGGACGCCAAGGACGCTGACGAAGCTGACGAAGCTGATTCGAACGAAGCCGCTGACACGACTGACGTGGCGAACACCCCCGCACAGGCTCCGGCTGCCTCCGACGATACCGAGGCGAGCGAATACACCCGGACGCAGGCCTACTTCGGACGCTTCGGCATCTTCGCCTGCATCGGTCTGGCGCAGAGTACGCTCGCGGTGCTCGGCCTCATCTTCTTCGTCCAGATCGACGCAGCCCACCCACTTCTCCTACTGCTGTGTGGATGGGTCACTTCGCTGGTCTTCATGCTGATCGTCTACACGCTGGTGCTGTCGTTCGGAAGTGCAGGCAAGGCGATTTCCGTCCTCCTGCTGGTGTTCCAGGTGTCCGGCGCCGGCGGTGCGTACCCCCTGGAGCTGCTGCCCCAGTGGTTCCAGAACATCGGCCCATGGCTGCCCGCCACCCATGCGATCGACGCGATACGCGCGGCCATCGCCGGTGTCTACCAGGGTGACCTGTGGATCGAACTGGGTCTGCTGCTGCTGTTCACGATCCCGATGCTCATTCTCGGGCTCCTGCTGCGGAGACTCCTGGACGGCTACAACCGCAAGACGACGGAAGCGATCGAGTCGACGAAGATCATGCAGTAGCGCATCGCTCAGACGGACAGACTGGGCGCCGGCCTTGAGGGCTCCGGTCAGTTTTCCGGCCTGCTCGTGACCGGAGCCCTCAAGATGGCGGGCAGCGCTGCGGTGTTTCCGTGGGTAGTGTCGCGGGGACACGATATGAGGAGCTGCAATGGCTGCAGAGACGAACCATCTTCGCAGAGTCCCCCGGCCCCGGATTCTGTTGGCGCTTGTTCTGGAGCGCCTGCCTCTCCTCGAGCTGGGACTCCTCGTCCTGGGTGTCACCGGTGCAGCCGGTGCCGCATGGGTCGGGGCGTTTGGCCCGATCGGGCGATCCAGCGGAGACTACACCGCTGAGTGGATCAACGACCTGATGACCTGGGCGCCCAGTACTGCGGTATTCATCTCAGTCGTCAGTGACAATATGTTTCCGCGGCAGGGATGGCCGCCATTCATCTCCCTGGTCGCGGGGATTGTGCTGTGGATTCCACTCTGGATGGCCCCCACGGGGCCCAACATTGGTGGCGGTCTTCTGTGGATCGTCGGCATGTGCCTGGTGTTTTCCGGGGTCTGCTCACTGATTCGCCGGTTGCTGGGGCTGCTAGTGCGGTTGGGGATCGAAGAATGAACTAACCTGCACGGACAGCAGGCCTCAGAGAGGCCGCCTCAGCCGGAATCGCAGCGAACTACGGGTCTGTGGCCACTCCGCTGCGATGACGGAGTACACGCAGGTGTCTCGAAGCGATCCGTCGGAAGTTCTCACGTTCTGTCTCAGCACACCGTCGAGCTTGGCACCGAGTCGCTCAATAGCAGTCCGGGACTGGTGGTTGTGCCAGGATGTCCGGAACTCAACAGCGGAGCATTCCCATACCTCGAAGGCCTGTGTGAGCATGAGAAGCTTTGACTCCACGTTCGTCCCCGTGCCACGAGCACTGGCGGCGTTCCATGTGGACCCGATCTCCAGCCGAGGAATCGTCGCGTCAATACTCATGAAGGTTGTCATCCCGATGATTCGATCATTACTGAGATCCCGGGTGGCATAGGGGATCATCTGTCCGCTGTCCTGCAACGTCAGCCGCCGGGCGATTTCCTGTCGCATCTCGTCTGGTGACGGAATGCTCGTGTACCAGAGCTTCCACAACTCCCCGTCCTTCACCGCAGCTGAAAGGCTTTCCTCATGCTCGAAGGACAGCGGCTCCAAGCGGACTCTCTCACCTGAGAGTTCAACCGGATGCATAATTGTCATGATGCGAGTCTAGTAAGGAGCATTCCCCTATATGGTCAACCCCCGTGAACACTACGATGCGCTTCTCGCCGAGCATTACACATGGATGCTCGGCGGCGATGTGGAGACACTCGCCGCGTCCGACAAACATTTTCTGCGCACACTGGGTCTGGACGGAGGACGTCTTGCTGTGGATCTCGGTTGTGGGCCGGGCCCGCAGACCTACGCGCTGTCCGACCTCGGTTTCACCGACGTTGTCGGCGTCGACACCAGTCGACAACTACTGGAAGAGCTCGAAGCCAATGTCGGTGAGCGGACGGGGATCCGGACTGTGCAGGACGATCTGCTCACTGCACTGCCCGAGATACTTCACGGCGGCACCGCTGATGCCGTGGTCTGTATGCGGGACACGCTCCTGCATCTGCCTGACCGGGAGACAGTGACCACACTGTTCGCGGAAGTCCGGAGTGCACTCTCCCCTGGGGGTAGTTTCGTACTGACCTACCGTGACATGAGTACGCCGCTCGCCGGACTCGACCGGTTTCTTCCGACGAGAAGCGACTCTCACCGGATCATGATGTGCGTCCTCGACTACCCGGACGACGACACCGCCATCGTCAACGACCTCGTCCACATCTGGAACGGATCCGAATGGGAGCTCCACAAAAGCAGCTACCCCAAACTCCGCTTGTCCTCTGACTGGGTGACGAATCAGCTGCGGGCCGCCGGACTGGATGTCCGCCACCACGCCCTCGGGCAGGACGGTATGTGGACGACGGTAGGCACCGTGGAGACAGGAAAGGAACACACGATCTCATGACCAACCCATTCACAGACGAGGGTCGCAGTTCTCTGGAGACCGTGTTCTCCTCCGAGATCGCAGAACTCGAGGAGTCATCCGCAGGTCCCGTGGACCCGACAATTCTGGCCATCCTCGGTGCATCTGAGGAACCCCAGAGACCCGAAGAGATCTGGAGCGCAGACGCCTTCGACAAGGTCGAGACCTCCGTCCGCTCAGGCCAAGCCGGGGTGTCCGCCGAGGCACTCACCCTCTACCTCGGGAAGTATCTGGTGGAACAAGCCGCGGGATCCTGGGGTGTGATGAAGACTTCGCCGGAAGGATGGCCGTCAACCCGCATCCTGTTTGGCGTCTACAACGCCGAACGCAGCTCTTTCACCCCTGTGTACAGCTGGGCCCGCCACGTTGTCGACGGTGATGACTGGATACCGCTCTCCTCCCTGCTACTCACACACCCACCATCGGCTACATGATCGCCCCGACAACAATCACCGCAACTACAGCAACCACCATCAACCACCGGCACACCTGCTGCGACGTGGAGTCCGCCACCGGCATCAGCAGTGTCCGCGGCCCCGGCTCACCGATGCCCGTCCGCTGCAACGGGCGGGCCCGCTGCGACGCATCGTCGATCAAGCCGACCACCAGGGGCAGGACGGTGGCGCCACGGGAACGCCATGTGTCCACCTCCACACCCCGGGACGCCTGGACCTGCCGGATCGTCCTCCAGCACTGCTGCGCCATCGGCAACAGCCGCACCACCGTCCCCACCATGTAGACCAACGGCGCGGGAACGCTGAGCTGCAGGCGTCGCATCAACGCATCGGCGTCCACGAAGCTGCCGATCACCAGCCCCGAACACGTCATCGCGGCGAACCGCAGGCCCAGGTCCCAGGCGATCCACGCCCCGTCCGACGTGACCGGAATCAACACCCTGGCGACCTCGACGTCGCCGAAGGGCACGTAGATCAGCGCATACGACAGGAATGCCGGCACCGACAGCACCAGGCCGGTGGTGAGTGCGCGACGCTGGCGACGTCCTGCGAACGAGAGCACTACCGCGACCAGCAGAAAGGCGCCCGACACCCACGGATTGTGAAGCACCATGACCGTGACGATGGCGCAGGCCGCCGCGGTCAGCGGAGTCAGCGGGCTCATACGGTCGCAGGCGGCGTCTGTGTCGGCTGTGTCGGCGCAGAATCAGGGTCGAACGTCCTGCGGGACCGCTCCGGCAACGACCGGACCACCACCCAGACCGCGAGAAAGACGATGACCTTGTCCAACGGGTCGGACGTCCACGACTGCAGGAACACCGCCGTGGTCTGGGACGCGCCGAGTGACTGGTAGAAGCTCACGAGCAGGCCCGTTCCCGTTCCCGCTGTACCGCCGAAGATGAAGGACGCGACCGGTGCGGACACCAGGGCAGACAGGAACCCCAGGACGAGTCCGGCGACAACGACCTTCCACCAGGACGAACGGAACAGCTTCCTGACCAACCCAGCCGCCAGCCCCATCAGCGCGTAGCCGGCGGCGAACGGCACGATCGTGGGGTTGAACGTCCCCCACACGAGCGCCGAGAGACCACCCGTCGCCAGCCCCGCAGCCGGACCTGCAAGTACACCGACGAGCACGGTACCGAAGGAGTCGAGGTACAGCGGGATCGGCAGGCCCATCGTCCCCACGACCTGTCCGACGACGATATTGAGCACCAGCGCGACGGGCATCAACGCCAGGGTGCGTACCGGAAGCGTGGGGAACACCGCGATGAGGGCGATGACGGTGGGCACCAGGAAGCCGACCAGGGCGATCGTCGTGGATGCGGAGTCCGCCATGGAGGAGAAGTCGGAGTCCTCCGGTTGGTTGAGCACGAGGTAGAGCCACGTCACCGCGTAGATGACGACGGCGATCGAGATCAGTGTGATGCGCAGGGTTCGTGACAGGGGACGCACTGGTTGGCTCCTGGGTGGGGCGGACGTGGGCGCGCGGGGGTGCGGCGCCGTGGCTGCTCCCCTATGTCACCTCGGGGAGCGGGCCGTGACTGTTCACATCTTGCCGAGTCGTGGCGGTCGGGGCAAGTGGGGGTCACGCTACCTCTTGCCGGACGTAACGCCGCGCGTTATTATCATGGATCACGATCCGGTCGTTCGCCGACTCAACAACACTGTCCGTGTGGAAGCGCGACAGAGTCCGCAGGTTGGCACCGGAACTGCAACGAGCTGCTCACCGCAAGCTGCTCCTGCCGAACAGGTCGGATTAGTCGACCATCACTGAGGAGAAAGAATGGATACCCCGACGAGAGATCCGCGTAAGGCTCACGACCCCGTCGCACCCGGCGAGATCCTCCTGGAAGAGTTCCTCAACCCCATGGGCATCTCCCAGTACCGACTCGCTCAGGCAATCAATGTCCCTCCCCGGCGCATCAACGAGATCGTCCAGGGCAAGCGCCGGATCACCCCGGACACGGGGATTCGCTTGTCCAGAGCATTCGGAATGAGCGAGCACTTCTGGGTGAATCTGCAGCTCGACTACGATATCGCGATGACCAAAGAGCACAACCACGAAGAACTGGACGCCATCAATCCGATCGTGGCCTGAGAGCGAAAAGGCAGGAACCCGACTCACCGTCGGAGGAGACCATCGCCATCCAGGTGCCGGACCTCGCGGTCGCCCACGTCCTCTTCCAGTTCGACGAGCAGCGTCGCGGCCCTCCCAACGTCGGGACAGGCCGAATGTGCTTCAGGAATGGTACCCACAATCGTCGCGATGAGGATCTCATCGGCCTCTTCCCGGACGGCTGCACGCGTTCCGTAACAGCTGGTGGTTCCCGCCGTGAAACTCACCCGCAGGGCCGCTGGACCGACCTGCTCGAAGGACGTCCACGGGGCGATGCTTTCGTCGGTCATGTCCTCGCGCGGCACGTCGTCGGGTGGCCTCACTCCATCGGGCCCCGTCACAGACGGCTCTGCGTAGCCCTGGTCCCCTGGGTCACCGCGGTTTTCTACGGAACACCCGACGAGCACCAACGGGACCAGCAGGCCCGATAGACATTTCAGGCGGGTCCGGCGAGCCATTTTCCCTCCGTAAGTCCGTGATTCGCAGCGCCAGGTTCAGTTCACATGCATTCAGTGTAACCCAGGTCACCCATCGCCTCGGGGAAGCGCTATACACGATGAAGAGGAACTCTCCATTCGCGCAACGCCTCTGGAATGGCCTCAGCCACATGCTGTGCGATCGGCGCGACCGCTGGAATACGTCGGGCAGCCTCGGCGACTGCGCGCGGCAGGACGAATAGAGCGATCAGAGTATTGGTGGAGGAGAATTCCCCCGTGCCGGCAGCCGCAACAGCTCCGGCCAGTAGTTCCTCATACCCTTGCACGGAGACACCCCCGCCGGAGCGGATGATTATCGTCGTATTCGACTCGACATAGACAGTGGTTTGTCCGCTGAGAACCACCCTGCAGTCGAGGCTGGACGCCATTCTCTCCGCCAGGCAGACAACACTCTGGTCCTCAATGTCGGTTCGCCTCGACTCTCCCCATGCGGTCAGGGCCTCCACCGCCGTGTCCCGGTCCACGAGGGCAATTATCTGTTGATCGTCAACGAAATCCGGCGGCTTTATCCCGTCCGCAATCCAGTCGAGCACAGCGTCCCGGGTGATGATCAGGCATGCAGCGGCGGTGAAGTCAGCGCCGGACGCGCCGGAGCAGACCACCCAGGACGCTCCCCTCGTCCCACTCTTCCCGGGATCAGCCACCACCTCTACCTGGGGAAAATGCTGGGACACTGCCACAGCAGCCGATGGATGAGCCACAACGCCCCACGCTGTGGAACCCAGGGCACCGGCGGCCACCACCGCCGCTGCTCCAGGGCGTCTGACGGGGTGACCTGCAACCCCCACCAGGGACTCCTCGCGAGGATTCCAGCGCGTCGGAGGCCCCGCAGCCTCCCGCAGGTGCCGGTCGTATGCGTCACCGCCAAGTGTCCCGAGGATCTGACGGCACCAGGGCGAGGAGTCGCCCCGTTCCCAGCCGTCGGGGTGGTTCGTGAATCCGGGGAGAGGATCGTCCTCACCTGGATCCTGGGCGAGGTATCCGAAGCGAACCCGCACGGAAGAATGCTCGTCCGGCAAGACACCCTGTTCAGAGCCAGCTGCCTGACTGCCTTGTTCGATTGTCTGCAATAGATGGACCATCCCACCCGAGACGAATACGAGACGTCCACAGTCTTCGTGAAGGACGTGGGCAGCACGAAGACCACCGATAACGACGGTTGTCGACGCCGGAAAGAATCCGTTACCTCTGGCGCTACCGTTGTCAGGATCAATTCCGGTGGGCAAGTCGACCGCTATTACTTTCCGACCACCCCAGAAGAATTCAGCCCACTCGATCGCAGGCCCCCGCAGAGGACCGTCAATCCCACGTCCGCTGATTGCATCGACGACAACGCAGTCCTGCCGGTCCTCCTCCTGTCCTGTCATCCGCGACATACTCCCACCGACGGCGAGGAAGGTCGCCAACTGCTCGCGCGAGTCATCATTCACATCGTTCCGCCACTTCTCCTGCAGCTCGATCCTTCCGAGGTACTCGATGTCGTCATCAGCCCCCGGCTCGGGGAACAACACCACCTCCACCCGGTATCCGCGGTGCAGAAGTTCGGTGCCCGCGCGTAGGCCATCTCGACCATTTCCTCCGGCACCGACCAGCAGCACGACGGGACGTGGGCGGCTTTCTGCGCTCAGTTTCGCCTCGACGCAGTCCGCAACCGCGTACGCCACTTCGCCGTAATCCGCGTGCTGATGTAAGTGACGGCCGCTCCCGCGTGCTCCAGTTTCCCTCCGGTCCCACTCCTCCAATGCCGCGCGGTACTGCTCTCCCGTGTAGACGGTCCACATCCACCCGACGCTACGCGAGGTGCGCTGCGTCCAGAACCCCGTCGAGCCCAGCTCTTGTCAGCTGAGTCACCCCTGGGGTCACGAAATCGTCGATTATTGACCTGAGCGGTGACTCAGATGCCCAGGGGCAGAACAGGCGATGCAACAGGCGACAGGACGCCGATAACGTGACGGACTTGACAGACTAAGCGGTCTACTGGTTACCTTGGTCGCGAAGCAGTCGACGAGAGTCGAGTTCCCCTCCTGGAGCCCCGGACGAGGCGGAACCTGCGGACGAAGCACCGGCACCGGTGCGTCGGTGCCCCTCAGGGTGCACGGTCCGCAGCATGTGGTCTGCCGTCCACCGACGTCAGTTCCGGGGCACCGCCCTGTGCCACATGTGACTCACCGGTCGACGGCGAGAACCGTACATCCACATGTGAAGGATCATTTGTGACCGCACAGATCAACGCCACCGTCGCCGGGGTTCCGCGCATCGGCCCGAAGCGCGAGCTGAAGAAGGCCCTCGAGACCTACTGGAAGGACGACTCCACCGGCCGCAACCTGGCCACCGTCGCCACCCAGCTGGTCAACCAGCAGGCCGACAACCTCACCGAGGCCGGCCTGGACTCCGTCCCCACCATCGGCCGTAGCTTCTACGACTCGATGCTGGACACCTCCGCCCTGCTCGGTGCCCTGCCCACCCGTGTCGCCGACATCGACGACCACGGCAACGACGGCCTGCCCGCCTTCATCGACCGCCTCTTCGCGGCCGCCCGCGGCACCGCGGATCTGCCCGCCAGCGCGATGACCAAGTGGTTCGACACGAACTACCACTACATCGTGCCCGAGCTCGCCGCCGACACCGAGTTCCGTCTCGACGACGCCGCCCTGCTCGCCGACCTCGGTGACCAGATCACTCGCGGCACTGCCGCCCGTCCGGTCATCATCGGCCCGCTGACCTACCTGGCACTGGCCCGCACCACCGACGGTTCGGACGCGCTGAGCCACCTCGAGGAGATCTTCGAGGCCTACGCCCGCCTGCTGCCGCGTCTCGCCGAGCGCGGCGCGACCTGGGTCCAGTTCGACGAGCCCTACCTCGTCACCGACGTCGACAAGGACGACGCCCGCAAGGCCGACCTCCTGGCCCGCACCCGTGCCGGCTACGAGAAGCTCGTCGACGCCGCAGGCGACACCAACCTGCTGGTCCAGACCTACTTCGGCGACGGCGACCTGGCCGTCAAGACCCTGTCGGGTATCGGCATCGCCGCTTTCGGTGTCGACCTGGTCACCGGCCGCACCGATGAGCGTCAGGCCGACGACACCAACGTCGCCGACGCCGACCTGCTGCCCTCCTGGACCGGTACCGAGGAAATCCTCGCCGGTGTGGTCGACGGCCGCAACATCTGGCGCACCGACCTGGCCCGCGCCCTGGAGACCCTGAAGGCTCTCGCGAAGCGCGGCCCCGTCGGCGTCTCCACCTCGTCCTCCCTGCTGCACGTCCCCTACTCCCTCGCCCAGGAGACCAGCCTCGACGACGACGCCGAGCTGCGCAGCTGGCTCGCCTTCGGTGCCGAGAAGGTCGCCGAGGTCGCTGTCCTGTCCCGTCTGCTCAACGGCACCGAGACCGAGGACGACAAGGCCGCCGTCGCCGAAGCCCATGAGGCCGTCGCATCCCGCCGCAACTCGGAGCGCACCCGCAACAGCGCGCTGCGTACCCGGACCGACGCCGTCACCGACGCCGACCGCAGCCGTAACCCCTTCGACCAGCGCCGCGAGGTGCAGGACGAAGAACTCGGTCTGCCGCCGCTGCCGACGACCACGATCGGCTCCTTCCCCCAGACCACGGAGATCCGCCAGGCCCGCGCCAAGCTGCGCAAGGGTGAGCTCACCCCTGAGCAGTACCACGAGGCCATGGTCAACGAGGTCAAGGACGTCATCGACCGCCAGGAGGCTCTCGGCCTGGACGTGCTGGTCCACGGTGAGCCCGAGCGTAACGACATGGTCCAGTACTTCTCCGAGCAGCTCGAGGGCTACCACTCCACCGACCTGGCCTGGGTCCAGTCCTACGGTTCCCGCTGCGTGCGTCCGCCGATCCTCTTCGGTGACGTCACCCGCCCGGAGGCCATGACCGTCGAGTGGTTCAAGGTCGCACAGTCCTTCACCGACAAGCCGGTCAAGGGCATGCTCACCGGCCCGGTCACCATGCTCGCCTGG
The DNA here is from genome assembly GCF_007673095.1 of Corynebacterium glyciniphilum AJ 3170. Lineage (GTDB taxonomy): Bacteria > Actinomycetota > Actinomycetes > Mycobacteriales > Mycobacteriaceae > Corynebacterium. The sequence goes on from NZ_VDYZ01000015.1 coordinate 17,946, forward strand.
TCCTTCGTCCGCGACGACCAGCCGCTGGGTGCCACCGCAGACCAGGTCGCCCTGGCCCTGCGTGACGAGATCTCGGACCTGGCCGACGCCGGTGCGAAGATCGTCCAGGTCGACGAGCCCGCCATCCGTGAGCTGCTGCCGCTGCGCGCATCCCAGCAGCCCGCCTACCTGGCCTGGGCCGTGGGCTCCTTCCGCCTGGCGACCGCCGGCGCGGAGGACGCGACACAGATCCACACCCACATGTGCTACTCCGAGTTCAACGAGCTCATCGGCACCGTGGGCGACCTGGACGCCGACGTCACCTCCATCGAGGCGTCCCGTAACGGTATGCGTGTGTTGCACGCCCTGCGCGACTCCGGCTTCGAGCTGGGCGTGGGTCCGGGCGTGTGGGACATCCACTCGCCGCGTGTCCCGGAGCAGGACGAGGTCGACACCCTGCTCGCCGAGGCTCTCGAGGCCGTGCCGGCCCGTCAGCTGTGGGTCAACCCGGACTGCGGTCTGAAGACCCGTGGCTGGGACGAGACCACCGCCTCGATCAAGGTGCTCGTCGCTGCCGCCGAGAAGGCCCGCGCCAGCGTCAACGCATAGGTTCTCGCTGAGCTCACACAGCAACCCCAGAGGCTGGTCTGTCCAGCCCCTGGGGTTGCTGCTCTATGCTGAAGATCCGCATTTACCTGATGATCCGAAGAAGCGGTCCTGGTTCGACAAGCTGGGCAACCTGACCGTGGTGCGGACCCAGTAACCCGTTCACCGTCAGGAGCAACCCCACAGGCCGGTATCCCCGACCTGTGGGGTTGCTCCGGTCTCAGGCCCCTCCCCCGTGCCGGTCCATTTCAGTCTCAGCGGCCCAAGCTGTGACCAGCTGTGGTCAGACCACGCTGTGTTATCTGCATAAACATGCCCTCCCCCGCCTCGTCCACACCTCCCGTCGGCGGGTCTACAGTGGAACGGCAGGACGCCCCGGATGCCTCTTTCAACGTCGGCTGACTACCGCACGTGCCCCGGGCGTCCCCGGCAGAAGCAGAGCTGGAGAAGAGCTGCTGTATTCCACGACTTGAGACGAGGGACGATTCTCATGAAGATCGCGTTGTTCGCGACATGCATCGTCGACGCCATGTACCCAGAAGTGGCGAAAGCGACCGTCACCATCCTCGAGCGGTTGGGGCACCAGGTGGTGTTCCCCGAGCGTCAGGCGTGCTGCGGTCAGATGCACATCAACTCGGGAAAATTCACCGACGCCTATCCCGTGGTCCGCAACCACGTCCGCGCGTTCGAGGAATCGGACTGGGACTACGCCATCGCTCCCAGCGGTTCCTGCGTGGCATCCCTGGGCCACCAGCACCCGATGGTCGCCGACTACAACGGGGATGCCGCGCTGGCGTCCCGTGCCACGGACATCGCCGACCGCACCTATGAGCTGTGTCAGTTCCTCACCGACATCCAGGGCATGACCGATGCTTCCGCTGACCTGGGAAGCTGGTTCCCCCACACCGTGGCCTACCACCCGTCCTGCCACGGCATGCGGCTGCTTCGGCTCGGCGACCGGCAGCGTGACCTCCTCGCCTCGGTGGAGGGGCTGGAGTTGCGCACCATCCAGAACGAGGACATCTGCTGTGGTTTCGGTGGCACGTTCTCGGTCAAGAATCCGCAGGTCTCTGGTGCCATGCTCGGCGACAAGGTCGAGGCGATCATCTCCAGCGGTGCATCCGTGTGCACCGGCGGCGACGTGTCCTGCCTGATGCACATCGGCGGCGGACTGTCACGCACCGGACGACTCGTCCCCGGAGAGGGGACCGTCCCCACCTCGGTGCACCTCGCCCGGATCCTGGCGTCCACGAAGGACAACCCGCTCCTGTTGGAGGACGAGGGTGCCACGGTCACGGGAGGTGCACTGCGATGAGCTCCCGTACCGTCCTCGGCATGCCGACCGTCCCGGGCAGTGGCAACCTGCTCGAGACCCACCCCTTCCCCGAGGTCGCCGAGCACGAACTCGGCAACGTCCAGATGCGCAGCAACCTGCAGCACGCCACCCAGACCATCCGCGGAAAACGCGCCGCCCGGGTGGGCGAGATGCCCGACTGGGAAGCACTGCGGGACGCCGGTTCCGCCGTCAAACAGGACGTGATGGCCCGTCTGCCGGAGCTGCTCCAGCAGTTCGAGGAGGCGTTCACCGCCCGCGGCGGACACGTCCACTGGGCGCGGGACGCCGACGAGGCGAACCGCATCGTCGAGGACCTCGTGACCACCCATGCCCCGCTCACTGACGACGGCACCCGCGAGGTCATCAAGGTCAAGTCGATGGCCACCCAGGAAATCGGGCTCAACGAGTACCTCGAACCCCGCGGCATCCACGCCTTCGAGACCGACCTCGCCGAACTGATCGTGCAGCTCGGCGGCGACAAGCCCAGTCACATTCTCGTTCCCGCGATCCACCGCAACCGCGACGAGATCCGCCGCATCTTCCTCAACGGCATGGAGGACGTCGACCCGGACCTCGACAACAACCCCGAGCACCTGGCTGAAGCGAGCCGCCGGCACCTGCGCCGCAAGTTCATGGAGACCAAGGTCGCCATCTCCGGTGCGAACTTCGGTATCGCGGACACGGGCACGCTCTCGGTGGTGGAGTCCGAGGGCAACGGGCGGATGTGCGTCACCCTGCCCGAGACACTGATCACCGTGATGGGCATCGAGAAGCTGCTCCCGACGTTCCAGGACCTGGAAGTGTTCATGCAGTTGCTGCCGCGCTCGTCCACCGGCGAAAGAATGAATCCCTACAGTTCCTTCTGGACGGGGGTGACTCCCGGCGACGGACCCCAGAACGCCCACGTGATCCTGCTGGACAACGGGCGCACCCGGGCGCTGGCCGACGAGCACGGACGGCAGGCGCTGCACTGCATCCGGTGTTCGGCGTGCATGAACGTCTGCCCGGTCTACGAACGCACCGGTGGCCACGCCTACGGCTCGGTCTACCCCGGGCCTATCGGTGCGATCCTCACGCCGTTGATGACGGGTGTGGACGAGTCCGAGAACGGTTCACTGCCCTACGCCTCCTCGCTGTGCGGCTCGTGTTACGACGCCTGTCCGGTGAAGATCAACATCCCGGAGATGCTCACCCGGCTGCGCAATGAGGACCAGGAGGTCAACCACGGCGGCCGCGTCCCCGAGACGCAGTTGGATGCCGCCCTGGACGGGGCGAAGTGGCTGATGAGCGACGGCCGCCGTATGGGCGCCGCCGAACGCGCCCTCCCCCTGGTCCACAAGGTGAGCCCCTCCAGGGGGATGACGTCCCTGCCCGGACTCGCCGGAAAATGGACGAGCTCGCGGGACGTGCCCCAACCGCCTGCGGAGTCCTTCCGCAGCTGGTTCCGTAAACACCGGAAGGGAGAGGACGAATGACGGACTCACGCAGTGATGCCCGGACGGAGATCCTGGCGCGGGTGCGTTCCTCACTGGGTCTTCGCGACGGGCAGGACGGCACCGGGGCCGTGGAGGTACCCCGGCAGTACCGTTCGACCGGCTCGCTGGACACCGGTGCTCTCGTTGATCTGCTGGTCGACCGTCTGGAGGACTACGACGCCACCGTTGAGCGCACAGGTGGGACGCCCGGGGAGATCGCTGCCGCGGTCCGGGATTTCCTCGGCAAGGCCGGCGAGAATTCCGCCGAGTCACGCATTGTGGTTCCCACGTCAATGGACCACGCGTGGGTCGATGCCGTGGAGGCGGAGGTTCTCGATGATTCGGCGGATTCCCCGGTGGACCTCGATACGCTCGACAGCGTCGATGCCGTGGTGACAGCGTCGGCCGTGGCGGTGGCGGATACGGGCACCATCATGCTTGTCGGACCGGAGTCGGGACGCCGGGCCACGACGCTGGTACCCGACCATCACATCGTGGTGGTGAAGGTCGAGGACATCGTGGAGATCGTGCCCGAGGCCATCACGAAGCTGACCGCCGACGGCCTGAACGAACTGCCGGTGACGATGGTCTCCGGGCCGAGCGCGACGGTGGACATCGAGCTGATCCGGGTACAGGGCGTGCACGGGCCCCGCACGCTGGACGTGATTATCGCGGGATAGCGTCCGGCGCACGCTGTCCGAGCCACATCGTCCGAGCCACATCGTCCGACGCAGCAACCCCGGAGGTCGGTGTGACCAACCTCCGGGGTTGCTGCGTGCCAGGTCCCGGCGCGAGGGAACCCCGGCATACCCGTGCCGAGTCTCTCTCCACCATGGACCGTTCCCTCCCGACGCACCGTGGCCCCGCGCATACCCGCCGAGCCTTCCCCCGGACTCTTCCGCAGCGTCGCCGTGACCTGTTGGCCTCCGGTGCTGTGACCCGGTGGAGGCTCGACCGGTCCTATGTCACCGTGGCCTCCGGACTCGTCGTCCCGCGTTCGTCACTGCCGGAGGACGTCCGGCTTTTCGGGAGGTTCCCGGCCGACGCCGTCACCCGCGCCCGCGCCCACGTGATGAACAATCCGGGTGCGGTCGTCGGTGAGTGGGGAGCCGCAGCGCTCCACGGGCTCTGGACGGACTGGCCGGACTGGCCGGACTCCGCGGCCACCGTCCTGCTCGCCGACCGTGGGTCCAAGGGCAGCTCGAACTCTCGGGCCGCTGCCCGTCTCCCCCTCCGCCCGGTGTTCCGCCGGTTACCGCACGGCCTGCCGGTCACCCGTCCCGACCCACACTTCCCGGCTCTGCAGGTCGTGGATCCGGCAACGACGGCCGCGCAGTGTCTCTGGTCGATCCTGCGCGGAAGACACTCCTGGCCTCACCAGCGACTGCCGGGGATCAACGACCGGGTCCACCGCGCGGTGCAGTTCGTGGACGCGTTCACCCAGTGCACGCGCCTGACCCACGAGGACATCGGCGCGGCCTCCGCCGACCGTGTGGACGCGAGGACGGTCGCAGAGGTCCTCGACATGTGCGACTACGGTGCGCAGTCTCCGATGGAGACCACGCTACGGCTCATCGTCGCCCCGCTGTTGCCGGCTGGACTGGCATGGGAATCGCAGGTCAGGGAGGAGGCCGAGGGTCGGACGCTCCCCGGTGGCACGGTTCCCGACCTGGCCTGCCGTGAGCTTCGGGTGGCTCTCTACTACGACGGCGGTCACCACGACAGCCTCGAGCAGCGCGAGACCGACCTGCAGCTCACGCAGGCGATGATGAACGACGGCTGGGAAGTCTGTCGGTTCACCCGGCACGGTATTCGGTCGACCGCCCGCGTCCTCCGTACCGTCGGGGAAGCACTGCACCGGGCGGTACAACGGCTCGCAGGGCACTAGACAGCCACGACCCTCACGACCCCCACGACGCAGCAACCCCGGAGGTCGGTGTGACCGTCCTCCGGGGTTGCTGGGTCGGTACTCACTTGCGGTCACTCAGTGAGAATCAGGCGAAACCCGGCTCCTCACCGAAGCCGCGTCCGAAACCTCGACCCGAGCCTCGACCCCGGCCCATCATGCCCATGCGGAACATCGCCATTCGGCCCATGTCCTGCATCTCCCGCATGCCGGGCCACTCTGCGCCGTCCTGGTGGCAGTGCTCGTGCCAGTGGGCACGCTCACCCGTCTCCGGATCGCCGTCAGGCATGCCGTGACCACCGTGGCCTCTACCGCCACGATGCCCACCGAATCCACGCCCTCCACCGAAGGGGCCGCCCCCACCAAAGCCGCGACCGCGGCCGCCGCCTCGGGGATCGTCCGGGAACTTCTCGCGCACCGCGGCAGAGACCCGGTCGAGCATGTCACCGAACTGTTCCTGTTCCTCAGCAGTGAGGACGTCGAACGGATCGTCCGTCTCCGGAACATCAGAGGCAGCATTCCTGCCCTCCTCGGTGATGTCCACGATGAACGTCCGCCGGTCAGTTTCGTCCCGACGTCGTTCGACGAATCCGGCGGATTCGAGTTTGCCGAGAAGCTCACTGAGCGACTGCGGCCGGACGCCCAGCATGAAGGCGAGTTCCTTCTGCGGCATCGGACTGCGCAGCGTGAGAATGTGCAGCACCCGGCCCTGCCCGGCGCGCATTCCGCCGAACGGTCGCCCCGGTCGACCCATCATGTCCATGCGCCGCAGCATCATGGCCAGGTGAGTGAGGCGGTCCGCGAGGTCCGGGGTGGCACCGGTGTTGTCGGCGCTTGCGGTGTTGTCGTTGGTCATGTCGTCCATGTCCGCTCCTTCAGATAGTGCGGTACCTGTTGTTCAGGTACCTTCTGAAGGACATACTACGCAGGTACCTGACAAAGTCAAGCGGTACCTTCATATTGCGAGTTACACCGGCTCATTGCCGTCCCCGATCGACGCCACAACCAGCGCACGCAACACTTCCCTGTCGACGTTCGCCAGACGGGTGATGTACAGGCAGGCGGTTCCGGCACGGTACCTCCCGAGGTCACGCATGAGCTCCGGGCGCCGTTCCTCGAACCCGCTGTCGAGGTAGATGGTGTGCTGACGAGCACCGGTAGCGAAGGCAGCTACCGGCATATCCCCCTCATGACCGGACTCGTAGCGGTAGTGGCGGTGCCCGAAGCCGATGATGCGCCCGGCCCAGACCACCGGTTTCTCACCGGTGATGTCCTGCATCATCGTCACCAGCTCGTCGGCTTCGGCACGACGAGGGCCGGCTACGCGGTCGAGAACGTCGGTGTACGGAATCTCGGACGGCGACATCGCCGGAGTGCTCTTCTCTGCCATGACCCCAGTTCTACCTGCTCAGCCCTACCCCTCGATGAACCCCTCGTCACGGAGCCAGTCCCACGCGACGTCGGTCGGCTCTTCACCGTCCACGTCGATCCGCGCGTTCAGGTCGATGAGGGTCTCGTCGTCGAGCTTCTCAGAGACCGGGGCGAACAGGTCCGCGATCTGCGGGTAGTCGTCGATGAGGCCCTGAGCTACGACGGCCGACAGGTTGTACTTCGGGAAGAACTGTCTGTCGTCTTCGAGGATCTGCAGGTCAAGCGCCTTGATGCGGCCGTCGGTGGTGAACACCTCACCGAAGTTGCAGGTGCCGCCCGCCGTCGCGGCATAGACCGCACCGGTGTCCATCAAGGACTGGTCGACATCCGCCGGGGACAGACCGTACGCCTCGAGCATCGGGATCAGCCCGTCGTTCCGGTTCGCGAACTCCGACTCCACGCACAACGTACGGTCCGCACGCGGAACATTCGCCATGTCCGAGAGCGTCGACACACCGAGCCTGTCAGCGACCTCCTTGGTGGTGGCGAAGCCGTAGGTGTTGTTCATCGGTGCCGGAGGAAGCCACACCAGCCCGTTGGCCTTCTCCTCGTCGCGGACGGCCTCATACTGCTTCCGCTCGTCAGGGATGGGGTCATCGTGGTTCAGGTAGGTCGTCCAGGCACTGCCCGTGTACTCCCACTGCATGTTCACGTCGCCCTCGATCATGGCCTGACGTGCGCTGGAGGAGCCCGGGATGTTCGTCAGGTCCTGCACGTCCGCGCCGGCGGACTGGAAGAGGATCACCGCCATCTTGCCCAGCAGAATCTGCTCGGTGAAGTTCTTGGACCCCACCGCCACCGTCGCGCCGGAGAGGTCGACATCCTCCAGGTCGCCGGAGAGCGTGCCGCTGGGACTGTAGCCGCCGGCAGTGCCGAGGCCACAGGCCGACACCAACATCGCCGACAGCGCGGTGAGTAGCGCGAGGATCCGGACTCGTCCGCCGGCCCGTGGAATATCAGTTCTTGTCGTTGTCATGGGTCGATCACAGTCCCTTCGGGGTCAGCGCGACTTCCAGAAGCCTGCCCACCCATTCAACGAGCAGCGCGAGCAGCGCGATCAGGATCGCCCCGGAGACCAGGACGGGGAACCGGTACAGGGTGATCCCCGTCTGGATCAGCGCGCCGAGCCCGCCGGCGTCGATGAATGTCGCGAATGCTCCGGCTCCCACCAGCAGCACCAGCGCGGTCCTCGCCCCGGTCATGATCACCGGTAACGCCAACGGCAACTCCACCCGGAACAACACCTGTACCGGCGACATACCCATGCCCCGGGCCGCTTCGACGAGAGTACGGTCAACGCCGGTGAGCCCGGTGACGGTGTTCGCCAGCACAGGCAGGAACGCGTAGATGCTCAACGAGAGCACGGCGGTGGGTGTACCGAATCCCAGCCAGATGGCCAGTAGCACGATCACACCGATAACGGGGGCCGACTGGCCGATATTGCCGATGAGCGTGGTCAGCATCGACAGCACCGGTGTGCGCCGTCGGGTCAGCAGGATACCGGCGGGCACGGCAGTGACCATGACCAGCACCGCACAGAGAATCACCAGCACAATGTGCTGCCTCGCCATGGTCAGCACACTGTCCCAGGCGAGGGCGCGTGCCTCGACGTCACCGAGGTCCGCGGTCTGCCGCCAGCCGACCCACCCCAGGAAGACGACGACCACCAGGACAGGGATCCCGATGATGAGGAGCCTGTCCTCCCCGGACATCCGGCGCACCATGCCTGACGAACCTGCCGTGCGTGCCATGTCTACTGCCCTCCGTCGGAGTTGAGGGCACGGATGTACTCGGTGACCGCCTCGTAGTAGATCACTCCGGCGTAGCGGCCGCGGTCGGTCACGATGGCGCCGCCGTGGCTGGAGACCAGCATGGAGTCCAGTGCGTCGTTGACGGTGGACCGCCGCTCCACCGTGGTCTCCAGGTCAAGGTCCGGCGCCGGAACCGTGCTGTGGGACTGCAGGGTGCGCAGCCAGACCCAGTCCCGTGGACGGTCGCGCCCGTCGAGGATGATGACGCTGTCCTTCCCCTGGCCCGTGACCCGCTGCACGACCTCGGCGGAGTCCTCCCCGACCGTGCAGGTCGGGAAGTCGTCGACCCCCACGTCGTCCACACGCAGCAGGGACAGCTGCTTGAGCTTCGACCCGGAACCCACGAAATCAGCCACATAGTCGTCGGAGGGGTTGCCGAGGATCTGGTCCGGGGTGTCGTACTGGGCGATACGCGCCTGCTCCCTGAGCACCAGGATCCGGTCGCCGAGCTTCACCGCCTCATCGATGTCGTGAGTGACGCACACGATCGTCTTGTGCAGCTCATTCTGCAGGCTGATCAGTTCGTCCTGCAGACGTTGCCGGGTAATCGGATCCACGGCGCCGAAAGGCTCGTCCATGAGGAGGACGGGCGGGTCGGCGGCGAGCCCGCGCGCCACGCCGACGCGCTGCTGCTGTCCACCCGACAACTCACGCGGAAAACGGTCGCGGTACGTCGCCGGGTCCAGTCCCACCAGGTCGAGCAACTCGTCCACGCGGTCGGTGATCCGCTTCTTCTCCCATTTCAGCAGCCCGGGCACCAGGCCGATGTTCTGGGCGACGGTCATGTGCGGCAGCAGACCCCCACCCTGGATGACATAACCGACGCTGCGCCGCAGCTCCGTGGGGTTCTTCTTCGTGACGTCCTCGCCGCCGATCCTGATGATCCCCTCCGACGGTTCGATCAGCCGGTTGATCATCTTCAACGACGTCGTCTTACCGCAGCCGGACGGCCCGACGAACATGACGGTCTCGCCGGCGGGGATCGTGAGGTTGAGGTCCTCGACCGCGGCGACGTCCTGTCCGGAATAGCGCTTCGTGATGCCGGAGAGTTCGATCTCCGCACCTGAGTTCTGTCGGTCGTTCGTCATGCGCGGAGCCCCTTCGAGGTTGTCAGTCGGCCCAGCAGGACGAGGACGGCGTCCAGGATCAGCGCGACGATGATCACACCGATCGTCCCCACCAGGGTGTAATAGAGTGCGTTGGCGCTGCCGATCTGGCTGAGCCCGGTGAATATGTACCCGCCGAGCCCCGGCCCCAGGGCGTAGGCGGCGATCGCCGCCACCCCCATCGACATCTGCGTGGAGACCCGGATGCCCGTCATGATCACCGGCCATGCCAGCGGCAACCGGACCCGGAGCAGGATCGACGCAGCATTCATCCCCTGCCCACGCGCCGCCTCAATGAGTTCGGCGGGAATCTGCTGCAGCCCGACGATCGCATTGCGCAGGATGGGCAGGACGGCGAAGAACACGACGATGAACACCGACGGCAGCGTACCGATACCGACCAGCGGGATCACCAGGCCGAGCAGTGCCAGGGACGGGATCGTCAACCCGACCGCCGACACCGCATTAGCCACCGGGGACAGGCCCCGGTACCGCGTGACGATCACGGCGATCACCAGTGCCACGACGGTGGCGAGAATCAGAGCCTGAATCACCAGACTCGCATGTTGATAAGAACGGAAGAGAATGTCCGTCCATCGTGAGGAGATGAATTCATTCACTGGTTCACGTCGATTCGTCGGCAGTATGAACAGTAGTGCTGTGGATCACATACCGGATCAACGGTAGGCGGGCGCGTCCGATACCGCAACCGGGCCACCGGCCGCACCACGAAACCGTACGCTGCAGAATCGCTCCTCCGGCGCCACCTCGACGAGCCCCCTCCCGACTGCCACCTGTTACCGGCCACACCGTCCGGTGGCGTATATTCGCTAACAAAACATAGAATGTCGCCTGGTGAGGAGAATTCCATGGACACCGATGACAGAAAAGCTCCCGCGTCGGAAATTCCGCGACGAATCATCGAAGAATCGACGCTTGACGCGGTGATTTACGCGGACCGTTCCGGAACGATCCGGCTGTGGAACCACGGTGCTGAAATCATGTTCGGTTACCGGCCCGACGAGGCCGTGGGACAGTCCCTCGAGCTGATCATTCCCGAACGGCTCCGTACGCCCCACTGGCAGGGCTGGGACCGGGTGATGGAGACCGGCGTCACAAGATACGGCGCATCACCACTGTCCGCGCCCGGCGTCACCAAGGACGGCCGCCGCATCTCGCTGGAGTTCTCCATCGTGATCCTCAAGGATCCCGAGGGACGGATCGACGGGGTCGCCGCGATCCTGCGGGACGTCACCGAACGGTGGAACGCCGACCGCGAACGTCGCAGGTTGCTCAAGGAATACGAGCGTCAGCTCGCCGACCGGACCGCAGACGGGGACTAACTTCCTGACGGCACTACCTTGCCCCAGTAGAACAATCGCTCTACCCTTGTTCGTCGTGACTGCCGCCACACCGCTCCCCGAACCCTCCGATGCCCGTGACCGCATCGCCGCCGGACTCGAACGCGGTTTCGCCGAAAGGGGATTCGCCGGGAGATCGGTGAACGAGCTCAGGGACTGGAGCGGTGTCTCGCTCCGCACGCTCTACAAGTACTTCCCCAGCCGGGAATCAATGGTGGTCGGGGCACTCGATTACCGTGACCGCGCGTACAGGGTCTGGCTCGCCGGAGGTCCCCAGGACGGCGTGGACCACGTCCTCCACCCGCTGGTCCGGCTGCGGGACTGGCTCGACCAGGTGGCGAACATCGGGTGCCTGTACATGAACGCACTGTCCGAGTACCCCTCCAGCGCCGCTGTCGCCGCGGTGGTCTCCGCCCACAAGGACAGGATGACCGGGCAGTTCCGCCAGCGTCTCGACCACGTGGCCCCGGACCGGGACAACAGTCATCTGGCGGACACCCTTTTCCTGCTCCACGAGGGGATGACCCAGGCCGCGCGACATCAGGGCGTGGAGACCGCGAACAAGGCTGCGATGCACGCAGCCCGGGCAGCCCTCGCCGCCGAGGGGATCGGACGAAAGGACGACACAGACCTGTGACTGACCCTGTGACTCACAACGACACACGTACCAACATCGCCGGCAGCCGGTTCGAAGGCAGGGTGGCCCTGGTCACCGGCGCGCTCTCCGGTATCGGCCTGGCCATCGCCGGACGGCTCCGCGACGAGGGCGCGACGGTGTACACCGCGCAGCGCCGGAACAGCGGCGACGCGTACAGCATCAGTGCCGACCTCACCGACCCTGCGTCCCCTGCGCAGGTGGTCGAGGAGGTCGTGGCCCGGGCCGGGCGCCTGGACATCCTCGTCAACAATGCCGGGATGATGCAGGAGTCCCCGGTCGAGGAGACCACCGTCGAGGACTGGAACCGCGCCCTGGCGGTCAACCTCACCGCCCCGTTCCTGCTCATCCGGGCGGCACTGCCGCACCTGCGCAGCGTCCGGGGATGCATCGTGAACACCGGTTCGGTGGAAGGTGACGCCGCCAATCCCGGCCATGCCGCCTACGGCGCCACGAAGTCCGGTCTGCACGGACTCACCCGCGCCGTGGCGGTGGACGCCGGCCACCACGGCGTCCGGTGCAATGCGGTCGCCCCGGGTTGGATCGACACGGACCTCAACCGCAGCTACGTGGACGGCGCGCAGGATCCGGACGCGTTCCGTCGACGTCTGGACCACATCCACCCGCTGCGTCGCACCGGTTCCGCCGAGGACGTCGCCGGAGTGGTCGCTTTCCTCGCGTCCGAGGACGCCAGGTTCGTCACCGGCCAGATCTACACCGTGGACGGAGGTCGCACCACGCAACTCAGCCTGCCGTAACCTCCCCGCCCGGAGCCTCCCCCGGGCACCCGAGAAAGGAAAATGACCATGGCCGAGTCCGGCCCCCGTCCACCCCAGTCCACCCGCATCGGGCAGGCGGTGAAACGTGCCGCCACCGGTGAGCAGTCCGTCCACCCCGCCCTTGTCCCGGGCATCAGCGTCGAGGAGACACAGACCAAGTACCCGACCAGGGTCGGCGTCTTCGTCACCGCGCTGATCGTCGCCGTCGCGTTCATCGCGTGGGCGGCATTCGCCCCGGACAACATCGCCTCGGTGGGCTCCACGATGCAGACCTGGGTGGTCAAGAACCTCGGTTGGTTCTACGGTGTGGTCGCGGTGTCCTGCATGGTGTTCATGTTCGTCATCGCATTCCGCCCGACCGGCCATATCCGGCTCGGACCCGATGACGCCGAACCGGACTACTCCACACTGTCGTGGATATCGATGCTCTTCGCGGCGGGCCTGGGTATCGGCCTGATCTTCTACGGCCCGATGGAGCCGCTGCAGCACTTCCTCGACCCCGGCCCCGCCACGGACGCGGAGGGCGGGACCCCCGACGCGATCCTCCCCGGAATGTCCCAGTCCATTCTCGACCAGGCCAGTCTGCCCTGGGGCATCTACGCCCTGGTCGGTGGCGCGATCGCCTACACCACCTACCGCCGCGGGCGGGTGCCGCTGATCTCGGCGGTGTTCGAACCGGTCTTCCCGGACGGCCCGAACCGGCTTCTCGGCAAGCTGATCGACGTCGCCGCCGTGCTCGTCACATTGTTCGGAACCGCCACCTCGCTGGGTATCGGCGCACTGCAGCTCCGGACGGGGACCTCGATCCTCACGGGTAAGGACCTGGAGGGCGACGGTTTCGTCATCGTCGCGATGTCCGTCCTCACGGTGGTCTTCATCATCTCCGCGGTCACCGGGGTCAAACGCGGTATCCGCTTCCTCTCGAACCTCAACATGGGGCTGGTCATCGGTCTGGGGGCGTTCGTGCTCATCGCCGGGCCGACGGTGTTCCTGCTCGATCTGCTCCCGACGTCGATCTACGCGTTCTTCGAGAACTTCCTGTCGCTGATCCAGGTCAACGCCAGCCAGGGTGAGGTCGAGCAGGAGTTCGTGACGTCCTGGACGATGCTGTTCTGGGCGTGGTGGATCTCGTGGTCACCCTTCGTCGGCCTGTTCATCGCGAAGATCTCCAAGGGTCGGACGATCCGCCAGTTCGTCGTGGTGGTCGTCCTGGTCCCCTCACTGATCTCGGTCGCCTGGTACGTCCTGTTCGGCGGCACGGCGATCAAGATGGTTCTCGACGGGCTGGGGCTCGGCATCGAAGGTTCCGGGGAGAACGTGATGTTCGACATCATGGACAATCTCCCGCTCACCGCTGTCACGTCGGTCGTCGTGATCATCGCGGTGATCATCTTCTTCGTCACCGCCGCCGACTCCGCCACGGTGGTCATGGGTTCGATGTCCCAGTCCGGACGTCCCGTGCCCTCGCGCCCCGTGACGATCGTCTGGGGTGCCGCTCTGGGACTGATCGCCATGTTCCTGCTGTTGGCGGGTGGGGAGAACGCCTTGTCCGGCCTCCAGTCGATCATGGTGTCCTGCTCCCTGCCGTTCGCGCTGATCATCGTCGGCATGATGGTCTCGTGGGCGAAGGACCTCTCGACCGACCCCGCGACGATCCGCCGACGCTACGCCCGCGCCGCCATCACCAAGGGCCTGCGACGCGGTATCGACGAGCACGGAGACGACTTCGTCTTCGGTGTGGACGCCGTCTCCGCCGACGAAGGTGCCGGGGCAAACTTCGACAGCGCAGACCCCGCCTACAGCGAGTGGTACACCGACGCCACGGCCGACCAGACCGGGGAAGGCGAAGGCGAAGGGGACGGGGAGGCCACGACGAGCGAGGAGACCTCTCCCGGTGCCTGACGGGACCTCCGAGTCCTCCGACCGGGCCGGATAGCCCGGCGTACAGTCGATGATGCTTCATCCGCACAACACTGAGCCGTCAGGGCTGGAGGGGGATCCCCATGGTCGACTACCGTCGCAGCCTGCACCGGAAGGCGGTCGTCAGACGTGCGCTGAACAATGAGACCTACTCGGCCTTCGCCCTGATAGCTGCCACCGTGGCAGCCCTGGTCTGGGCGAACGTCGGCACCAGCTACGACACTGTGTGGGGAACGGAGGTCGGGTTCTCCGTAGGGGACTTCTCGTTCTCGCTTACCTTCAGTGACTGGGTCGATGAAGGGCTGATGGCGTTCTTCTTCCTGATGGTCGGCCTGGATGTCCGCCGTGAGCTCACTCTCGGTGAATTGAGGACGAAGGAGCGTGCGATCCTCCCGGTCGTCGCAGCCGTCGGTGGTCTCGTCGCCCCCGCCCTGATCTTCCTCGTCATCACCCACGGCGAAGACTTCGCGTCGGCGTGGGGATCGGTCATCTCCACCGACACCGCCTTCGCCCTCGGCATGCTGGCGCTCATCGGGCCACGGAATGCGCCGCGACTACGTATCTTCCTGCTGGCCCTTGCGGTGGTCGACGATATCGGGGCGTTGTCCGTCATCGCGGTGTTCTACACGGATGACCTGAAGGTGGGGGCGCTGGCCCTCGGAGCCGTCGGTCTAGTCGGGATCTGGCTGCTGCAGCGACTGCAGGTGTGGAAGGTCCTCCCCTACGCCGTGATCGGTGTCTACACCTGGGCCTGTTTCTACACCGCCGGCGTCCACGCGACCCTGGCCGGAGTACTGATCGCCCTGTTGATGCCGGTCTACCCGCCGCGGAGAAGTGACATCGCGCTGGCGACCCGGGCATTCCGGCTGTTCCGACAGGCTCCGCAACCCGACATGGCACGCAGCGTCCGGTCGGTGGTCACCTACGCGATACCGCTCAACCAGCGGTTGTCGGCCGTCCTGCCGCCCTATGTGAACTTCCTCGTCGTCCCGTTGTTCGCGCTGGCCAATGCGGGTGTCTCACTGAGTCCCCGGGCTCTGGGGGATGCGTTCACCTCGACGTTGACGTGGGGCGTCATCCTCGGGCTCGTGGTCGGCAAGGCGGTGGGCATCACCACCGCAGCCGCCTGTGTACTCCGGTTCATTCCGTCGTCCCGGTTGCCGGGACTCGACATTCCCCGCGTCGCCGGGGCCGCAGTGCTGTCGGGGATGGGCTTCACGATCTCGCTGCTGGTGGTGGGCCTGGCCATCGAGGACCATGCCGTCGCTGATCAGGCACGTGTCGGTGTCCTGGTGGCCTCGGCGCTCGCGCTGTTCGCGGCGTGGCTGGTCTTCCGTGCCGGAGACCGTTTCCGCCCACTCCCGACCCCGGCCGGCACCGTCCTCAACCGCGCGGTCAACCCGGACACGGACCACATCCGCGGGCCCGGAGATGCCCCGGCCAGTGTCGTCGTCTACGCAGCGATGAACCTCCCCTACCGGCACGACACCGCCGACGCCCTGCGCGAAGTGCACCGCGCCGTCGGTGACGACGTGCAGATCGTGTTCCGGCACCACACGACCACGGATGCGGCGCAGACAGCGGCACTCGCCCTGGAGGCGGCCGGTGCGCAAGGCAGGTTCTGGGAGATGCACGACGATCTTGCGGCCGTCCTGGAAGACATCGACACCGAGAAGGTCCGGTCCTCCGCCGAGCGGGTCGGACTGGACCTGGAGGCGTTCGAACAGCGGATCACCCGTCAGGTCGACCGGAACCGGGTCGAGGACGACAACCTCGACCTGCAGGACGCGGACGTCGGATCCGATCCCGTCGTCTACGTCAACGGCACACGGTTCGACGGTCCGCTCAACAGCCTCGCACTGTCGGTGGCGGTACGGCAGCAGGTCTAGATCAGCGTCAGGTCGCCCCGGGCATCCGGCCGGTCTAGGTGGGCGTACTCGTTGAAGGACAACAGGTCGACTCCGGCGCTGCCGCCGCGGTGGCGTCCCGCCTCGTCCGCGACACGCAGGACCGTGACCGACGCATTGAAAATCCGCCCGACCAGGGAGGGAACTGCCTGTCGCGGTAGACCCGACACGGCGGCGGTACAGGTGGCGATCACCCCGGCAGACGTGGCGACGACAGCAGCCCCGTCCTCCCTGGCGGCGGCGGTGGCCCGTCCGAGACCGCCGAGCACCGTCTCCCGGAACTCCTGGAAGCCGGCACTGTCGATCCACTCCCCGAGCGCGCCGTCGAGGACCTCACGCACCGCCGACTCCGCTTCCGCCACGTCGCCTGAACCGTGCCGGACGTCCTGCATGACCTGCCGAAGCCGACGCGCTGTCTCGGTGTTGCGCTTCATCCACGGAACCACGACCGCGTCCGAGTCGAATTCCTTCCATGCCGGATCGGTGGCCGGACCGGTACCCGGGCCGACGGTCGGGCGGTCCGGGAACAGCGCCGAGGAGACAGCCGCCGCCGTGTCGTGCTGACGGTGCAGGGGACCGCAGAACACCCTCGGCGTCCGTGCATCTGTAGCATCTGTACCGTCGCCGTCGCCACCGTCGCTGCCGAGCCGCTCGACGAGCGAACGTGCCACGACATCAGCCTGGCGCCGACCGCGTTCCGTCAGACCGTCGTAGCTCTTCTCCACGTTCCCGTCGTCGTAGGCGCCCATGCCCGCGCCTGCCTGCCCGTGTCGCACCAGGTAGATCAAAGCCATCTGTCCGTCTCCCGTTCTCCGACCACGACGGCCGGTTCTACCGTCCTCCAGCGTAACCGTCGTCCCCACCCCGCGGTTCAGGAGAAACGGCGCAGCGGACGCCGTCCGTCCGCGTCGGGCTCATCGAGGTGGGCGTGCTCGTTGAACGACAGCAGCTCCACGCCGTGACGCCCGTCCCCCTCCCGTACCCGGAGCAGGCTGACCGAGGCGGTGAACAACCTCCCTGCGATGGTGGGCCAGCGGTTCACCGGCACCCCGGAACTCTCCACCACGCACAGGGCGATGACCCCGGCGGACGTCACCGCCACTGCAGTGCCTTCGGCACGCGCGGTATCGGCGGCCGCGGCGAGACCGCCGAGCACCCGGGACCGGAACTCCGGGAAGTCGGGCTGGTCGATCCACCACGCCATGGCGTCCTCCAGCATCGACCCGGTCAGTCGTGAGAGTGCACGACGGTTCTCGTCGCTGGACGCGTCCACCAGACGTTGCATCCGCTCGGCGACCTCGGGGTTCGCCGCCAGCCACGGCGCGACGACGGCATCGGTGTCGAACTCCCGCCAGGCCTCGTCGACCGTCGGTGGCTCCGACCCCAGCTCCTCGACGACGTGTGCCGCGGTATCCTTCTGCCGGTTCAGTGGACCGGATATCACGGGCACTGAGGTTCCGGGGGCCTTACGGCATGCCAGGGACCGCCCTGTCGCCGCAGCCTGCCGGTGCCCACGGTCGCTGAGGACATCGTAACTCCGTTCGACACCGAAGGAGTCGCTCTGCCCGTCACCGGTCAGTATCCGCTCACCGGCCTGACCGTGCCTCACCAGATAGAGAAATGCCATGGACCTGTCCTCTCACCCGATTTTTGAACCGAGATTCAACTTGTTGCGCACTAGCGTATACGATCCACGCATGACGAATGAGCGAGAGTCCCGAACCGACCGCGCGGCACGTCGCCGCTCCGAGATCCTCACCGCAGCACAGAACGTCTTCGCCCGCGACGGCTACCACGGCGCGAAACTCACCGCGGTCGCCGCCGAGGCCGGCTGTTCGGTGGGCACCCTCTACACCTACTTCACCGACCGGTCAGCGCTGCTCGGAGCCGTCCTCGACGACGTCGAGGAGCAGATGCGGCACCCCGGTGGACGCCTCCCGGCGGACCGTCCCGTCGCCGAGCAGATCAGCGCCGCCAACCGCGGTTACCTCGCCGCCTACCACCGCAACAACCGCATGATGGCACTCATGGAACAGGTGTCGATGGCCGACGAGTCCGTCGCCGCCCGCCGTGCCCGACGGGCCGACGGCTTCATCGAGCGCAACGCCCGTGCCCTCACCCGCTACCTCGACCAGGGGACCGTGGTCGACATCGAGGACCCCGAACTCATCGCCACGGCACTCTCCGCCTCCGTGTCACGCCTGGCCTACCTGACCTGGGTGGAGGGACGCTTCCCCGACACGGACGAGACCTTCAGCCGGGTGTGCGCCGCCGCCGACACGATCTGGTTCCGGACTCTCGGCCTGGAGGAACCGAAGGAAATGGAGGAATCAGAGGACGTCTCCCCCGGTTCGTGAAATGAATCACGATTCAATGTATCGTCATGGCATGACCACCTACGATTTCACCGACCGCACGGCCGTCGTCACCGGCGGCACGCGCGGCATCGGCTACGCCACCGCCGAACTACTCCTCAGATCCGGCGCCAATGTCGTCATCACCTCCCGCAAAGCCGACGCCGCCGATGCAGCCGCCGCCAGCCTCGCCGAAGCGACCGGCGCCGGAGACCGCGTCCTCGGCCTCGCCGGCCACGTCGCCGAGGAAGATGCCGCCACACGGGTCTGCGACGACGCCGTGTCCCGCTTCGGCAGTCTCGACATCCTGATCAACAACGCGGGCACCAACCCGGCATATGGTCCCGTCACCGAACAGTCCCGCGCCGTGATGCAGAAAGTCTTCGACATCAACGTCACCGGTCCCGCCGTCTGGGCAGGTGCCGCCGTCCGTGCCGGGCTGGGTGACAAGAACCCCGGGGCCATCGTCAACGTCGCCTCCATCGGCGCCCTCTTCATCGAGGACGGCATCGGGGTCTACAACGCCTCGAAATCCGCCATCATGCACCTCACCCGGCAGATGGCCCATGAGCTCGCTCCGTCAGTCCGGGTGAACTCCGTGGCGCCCGGCGTCGTCCGGACGAAGCTCTCCGAGGCCCTCTGGAAGGAGGACGAGGAAGCCGCCGCAGCCACCACTCCACTCGGACGCATCGGCGAACCCGCCGACATCGCCGACGCCATCTGCTTCCTCGCCGCCCCGACAACCTCCTGGGTCACCGGGTCGAACCTGGTGATCGACGGCGGCCAGATCGTCAACTGAGACCGCCCCGCCCGCTTCACCCAACACCACCGAAAGGCACCATGGACTTCACCTTCAGCGAGCGCTCACTGGACTACCAGAGCCGCCTCAACGCCTTCATGACCGAGCACGTCTACCCCGCCGAGCCGATCGCCGCACAGCAGATCGCGGAATCCGGCGACCCCCACCACTTCCCCGCCATCCTGGGTGAGCTCAAGGAAGAGGCGAAACGCCGCGGTCTCTGGAACCTCTTCCACCCACACCAGGGTGACGGCTCCGACAACCGCCCCGGGCTCACCAACGCCGAGTACGCCCCCCTCGCCGAGATCATGGGCCGCAGCCCCCACCTGGCGCCCGAAGCCTGCAACTGCAACGCTCCGGACACCGGCAACATGGAGACCCTCGAACTGCACGGTTCCCCCGAGCACCGCGAGAAGTTCCTCGAGCCCCTGCTCGCCGGTGAGATCCGCTCGGCCTTCTGCATGACCGAGCCGGGCACCGCCTCCTCCGACGCGACGAACATCGGCATGTCGATGGAGCGCGTCGACGGCGGCTACCGCCTCAACGGCCGGAAGTGGTTCGCCTCCAACGCCATGCACCCGCACCTCAAGGTGCTGATCGTCATGGGCAAGACCAGCCCGGAGGCGGAGACCCACAAGCAGCAGTCGATGCTCGTCGTCCCGTCGGACACCGAGGGCGTCACCATCGTGCGCAACCTCACCGTCTTCGGCTACCACGACCGTGAAGGCCACGCCGAGGTCACCTTCGAGAACGTCTTCGTCCCCGACAAGGACATCCTCGCCGGCGAAGGCATGGGCTTCCGGATCTCCCAGGACCGCCTGGGACCGGGCCGCATCCACCACTGCATGCGTGCCATCGGCATGGCCGAACGCGCCCTGGAGCTGCTGTGCACCCGCGCACTCTCCCGGTCGACCTTCGGCAAGCCGCTGGCGGACCGCGACAACATCCGCGACTGGATCGCCGAGGCCCGGATCAACATCGAGTCAGCCCGCCAGCTCACCCTCAAAGCCGCCTGGATGATGGACACCGTGGGCAACAAGGAAGCCCGCCAGGAGATCGCCGCCATCAAGGTCCTGGTTCCGAACATGGCGCTCACGGTCGTCGACCGGGCCATCCAGCTCCACGGAGGCGAAGGCGTCACAGACGACGTTCCCCTGGCGTCGATGTGGGCGGGACTGCGCACCCTGCGCCTGGCCGACGGCCCGGACGAGGTCCACAAGATGACGATCGCCCGCCAGGAGCTCAAGAAGTACCGGGAGACCAGCCGATGAGCACCGCACCGTTTTCCGAGGAGGCCCTGGCCGGCTGGCTGTCCGAGATCGCCGGCACGCACGGCCCACTCACCCTCACCCGGATCGGTGCCGGCCAGTCGAACCTGACCTACCTCGCCACGGACGGAAAGGGTCACGAGGTCGTGGTCCGTCGCCCCCCGCTCGGGCACCTCACCGCCAGCGCCCACGATGTCGCCCGTGAAGGTCACATCATGGCCAGCCTCGCGGACACCCCGGTGCCGGTCCCCACGATCCACGGCATCACCGGGCCCGACGGTGCCGCCGGGCCCCACCAGGTCTCGGACGTCCCGGTGGTGGCGATGTCGGTCATCCCCGGAACGTCCCTGAACTCGCCCGACGCCGCCGCGTCGATCTCGCCGGCGGCCCGCTCCGCCGCAGGCGAAGGCCTGATCGAGGCGATGGCCACCATCCACGAGGTCGATCTCGTGGCCACCGGGCTGGACGACCTGGCGTCCCACGGCCCCTACGCGGAACGCCAGCTGCGCCGGTGGTCCAGCCAGTGGGAGAAGACGAAGAGCCGGGAACTGCCCGCGCTGGACGCCCTGACCGAGCGGCTCCGCGCCGCGGTGCCCGAGCAGACGGAGACGGTGCTCGTGCACGGTGACCTGCATCTGGGCAACATCATCGTCGACCGGGAGTCCGGCCACGTCAATGCTGTGGTCGACTGGGAACTCACCACGCTCGGTGACCCACTGGCCGACATCGGGTCACTACTGGCCTACTGGCCCACGCCGGACGGCCCCAACCTGCCCGGGTTCGACGCCGCCCTGGAACCCGGCTTCCCCGACGCCGGGGAACTGGCCGAGCACTACCTCTCCCGTACGGGACGGTCCAGGGACGCGCTCGACTACTGGCACGTCCTGGGCCTGTGGAAGGTGGCGGTCATCGTGGAGGGTGTCGTGCGACGTACCCTCGACGAACCGGCGAACGCCTCATCGGGGGCGGCGCTTCCCGCATCCGTCGTGGAGGTGTTGGTCGGCAAGGCCACCGACCTGGCGGACCGGGTCGGTCTCTGACCGACGGCGCCGACCTGAGGGGCGGAATGCGAGTCTGGAGGCGATGAGTTACCCCAACTCATCGCCTCCAGACTCGCATTCCGCCGTCAGACCCGACGGCCCCGGGCTCAGTTGCCGGTGCTCACCGGCAGGCCACGGAGATCCTTACGCAGGATCTTGCCGGTCCCCGACTTCGGGATCTCGGCGATGACCTCCACCATGCGGATCTTCTTGTACGGTGCGACCTGCTCGGCGACCCACTCCATCAGGGCGTCCTTGTCGACCTCGACCGGGTTGCCGTCGCGGATCTGGGCGACGACGAAGGCCCGGGGCAGCTCCTCACCGTCCTCCTCGCGGATGAAGCCGACCACGGCCGCGTCGGCGATGTCGGGGTGGGTCATCAACAGGGCCTCGAGCTCCGCCGGGGCGACCTGGTAGCCCTTGTACTTGATCAGTTCCTTGGCGCGATCCACCACGTACACGTTGCCTTCGTGGTCGTACTCCACGACATCTCCGGTGCGCAGCCAGCCGTCACCGACCAGTGTGTTGGCGGTGGCCTCCTCGTTGTTGAGGTAGCCCAGCATGATCTGCGGACCCCGCACCCAGAGTTCACCGGCGTCCGACTTCTCGCCCTCGTTGCCCGGGGGCAGGATCTCGCCGAGGGCGTCATCGGTGAGGTCCACGACCTTGCACTCGGTGTTCGCGACCGGCAGGCCGATCGACTCCAGGGGCGTCTTCCCGCGGATGCCGGTGTGCGTCACCGGTGATGTCTCGGTCATCCCGTACCCCTGGACAACCGTGACGTTGAGCCGGTCCTGCACCGCAGCGGCGAGAGCATGGTCGAGTGCCGCGGCCCCGGACAGCAGCGTGGTGAGACTGTCCAGGTCATAGTCGTCGACCATGGGGTGCTTCGCGAGCACCACAGCGATCGGAGGAGCGACGAAGGTGAAGTCGATCCGGTGCGCCTGGTGCAGCTCGAGGAAGTTCTTCAGCTCGAAGGACGGCATGGTCACCAGGTGGGCCCGGTTGGCCAGGGTCGCGTTCAGCACCGTGTTCATCCCGTAGATGTGGAAGAACGGCAGTACCGCCATCACGGAGGAGTCCCGGCTCTGCCCGTTCTCCGCCAGCTGCGGCAGCGTCTGGAGGATGTTGGCCACCAGGTTGGTGTGGCTGAGCTTCACGCCCTTCGGCACGCCGGTGGTGCCCGAGGAGAACGGCAGGACGGCGACGTGGGTCGCAGGGTCGAAGGAGACCTCCGGCGCCGGATGACCCTGCTGCAGCATCGCGGCAAGACCTCTCTCGCCGTCGGTGAGGTCGATGATCGCGTCGTCCGGCAGTCCTGCCTTGCGGGCACCGTCGGCACCGTTCGGGCCCAGCATCTCGACGGTGAACAGCAGGGACGCACCGGCCATGGAGATCTGCTTGGCCACGTCCTCCGCCGTGCTCAGCGAACCGATGGTGGTCACGGTGGCGCCTGCACGCATGATCCCGTGGAAAGCGACGGCGAATGCGTGGGTGTTCGGACAGTGCAGTGCGACGACGTCGCCGACACCGGTCCCCCGGGCTGCCAGGGCACCGGCGAACAGGTCCACCTGGTCACGCAGTTCCCCGTAGGTGACAGTGACGCCCGTGACCGAATCGGTGAGAGCGGTGCGCCCGGTCTCCTCCGGAGCGAGGGTGCCGAACACCTGGTCATAAACACTGATCGCGGGGATGTCGATACGCTGGTACGGACTCTCAACGGGCACTGTGGTTCTCCTGATCTCTCTGCATCTCTCTGCATGCTCGGACGGGCCGAGTGGTACCGATCACAACAATGATCTTTGCTGACCAAACTATCCGTCCGGCGACCGTTTCGCAGCATTTTTCGAATCCAGATTCACTCTCAGGACCGTAGGCACTCGGCGAACTGCCCGAACACCCCGTCGACGTCAACAGAGGTGAGGATGCGGGCATTCGAGGCGCGTCCCCAGTAGGGTCCGACGCCGTCCTCCCCCGCCCAGTCAGCGACCGTCGTCCCCCGCAGCAACTCCGACCCCGTCTCGACAGCGACCGTCGCCTCCCGGAACTCGGCGTCGACCGCCTGCAGCATCACCATCGCCGCCGCCAGATCATGGATCTGGGCGACATAACCGACGCCCACGGACGCGTGGAACTCGAAGTAGAAGCGCAGGGCGTCCTGCAGCATCCGCAAGACGCCGGAGTCGGCGTCGGTGTCGGTGCAGTCTCCCCCTGTCCCCCCTGTCCACCCTGCCAACCGTTCCGGGGTCAGAACCACCTGTTCGGTGACGTTCAGCGGGCAGATCACCGGCGGTGCGGCACCCTCCGGCCAGTTCTCCAGGGCGAAGGACAGGGCGTGCGGATCCACCCAGGCGTTCCACTCCGCGGTGGGGGTGGTGTTGCCCGGATAGGTGAACGCGCCGCACATCAGCGTCACCCGGGTCCGACGCAGCAGGTCCGGGTGGTGCTCCACCGCATAGGCCAGATTCGTCGAGGGTCCGGCGATGAGCAGGTGGTCCGGCTCAGCGTGAACCCAGGCGGCAACGGCATCCGCCGGTGTCGTCTCGCGGTCAGCTGCCGCCGGGACCCGGGCTCCCGGGATCCAGTAGCCCAGCCCTTCGGGACCGTGCGTTTCCGGGGTCGTCGTCAACGGCAGGACGCGGGGCGCGGCGGCCCCGGCGACGACCGGCACGTCCGACGCTCCGCAGAGGCCCAGGACCTCCGCCGAGTTCCGCGCCGCCAACGCTGCGGTGGTGTTCCCCGCAGACGTCGTGACCAGCAGGTCGACCTCCCCGGCGCGGTGACGTGCCGCCAACCAGACTAGCGCGAGAGCGTCGTCGATCCCGGTGTCGACGTCAGCGACGACCCTCACCGCTGCACCGTCTCCGCCGTGGCGTCGACCCATCCGCGGGTGAGGAAGGAGACGTCCCCCTCCGCGAAGGCGGCGATGTCCTCGACCGCGGACGTGAGGTCACCGACATGTCTCCGGAAGTGCGACCGGGTCGTCCGGTACTCCACGACCCAGCCGTTGCCCAGCAACGCCGCCTGGACGAACCGCACGTGCCCCAACGGCGTGTCCTCCATCGGGGACGCCCGGCCCGGCAGGCCGGTCTCCACGACCACATAGGGGATGCCCTCATCCGAGCGTCGACGTCGGTCGGCGTCGTCCGTCAGGGTCATGCGCACGCTCTCCGCGTCGATGTGGGTGGTCACGGTGCCGACGGAGGAACGCATCCGCAGCCCGCGGTCCACACCCGTCGGATTCACCCAGATCTGCTCCATGTCATCCACCATGCACAGCCCCAGGTCGCAGGACCTGTCCTGCAGCAGCCGCCCGGTCTCCCCCGCCTCAGAGAACGGCAGTGCCACATGCAGCGCATCGTTGACGACCTCGACCGGGAACTCCAGCAGACTGAACGGGTCACCCGCCTCGGTCCGCACGCCCCCACCGACGTCGCAGTGCTCGTTCACCCACGCCGCCAGGGCGGCGACACCCCGCGGTGCGGGACGCCCCGGGTGCGGGTCGCCGGGGCCCTGCCGGAAGGCCTCCGGGTCCGTCGTCGCGCTCATGTCGTCACCGAGTTCCTCATGGATCCGATGCGCCTCGGCACGGAGATCCTCGTCGGGACGGTAGCTGTCACCTGCGCAAGGACGGAAGAAGAGGAAGCCGAGGGTCATGTCCGCCCATTCTATGGTGATGCGTATCACCTCTGGACAGTTGGGGTGATGAACTACCCCCGACTACACTCCCCGCCCATGAGAGCAGCAGTCGCCGACCGCCCGGGCCCGCTCCACGAGGTCGTCACCGTGCAGACGGTCCCCGAGCCCGGTGCACCCGGGCCCACGGAGCTGACGGTCCGGATGACGGCCACCACAGCCAACCCGTCCGACGCTGTCACGGTCTCCGGGGCGTACCCCTCGCGGACGACCTTCCCGTTGGTCCCCGGTTTCGAAGGTGTCGGTGTCGTCGAGGACGTCGGACGGGACGTCCCCGGCATCGCCCGCGATCTCGTCGGACGCCGGGTACTGCCCCTCGGTGGCCCCGGGTGCTGGCAGCAGCGGCGTTCCGTCGACCACTCCTGGTGCGTCCCGGTGCCCGCTGACCTCGATGACCGCACCGCCTGCTTCTCCTACATCAATCCGCTGACCGCCTCACTGATGGTGTCCCGGTACTGCCGCAGTGCCCGGTCGGTGGCGGTCACCGCCGCTACCTCGGCGATCGCCGGTCACCTGGCGGAGTTGTTGACGGAACGGTTCTCACTCCGTCCTGTGGGCCTGGTGCGTGGAACACCCGGCAGCACGGTCGCGGACCCGGACAGATGGGCGGAGGTGATCAGCACCGCCGACCCCGACTGGCGATCTCGGCTGCACGTGACGGGGCCCGGCGACACGCAGGGCCCGGACGTGATCCTCGACTGCGTCGGAGGGCCACTCGGCAATGACCTCGTCGACGCACTCGCCCCCGGCGGAACCCTGGTGCTCTACGGACTGCTGTCCGGCACCCCGCTGGCCGTGGACTGCTTCGACGGGCGGGGTGGGACGCGCGTCGAGATGTTCCGCCTGCGCGACACCGTGCACTCAGTCCCCCGCCGGGATCTCCCCGGACTGTTCACACCGGTGTTTGACCTGCAGCGTCGAGGTCTGCTGCACACCCCGGTGTCCGCCGCCACCGGGTTGGACGGCCTGCCCGGACTCCTCGCCTCGGGTGTGGGTGTCGGGTCCGGCCGCGGGAAGATCCTCATCGACCCGTGGGCGTGACTGCCCGGGTGACGGTGGGAGGACATGGGAGGACATGGGAGGACATGGGAGGACATGGGAGGACATGGGAGGACGAGGCTAACCCTCGCAGCACCCAGCAACCCCGGAGGTTGGTGCGACCAACCTCCGGGGTTGCTGGGTGACAAGATCCTCATCGACCGGTGGGCCAGAGCCGTTCAGCGATCTCCTCGGCATCCAGGCACTGGCTCGTCGGTATCCGCAGGGTGTCGCCGTCCCGGGTGAAGGACACCGCCCGCCGCGCCAGTCCGGCCGACCGGGAATTCTCCCCCTCCCCCATCTCCGGGACGATGAAGCTGCGGTGACCTGCCCGTCCGCGGGTGTGGCCGACCGGGATCACCGGGGCAGCGAGGTCCCAGCCGAAATCACCGGTGGCCAGTGCCCTCGCCACCGCCCGGGCTCCCCGCGGCACACCGATTGCCGCGGCGATCTCGCCGTAACCGGTCACCTCGCCGTCGTTGATGAGGGCGAGAACCTCCCCCACCCGGGCGTGCAGGTCGTCCATCAGACCTCCGAGAGCCGCTTCCGGTAGAACACCGACTGTGACACCCGGTCGGGGTACACCCGGGGCGCGTTCTCGATGTGCATGCGCTCCGCCCCGTTCTTCTCCATCGAGCGGCACGAGCGGTGGTTCTCGACGTCGGCACGGAACCACACCTCACCGACACCCGCGGAACGGAGGACGGTGAACATCGCTTCCTTCATCTCCGTGTTGGCCGCCCCGCCGTTGCCCCGCGCCGAGGGCATCACCCAGGTGTACCCGAGCATCACGGTGCCGGCGGACCGGTCACCGTTGTACACGGTGGTGCTGGCCAGCGGTCGGTCGCCGTCCCACAGTGCGTAGGTCCGGCGGGCGTCGTCGGCGACGAACTCCGCCAGCGGAAACGGGGAGAACGTGAAGAAGTGGAAGGTCTCGGCCCGGTCCGGTTCCGGCAGGGCCGCCTCGACGCGGGCGGCGTCCTGTGCGGTCACCCGTCGCATCTCCCGGCCGGTGCCGGTCGGGAAACGTTCGGGCAGCTCAGGCCAGAACATCAGTCGAGGACGTCGTGGATGACGATGGTCTCGTCGCGTCCCGGGCCGACGCCCACGTAGGAGACGCGGCAGCCGGACAGTTCCTCCAGGCGGTTCAGGTAGTCCTTCGCCTTCTGCGGCAGCTCGTCGAAGGACCGGCAGCCGGAGATGTCCTCGTCCCAGGCCGGCATCGTCTCGTAGATCGGGGTGGCGTGGTGGACATCGGTCTGGCTCATCGGCATCTCGTCGTGACGGACGCCGTCGACGTCGTAGGCCACGCAGACCGGGATCTCACCGATGCCGGTGAGCACGTCGAGCTTGGTGACGAAGAGGTCGGTGAAGCCGTTGACCCGGGACGCGTACCGGGCGATGACGGAGTCGTACCAGCCACACCGGCGGGTGCGTCCGGTGTTGACCCCGACCTCACCGCCGGTGGTCTGCAGGTACTCACCCCACTTGTCGAAGAGCTCCGTGGGGAACGGGCCTGCGCCGACACGGGTGGTGTAGGCCTTGATGATGCCCAGGGAGCTGGTGATCCGGGTGGGGCCGATACCGGAGCCCACGCAGGCGCCGCCGGCGGTCGGGTTCGAGGAGGTGACGAAGGGGTAGGTGCCGTGGTCGACGTCGAGCATGGTGGCCTGGCCGCCCTCCATGAGCACGGACTTGCCGGCGTCGAGCGCCTGGTTGAGTTCCAGTTCGGCGTCGATGAGCATCGGGGTGAGCCGGTCGGCGTAGCCCATGAAGTACTCGACGATCTCGTCGACGTCGATGGCCTTGCGGTTGTACAGCTTCACCAGCATCTGGTTCTTCTGGTTCAGCGCACCCTCGACCTTCTGCCGCAGGATCGACTCGTCCAGCAGGTCCTGGGCGCGGATGCCGATGCGGGACACCTTGTCCGCGTAGGACGGTCCGATGCCGCGGCCGGTGGTGCCGATGGCACGCTTGCCGAGGAAGCGTTCGGAGACCTTGTCCAGGACCTGGTGGTACGGCGCGACCAGCTGGGCGTTGGCACTGACCCGCAGACGGGAGGCGTTCGCACCGCGTGCCTCGAGTCCGTCGATCTCCTCGAAGAGGGCCTCGAGGTTCACGACGCAGCCGTTGCCGATGACCGGGACGGCGTTCTCGCTGAGCACACCGGCGGGCAGGAGTTTGAGCTCGTACTTCTCCCCGCCGACGACGACGGTGTGGCCGGCGTTGTTACCGCCGTTGGGCTTGACGACGTAGTCGACCCGACCGCCGAGGATGTCGGTGGCCTTGCCTTTTCCTTCGTCGCCCCACTGCGCTCCGACCACGATGATTGCTGTCATTAGCTCTGCCGTCGCTTTCCGATCCGGTTACTAGTACGTTGACCAACTGAACAGTGTAGCCGGTCGCTCTTGCCGGTCCAGCATCTTCGTCCCGTACTCTTGGGGACCATGACGACCGTTGTGCTCGCGTGTGGACCACGTGCCGCAGATCTGGTCGGCGCCCTCGTCGCCGACGCTGTCACCCTGCCTGACATGCCGGGACGCCGCGACCTGCGGCTCCTCGACGACCTCGCCGCCGCGCACCTGCCGGTCGACGACACACCCAGCCTCGAGGAGATCGCCGCCGCCCCGGACGTCCCCCACCAGGGGGCCCCGCAGTTCGCACCGCAGCACCCCGACCGTCCGGTACGGGTGGTCGTGGTCGGGTCGGACGCGGCACTGTCCGCGGTGGTGACCCGCCTGATGCGTATCGACGCGATGTGGATGTCCGTCGGCTTCGTTCCGGTGGTCGACGACGGGGAGACCTCGGTTGTCGCTCAGAACTGGCAGTTGTCGATGGTGTCCGGCTCGGGAGGTGGGCCGAGCGTGGCGGCACTGAACTTCGCCATGACCGCGCCGGTCCGCCCTACCGCGGTCGTCCGCGACGACTCCGGCCTGGTCACCTTGGGGTCGGCGGAGATCTTCCACACCGGTGCGGAACTCGTCGGGGAGATCATCGTGGACTCGCAGACCCTGTTCGCCAACACCTCGGGCCGGGCCTGGGACGGGCGGACGGGTGCCTTCGGCGTACGGCTCGTGCCCACCGTCGATGCCCCCGGCCTCGCCGCGACCCGGCTGGTCACCCCGTCGGTGTGGGACGCCGACGCCGCCCGGAACGTCCCCCGGCGCCGCCTGTTCCGCCGTCCCGCCGAGATCGGCGGCGTAGATCCGCAGGCGGTGCTGACCGGACGCGCATTGCAGGCCGGCGGGGTGGAGCTCACCGTCGTCCGCGACGGGGTCGTCCATCCCCGTCCCACGTCGAAGGTGACGTTCTACCGGCACCTGCGCGACGGGCAGTTCGTCCGGCGGTGACGCCCTACGCGGTGCGCACCATCGACACGTGGGGGATCCCGCCTTCGTCGTACTCGTCCCCGTAGGTCTCGAAACCGTAGGCGGAGTAGAGACCGGTGATGTAGGTCTGGGCGTGGAGCACGATCGGTTCACCGGAGTGCAGTTCCACGGCACGCTCGATCAGCTGTCCCGCCAACCCCCGTCCGCGGTACCTCGGGTCGGTCGCGACCCGCCCCAGCACCCGCCGGACCACCGCGGTGCCGGGCACGTTCCACAGGGCCGGGACGGACAGTGTGCGCAGGTAGGCGACGACCTCCCGGCCACTGCGGATGAACACGTGCAGGGTGCCGTCGTCCAGGTCGCGCCAGTCGAGTTCCTCGTCCTCGACCTTCTGCTCGCGCAGGAAGACCTCGGAGCGCAGCCGGGCGATCGCGTAGACCTCCGTGGTGTCGAGGCCCCCCCAATGCTTGACGGTGATGTCGGACAGAGCGGTTGTTGCCATGCCAATACTGTATCTGACGACCGTGCCCGACCGGCCGCCTGACCCGACGGCTCGGCTACGGTCGGTCGGCACCGCCGTCCCCGTCTGTACCACCGGTACCACCGCCCCAGACTTCCGGCGGGAACCGCGGGTCCTCGACGGTGGGCTTCAGCACCGACATGGCCGACTCACGTGACATGCCGCAGATCTGCAGGGTGTCGACGATGATCGAGCGGCACTGTGCCAGCACAACCGTCCCCGACAGCCCCGCGCCCTCTGCGGTGGACAGGTCGGCGCGCCCCGCCAGCACCTGCAGACGACGGGTGATCTCCGGGATCTCCACGAGTTCCTGACGGGTGCCCCGGGTGCCGCCCGAGGCGTAGACGGTGCCGAGGTGGCCCAGGGCGTCGGAGATGTCCCGGATGAGGCGGGGCAACTCCGCGTCCGGTTTCACGCCGTCGCCCACCATGATCTCAGCCCGCCGGGCGAGCACACGCGAGTTGCGCATGACATTGTCCACCGGCGTGAGGATGCGGTTCATCGACCGCGTGTACCGGCGGGCGGACCAGTAGATCGGCGAGATGTTCACCACCTCGTCGCCGCCACCGACCGAGGACATCAGTTCATTGACCCCCGCCTGGGTACCGCGGGCGGTGGCCAACGCTTCGCCGATGAGCTCCTCGTCACCGTCCTCGATGCCCTGGGCGACGTCGTCGAGCACCAGGGCGGCCTTGCTGATGAGGCTGGCGACCTCGCGCCGGGCCGCGCGCAACGGACTGTTCGGAATCACCGCGACGACGAGCAGTCCGACGAGGCCACCGATGAGGGCGTCGACCATCCGCTCCCACCCTGCCTGATCGCCCGGTGGGATCAGCGTGGCGACCAGGACGGCGGAACTCGCCGCCTGGTTGGCCGCGATGGGGCCCTTGTCAACGAAGACGGCCAACAGCATGGCACCGAACACCGCCACGGTGATCTGCCACGCCCCCTCACCGATCTGGGAGATGACCAGGTCTCCGATACCGATGCCCACGGCGACGCCGATAACGATCTCGAGGCCACGACGGGCCCGTTTCCCGCCGTAGGCCCCGAGGCTGATGACCGCGGCGATGGGCGCGAAGAACGGCTGTTCGTGACCGACGATGTTGTGGGCGATGAAGAAGGCCAGTCCTGCGGACACCGCGCACTGTAACGCAAACACGGAGCTGCCACGCATCCGGTTGACGCGTTCGATGACGGCGATCCGCTGCAGGGACTCCGCCGCCGCCTTCACCCCGGCGCGGGCCCGGTCGCGTGGGCGTTCACGTGCCCGCCTCTCGCGCTGCTTCTTGCTGTCCGTCATGGAGTCCATTGTGACACGTCCTGTTGCCGGACCCGCGGACGATGATGTACACATGTACATGTACAGATGTACATCAACAGGAAGGTACAGGACGTGCCCACACCGGACCACGGTGACACCCCTTCGACGCCCGCACCAGGCAAACGTGACCCGGCCGGACGCCGGGCGGCGATCCTGGAGGCCGCCACCGAACTGATCTGCGAGAAGGGCGCCTCCTCCCTCACCCACCGGGCGGTGGCCGCACGGGCCCACGTCGCCGTGGGGTCCACCACCCAGTACTTCGACAGCATCGACGATCTCAGGGACGAGGCACTCCAGGTGCTCGCCGACGAGACCGAGGAGGACCTCGCCGAGATCGCCGACCTGCTTGAGAGCACCGGTGACCTGCCGGAGATCATCATGCAGTGTGCCCGGGTCATGCAGGACTTCCTGGGCGACGCCCGCCAGGTCCGTGCGAATCTGGCGATGATCAGCACCGCGATGACCGACCCGTCGCTGCGTCGGCTCGCACTGCAGTGGTCCGACGAACTCACCGACCTCCTCGCCGAGAAGGTCGGACGTGCCCGCGCCTCCGCCGCCGTCGCCTACATCGACGGACTCACCGTCCACGCCGCCCTCCATAGCGACCCGACAGACGATCCGACGGACGACCCGACAGACGTCGACACCATCGCCACCGTGCTCACCGCACTGCTCGCGATGCCCGACAACCAGGAGCCGACCCCGTGACCGCACACCCGTCAGACGGCATGTCCCGCACCGCCCGCTGGGCCGCCACCGCAGTGCTCACCGCCAGCCTGCTGGTGATCACGATGGACATGACGATCCTCAACATCGC
The DNA here is from genome assembly GCF_007673095.1 of Corynebacterium glyciniphilum AJ 3170. Taxonomy (GTDB): domain Bacteria; phylum Actinomycetota; class Actinomycetes; order Mycobacteriales; family Mycobacteriaceae; genus Corynebacterium. Next base: position 50,403 of record NZ_VDYZ01000015.1, read on the forward strand.
CCTGCCCGAGATGGCCGCCGAACTGCAGCCGACCTCCACCCAGCAGCTGTGGATCGTGGACATCTACTCGCTGGTCCTCGCCGGCCTGCTGGTCTCCTGGTCCGCGGTGGCCGACCGGTGGGGACGCAAGAAGATGCTCATGCTGGGCTACAGCTTCTTCATCATCGCCTCCCTGCTGGTGCTCGTCGCCGACACCGCCAACCAGATCATCGCGATCCGCGCCTTCCTCGGCGTAGGCGGCGCGATGATCATGCCGCAGACCCTGTCGATGATCCGCATCATCTTCACCGACCTCAAGGAACGTGCCACCGCACTGAGCATCTGGGCCGCCGTCTCCGGCCTCGGTGCCGCTTTCGGCCCCCTGGTCGGCGGCGTCCTGCTGGAGCACTTCAGCTGGCATGCCGCCTTCCTGGTCAATGTCCCGCTGATGGGCCTGGCGATCATCGGCGGGATCGTCCTGCTGCCCGAGTCCACCGTCGCCAACCCCGGACGGTGGGACGTCTTCGCCGCCGTCCAGTCCATGGTGGGCATGGTGCTGCTGGTGTGGTCGGTCAAGGAGTTCGGCAAGGAGGCGTCCTTCGCCGTGCCGGGCGCACTGATCGCCTTCGCCCTCGCGGTGGCGGTTCTCGCCTGGTTCACCGTGCGCTGCCTGCGCAGCGACTCGCCACTGCTCGAACTACGACTGTTCCGCAACCGTCCGTTCACCGCCGGGATCATCGCGGCTCTCGGCTCGACGTTCGCGATGATCGCCGCTCTGCTGCTGCTCGCCCAGTGGCTGCAACTCGTCGACGGCGCCTCCCCGATCGAAACCGGCGTGAAGCTGATCCCTGTCGCCGTGGCCGCCGCCATCGCATCCATCGCCGCACCACCGCTGAGCCGACTGGTCGGCTCCCGCGGTGTGCTCGCCGGTGGGCTGATCCTCGCCGGAGGTGGACTGCTCTACATCGGGCTGACCCCCGGGGACGTCACCTACACGACGATTCTCGCGGCAATGGTCCTCGTCGGAGCCGGGGTCGGTTCGCTGGCCATCGCCTCGGCGATGATCATGGGAGGGTCCCCCGAGGACAAGGCCGGTAACGCCGGCGCGCTCGAGGAGGCCTCCTATGAACTCGGCGCGGTGCTGGGGATCACGGTGCTGGGAAGTGTCTCGGCGCTGGTGTTCCGGGACCATCTGCGCGACATGACGACCGGCCTCGGCCTCCCGGGCGAGGTGGTTGATCCGGCCGGGGAGTCCCTCGGCGCGGCAATGCACATCGCCGAGGAGGCACAGTTGCCGTCACTGGCAACCAGTGCTGCGGAGGCGTTCACTGACTCACTGCAGTTCGCCGGGATCATCGGCGGGGCGATCATGGTCCTGGTCGGGGCGGCGGTCTTCGTGATCACGCCGAAAGGAACGCAGGCTGCGCACTAGGTAACGTCACAGCTCAGACGGCGAGGACCTCATTTCCGTCATCCGTCGTCGTCGGCGCTGGTGCGCTGGCCGCCAGAGTAGCAACCCGCTGGTGTGATACGCCGAGAATGACCCCGATGTCGCGCAGCGAATAGCCCTGCTGCTTCAGCTGGGCTACCAGGTCTCGACTGGCACGCGCCGCCCGTTCATTGACGTCGTCGGCCTGCGCTCGCAGGGACTCCACCTGGATCTTCAGCTCCGCCACGTCCGAGGGCAGTATCGGCTTGACGGAAATATCGATATCGGACTGGTTCAACCCTGACAGATAGGCGATTGCTTCGCGCATCTCGTCGGCGGCGCGATCCAGGCGACGAGTCTGAGAAACAGCGCCGACGTCGGGACACTCGAGGACCCACATCGGTTCGGAGCCTCGTTCTGCCGTCACGGTGAATGTGGGCATCATCGCCACCACCCTTTCCCTAGCTCGTCTGCGTACTGGTCGTAGAACTTCCTGATTACCGCGGTACGTTTCAAGATATTAGTCAACCCCCTGTTGACATTCACGACGTCAGCAGATTCGCCAGCTTGCCGAGAAAGACCTGTGGCCCCAGGCCCAGTGTAGGTCAGGCCGTAACCATCGCAGGTCTGGACAGTCCTGACCCGCTCAGACCGAGATATCGGCCCACACCCCACGGTGATCCGTCCCCTCAACCTGTACTGTGCCGCCGTCGGTACAGGCGCCGCCCCGGACGAGAACATGGTCGATCCGGACCAGCGGGAACCGGTCAGGCCACGTAGGTGTACCGGTCAGACGTTGTATCCCGCTGCCTCCTTCACACCTGGTCAGCCCGGTGTGGTCGAGGAAATCGCGGAACTCCGGGTGGGCGACGGTGGCGTTGAAGTCCCCCGCCAGGACCAACGGCACATCGCTCCCCTCGAAGGAGTCCTTGAGCGTCCCGAGGTTGTCCTCCCATCGGGAAATCAGGTCACTGAACGCAGGTGGGAGGGTGTGCACCCCGTAGACATCAACCGGCGCCGGGACGGACACCCGGGCCGAGGGGGTCTGGTGGCCGGTCAGCCCGCGGTCCTCGACCACGTCGGACACCGGAGTGTCCGACCGGACCAGGACAGCTGTCCCGGAGGCCCGTCCACTGTCATCGACCGGTGACGTCGACGTCAACCCTGTCCCTCTCTCGACCGCGTCGACCTCGGCGGACGAGGTCTCCGACAGGACGAGGACATCAGGGTCGATACGACGGCTCTCAGCGATGATCGACGCATCGTCCGCGCCGTTGAAGTAGGTGTTGAGCGCCATCACCCGCAGTGTCTCCCCTGACTCCCCCGAGGTCCCCTCCTCCGGCGTCCCGGACTGGGCCGTGACGATTCCGACAGGCGTGACGACAGCCGCGGTGAGCAGAACGGCGAGTACCGCCGGCGCTGCAGAGCGACGACGCCATGCCTGCCAGCACACCACGATCAGGCAGAGAAGTGCGCCGAGTGCACCGACGGCGAAGACCGCCTGCGCCGCGGGGACGAACCGGGCGAGGCGGTCGGGGAGGGCACCGGTGACGCGCCACAGCGGTGTAGAGGTCCACACCAGGAACAGGACGAAAGCGACCGCCGGGACGGACCGCAGCAGTCGCCGCACCGTCACTTACGACTGGGGGTCGGAGCCGGTGGACATGGCGTCGGCGGCGCCCGGGTCACAGTCATTGACGAGATTGAGGCAGCGGATGTACTCGTCCTCCTCGCCGATGGTGCGGGCGGCGGTCGCGAGCATCATGACCGCGCGCAACACACCCCGGTTCGGCTCATGGGACCACGGCACCGGGCCGGTGCCACGCCAGCCGTTGGAGCGCAGCGCGTCCAACCCGCGGTGGTAGCCGGTGCGCGCGCAGGCGTAGGCGGTGACCTTCTCGGTGCCCGCACCCTCCGCGCTGCCCTGGGACAGGTGGTAGGCGGCCAATGCAGCCCACACGCCTGAATCCTTGGGGTTCGCCACAGCCAGGGTCTCGAGCTCCTCGAGGGACTCCGACCCGGTGACCGCCGTCGCCAACTCGACGGGGAGGCGCACCTCCGGGTGCTCGGCGCCGAAGAGGTCGCGTCCCTTACGGATCTGCTCCGCCATTACTTCGACACCGTGGTTCCGACGGAGTGCAGGTCGGTGCAGGCCTCGACGACGCGCTCGCTCATCGCGGCCTCAGCCTTCTTCAGGTAGGAGCGCGGGTCGTAGACCTTCTTGTTGCCGACCTCGCCGTCGATCTTCAGCACGCCGTCGTAGTTGCCGAGCATGTGGCCGGCGATGGGGCGGGTGAAGGCGTACTGGGTGTCGGTGTCGACGTTCATCTTGATCACGCCGTAGCGCAGTGCCTCCTCGATCTTCTCCTTCTCGGAGCCGGAGCCACCGTGGAAGACGAAGTCGAACGGCTGCGCGCCCTCGGACAGGCCGAGCTTCTTCGCCGCGGTCTTCTGGCCCATGTCCAGGACCTCGGGGCGCAGCTTCACGTTGCCGGGCTTGTACACGCCGTGGACGTTGCCGAACGTGGCGGCCAGCAGGTAACGCTGACCCTGGTCACCGGCCCCGATGGCGTCGACGGTCTTCTCGAAGTCCTCGGCGGTGGTGTACAGGTTGTCGCCGGCCTTCGCCTCGACACCGTCTTCTTCACCACCGACGACGCCGATCTCGATCTCGAGGATGATGTTCGCCTCAGCGCACTTGGGCAGCAGGTCCTTGGCGATCTCGAGGTTCTCGTCGATCGGGATGGCGGAACCGTCCCACATGTGGGACTGGAACAGAGGGTTCTCGCCGGCTTCGACACGCTTGCGGGAGATCTCGACCAGCGGTCGGACGTAGGTGTCGAGCTTCTCCTTCTGGCAGTGGTCGGTGTGCAGGGCGACGTTGATGCCGTAGTGCTTGGCGGCGTGGTGGGCGAAGTGTGCCAGTGCCTCGGCACCGGCGACCATGTTCTTCACACCGAGACCGGAACCGAACTCCGCGCCACCGGTGGAGAACTGGATGATGCCGTCCGACTCAGCGTCAGCGAATCCCTTCAGGGCCGCGTTGATGGTCTCCGACGAGGTGCAGTTGATGGCCGGGTAGGCGAAGCCTCCCTCCTTGGCCTTGTCCAGCATGTCGCGGTAGACGGCGGGTGTTGCGATGGGCATGAGTGTTCCTCCGTGTGGGGTCGACGGGCGGGTTCCGCGTTCTCAGTTCAAGTATGCCGTGCTCCGGCCGATCTGTCAGTTGCCACCGGTCAGTCGTCACTCACTGTCGCGGGTGACGGCGGCCGCCGCCTCCATGAGCATCCAGCCGGAGAGCTGGACCGAGAGGTCACGTTCAGGGATCTCCGCCGCGGCCACCGAGCCCGACAGCGCAGCGCCCATCAGCCCACCGGACTGTGGCAGGACGGCGTCCCCACCCCAGGATGCGGGGAACACCGGCAACCCGTCGATCTCCAGACGGTAGCGCCACACCGACTCCGCCGAGCGCAGGACGATACGGCGGGCGAGACGCCGTGTCGCCGCACTCGCCCGGTCGTCGCCGGGCAGCGAGGTGGCCACGAGGGCGAGGTACCGGGCGAGGATGCCCTTGAACAACCCGTTGTCGCCGCCCCGGGCCTTCCAGTCCAACGACCAGTTCGGCGTGGTCATGTGGTGGGAGACCGCCTCGACGAGACGGTGGACGCGGGTCAGCGCCTGGGTGCCGACAGGATCGACGGCGTCCATGTCGATGCCGGCGGCGCGACGTTGCGCACGGGCGAGCTCGAGGTTCGCGCCGATCATCACGCCCTGGCAGTAGGCGTGGATCTCCGGGACCGTCTCCGGCCCGGACAGCTTCATCTTGAGCCCGTCCATGACCAGACCGTCGGTGTTGATCAGGTTGGCGTGGACCCAGTCGACGAGCTGCTCGGCCAGCTCGACCCGTCCGGTACGGGCAGCGAGGATCGCGACCGGACCATTGGTCGGGACGTTGTAGAACGTCTCCCCCACGCGCCACGGCATGACCCCGGTGAGACTGTCGACACCGTCGAAGATGTCGTGCTCCAGGGCACTGCGGTAACGCACCTTGCCGTAGCGGTCGAGACGCTCGACGCGTTCCAGGGCGAGCGCGAGCCACGCCTTGTCGTCGTAGTAGCTGTTACGGGTGAGCCGCCCGAAATTGCGGATGCGCATGCCGCGGATGGTGCGCCGGATGAAACTGAGCCGCAGCCGGGTGCTGCGACGCAGGGCGGCGTCCACCTGACAGTCGATGTAGTGCGCCTGCCACCAGTAGTGCCAGTGGTAGAAGAGCTTGTCGCGGGTGGTCGGCGGCCACGCGACGACAGCAAGGTTGGTTCGCGGCACACCCCAGAGCCGTCCGCCGTGGCGGTCGGTGATTGCCTGCTCGGCAAGATCGGCGCGATGATCCCAACGTTCCTGCATAGCTCACATTGTGCCTGCACACCGTCACTCTTCGCACGTATTGGTAGCCTGACCACATGAACAGTGCCGATGGTGCGGACGGGTTACGCCTCAGCGACAACGACCGGATCCACGCGATGAGTGCCCTGGGCACGCACTTCGCGGACGGTCGGTTGGACGAGCACGAGTTCAACGAGCGGTCCGGCGCCGTCGCTGGAGCGAAGACGATCGGCGACATACGTCCCCTGTTCACCGACCTCCCCGGCGGGCTACCCTTCGACGAAAACGGGGCGGCGGTCGCCGTGCCGGGGCAGGACGCGGCGGTCGTCGACCGGGCCGGTACAGGTCTGGCCCCGCGTGACCCGGAGGCCGCAGAGGTGGAGAGCCTGCGTAAACGCGGGAACCTGGTGCAGTCCATCGACGGCGCCATCCTGGGGGTGACCCTGGTGTCCTTCCTGGTGCTGCAGTTCGTGTTCAACGTGAGCTACGCGTGGATCGTGTGGCCGTCCCTGGTGGTGACGCTGTCTCTGCCACGGATGCTGCTGAAGTACTCCGACGAGGATGAGGAACTCTTCGAGAAGATCAAGGAAGCCGATCAGGAGACGCGGAAGGAGCGCCTTCGCCGCGCTGCCGAGCGGATGCATGAGCTGGAGCCACGGGAGAAGCGCGACGAGAACTGAGTGCTGAGTACCGGTTTACGCGAAACCTTGAGGCCCTTAAGTGATTATGTAAAGATATTTTCAACTGCTGTGTCTGGGTATGACGTTCTCAGGCACCGTCGCTCTGTTCTTATCTGACGTACCATCACAGGAGGATGCATCATGTCCCTTACTGACACGTCCATGCCCGCCAAGACGTCCGGTGTCCGCCGCTGGGCCACCCGTGCCGCGGTCGCCGCCGCCGGCGCCGGTCTCGTCGCCGGCCTCGCCGCCCCTGCCGCGAGTGCCAATACGTTCTCGGTGATCCGGCATGGAAACACCGTGAACTGCGTCGTCGACCACGATGTTCGGGTGGGCCCGGCCTTCGGTGGCCGCACCCAGGGAAACTGCAACGCCCAGCCGGGTGAGCATTTCAGGGGAACCCCCGGCACACCAGATTCGTACGCCGTCGGCCAGGTGTTCATTCCCGGCGGATTCAACTACTCCGCATGGGTCGAGAAGGTCTGGTAGGCCAGAACTTCCACATCAATTCCTTAGACCCCAGGGTTGTGTCGGTGCCAGTTCAGGTGCTGGCACCGACACAACCCTGGGGTCTCGAGTGTGTGGGGCCACGGACCCGGCTTCGCAGAATGCGCGGACCCCTTCCTCCTGGCCTCGCCTGTCCTGTATTCTGACCTCGGTGGTTCAATCCACCACACGCACTTCCACGTGACGACCACGTGAATCATTGCGGAGAGACCTGACCAGTTCAGGACATGTCCGGATGGGGTGTGGCGCACAGAAGCGCCGACTTCATGTCACCGATGCCCGCCATCGGTCGGAGAAAGGACACGTCATGCCTTCCAAGGACGAAAAGAACCTCGCCCAGGTGCTCACCAAGATCGCCGCAATGGATGAACCGCGCCGGTCCGTCGTGCAGCACGCACACGACGTCATCATGGCCGCAGCTCCCCAGCTGAAACCCCGGATCTGGTACGGGATGCCGGCCTATGCCGCCTCCGCGAGCACCCCGGCGCTGGTTACGCTCCGAAATGACGAGCGCCTCAACCTCGCGCTCACCGAGAAGGTCACCCTTCGACCAGCAGGGGGCGCAGACGGGATGTTGATGCCCGCCGCGTGGTATTTCGAGAGCATCGACCGGGACACCGAACAGCGCATCACCGACATCGTGCGCTCCGCCGTCGCCTGATCACCCGTCCCGCCGGTGCATCACCACGGCAGCGAGCACTCCGGCAGCCAGGATCCAGCCGACCAGGACCAGTGCCCCGGATACCGGGCCAAGCACCGCATCGGGCTGCGACCGGTACAACACCCCGCCAGCCTCACCGGGCAGCCACCGTGCATGGTCGGTGACCGCGGTGATCATCGGCGGGAACACGACCACCAGTGCCAGCAACCCGACCAGCGCCGGCACCATGTACCTGACAGTCACCGTGACGAGGTGGGAGAACACCCCTGTCAGGACGAGGTACACCCCAGCGCCGAGAAAGCGGGAGGCGTCGTCACCGGGGGTGCTGCTGCCGGTGCTTCCTGACATCATCGCCATCAATACACCGCCACCGACCGCCAGGATTACGGCAAGAAAGACCACGATGCTCGCAGCGAGTGTCTTGCCGAGCAGCAGGTGACCGCGATGAGGCTCTGCCGCCAGGGTGGTCCGGAACTGACTCCCGGCATACTCGTGCGCAGCCGGAAGAATCCCCAGCAGAATAATGCCGACCTGCATGAAGGGAATGATCTGAAGCAACGGCGGCTCCTCGGACGGCCCTCCCAGGGCCGCCGTGAAGACCACGGTGAAAGCCACCGTGGCAACAATGGTCAAGGTAACCGCGGGAAGGGTGCGCAGTTTCTCGAGCTCTGCGGCGGTGGTGCGCGCCACCGCCTGGAATGACGTGTCTGCCGTGGTCATCGCTCACCCGTCCCGTCGTTCGAAGACAACACCGGCGATGACCAGCAGCACCAGCGTCCACACGAGCATGACCACCGCCCCGGGGAGGGGATCCAGGCCGCCGTCTGCGCCTTCGATGCCGAAGAGGTTGCGTCCGGCCATGTCCGGCAGCCAGTTCGCCACCTCGGTCACCCTGCTCAGCAGGAATGTCACCGACACCAGCGAACTGTTGGCGATGAACACGACCAACGGGATCACCCCGCTGCGGGTCAGGACGGTGACGGCGAAGGCGATCAGTCCCATGCACGCCCAGTAGAGCGTCGCGCCGCCGGAGCGCAGCAGAGCATCGGACAGGGACACACTTTCCTCGGCGACGGACCCTGTCGCCACCCAGGCCGCCCCCACTGACAACGGGATCGTCACCACGGCAGTCGCGATGACGAGTGCCACGACGGTGAGGATCTTGGTGACCAGCAGCGTCACACGGTGCGGCGACGAGACCAGTGTCGTCGCGATCTGACGCCCGCCACCGGACTCGGCGCGGTCGGCGGTGTACTCGCTGCCGATCACGACGACGCCGATGACCAGCGCACCGACGACCCCGGTGATCGGCATGGCGGTGAAGCCGGACTCGAACGGCGAGGTCGGTGATGAGCCGGAGATCAGGTCCGACTGTCCGGAGTCCACGGCCCCGCGGACGCTGACGGCGTTGAGGACCGCCAGGGCGACCGACCCCACGACGGTCACCGCCGCCCCGGCCCAGACCGCGGGCAGTGTGGTGGCCTTGCGCAGTTCTGCGCCGAACGTACTGCTCATGCTCGTCATCGTGCTGCCCCCGTCCCGCCGGTCAGGTCGAAGAAGGCGTCCTCCAGCGTGGGGTATCCACGGGTCACGTCCGGCACGGATCCGGCGGCGACGATGCGTCCTCTGGTGATGACCACCAGGTCATCGGTGATCTCGGCGACCTCGCTCATCAGGTGACTGGACAGCAGGACGGTGCCGCCGCGATCCGCGTGCCCACGCAGCAGGCGCCGCAGCCACCGGATGCCTTCGGGGTCGAGCCCGTTCACCGGTTCATCGAGAATCAGCACCTCCGGGTCTCCCAACAGTGCCGTCGCCAGGCCGAGCCGTTGCCCCATGCCCAACGAGAACCGTCCTACCCGGGTGCGTGCGGCGTCGGTGAGGTCAACGTCGTCAAGCACCTCACCCACCCTGCTGCGTGGGATGCCGTTGCTGCGGGCCACCCAGGCGAGGTGGTTTCGAGCGGTGCGCGACCGGTGGGCACCGGACCCGTCGAGCAGCGAGCCGACCCGGGTGACCGGACGCGCCAGTGACGGGTACGGGCGTCCGTCGATGAGGGCGGTGCCGGATGTCGCCCGGTCGATGCCGAGCAGGATGCGCAGGGTGGACGACTTCCCCGCCCCGTTCGGCCCCAGGAAACCGGTCACGGCACCGGGCCGGGCCTGGAAGGAGACGTCGTCGAGGATGGTCCGGTTCCCCCGCGTCTTCGTGAGATTCTCAATACTGATCATGAAACTCATCCAATCCGGTGCACCTGTCGGTGGTCATCGGCCCAGGGGCCGGACTTCGGCTGACCCTCATGGACCGTGGTCCCTCGTACCGTGGTCCGATGTGGACGTCGCTGGCGGCGGATAAACTCCAGAGTTATGCACGATGACCGGCCGACCTGGCACTCCCGGACCTGGCTCGCCGCGACGGTGGCCATCGCCGTGGTGCTGTGTGCGGTGCTGGCAATCGGCGTCGACAGTCCCGTGGCTGCGTGGGCTGCCGTGCTGACGGCGGCCGGCATCAGCGTGGCGCTCGCGGTGGGTGCCGCGCTCAAGGCACGGTCGGAACGACGCCACTATGAGGCGGAGCTGGAGCAGTGGGCGGCGGAGAAGGCGACGCAGCATGAGAGGCTGCGCATCGCCGGCGACCTGCATGACCTGGTCTCCCACGGACTCGGTCTGATCACTGTCCGCGCGGCGGCCGCGTCCGGCGCGACGGGACCGCACGGTGACGCGGAACGCCGGGCGGCGCTGGAGGACATCGAGACCACGGGGCGGGAGACTACGACGGAGCTGCGGCGCATGCTCACCGTCCTGCGCTCGTCGGACGGTACCGCGCAGGACGCTCCCCTGCGCCCCGCGGAGACGATCGATGATCTTCCGGGAATCGTCGCCTCGGCCGTGAATGCGGGTGTGCGGGTTGACCTCACCGTCGCCGAGGTCGGCCACGTCTCCCCTGGCGTGCAGGTGGCGGTCTGCGCGACGGTCCGGGAGGCACTGTCGAACGTCCTGCGCCATGCCGGCCGGACCCACGCGTCGGTCGAGGTGGAGCGTGACGGGAGCGAAGTGGTCGTGACCGTCACCGATTCCGGGCCCGCTCCCGGTCACCAGCCGCAGCCCGGAGCGGGACACGGGCTGTCCGCGCTGCGCCAACGTGCGGAAGGCATGGGAGGACGCCTGGCGACGTCCCGGACCGGTGAGGGTTTCCGGCTCCGAGCCAGCTTTCCGGACGGTGAACTGCGGTGATCCGGGTCCTGGTGGTTGATGATCAACCGTTGTTGCGTCACAGTCTGGGCCTGATCATCGACGGTGCGGAAGGGTTGTCGACCGTGGGCGACGCGGGTAGCGGCGGGGACGCGGTACGCCAGGCACGCACCCTGCTGCCCGACGTCATTCTGATGGACATCCGGATGCCCGGTGGGGACGGGCTGGAGGCGACGCGGACGATCACGGCGGATCCTGCGCTGACGTCGACGAAGGTCATCGTGCTCAGCATGTTCGACCTCGACGAGTACGTCCATGAGGCGTTGCGCGCGGGCGCCAGCGGTTTCCTGCTGAAGGATGCGCGTCCGGACCAGCTCGTTGATGCGGTGAGGCGGACGCATGACGGTGAGTCACTGTTCGCGCCGGCGATCCTGTCGCGACTGGTGGAGCACTATGTCCGCTCGCCGCGGAGGGCCCCGAGTGGTGAGCAGGCTCCGGCGCTGCAACGGCTGACAGCGCGGGAGACCGAGGTGCTCACCCTGGTGGCACGGGGATTGTCGAACACGGAGATCACCGAGATATTGACGATTTCGATGCGCACCGTGAAGACCCACATCGGCAACCTGCTGGCCAAACTGGGCGCCCGGGACCGGGCCCAGCTGGTGATCGCGGCGTACGAGGCGGGAGTTGTGGGCGGATAGACGTGGCTCTACCGGTTCTGCTGACGACAATCAGTTTCAACAGGTAGGGTAAATCACGTAAACCCTCTCCTTTTATAAACAAACCGGCCGTAGGCCCCGGAGGAACACCATGAGCGCAGCTCGTCCCGCCGTCACCCTCAACCAACTACCCGTCCTCGCAAAGGGAGCCCTCCCGCTGTTCAAGTCGGGGGTTCTCGGCCCCATGTCACCAGGCGCCATGGGCAAGGCCCTCAAGTACATCTACCAGTGGGAGTTTCTTCCCACCGGCCTTCTCGCCCTCGGCGCAGCCCGCGACCCCCACCACACCGCCATCGTCGACGACGCCGGGTCGATCACCTACTTGGAACTGCACAATCAGACGAACCTGCTGGCAAAGGCCCTTCACCGCACCGGGCTGAGGGAGCGTGACAGGATCGGTATCCTCTCCCGGAACCACCGCGGCTTCATCATGGCGCTGTGCGCCCACGGCCGCCTGGGGACCGACGTCGTCCTGCTCAACACCGGTGCATCAGCACACCAGACCCGCGCAGTGGTCAAGGAGCAGAAGCTCGACCTGCTCTTCATCGACGAAGAGTTCATCCCCCTGCTCCCGAAGAACTTCGACCAGTGCCCGGTGATCATCAACTGGGAGGAGAACCACACCACCGCAGCGCGCGTCCCTGACGACCACCAGTACGACGACGTCGAGTACGCGAGCAACGTCGCCGAGGCGAAGAACTCCGACAACCACGCCACGCGGAGCCCGGACTGGCCGACCCTGACCGAGGTGCTGCGGTCCGCGTCCCACGAGCACAAGATACCGACGCGCCCACGCCGCGGTCGCACGATCATCCTCACCTCGGGTACGACCGGTACGCCGAAGGGCGCCCGTCGGCCAGAACCACGGACCTACCTGCCGGCGTCATCGATCATGTCCCGGATCCCGCTGAAGCAGCATCGTGGCTACTACATCGCTGCACCGATGTTCCACACCTGGGGTTTCGCACAGATCCAGCTCGGCCTGGCACTGCGCAGCACCCTGATACTCCAGCGCCGGTTCTCTCCGACCGAAGCAGTGAAACTGATCGAGGCCAACCGGCCCCACGCGATCGCGATCGTGCCGACGATGTTGCGCCGCCTGTTGACCGCCGTGCCCGATGATTTCGACCCGGGGACCCAGGTCATCACGGCCTGCGGTGAAGCTCTGCCGCCGACGGTGATCGAGGAAACCACCAGGAAGTTCGGCGGGATCCTCTACAACCTCTACGGTTCCACCGAGGTCAGCTGGGCATCCATCGCCAGGCCCGAGGAACTGGCCGAGCACCCGACCACGGCCGGAAAGCCTCCGATGGCCACCGTCCTGAAGATCTTCGACGACAACGGCCGGGAGCTTCCCGAGGGAGAGATCGGGCGCATCTTCGTCGGCAACGACATGCTGTTCGAGGGCTACACCCGTCCAGGCGTGGACAAGGAGACCGTTCAGGGGCTGGTTGCCACCGGTGACCTGGGCTACTACAAGGACGGTCTGCTCTACATCGCCGGACGCAGCGACGACATGATCGTCTCCGGCGGCGAGAACGTCTACCCGCAGGAGACCGAGGACATCCTCTCCAGCATGGAGGGCGTCGAAGAAGTCCACGTGCACGGCGTCGATGACGATGACTTCGGTCAGTCCCTCTGCGCTTACGTCGTGCTCAATGACGGTGCCGACGACGCAGCCAAGGAGAGCTTCAAAGAGAAAGCCAAGGCAGCCGTCAAGGACAAGCTTGCCCGTCACAATGTGCCACGCAACTACGTCTTCATGGACGTGTTGCCCCGCAACGCCGTAGGCAAGGTTGTTCCTCGCGAGCTGCCGGGGAAGGACGCATAGCGCACCGGGCAGCTCCGCACCTGCGGACTCCGCTCCCCCACGATCGGATGTCGGAAGTGTTTGACCCCCGCGGTAGTGAGGGACGACTCCGAGGACCACCATGGACCGCATGGACAACGACCGCTCAACCTCTTCGACGCGCTCTCCCCCGGCGGAAGCGTGCAACACGCAGCACTGATGACCGGGTTGAAGCACTACATGGGCCCGTTCGAGGCGTACGGTACCGGTGAGATGCGGGAAACCCCGTTCAGGGAAGAATCTCCCCGGCTGGACACCCCGAACTTCTACTACGCCCAGGAAGACGAGCTCTTCGCCGCCGCGGAGCGCGACGGCTTCACCTGGAGTGTCCACCGCGCACACACCGTGACCGGCCATGCCGTCGGCAACGCCATGAACTTCGCACTCACGATGGCTGTGCACGCCACCATCGCACGGGAAACGAATACACCGCTGGTGTTCCCCGGTACCGAACTGGTCTGGAACTGCCTGACCGACATCACTGATTCCCGCGCGGTGGCCGACCAGATGATCTGGGCGTCCACCACCCCGGGGATCGGGAACGAAGCCTGGAACGTCACCAACGGTGAGGTGTTCCGGTGGCGCTGGCTGTGGCCCCGCCTGGCCGATGCACTCGGTGTCGACTGGGAGGGCCCGACCTCTGAGCCACGTCCACTGGTCGACCAGATGGCAGGTAAGGAGGAACTCTGGACGGAGATCGCAGGCAAGTACAGCCTGAAGGAAGATCGGCTCGACCGCGTGGCGTCCTTCTGGCACACCGACAGTGACCTCGGTGTCGAGGTCGAGGTCGTCGCCGACATGACCAAGAGCCGCATGGCCGGCTTCACCACCTACATCGACACCGAGCGGGCCTTCCTGGAGCTGTTCGACCGCTACGAAGCCGACGGGCTCGTGCCGCCGCGACGCTGACACCCCCGGCGGTCATCTCGACCAGGCAGCGTCCGTGCTCTGCACCGTCCGGAACACCACTGGGCGCCCGCAAGGCACAGCGGACGCAGTTTCTGAAGAACACGGCTATGATCGGTGGCCCGCTCGCCATCGTGACACTCGACACGTAGGGATAAGGAGTCATCATCATGACAACCACCAAGAACGCAGTGATCATCGGCGGCCACGGAAAAGTGGCGCGTCTGGCAACCACGAAGCTCCACGACGCCGGATTCTCGGTGTCTTCCCTGATCCGTAACCCGGACCAGGAGAGTGACGTCCGTGAAGCAGGGGCTGAGCCGGTCATCCTCGATCTCGAAAGCTCAGACACCGACCAACTGACAAGCGCCTTCGAGGGCGCTGATGTGGTTGTGTTCGTCGCCGGTGCTGGCGGCGGAGATCCGCAACGCACCATGGCCGTCGACCGCGACGCGGCTGTCCGGACCATCGACGCAGCCAAGAACGCCGCTGTCTCACGGTACGTACTGCTGTCGTACTGCGGAAGCTCCGTGGATTTCCTCCGTGTGGACGAGAAGGACTCCTTCTACCCCTACACGGTGGCCAAGCACGACGCCGACCGGTACCTGCGCGAGTCAGGCCTGACGTACACGATTCTGGCACCCGGACTCCTCACGAACGACCCGGGTTCAGGACGTATCGTGCGGATCGACCCCGCCGCTGCAGCCGACGTCGAACCGCAGGGCACCTCCCGGGACAATGTCGCGGAGATCATCTCGGAAGTGGCGACGAATGGTACAGCAGCCAATCAAACCGTCACCTTCTTCGACGGCGACACACCCATCGAGGTCGCGCTCCGCGACGAATGAGCCACAGGAGGACACATGACAACAGTCACAATTGTCGGCGGCCACGGAAAAGTGGCTCTTCGTACGACCCCGCTACTCCGTGACGCCGGATACATGGTGCGCTCGGTCATCAGAGCCGAGGCGCAGTCGGCAAACGTCTCGGCTGCTGGCGCAGTCCCTGTCATCGCAGATGTTGAAGAACTCGATACTGACGCGATCTCCGACCTCCTCGACGGCACGGATATGGTGATCTGGTCCGCCGGGGCAGGCGGGGGCGGTGACGAACGCACCTGGGCAGTCGACCGGGACGCGGCGATCCGCACGATGGATGCTGCGGGCAGGGCAGGCGTGCAACCGTTCATCATGGTCTCCTACCTCAATTCCCGACTGGTGGACGGCGTCGCGCCGATCACTGAGACTGACGCCGAACTGCCCGCACCTGCGGCCTACTACAACGCCAAGTCAGAGGCTGACGAGCACCTCCGCACGGCAACTGACCTGGACTGGACAGTCCTCGGCCCGTCAGTGCTGAGCCTGGAGCCCGGTAGCGGCGGTATCGCTCTGGTCACCGATGCCGGCACACGTGACGTCGACGTTCCAAAGACGTCACGGGAGAACGTTGCCCAGACCCTCGTCGCTGTGATCGACAACCCGACCACGGCCGGCAGGACATTCAATTTCCACGACGGTGACACGCCGATCGCACAGGCTGTCGCGTAGTCACGTCCGTAGCGCGGACATGCAGCTACCGTTGTCGATTCTCCGAGCGGCGCGACGGATCACCCCTGAGCAGACGCACATCACCGGTCTGCCGACCAGATACGCAACAGTTCGAGAGCGCCGGTGGATGGACTCGCCGGCTCTGTTAGCTCCGTCCGGCGTCAAACTTCCGTGCATTGAGTGCGGTCACGGCACCGACCACGGCAATCGCCACGGCCGCCACGACACCAGTGGTTTTCAAGTCAATCTGCGTACTGACCACACCAGCTGCGATCGACGGAAGCGAGATGGCCAGATAGGCCACGACGAAATACGACTACGGCGAACGCGGCTAATGACGCTGCCAACAGGGCGAGGACGAGCACACCCATACCTGCAACCAGGGCGACGGCCCCCAGAATGATCAGCGTCCGATCCGCCAACGGCCGCAACAGAATCTGGGCCGCCGCCGAAGCGATGAACACCAGTGAGACGGCAACCCCAATCGTCGCCGTCGACCCGATTCCCAGTACCGACGCGAGGAATCCCGGGGCAATCGACGAGTAGATGCCACACATCGCGAATCCGGCCACTGCACCGACAGACGCTGCGGCGAAGAGTGACCTCGTACCGTCCGGAACACGCGGGATCTGCAGGATCCGCCGGGACGAATCCGTCTCAACGGTTTCCCGAACGAGGAACATCGCCGCCCCCGCGAGCAGAAGAAGGACGGCGTGAACGACGAATGGCATCCGCAACGGCCACTGCGACAGTTCTGCGACAATACCGGCCATCAGTATCCCCAGGCCGAGTCCACCGATATTCGCTGCTGTCGCCAGTGCGGAGGCGAGGTTCTTTCGTGACGACGGTGCGTTCTCAATCACCGCCGCAGTCCCGGTGGCCGTGAAGATACCGGCCGACAGGCCCGACAGGACGCGACCGATGTAGAGCATCCACAGCTGACCGGCACACAGGAAGACAATCGCCGAGGCCAGGGCCAAGACGATTCCTGTTCCAAGCACGGGACGGCGACCGAGACGCGCCGATGCCTGCCCGAACGCCACCAGCGCGACGATCACTCCTGCGGCGTAGACGGCAAAGAGAGTTGTCGTCGTGAGACTGACGAAGCTGTATGCCTGCTCGTACTCAGGGTACAGCGGGGTCGGCATTGTGGTGCCAGCCATCACGACGGCGAAGACGTAAGATGCGGCGGCGAGAGAAATGTCGCTCGGCCTGCCACGGGAAGACTGCATCATTCCATTATGTGACCTGGGCTCCGAGCCGTCCACCCCTGGCAGCTCGGACGACACGAAGTAAGGAGCCTGTTCCCGTGCGCGTCCGCGATGATCATTACCACCATGAGGCCGTGGTCATCGGCGCGGGCCAGGCAGGCCTGGCGACCGCCTTCTACCTGCTGCGGGCCGGGGTCGACACCCTGGTGCTGGATGATCAGCCAGCCCCTGGCGGGGCATGGCGGCATGTGTGGCCGTCGCTGCGTTTGTTCTCCACCGCCGGGTTCTCGAACCTGCCCGGTATGCCGATGCCCTCCTACGACGGTTACCCGCCGGCCTCGCACGTGGTGGACTACCTCAGCGCCTATGAGCACCGCTACCAGGTTCCCGTCGAACGACCTGTGCAGGTCACCCGCGTCGTCCACCACGACGGAACCTTCCGCATCGACGCTGAACACCACTGCGACGGCCAGGTGGTGACGCGTTCCTGGACGGCGACGACGGTCATTGCTGCGACCGGCACGTGGTCGGCCCCGTTCGTGCCGGCCTATCCCGGCAGGTTCACCGGTACACAGTGGCATTCAGCGAACTACCCTGGCCCCGCACCGTTTCGGGGCAGCACGGTCGCGGTGGTGGGCGCGGCGAACTCCGGGGCACAGATCGCCGCCGAGCTGACTGAGGATCCGGGCGTCGGCGAGGTGGACTGGTACACCAGGCATCCGCCCCGGTGGATGCCTGACGAGGTTGACGGCCGGGTGCTGTTTCGCCGCAACCGCGCACGGGCCGCCGCCATCACCCGTGGTGACCCCGACCCTGGTGCAGACTCCGGGTTGGGCGACATCGTCGTGCTGCCGCAGGTGCGTGCTGCTCGGGACGCCGGAGACCTGGAGGCTACCCCGATGTTTTCCTCCCTGGACGAGGTGCGGGCCGATCAGCTGATCTGGTGCACCGGGTTCCGCCCCGCATTGGGGCCGGTACGACATCTCTTGGCCGACGGCTCACCACAGGTTCGCGGGCTTCTTCTGGTCGGTTACGGCGACTGGACCGGCTCCGGCTCTGCGACGATCACGGGCGTGGGTCCTTTCGCGAAAGCAGCGGCCCGGCAGGCCGCCGAGCGGGTGGGAAAAACCGTCAGGTAGGCACGCCGTTATCATGGGCCATCGGCATCTCCATCCTCGTCGGGGGCTCGCCGGTAGAGCGACAAGTCTGCGTACCCCACGTACACGCAAACAAGTTGTGTCGGCACAATGTAGGCTATGTCCACGCTTGTACCTCGCTATCGCCGCGACGATAATGAAGCACGTGCCAACCCTACCGAGCCTCGCCGCCCACACTCGTCTCCCAGTGCCACAGCACGACTCCGACCCGCGCATTGCGAGAAGTCTTGAGTGAGCAAAAGGCGGCCTCACTGTCGTCCGCTGCATGTACACACATTACCTGACGATACTTGCGGTCACCTGATCTCGCTTCGAAGACATTTAATGATACCAAGAATAGATTTCGAAAAGTCGAAAGCCGAGAAAAGGGGGCGAAGCGTCCGAAGATAAGCGACAGACGGATTACAGTTTTCGGGACGATGCTAACTCAGAATAAGAGAACGAAATAGCTAACAGACGGTGGAAATAGATGGATACCGAAGGAAAAACAAGCGAACTCAAGACGACGATTGAAGAAGAAATTCTTCTCGGTCGCCTATTTCCTCGTGAAAGACTGGTAGAAGACGAACTCATGGAGCGATTCAACGCCAAACGGCATATCGTACGATCTACCCTGGACCAACTCGCATCTGAAGGTATGGTCGAAAAAAGAAAGAACGTCGGCGCGTTGGTGAGGTCATACTCAGAAAAAGACGTAGTCGAACTATACGAGCTCCGCGACCTCCTGGAAACCTCTGCAGTAGGAAAGATAAACTTTCCAGTCTCAACCGAGGAGTTAGCCAGCCTCGAACAAGCACAGCAGAAGCATGACAATGCCATCGAAGCCAGAAATGTACTAGCGGTTATAAGGGCTAACGCCGAGTTTCACGACAAGATCTTTGCACTCCAGGACAACGTGACTCTCTCAAAGGCAATCGAACGATACTCCGGAATGACCTACGTGATTAGATCCGCCGCCTTCTCCAGTCAATCGTCATTGCGGCGATCCCAAACAGAGCATCATGCTATGATTGAGGCAATCAAAAATGCAGATCATAAGAAACTAGTCGATATCTGCCGACAGCATCTCCTTCCTTCCCGAGATGCCTACCTTGAAAGACTTCATATTTCTGGACAACGGTAGAATTCTGCTTTCGATACTACTTGAGATAGAGGCAGAATAGAGCTCCTAAGTTGCGACAGGATCCGCTCTCCTCCCTACTTCCTTCCGACTCCTTTCCTTCTAACCCGCCCCAGAGTTATCGTATCGACCTGGCAAGAAAGACGGCCCCGGAAGCTAAAGGAAACACGACTCCAGAGTCCAGGTAACCTTGTTGATTACGAGACGAAGAGACTCAGTAGCAGCGCGCAAACGAACCCGGTGCACCCAACCAAGGTTTTCATTACGGTCCATGATTTTAGCGTATCGGCCACTGACATTCCAATATAGCGGTTCGCCATCCAAAAACCTGTATCATTAACGTGTGAGGCAGCCGTTCCTCCACACGCAATTGCGACACAGCATAGAGCGACCATGCTCGGGCTTAAATCCATACTCGCAGCTATCGGAGCAGTCAAAGTGGCACCGGTAATCATCGCCACGGTTCCTGACCCTTGCGACACCCGAATGACCAGCGAAGTGAGGAAACCGAAGAGGATGATTGGGAACCCTAGTTCAGCCATCCCCTCGGCGATAATCTCGCCAAATCCAGTCTCGACCAGAACTCCGCCAAAAACCCCGCCTGCGCCCGTGATGAGGATAATAGTTCCGGCAGGTGCGAGCGCAGCAGTAGTTATCTTCTGAAGTTCTTCCATGGTCTTTCCTCGACGGATCCCGAACTTCCACAGGCTCAATAGGGTCGTTATCAACAGTGCGATAACGGGGTGCCCGACAAAGCCAGATATAGACTGGAGGACGCTCCCTTCATCGAGAACGAGATCTCCCGTAGTACCCACCAATATCAGGACCAGCGGTACTAACAGCATTACGATCACGGACTTAAAAGAAGGCAAATCCGTTTCCGCATCGGAGATCTCGTGCTGCGCATCCGTTCGTTCATCGGAACCCGCAAAGCTCCCTCCGCGCTTTCTGCCTCCGTCGGCGCCTTCAGGCTCCGGGGCAGGGACGTAAATTTTTGACGATATATACTTTCCCCATATAGGCCCCGCGACCGCCATCGCTGGCAGACCACAGATGACGCCGTAAAGAATAACCAGCCCCAAGTCTGCATCCATTATACCCGCAGTCGCGATAGGCCCGGGTGTCGGCGGAATAAAAGTATGCGTAACACTTAATCCGGCACAAAGCGGAATCGCGAAGCGAAGGAGTGACTTCCCAGTACGGCGCGCAATAGGATACAACATCGGGACGAGTATGACGATCGCCACGTCAATAAAGACAGCAATAGAGATGAGGAAACCAGCTAAACCGAGTCCCCAGGAAATTCCCCGTTCGGGAACTTTATTGAGTATCACATTTGCCAGCTTCTCGGCAACGCCTGCCTTACCGAGAATTTCTCCGAACATCGAACCGAGCCCAATCACCAACGCGATTTGCCCCAGCGAACTTCCCATGCGGTCAACAATGAACTCAGCAAGGTCCGGTGGGTTCATTCCTGTCGCGAGGCCGAATCCAATTGCCGCAATGAGTAAGGCGAGGAAAGGTTGGAGCTTGAATTTTATTATCAGGAGCAGTAGTGCGACGACTGCGACAATAGCAGACGTAGTGATCCAGGGGACAGAATCCATAATTGCCTCTCGAGCAAATATTTCGTGGTGATGTGGTGGTCTGTGGTGCTAGCTGCAGACTCGGGTCAAATCTGATCACCCAAGGCCGACTTAGATCGATTTTTTGGCTGAAGGAACCTGAAATCTGCGCCTAGGTGCGCTTGCTCAACGGTCTCGACATACAGCTTCTTATACCCTCGGCTGAACCTTTCGTCAGCCTCATTATTTGCCAGCTCCCATTCCTCTTTTCGTCTTTCGAGTTCTTTTTCGTCAACATCCAGTGTCAGGCTTCTTTCGCTCACACTGAGTGCAATGGTGTCGCCATTTCTAACTAGTCCCAGCGGTCCCCCAACTGCAGACTCCGGAGAAACATGAAGTATCACTGTGCCGGCGGCGGTACCGGACATCCTTCCGTCGGAAATTCGGACCATGTCTTTCACTCCCCGACGCGCGAGCTTTCGCGGGATTGGCACATATCCCGCTTCCGGCATACCCGGTGCACCAACCGGGCCAATGTTCCTCAGAACCAAGATGTCATCAGGATTGATATCCAAATTTTCGTCGTCGAGCCGACGCGCCATATCTGCACTATCTTCAAAAACAACGGCTCGCCCTGTATGTTCGAGAAGCTCGCTCGTTGCTGCGGATCGTTTGATGATAGACCCGTTTGGCGCGAGGTTTCCAAATAGCGCCACGATCCCACCCTTGGGATATACGGCGTTTTCTTCCCGTCGGATGATATCTTGTTCAAACATTTTCGGAGCGTCTTCAAGCTCTTCCCCGAGCGTCCTTCCGGTGACTGTTAACGCTGTTTGATCTATACGACTCCCGAGATTTCTTAGGAGTGTCTGCATTCCGCCTGCCCTATGAAAGTCCTCCATATAATTCTGTCCCGAAGGCTTCAGATCGACCAGCACCGGTGTATTTTCGCTGATCGCATCGATCTTCCTGAGGTCAATTTCATATCCGAGACGTCCCGCGATAGCCGCCAGATGGATGATAGCGTTGGTCGAGCCGCCGATCGCCAGCAATGTTGTCAGTGCATTCTTTATCGATTTCTCAGTAATTACCTGATCCAGAGTCAGGCCCGCGTGCGCCAATCTGACTGCTTCGCGCCCTGTTTCTTCTGCGATCCGCGTGCGATCAGATGTCACGGCTGGTGGTGAGGCCGCGCCCGGAACGGTTGTCCCTAGTGCTTCGGCGAGGCACGCCATGGTGGATGCAGTACCCATGACTGCGCACGTTCCTACCGAACCGACGAGTTTGTCGTTGATCTCCCAGATTTCTTTTTCGCTTACTTCACCCGCCCGATGCTTCCCCCAGTAGAACCTGCAGTCGGTACACGCTCCGAGGCGGCGACCTTCGTGCCCACCTGTCAACATGGACCCGGTCACAAGCTGGATCGCGGGCACTTTAGCAGACACCGCTCCCATTAGCTGGGCAGGTACGGTCTTATCGCAGCCGCCGATGAGCACCACTGCGTCCAGTGGCTGTGCGCTTATCATCTCCTCCGTATCCATCGACATGAGGTTCCGAAGGTACATCGACGTTGGCTGAGAGAATGACTCGTGTATTGAGATGGTAGGAAAGGCTACGGGCAGCCCTCCGCTCAGCATCACTCCCCTCTTGATGGCCTCGATCAGCTGTGGGACGTTCCCGTGACATGGATTGAAACCAGATTCTGTGTTGATGATCCCCACCACGGGCCGGTCAAGCGCATCGTCGGAGTAGCCAGCCCCCTTGATAAACGCTTTTCGGAGGAACAGCGAGAACTCCTTGTCACCGTAGTCGGTCAGGCCCCCCTGAAGCCCCGGGGGCGACGTGTGCTGCGAGCTATCCATACGATCTCCTTCATATCATCGAGTTGATTATTGATAATATGGTTGAGAGTAACCTGGATCACAACGTGGGTCAAGCCCTCCTCGCAGGAGCCTGGAGTACTGGTCTCTGCGACTGGCCTCAACGCACTCGAGTCCGTTGCTTGCCAGCGCAACCGACGGGCCGCGCTTCACCAGCGGTAGGAGCCGGTGTCCAGTCACTGCGCCAACATCTTCGCCCCTTGTTCGCTCCCCTGGGTCTCGGTGCCGGTTAAGGGTTGCTGCCACTGACGTGTAGAGAGGTTGGAGCGAGTAGGCCACGCATTCGGCACCTATCCTCACCGCGATGAAGATCCGGCCTCGGTTTACCCTGCTGATGGCGTACCGCCGCGACATCAATGCGGCAGAACCACCAACGCGTCCTCCGCGGGTACGGCTACTCGCAGTTCTGCCCCCCTGTTCGCCGACGACACCACCAACACGATCTACGAAGTCACCGGCGCAATCACCCGGGCGATACTCGTCGTTGCGAGGCTTCCCCCTTACTCTGCGTCGCGGTGCACCTGCGCTAACCTCGCGATGAAGTCCTCAGCATGATTCGGCCCGCGCACCAGGGCGTTTGCCGTCTTCCGCAGCACCCTCAGATCGTCGTTCCCGACAATCCAACCCCCGCGACAATACGTCGGACGCGCTGGGACTCCACACAGACGGTCGACACCCAGTACCAACGACTCGCTGTTCATTACCAGGTCGCCATCCTGTCCCGCCCGCGTACACGAACCTCGGATTACGCCGCTGTGGAGACAGCGGTGAACATTATCAGCAACCGGGTGATCGGCTCCCTGTAAGTGCAACGCTGGTCCAAAATCGCTGAACTCAACGAAGCGATTATCGAGGGGCTGGTATATCTACCGCGACCTGGTCCGATCCGATGGCTCCACCCGTCGGGGTCGTTTCACCGACGAAGTTCGACTCCTGCCCGGTAATCTTCCTGACCCCCGGTGAGATCAGCATCTTTAACGGTGACGAGCTGATCTGCGCCCACATGACGACCGGGACGTGACGCTCAGTACTGCAGCTCAGCCGCGACAAGACCGACGCTGACATACGCAAATAATGCGGCACCGATCACCCGATAGGTCCACATCTTTCCCCGCGGCGGTGTGCCGCTCGATTCCTGTTGCTCTCCGGAGGGGAAGCTACCCGACAGCATGAGCTCGCGTCGCAGTTCAGGGTTATCGGCTGACAAACCAGGCGACTACGGCCCGGCATCTCCGGGCCGAAACGACTTGACCTTGTCCCCGAGGTCAAGGTTTATCGTCGTTGTCAGGAGGTGTTCGATGCGCATCGGAGAACTGGCTGACCGGGCAGGTGTGTCGGTCAAGGCCATCCGCTACTACGAGCGGCTCGGTCTCATCGTTCCCGCCCGGGAAGCCAACGGGTACCGCTCCTTCGATGACTGGCACCTCCGGACCGCCACCGAGATCCGGGAATTGAGCAGGATCGGCATTCCGCCGAGCAAGGCCGGACCGTTCGTGGAATGCCTGGAGCTGGGCCACGACCACAGCGACGACTGTGTGAGCTCTCTGGCGGTCTACCGGGACACCCTTGCCGATCTCGACGAGATGATCACAGCTCTCTCGTCCCGTCGGGACAGACTGCGAGAACGCCTTGACCAGCGCGCAGGACACACGTTCACCACGGAGGATACCATGACCGACTTCACGACCCTGCCGACAGGACTACCAGTGCCGCAGGACGATGGCCGCGCCGACCATCTCCCGGGAACCCGCATGCCGCAACTGGAGTTGCCGACCAGCGACGGCGGGACACTGGACATTGCTTCTCCTGGCCCGGGCCGTACCGTGATCTACTGCTATCCGCTGTCCGGGCGTCCCGGCGTAGATCTCCCCCAGGGATGGGACGAGATCCCCGGCGCACGGGGCTGTTCCACGGAAGCCTGCAACTTCCGCGACCACTTCCAGGACCTTCGAGACGCCGGTGCCGAACAGGTCTACGGGCTTTCCAGCCAGTCTCCTGGCTACCAGGCAGAACTGGTGGCTCGGCTCCACCTCCCGTTCACAATGCTCTCCGACGAGGACCTCGCCCTGGCCGATGCACTGACACTACCGACTTTCAGCGCACCGGGACATGATCGCCTGTATGCGAGGCTGACCCTGGTCGTGCGCGGAGGAACAATCGAGCACGTCTTCTACCCGATCTTCCCACCGAACCAGCACGCCCGGCAGGTGCTTGACTGGCTGACCCAACATCCGGCTTGACCAGTGCACGAACACGTCGAGTAAATCCTCGAACTCTCATTCCAGCGGTCCGTCGGCGGAGTCATTTCATCGTGCACCTCGGAACGTGGAACTGAATCGTGCCCGGTCCTCCATCGAGGTAGTGTTCAGATCCCGGTCAAAAGCCCGTCGAAGGCTCTCGTCACTACCGAATCCAGAGTGTCGTGCCGCTGCTGCGACCGTCTGTCCTTCCAGGACGAGCTCCTGCAGGATCCGCACGTACGCGGGAGAGACAAAACCAGCTCGTAGTGGGTGGCCCGCCCCAACACTTCGGTAGGTCCAGCGAAATCAAGCATGGTCATGCCGTCAAAGACAAGGAACCCTACGCACTTCATCTCGGTTTTCGTGGTCCATGTGTCGGGAAAGACATGGCAGAAGTACAGCCAGGAAACAAGACTGGGTGATAGGCCCATTCCCCACGTTGGAGGTAGAAGATCCATGACTGAAACGATCGCCGGTATCACCATCCCCGACTCGACCTTGGCCACAGAGGCAACAGAGCTCGTCCGCGACGTCACCACACAGCTGGTGTATGACCACTCCCGCCGCGTCTACCTCTTCGGTGCACTCCGCGGCGAACGTGACCGTGTCCCCTACGACCCGGAACTGCTGTACATCGGCGCGATGTTCCACGACCTGGGCCTGACCGAGACCTACCGCCGCACGGACCAGCGCTTCGAGATCGACGGAGCGGACGAAGCACGCAGGTTCCTGGCCTCCCACGGCATCGCTGATGAAGCAGCCGACAAAGTGTGGACCTCGATCGCGCTGCACACGACCCCCGAGATCCCGCTGCATATGGGCTCCGAAATCGCGCTGGTGACCCGCGGGGTCGAACACGATGTGATGGGTCTCGGCTTCGATACCGTCACCGAGGAGCAGCGGTCAGAAGTTGTGGCGGCGCATCCGCGTCCTGACTTCAAGAACGGTATCCTCGCCACCTTCACCGACGGTATCAAGGACCGTCCTGAAACCACCTTTGGCAACGTCAAGGCCGATGTCCTCGAACACTTCCTCCCCGGATTCAAGCGCGGCGACTTCGTCGAGGTCATCAAGAACAGCGCCTGGCCAGAGTAGCTCCCACTACACCACACACCACGAGGAGCGCCCACCCGAAGGCACTGTCTACAGCCATTGCCGACAAGGCCACCACGGGTTCACGACCGCGGTGACGAGGTGCTGGCTGAAGCCGATGCAATCAGCTACCGCATGCCCTACCAGTGGTCACCCACATCACGGAGGACGGACATCTCATCCCGTCCTCCGGTGTCGGCAACAACCTTGAATACCTCGAAGCTGCCGACAGGTCCACTCATGTCAGCGGGACACAGATCATGAATGGTATCGGCGGGTCAGGTGACTTCACCCGCAACGCCTTCGCTTCGACGTTCATCTCCCCATCGGTGGCCAAGGACAGCGCGATGGTGGTGATCACGGAGTACGGACACGCTGATCTGCGTGGTCTGGCACCTCGTGACCGTGTGCCGAAGATGATCTTCAGTGGCGCACCCGGATTACCGACCGCTGCCTGAGGAGTACTACGAACGCGCCGCGTCCGACAGCCACCTCCACACCCCGCATGACCTGCCGACCGCGTTTTCCTTCCACAGCAACCTCGCTGAGCGGAGATCGATGAAAACAACTAAGCCAGCTAGGTCACCAGGTTGTCCGCCGCCCAGTCCAGATGCTCAGCGACCGCAAGACGGGCTGCCTCCGGATCACCGTCCTCGATTGCCTCAACGATCACCATGTGCCTTGCAGCATCCATATTGCCGACGGCACGGTCCACTCCGGCGTACATGATCGACATACGGATCGACCCCTCCAAAGATATCCAAGAGTGGAGAAGTGTCGCATTACCAGTCAGTTCACACAGTGCACGGTGGAAGCTCAGGTCGAACTCGATGCGGTCATCCAACTGTTCTGTACCAGCGTGTGCCATCCGATCGAGCGCCGAGCGGAGTACTGCAACCGGTTCTTCACGCTCTTTCTGGATCGCAAGTTCCGCAGCAGCGAGGCCCTCGAGAGCTGAGCGCACGGCAAAAATCTCGCGAACCTCGTGCGGCTCAAGACTTCTGACGGACAAGCGGCCGCGTGCCCCCGAAACCACGAGGCCTTCCTGCTGGAGCTGACGTAACGCTTCACGCAAGGTCCCCCTGCTGATACCAAGTCGCTCCGAGAGGTCCATTTCGATCAGCGCACTGCGGGGTCGCAACTCACCTCGAGTAATCGCTGTCCGCAGTGCGGACAGCGCCTGCTCCCGTAGGTTCGTCTTCTTCAACCCCAGCAACGCATTCTGCTTCTCCGCCACGTTCGAAGTCCTCTCGCATCACTGCTGACAGTCGTCAATCAACACTAGAACTCTACATCGGCGAGGCACAGGCGCACTTCCAAGGGCATGCCAGCTCGCTAAGCACTGGCTGTAGCTCTGGGCATCGGAGATGAAGTAGTCCGAAAGCGTGCCGATGAAAGTGGCATCAGCTTATGTTCTGATTGGGATACTATCCTCGCTCCGCAGCTTGAAAGAACCCCGGGCCACGAGATGAGGCGAAGATGCAGCCGCCGGCGAGACAGCACCCACATTTTCGTGACCGTTCCCCGCTGCCAGTTCAACCAGCGCTCCCCCTCCCATCGTCTCGAAGGTGCTGAACATCAAGGTGTTGTAGAGACTCGTCATCGCCTCAGCCTTACTGCGACTTCATGGAGATATGCGACAATACAGGTGATCGGCACGGCGTAAGCAGTGTTCTGCTGTCACTCGCATGTCAATACCACGCAAGATAGTCCGTCAGTCCTGCCAGGTTGCACCCAGGATCGGCGACTTCGGTATCTCGCGCTACTCTTTCACCCCTCGAAGATTGGCGACTCGGGAGCTCGACGCGGATGAACAGGACAACGACCACCAGTACAAGGTTTGCAGGGGCGGAACGTGCGAAGTGTGGTCTCGGGGAGGGTGCACACTGAGGAGCAACGCAAGGTTTGCCAGAAGTAGTCCGGCCTCGAAGCCGTCCTGCACGATGTCGGTGTAACTTCCATGAGCGTATTCATAGCTCGTCAAGATCGCACCACCTCTTCTGCTCCGAAGGCCAACCTTTGGATGAAGAGTACGTTGACGAGTAAGGACGGGCTTTGCGTCCGACTCAGGCGTCGAGATTACCGCCGAGCGCCTGGCCGCAAAGCTGACGCCGGGTCTTGCGAGCACTGCCAGCGTTCCCGCCGCCGAGATCTCGCTCGGAAGGAACGCTGTACCGAAGCACAGTGCTGCGGCAGTTCCGAAACCAATGAGGTCATAGGCTTCACTGACTGCTCCGATCGAGATGCTGGCACCGGCCCGTCGTCCGGCAGGTGGCCCGTCCCCCTACCCACGGACTTGGAGTGCGATTGCCAATGAACACACCCCCCTTCTTGCAATTGCCATGTGAGCGACATCGTGGCACACCTTCGGCAAAAGCGCCTTGCATCACTTTCATTGTCAACAGTTGACTGTTGGCGGTTGACAAGTACTCGGCAAAAGGGAAGTCTTGAGTCACACCTATCAACCATTAGCTCCCAGATCACAGAAGTCTGGCGATGCAGAGAGAAGGAAGACGACATGTCGCTCAACACTCCATCAGAAATTGGTCAGCGCACCGCCGTAGTCACAGGAGCAGCTTCGCCTCGCGGGATCGGCCGCGCCACTGCCCGCCGGTATGCCCGCGAAGGTTGGGCCGTGGTGATTCTTGACTTGGATGAGGCTTCCGTGAAGGCTGCAGTGGAATCCATCATCTCCGAGTTTGAGGTCCCTACCGCCGGCTTTTCCTGTGACGTGACCTCAGAGGACTCCGTGGCAAGTGCCGCGCGGGCGATCACCGACAGCGGTCTCCCCGCGGTCGGAGCTCTCGCCAACATCGCAGGAATCCCCTCCCCGTCATCATTTGAAGGGCTGGAACTCGACGAGTGGAATCGCGTGATCGCCGTCAATCTCACCGGCAGTTTCCTCACGAGCAAGGCATTCGTCCCGCAGATGATTGCCGGCGACTACGGGCGGATCGTCAACATGTCATCAGTCACCGCGCAACATGGCGGCGGGGTCTTCTCCAAGACCGCTTACGCGGCCGCGAAGGCCGGCGTCATCGGTCTCACCCGCGGTCTCGCGCGCGAACTGGCTGAGCACGGCATCACCGTCAATGCGGTTGCTCCGGGCGTCGTCGACACGGATATCCGGGCCGGTTCCGACAATGAGAACGAACGTCGCCTCGCTGAGGCTGTCCCGCTTCGCAGGCAGGGCACTCCCGATGAAATGGCGGCGCTTTTCGTCTGGCTTTCAAGCCACGACGCCGGTTACATCACCGGTACAACCCAGAACATCAACGGCGGGTCCTATATCAGCTGAGAGCGCCTCCGCTTGGCGCGGATGTCGCATGCTGGAGGCCCGCCGCTCCAAACACGCAGGCGTGAGGTGTCCTAGCATCAGAATGAACCCTGACGGGAGTTCAGATTTTGCTCCTGTCAGGTTCACACTCTTGCACCCCTTATTCCACGACGGCGAGGAGGTCGCCGCCCTCCACCTTCGTCGGTTGGCTCATCACCACCCGGGCGACCCTGCCGGCGATCGGGGCGGTAATCGAGGCCTCCATCTTCATCGCCTCGATCACCGCGACCGCATCCCCGGCGGCCACGGTGTCACCCACCGCGGCGTTGACCGTGACGACACCGGCAAACGGTGCGGACACCTGCCCGGCCACGCTCGGATCAGCCTTCTCCGCAGTCGCGGTGACCGACTCGACAGAGCGGTCACGCACCCGCATCGGACGGATCTGCCCGTTGACCGTGCACACCACCTGACGCATA
>NZ_VDYZ01000160.1 GCF_007673095.1 Corynebacterium glyciniphilum AJ 3170
CCCTCCTCCCTTCATCCTCTCCCCCACCCCGCACCACCTCCCCCTCCTCCACCACACCCCCCCTCACCCCACCTCCCCCACCCTCTTCCCAACTTCATCACCCCCATCTACACACTCAACCAAACCATTCCCAACAACATCTTCCCAATACCCCTCAAATGCCAGCCTCACACACTCTCCGCCCCACAATCATCCCCCAACCTCAATCAACCCCTCCCTATCCATCCCACCCAACACACTCTCCCCCCACCTACCCCCCCATCCCCATCAAACCACCCTCCCCCCCCTTCTTCCCCATCCC
>NZ_VDYZ01000161.1 GCF_007673095.1 Corynebacterium glyciniphilum AJ 3170
GAGAGGGAGGAGAGGCAGGGGTTGTCTGGGGAAGGGGACGCCAAGGAGAAGGGGAAGTTGTGGTCGTGGTGAGTCGTGGGGATGAAGTGGTGGGTGTGGGGGGGGAGTGGGGGGTTGAGGGGGGGGTGGGGGAGACGGAGGAGGAGAGCGGGGTGGATGGTGGGGAGGTGGAGGTGGGGGAAGGGGAGGTAGATGAGGGGATAGGAGAGGAATGGCGGGAGCGAGAGGAGGAGGGGGGTGGTGAGTGGGGGAGGGTGGGGGTGTGGGGGGGGTGTGGGAGGAGTGTGATGGAGGGGTTGGG
>NZ_VDYZ01000162.1 GCF_007673095.1 Corynebacterium glyciniphilum AJ 3170
AGGTGATGAGGAGGTGATGGGGGTAGGGACGGAAGTGGGAGGGGAGGATGGGAGGGAAGTTGTGCTGGGCGGACGGGGGGGGTGGTGGGTAGTTGTTCGGGAGGTGGAAATGTGTGAGGGGGTGGTGGGGGGGGAGGTGTGGGGAGGGTTTGCGGGTGTGGTGAGGGTGAAGGGGGGGGTGGGGTCGAGGTGTGGGGGGTGGTGGTGTATGTGGAGGAGGATGGGGATGGTGTGGAGAGGGTGGAGGAGGGTGGGGGAGAGATCCTGGGTGGGGAGCATCGGGGTGTCGTTCTGCGGGTAG
>NZ_VDYZ01000163.1 GCF_007673095.1 Corynebacterium glyciniphilum AJ 3170
GGGTGGTGTTGATGAGGTGATGGATGGTGGTGGTGGGGGATAGGGGGGAGGGGGAGTTGGTGGTCAGGTTGGTGATGGGGATGTAGGGGTGGGGGGGGGGGAGGAGGTTTTCGGGGGGAAGAAGGAGGTGGGGTGGGGGTGGAGGATGGGGGGGGAATGGAGGGGAGGGAGGTGGAGGATGTTGAGGGAGGTGAGGAGGTTGAGAGAGAAGAAGGTGGGGGGGACGTTGGGGTGCAGTACGTCAGCGTCCCGGTTGGGGGGGTGGGGGCATTTCTGGCACGGGGATCGGGGGTGGGTTGG
>NZ_VDYZ01000164.1 GCF_007673095.1 Corynebacterium glyciniphilum AJ 3170
AGGTGGTAAGAGGGAGGAGAGGGATGAAGGGGAGGAAGGAGAAGAAGGGGGGGGTGGAGGAGTGGGGGGGGGGGAAGAAGAAGGGGGTGAAGGGGGAGGGGATGGAGAGCGTGGAGTAGAAGGACTACGGAGTGGTGGGTAAGTTGATGTGGGAGGGTGGGAAGATGGGGGGGGGTGGGGTGAGGGGGGTGGAGTAGGGGGGGAGGAGAGGGTGGTAGGAGTTGAGGGTGGGGTTGGTGGCTGGTGTGGTTGGGAGGGAGGTGGTGGGGGGGGGGGGTGGGGGAGTGTGGGTGGTGGGGG
>NZ_VDYZ01000165.1 GCF_007673095.1 Corynebacterium glyciniphilum AJ 3170
TGAAGGGTGAAGTGTGGGTGTGGGAGGGGAATGTGGGGATGTTGAGGCGGGGGTGGTGAGTAGGAGGCGTGGGGGTGGGAAATGAGATGGGGTGGTCGGTGGAGGGTGAGGGGGGGGGGTGGGTTGAAGAGGGGGTGGGTGGGAGGGATGGGGAGGGGTGACAGGGGGATGGGGATGGGGAGGAGGAGGAGGGGAGGGAGGAGGGTGTGGGTGGGGGTGTGGGGGTGGGGTGGGGTTGAGTGGAGGCGTGGGGGGGGGGGGATAGGGGGGTGGTGATGGTAGTGGGGTGACGTGGGTAGG
>NZ_VDYZ01000166.1 GCF_007673095.1 Corynebacterium glyciniphilum AJ 3170
CCCCAACTCGTCCTAGCCACCACCCCCGGCGTCCTCCACTCTCACGCCCTTACCGATCACCTTCACCACACCTCCACCCCCCCACACCACCCCCCCCACTCCCCCCCCCCCCCCTCCCTCCCCCTCCACCAATCCCACACCTCCCCCCACCCTCCCTCCCACTTCCCCTCCCCCCCCACCCTTCACCATCCCCTCCCCCACCCCAACCACCTCAATCTCACCCTCCCCCCTCCCCACATCCAACCTCCACTCTTTCCACCTCCCCATCACACTCTCCCCCATCTCTTCACTCCTTCCTCC
>NZ_VDYZ01000167.1 GCF_007673095.1 Corynebacterium glyciniphilum AJ 3170
GAGGTAGATGGTGGGGTGGGAGTGGGTGTGAGGGTAGGTGGAGGGAATGTGAGAGTTAGTTTTGTGGTGGGTGAGGATGAGGTGGGTGTGGGAGAAAGGGGGGAAGGAGGGGGGGAGGACCGCCGTCGTCGGGATGTTCAGGCGTGGCGACAGGGTGCTCCGGTTGGGGGGGGGGGAAGTGGAGGGGGGTGTGGAGGGGGTGGGGGAGGTGGTGGAGGTGGAAGGGGTGGTGGAGGAGTGGGATGTAGTGGTAGGAGGAGATGAGGATGTGTGGGTGGTGAGGGGGGAGGTAGGCGGGG
>NZ_VDYZ01000168.1 GCF_007673095.1 Corynebacterium glyciniphilum AJ 3170
CCCCCCCCCCCCCCCCCACCCTCCCCCCCCTCCCCTCCCCCCTCCCCACCTCCACCTCCTCACCCCTCTCTCCCCCCCTGTACTACCTCCCCCACACCTCCACCCCCCCCAACCACCCCCTCCCCATCATCCCCCTCCTCAAACCACCCCTCCACATCACCCCCCACCACCTCCCCACCCTCCTCACCCTCCACCATCAACTCCCCCCTCCCCCCCTTCTACCCAAACACCATCGTCCCTCCTCCTCCCCACCACACTCTCCCTCCTCACCCACCAATCCCCCAACACCCTCCACATCC
>NZ_VDYZ01000169.1 GCF_007673095.1 Corynebacterium glyciniphilum AJ 3170
GAATGGGGACTGTATGGAGAACTTTGAGCGTATCCGCCGAGCGGAAGACGGTGGTCGAGTATGTCAAGGACTTCAGGAACGGGGAAGAATGGGAAGGGGGGAGCGAGAGGTGCGGTGGGGTGGAGGAGGGGGGGGTTGATGGGGGGGGGGATGGGGTAGGTGGGGGGGAAGGGGGGGATGGAGGTGGTGGTGAAGGAGATGTGGGAGGAGAAGGGGGAGAAGGGCAAGGGGTAGTGGGAGGGGGTGGGGAGGGTGTGGGGGTGGGGGGGGTAGGGGGGGCTGGTATGGGGTAAGTAGG
>NZ_VDYZ01000016.1 GCF_007673095.1 Corynebacterium glyciniphilum AJ 3170
CTTGTCGAACTGGATCTGACCGTCGGCATCGTACAGATTGAGCAGCGCATTGAGCTGGTGGTAATCCAACTGATCGGCCTGCATCGTGGTGGTCATCAGTACTCACTCTCCGGTCCGGACTCTGCGACCGTCCAGTTGAATGACCTGTCCCGGTAGAGCGCCGGTGGCCCGGCGGATCCCGGGATCCAGGTGGCCTGGACGGGACAGATGAACAGAGCACTTCCTGCAACGGGGATGGTCCTGGTCACCCGGGTGAGCAGGCAGCCGTACACACCGTCGACCTGGGGAAGGCCGCCGAGACCGGTCTGCCACTCAACCTGCGCGAACCGGTCCGCGCCGTGTTCAGCGCATGTCCGTGCGGCCTCGACTCCCTCGGTCGACACCGCGTGGACGAGGACCTGCTCCGCGGCGAGAAACTGCGGCAGCACCGACGCACTCTCCCGGAGGGAGAACACGACTGTCGGCGGGTCCGACGACACCGAGGTCAACGACGACACCGTCGTACCGACCGGACTGCCGTCCGGGTCCCTGGTCGTGACGATCCAGACGTCCTGCGGAACGCTCCGGAACAGCGTCCGGAACCCTGCGGCCGTCACCGTCATTCCGAGGACCCCGGGGTCTCGTCGGTGATCACCGTTCCTGCCTTCGCCCCGGATGCCAGGGAGTAGATCGTGTCGAGGTGGATCAGGACGGCACGCTTCGGTTCCTTCATTCCGTTGGCGGCTGCGAACTCGAGGCAGTTGTCCCACGCCGGACCGTCAGTGGCCACCTCGGCACGGCCGAGGAAGCGGTAGCCGTCGAGCGCCTCACGGTCGATCACAGCGACAGCGACCCGCGATCCTGCCTCGATGTTGTCGAGGTGCTGTCCGCCGGTGTTCTCGTTGTAGATCAGGGTGTGGTCGTCGTAGACGCGGAGCGACCGCTTCGGGCCGATGTTCGGGGTTGTCGGGTCACTGACCGTCGCAAGTATCGGCAGCTGGGTTCCGAGCATGCTTTTCATGGGTTCCGTGATCTTTGTCTCGTGGGACATCAGTTCTCCTTCGCTAGTGGGGACAAGGTCACATCGGCGATCCTAGCACGGTGTTCGTCGCGTGGTACATTTAAGTTCATGCCATTGAACTTCGACTCGCGACACGGCCCTCTGCTCGTGTACTTCTCCTCGGTGTCAGAAAACACGCGCCGGTTCATCGGCAAAGTCGGCCTCCCGTCGGCCCGGATCCCCCTGCGTCGTGGCGACCCCCCACTCGCGGTCCGACAACCATTCGTGTTGGTGACCCCGACCTACGGTGGCGGTGCCTCCGGAAGAACCGTCCCTCGCCAGGTGATCCACTTCCTCAACGACCCGGCCAACAGGCAGTGGATCCGTGGCGTCATCACCGCCGGGAACACGAATTTCGGTGCGGCCTACTGCGCTGCGGGGCCGATCATCGCAAGGAAGTGCGAGGTACCCGAGCTCTACCGCTTCGAGCTCCTCGGAACCCGGCGCGACGTGGACACCGTCCACGACGGCCTGCTCCACCACTGGGACCGACTCTGTGCCGGCACCCCTCGTCCACTCCCCGCAGTCAACAAGGAGAATCCATGACCTACATCGACCATTCACAGACTCCCCCGCAGTGGCGGCCGGGCTCAGGAGTGCCCCTCCGCCCGGTGAACTGGAACCGGATCCAGGACTCCAAGGACCTGGAGATCTGGCAGCGTCTGACCAGCAACTTCTGGCTGCCCGAGAAAGTCCCGCTGTCGAATGACCTCAGCAACTGGGCGAGCCTCAGCGACCGGCAACGGACGCTGACGACACGGGTATTCACCGGTCTGACGCTCCTGGACACCGTCCAGGCGACCGTCGGGGAGATCAGCCAGATCCCCGACGCCCGCACCGAACACGAGCAGGCCGTCTACGCCAACATCGCCTTCATGCAGGCGGTCCACGCCCGTAGTTACAGTTCGGTGTTCAGCACCATGTGCAGTTCAGCCGAAATCCAGGACGCCTACACCTGGTCCGTGGGCAATACGGTGCTTCAACGCCGTGCCACCGACGTCATGGCCCACTACCGGTCAGACGATCCGCTGAAACGCAAGGTCGCGGCGACACTGCTGTCGTCCCTGCTTCTCTACGCGGGGTTCTACCTGCCGCTGTGGTTCTCCAGCCGTGGGGTGATGATGAACACGGCGGACATGATCCGGCTCATCCTGCGGGACAAAGCCGTGCACGGCTACTACTCCGGTTACAAGTACCAGCAGGGCCTGGAGGCACATCCTGAGCGCGCCGGAGAAATGGAGGACTTCACCATGGGTTTCACCGCGGATCTCCTCGCCCTGGAGCGCGAGTACTCCGAGGACCTCTATCAGCTCGTCACCGACGAGCCCGGCAACAGACTCAGGTACTCCGGGGTCGACGCCTTCGTCCACTACAACGCAGACAAGGCCCTGATGAACCTCGGATACACCCCGCAGTACGAGAAGGAGTCGGCAGGGGTCGAACCGGAGATCCTCGCCGCACTGTCACCCGAATCGGCCGAAACCCACGACTTCTTCAGCGGTTCAGGGTCCGCCTACGTGATCGGGCGCACCGAGGCCACCGAGGAATCCGACTGGTCGTTCTGACCGCCCTCGCGCTACTTCCCCCAGCTGTCGGCGGATTCCCCGAAACGGTGCTCCAGCTCACGGCGGAACGTCTCCACCGCGGTGATCAGCCGGTTGTCCGAGTCGCCGACATTGTCCCGTTCCAGCCCGATCATCGGGAACCGGATGTCCGTCGGGATCTCGGAGTCGGCCAGACCGTTGCGACGGGCCAGGATGATGACCTCTTCCGCCGCAGCCAGTGCCGATGGTGCCGATGGTGCCGAGGGAGTCCCTGCCGGGTTCTTCACCGCGGCGAATGTCGTCGCATGCGGTTCCTCCCGGTGTGTCGGCTCCTCCTTGTGCGCCGGCTTGCCCTCAGCCACCCGTCCTTCCGCCCACAGGCGGTCCTGCTCGTCGCGGGACACCGGGCGCTCCACCTCCTCGAAGAGGTACGGCGCCCGTGACCGCATCTTCGCCACGAACGCGCCGGCGACGTGCCCGATGTCGAACGCGCCCCGCCGGTTGGCGATCTCGGCGTGGAAGAGCACCTGCAGCAGGATGTCCGAGAGTTCCGTGCACAGCTCCTGCTGGTCGATTCCGGACTCGTCCTCACCGGGGCCCACCTGGTCGATAACCTCGGCCAGTTCCTCGGTCTCCTCCCGCAGGTAGGCCAGCAACGAGTGGTGGGTCTGGGACTGCTCCCACTCGCCCTGCCGCATCGCGCGGGTCATCAAGGCCACGGCGTCCTCGACCTCGTCCATCACCGACGACGGCACCTCGGTGCGCGAGGTCCGACGCAGTCCGGCCACGGCGGCGGTGTGGTCGTCCGTGCCGACGATCTCCCCGTCCACGACGCCGCCGCCCGAGTAGTCCACTGCTGCCGGTTGCTGCCCGGTCGTCGCAGTCAGCGCCGGGTCCGACGCCGCCTCGATCTCCCGGTCCCCGGCCATCTCCATCAGCAGACTCGGCGCCTTGACCAGCGTGTCCCCGCGCTCAAGCCGCTCCATGACGGCTTCATTGGCGAGGTCAGTGGTGACGATCACCTCGGTGTCGTCCACCGTGTGCCCGCCGAGGTCGGCGATGACCCAACGGATCCGTACGGGCACCTCCTCGGTGTAGCAGACGTCATCACCGAGCAGCGGTACCGCCTCCACAGGCAGCATCGCGGGGAACCTGGGATCCAGCAGCACGACTGACATGGGGGTAAGTGTACCGGGTGACCGTCCGGTCTCAGCGGGTAACCGGCTCCGTGTGTCCGGCCACCGCCGTGACGTCACGTCGCGGCACGCCCGCCAGGTCGGTCAACACGTTGGCGCACCACTGGACCAGGTCGAGGTCGCGCAGCGCCACGGCCCGCATGCCGGACCCCTCCTTCGGCACCGGGACCAGCACCGTCTTCGGTGTCGCCCGGTACGTCGCCGCGGGGAACAACCGCTTGAGACGCACCTGACCGGAGTCCGCCAGCGTGATCGGGGAGAAACTGATCTTCGCCCCGGTCTGGATGACCTCGGTGACGTCCAGGTCCCGGCAGACCATCCGCAGGCGTGCGACGACCACGAGCCGCTGCACCTCCTCGGGGATGTCACCGTAACGGTCACGCAGCTCCTCCAGGACCTGCTCCAGTGCCTCGTCGTCGGTGGCTTCGGCGAACTTGCGGTAGGCCTCCAGCCGCAGCCGTTCACTGGCGATGTAGGTCACCGGGATGTGGGCGTCGACCGGCAGGTCGATCCGGATCTCGCGACGTTCCGCCGTGTCCGAGCCGTCGACCGTCTCGCCGTCGGCCATCGCACGGAAGGCCTCGACAGCTTCACCGACGAGCCGGACGTAGAGGTCGAACCCGACCCCGGCGATGTGGCCGGACTGCTCGGCACCCAGGACGTTGCCCGCACCACGCATCTCCAGGTCCTTCATCGCCACCGCCATGCCCGCGCCGAGGTCATTGTTCTGCGCGATCGTGGTCAGCCGGTCGTAGGATGTCTCGGTGAGTGTCTCGCCCTTCGGGTAGAGGAAGTAGGCGTAGGCGCGCTCACGCGAGCGTCCGACCCGACCACGCAGCTGGTGCAGCTGGGACAGACCCATGTGGTGGGCGTTCTCCACGATCAGGGTGTTGGCGTTGGCGATGTCCAGCCCGGTCTCGACGATGGTGGTGCACACCAGCACGTCGAACTCACGGTCCCAGAACCCCTGCACCGTGGTCTCCAGCTGTTCCTCGCTCATCTGCCCGTGGGCGACGACCACCCGCGCCTCCGGGACGAGCTGCCGGATCCGCGAGGCGGTGTCCTCGATGCTCTTGACCTTGTTGTGGACGTAGAAGACCTGCCCGTCGCGCAGCAGTTCCCGGCGGATCGCCGCGGCCACGTGCTTCTCGTCCTGCGAGCCGACGTAGGTCAGCACCGGATGTCGGTCCTGCGGCGGGGTGAGGATCGTCGACATCTCACGGATGCCCGCCATCGACATCTCCAGGGTGCGCGGGATCGGTGTGGCCGACATCGTCAGCACGTCGACGTGGGTACGCAGCGACTTGATGTGTTCCTTGTGCTCCACGCCGAAGCGCTGCTCCTCGTCGACGACGATCAGCCCCAGGTTCTTCCACTGGATACCGGTACCCAGCAACCGGTGGGTGCCGATCACGATGTCGACGGTGCCGTCGGCCATGCCCGCGAAGATCTCCGCGGACTCCTTCGGCGAGGTGAACCGCGACAGTTCCCGGATCTGTGTGGGGAAGTCCTGCATCCGGTCGATGAACGTGCGGTAGTGCTGCTGCGCCAGCAGCGTGGTCGGTACCAGCAGGGCGACCTGCTTGCCGGACTGCACCGCCTTGAACGCCGCACGCACCGCCACCTCGGTCTTGCCGTAGCCGACGTCACCGACGATCACCCGGTCCATCGGCACCGGCTTCTCCATGTCACCCTTCACCGCCTCGATGGCGTTGAACTGGTCCTCGGTCTCGGTGAAGGGGAACGCCTCCTCCATCTGCCGCTGCCACGGCGAGTCCGGGTCGAAGGCGTAACCCGGTGCGGCCTGCCGGGCCGCGTAGAGCTGCACCAGCTCCCCGGCGATCTCCCGGACCGCCCCACGGGCCTTCTTCTTGGTGTTCTTCCAGTCCGACCCGCCCATCTTCGACAGCGACGGCTTCTCACCGCCGACATAGCGGGACAGCAGGTCCAGCTGGTCCATCGGGACGTAGAGCTGGTCACCGGGGCCGCCCCGCTTCGACGGGGCGTACTCCAGCACCAGGTACTCACGTCGGGACGCGTCCGGCCCCTTGCCGATCGTCCGCTCGGTCATCTTCACGAACTTGCCGATGCCGTGCTGGTCATGGACGACGAGGTCGCCCGGGGCCAGTGCCAGCGGGTCCACCCGGTTGCGCTTCTTGGCGGGCTTACGGCGCCCGGTCGCACTGGCCTCCACACGGTTGCCCGTGACGTCGGACTCGGTGATGAACAGCAGTTCACGGGTGTCCAGCCCGGCATGCGCCGCAGCCTGGTAGATGCTGACCGTCCCGGTGGCGGGAAGCTCGTCGGGGGTGCGCTTCGACCGCCGCATCCTGCCCTGCCCGGTGATCCCGTCCAGGTCCACGCCCACGGCCTCCGCGGCGATCCCCGCCTCCCGGAACCGCCGGAGCATCCGGGCAACGATCGTCGGCGACGGTGCGGCGTAGGCCACCCGTCCGCCGTCCTCCACCCGACGACGGATCGTGGACATCAGCTGGCCGATGGCCTCCATCTCGCCGTGCGGTGCCGGTGCGACGTCGAAGTCGAGCAGCAGCGGCTCAGCATCACCGTCGTCCCCCTCATCGCTGTCGTCCCAGTCTGCCACGCCGGTCGGCGACAACGTCCACCACGGCACCCCCAACGCGTCCTGCGTCTTCTGCAGCGACGCCAGGCTCCGGTAGCCCGCCCGGTCCACGTCCCGGTCACCGGAACCGTCGGCGATGGCACTGACGTCCACCGGAGCGGCACCACCCATCGCCGCGACCTCCCAGCCCGCGGCAAGGAACTCCCGACCGGTCGCGATGAGGTCCTCGGCGCGTCGCTGCACGGCGGCCGGTGCGAGCACCACGGTATGGGCGCCGTCGGGCATGAGCTCAGGCAACGTCTGCATCGGCCCGCCGTAGAGCAGCGGGATCAGCGACTCCATGCCCTGCACCGGGGTGTGCTGGCTGATCTTGTCGAACGCCTCCGCCAGCTCCGGGTTCCCCGCGTTCTCCCGCGCCAGCGACTCCGCCCGCCGCGCGACGTCGTCGGTGATCAGGAGTTCCCGGACGGGGTGGACGAAGACCGCCTGCGTGACCGCCTCCGGGATCGTCCGCTGGTCCCCCACCGAGAAGGCGCGGACCTCACTGACCTCGTCACCCCAGAACTCGACGCGCACCGGCATCTCCGCGGTCGCCGGGAAGATGTCGAGGATCCCGCCGCGGGTCGCGAACTCCCCGCGGCGACCGACCACGTCGGAGTGGGTGTAACCGAATTCCACCAGGCGCTTCTGCACCTCGGCGAAGTCGAGTTCCTCGCCTTCCACCAGCCGCACCGGTTCCACGTCCCCCAGGCCGGCCATCACCGGCTGGACCACCGAGCGGGTGGGGGCGACGAGCACCTGCACCTGGCCGTGGGCGAGCCGGTAGAGCGCCTGACGACGCTGCGACACCGTCTCCACACCCGGCGACAGCCGCTCGTGCGGCAACGTCTCCCAGGACGGCACCATCGCCACCGTGTCCCCCAGCATCGCGGTGAGCTGGGCCGTCAGATCCTCCGCCTGGCGCCCCGTCGCGGTCACCAGCAGCACCGGGGCGCGCTGTGCCAGCGCGCCGACGGCGAACGGCCACGCCGCCTCCGGGCCCTGCAGGTGCAGACGCCGGTCGCCGACGTGGGTGACCATGCCCCTCAACTTCGGATCGGAGGCGACAGAACGCAGCACCCCGGACAGCGGAGGTGTCGGGGTTGTGTGGGTGGCACTCATGGGCAACCATCGTAGTCTGACGACCATCAGGTAGAGTGACCGGTTGACCGGGACGCACCGACCCGGCCCTTCCCCCATGGTGTAATCGGCAACACTGCGGTTTTTGGTACCGTCATTCCAGGTTCGAGTCCTGGTGGGGGAGCTTCAGACAGTGGGAGCTTCCGGGGAGTTTTCCCCGAACAGCACGCACCCGGGTGTCGCAATATGCATAATCACACATGAAAATGTTCATATGCGACTGACGCCGAGGTAAGAATGCGCACTCCCCTCCGATCCCGCTCCAGCGGCACCCTCGCCGCCTTCCTGGCTGGTGCCCTGGTCTTCACCGTAACCGCCTGCAGCGACAACAACGGCGACGATGACGACTCCGCCGCTGGCTCCTCGCACGAGCAGCAGGAAAACCATCCTGCACCGGACTTCTCGCTCAGCTACGACATCCCGGAACGCTGGGATCCTGAATCTGTCGCCTTGGTCCTGGAGTCCTCGATGATCGGCGGAGGTGTCGACTCCAGCGGAGCCGTCGTCGGAGATGCCCTGTATGTTGGCGAAGGTCTCAACCAGATCAAGCGGTCGACGGGAGACGGGACCACACTTCTGGACGTCACACCGCTGAAGCAGAATGCCGCCCAGCAGGACTACAGGATCGACTCTTTCTCCGGGGAGGGCACGGACTACGTCGCTCTGTGGCGAAAGGGCGTCCCGGAGTCCAACGACTCCCGGCGGCTCGGAGACGAAACGTCGTCCGATGCTGAGGTCTTCCTCGCCGTCTGGGACGCTGACGGCTCATCTGTGTTCGACGGACCCCTCGATGGCGTCGACGAGATCGCCAGGATCCACGCCGGCCTGGTCGAGTACCGGGGAGACACGCTGGACCCATTGACCGGAGAGCTTGTCCACGACAGTGACAACGGCGACGGGGACTCTCCGACGGTCGTCGGGTACGGTGCTTCCGCCTCAGAGCCACTCATGAAGACCCTAGTGCCCAGCACGGACAACATCGGTTCGATGATGGGGATGAAAGACTCACTGTACGAGACCGACTCATGGACCCAGGACGACTTGCTGAACTCCGCAGACTCTGGAAGGGCCGAGTTCAACACTCTCATCGGGGACTACGCCGTCTTCTCGATCTCGGAGGGCCCGTCCTCCCCCGCCGAAACCATCGCTGTCGACATCTCCGACGGCGACATCGTCGCCCGGACGGAGGACGACTGCTCGGCAGGCTTCATCGCCGACGACGACAAGCGGCTCTCCGTCTCCACGGACGGCAGTACAGTCTCGTATGCCCAGTACCTCATCGACGCGGACAAC
Organism: Corynebacterium glyciniphilum AJ 3170; assembly: GCF_007673095.1. Lineage (GTDB taxonomy): Bacteria > Actinomycetota > Actinomycetes > Mycobacteriales > Mycobacteriaceae > Corynebacterium. Next base: position 8,833 of record NZ_VDYZ01000016.1, read on the forward strand.
GGCATTCTGTCGTGCCAGCAGTCGCGTCGCGGTGACTTCACACCCCGCATCGCGCTCGACGACGGCACCGTCTACGGCTACGGCGAGCAAGGCAGCGGCGACAACGCCACCCAGGTCGCGGCCTCCATGCAGGTCGGTGACGAGGAAGCGCTCATGGAACAGGGCATGTTGCCGATCCACGTCGACGATCAGGGGCGCGGCTGGTTCGCGGACTCGGTCAACCACAACAACGGCACCGACACCGTCGTCGCGGTCGTGGAACCCGCTGAGGGCGGTTCCCGGTCCTGAGCGTCCGCGGCGTTAGACTGTCGGTCATTCGCGTGATCCACGTCCGCAGCCGACCGCCAATGTGTAAGGACACCGCCCATCGTGACTGAACAGAACAAGCCGGTCGCCGTCGTCGTACTCGCCGCCGGTGCCGGGACCCGCATGAAATCCGCCACGCAGAAGACCCTGCACTCCATCGGGGGTCGGACCCTGCTGGCGCACAGTCTGCACGCTGCGGACACCGTCTCCCCCGAGCGCATCGTCGCCGTCGTCGGTCACGGCCGCGACCAGGTCGGCCCCGCCGCCGAGACGATCGCCGGGGAGCTCAGCGCCCCGGTTGACCTCGCCGTGCAGGAGGAGCAGCTCGGTACCGGCCACGCCGTCCAGTGCGCCATGCCCGCACTGGAGGGGTTCGAGGGCACCGTCATCGTGACGAACGCCGACGTCCCGCTGCTGACCGGCGACACCCTCGGCCACCTGCACGCAGCACACACCGAAGTGCCGACGGCCGTGACGGTGCTGACCACCGACCTGGCGGACCCCTACGGTTACGGCCGCATCATCCGCAACGACGAGAACGAGGTCACGGCCATCGTCGAGGAGAAGGACGCAACGGAGACCGAACGTGAGGTCACCGAGATCAACTCCGGTGTCTTCGCCTTCGACGCCGCGATCCTGCGCGATGCGCTCACCCGCCTGCGCACGGACAACTCCCAGGGCGAGCTCTACCTCACCGACGTCCTCGGCATCGCCCGGCACGACGGCCACCCGGTACGCGCCTACCGCTCCGAGGACTACCGTGAGCTCGCCGGCGTCAACGACCGGGTCCAGCTCGCCGCCGCCGGCAAGGAACTCAACCGGCGCACGGTCGAGGCCGCGATGCGGGGCGGCGCCACCGTCGTCGATCCCGCCACCACCTGGATCGACGTCGAGGTCACCGTCGGTGCCGACGTCACCGTGCTGCCCGGCACCCAGCTCAAGGGCCGCACCTCGATCGCCGCCGGTGCCACGGTCGGCCCGGATTCCACGCTGCAGGACGTGACGGTCGGCGAGGGAGCGTCGGTCGTGCGCACCCACGCACTCAACGCCGTCATCGGTGCGCACGCCGAGGTCGGCCCCTTCACCTACCTGCGCCCCGGCACCGTGCTGGGCGAGGAGGGCAAGCTCGGTGGTTTCGTCGAGGCCAAGAACGCCACCATCGGCCGTGGCTCGAAGGTCCCCCACCTGACCTACGTCGGCGACGCCACGATCGGCGAATACTCCAACATCGGCGCGTCCAGCGTCTTCGTCAACTACGACGGTGTGAACAAGCACCACACCACCGTCGGCTCCCATGTCCGGACCGGTTCCGACACGATGTTCATCGCGCCTGTCACCGTCGGGGACGGTGCCTACTCGGGTGCGGGGACCGTGATCAAGGACGACGTCCCGGCCGGGGCATTGGCCGTGTCCGGCGGCCAGCAGCGCAACATCGAGGGCTGGGTCCAGCGCAAGCGGCCCGGAAGCTCCGCCGCTGAAGCGGCTGAGGCGGCCCAGGCTGCTGAGACACCTGAGACGCCTGAGGAATCCTGACCCCGGCGGGGTTAGCCGGATTGGTTCGCGCGAAGCCCCCGTCTTAGACTCACAGCAGCGATAAGCTCATGCCCCACAACCTCCCCAAGTCGGAAAGGTCGTAGAATCCGTGTCCCACTGGATCGACAACCAGAAGAACCTGATGCTCTTCTCCGGTCGTGCCCACCCAGAGCTCGGCGAGGCCGTCGCCCGTGAGCTGGGGATCGCCCTGACCCCCACCACGGCGCACGACTTCGCCAACGGCGAGATCTTCGTCCGGTTCGAGGAGTCGGTCCGCGGCTCGGACGCCTTCGTCCTGCAGTCCCACCCCCAGCCGCTGAACAAGTGGGTGATGGAACAGCTGATCATGATCGACGCGCTCAAGCGCGGATCCGCCAAGCGCATCACCGCGATCCTGCCGTTCTATCCCTACGCCCGCCAGGACAAGAAGCACCGCGGCCGCGAGCCGATCTCCGCCCGGCTGATCGCCGACCTGCTCAAGACGGCCGGCGCCGACCGCATCGTCTCGGTCGACCTGCACACCGACCAGATCCAGGGTTACTTCGACGGCCCGGTCGACCACATGCACGCGATGCCGATCCTCACCGACTACATCATCGACAAGTACGGCAAGGACAACCTCTGCGTGGTCTCCCCCGACGCCGGTCGCGTGAAGGTCGCCGAGAAGTGGTCGAACGTGCTCGGCGGCGCTCCGCTGGCGTTCGTCCACAAGACCCGCGACATCGACGTGGCCAACAGCGTCACCGCCAACCGTGTCGTCGGTGACGTCGAAGGCTGCACCTGCGTCCTGCTCGACGACATGATCGACACCGGTGGAACGATCGCCGGCGCGGTGAAGGTCCTGCGTGAGGCCGGTGCCGGCGACGTCATCATCGCCACCACCCACGGTGTGTTCTCCGACCCGGCCCGGGAGCGCCTCGACAACTGCGGCGCCCGCGAGGTCATCACCACCGACACGCTCCCGCAGAGCACCGAAGGCTGGGACAACCTCACCGTCCTGCCGATCGCCCCGCTGGTCGCCAAGACCATCCACGAGATCTTCGAGAACGGTTCGGTCACAACCCTCTTCGAGTGATACACTCTTGACCGTCTCGGCGAGGGCTGGTTCATACCGGCCGTTATCGGCGCGCATACGTTCCACGGTGTTCTTTCACCACGGGACGGTCACCGCACCATGAGCCGCAGCAGAGTCTGCGGCTTTTTTCGTGAGACCGATCAGTTCCGACATCTAGGAGATCACCATGGCAACGAACATCACCCGCATCAGCGGCCTGCCGCGCACCGAGTTCGGCAAGGGCGCTTCCCGCCGTCTGCGACGCGACTGGCGCATCCCGGCCGTCCTCTACGGATCCTTCCACGAGCCGATCCACGTCAGCTTCGAGCTGCTCGAGTTCCAGGGCATCGTCCGTAACCACGGCGCCAACGCCATCCTCGAGGTCGAGATCGACGGCGAGGACAACCTCTGCATGATCAAGGCCGTCGACCAGAACGTCCTGACCCTGGACATCGACCACGCCGACCTGCTCTCCGTCAAGCGCGGCGAGACCGTCGAGGTCGACGTCCCCGTCGTCGCCGAGGGCGAGGCCGCCCCGGGCACCCAGGTCGTGCAGGACGCCGACACCGTCACCATCGAGGCCGACGTGCTGTCCATCCCCGAGGAGATCGCCTTCTCCATCGAGGGCAAGCTGATCGGTGACCAGATCACCGCCGGCGACCTGAAGATGCCGGGCAACACCTCCCTGGTGTCCGACGCCGACACCCTGATCGTCAACATCATCGAGCCCGAGGTCGCCGCGGAGCCCGAGGAGACCGACGAGGCCACCGGTGACGCCGAGGCCGAGGCTCCCTCCGAGGAGTCCGCGGAGTAGTTTTACGCCGCACCCCGGTGTGGGAGACTGGATCAGTGAACAGCACTGACCGGTCTCCCTTCCTCGTTGTCGGCCTCGGGAACCCCGGGGCACAGTACGACGGCACCCGCCACAACGTCGGTGCCATGGTCCTCGAAGAACTCGCCGGACACTGCGGTGGCCCGACGGGCCCGGCAACCTTCAGCACGAACCGCAAACTCAACGCCCGGGTCGCTGAGACCCGGATCGGCGACCGGCGCGCGGTCCTCGCCGTCCCCCGCAGTTACATGAACCAGTCGGGTGGGCCGGTGAAGGCGCTCGCCTCCTACTACCGGGTACCTGTCGACTCCGTCCTCGTCGTCCACGACGAACTGGACCTCGACCCGGGCACGGTGAAGATGAAGTCCGGCGGAGGACTGAACTCGCACAACGGCCTCCGCGATATCGCGAAATCCCTGGGGACCCGGGACTTCCCGCGGGTACAGGTCGGCATCGGACGCCCACCCGGACGCATGGCACCGGCGTCCTACGTCCTCAAGCCCTTCTCGAAGAGTGAACGCGCGGAGCTGCCGATCACTCTCGCGGACGCCGCGGACCTGATCCTCGACCTGGCCGCCGGTCGGTAGACTCAGCGGTATGAGCCTGCTCTCCCGCCTGACGGCCCTCGTCCGACGTCGCCCCGCCTCTCCCGGAGCGGATGCCCTGGCGCCCGCCCAGTGGCTGGTCATCGGGTTGGGAAATCCCGGTGCGAGGTATGCCGGGACCCGGCACAACGTCGGCTATCTCGTCGCCGACCGGCTGCTCGACAGGTCGGACGCCGACGAGCTGCTCGGCATCCCGGGGACGAAAGCCCAGGTCGCCCGGGTGGAGATCGACGGTCACGGCGTGCTGCTGGTGCGCTCGACGACGTACATGAACCTGTCCGGCGAGGCGGTCGCCCCGCTCGCCACCAGCTACGGGGTCAGCCCGGACCATGTCATCGTCGTCCACGATGAACTCGACCTGCCCGCCGGGAAGGTCAAGGTGAAGCTCGGTGGCAACGAGAACGGTCACAACGGGCTGAAGTCGGTCACCGCGGAACTGGGTACCCGGGACTACGTGCGCATCCGCGTCGGCATCGGACGTCCTCCCGCGGGTACCGGCGTGACCGACCATGTCCTCGCCCCGCTGGACGACGACACCGACTGGGACGCCACTTCCGACACCGCCGCCGACGCCGTCGACATCACCGTCACCCGTGGGCTCTCGGCGGCGCAGAACGAGATACACTCCCGGGCGTGAGGAACGCGAAGAAGAAGACCGCCCGCCTGCCGTCCCCTGTCGCCGGGACGTACGAGGGGGATTACGGCATCCTCGAGCTCGAGCCGGATCCCCACGTCACCGACGGGTGGCTGATCAGCGTCAACGGTGTCCCGAGCAGCCATGTCGTCCTCGGAGACCCGCGTCAGCTCGTCTTCGAGTACATGCAGTGGATCGCCAGCGGCCTACGCGCGCACGTCAACGGGCATCTGGACCCGGCCAGCCTGCGGGTCACGCATCTCGGCGGCGGCGCCTGCACGCTGGCCCGCTATGTGGCGGACGTCTACCCGGACTCGCGCAACACCGTCGTCGAACTCGACGGTGAGCTCGCCCGGCTCGCCCGCGAGTGGTTCGACATCCCCCGCTCCCCGCGGGTCAAGATCCGGGTCGACGACGCCCGTGACGTCGCAGAATCATTCGCCCCCGCCAGCCGCGACGTGATCATCCGCGACGCCTTCGCCGGCGCGGTCACCCCGACGAACCTCACCACGGTGGAGTTCTTCCGGGACTGCGGACGCGGGCTCGCTCCCGGCGGTGTGTACATCGCCAACTGCGGCGACCACTCCGACCTGCGCGGCGCGAAGGCGGAGCTCGCAGGCATGGCCGAGGTGTGGGAACACCTGGCCGTCATCGCGGATCCGTCGATGCTCAAGGGGCGCCGGTACGGCAATATCATCCTGCTCGCGTCGGATGTCCCCCTGCTGGCCTCCGGATCGACCGCCCACGCCACAGTGACCCGTGAGCTTCTCGGTGGCGCGGTACCGGCGCAGCACAAGGACGACGCCTGGGTGCGGCGGTTCTTCTCCGGTGCGAAGCCGCGGTGGGAAGGGTAGCTGCACCACCTTTTTCGCTCATGCGTTCGAATGATGTTTGCTTCTGGCGTTTTCGTGTCCGTCTTGTGCGATACAGTGTTCGTATACACAAGGAGGGGACCATGACCAGCACCTACACCACCGAACCCACCACCGGCCAGAGCTACACCTCTCTGGCCACCACCTACTCCGTCCAGATCAACACCGCCGAGCTCGAACTCGTCGCTTTCCTTGTCAGCATCCCGGAGGACAGTCGCCTGTCCACCGCCCAGGCCGTCCGACGCAGGACCACCCGCGAGGCCTACCGTTACGCCCATGCCGCCGACATCGCCGAGCGCATGCCGACCTTGTTCAGCCACTTCCGGGACGACGGTCGTTACTCCGTCGACCATCTCGACGCGATCTGGAGCCGCATCAACCGGCACGCCGCGGCACTCCAGGCCGCCGGGGCAGAGGTGCCGCAGTGTCTCGACGCCGCCGTCGCCCTCGGCATCGCCGACTGGATCGCCACCACCGGCATCACCGCGTTGACTGCACTGGCGGATGTCGCCGACGAGGTGCTGTGCACCGTGGCTCCCCTGATCGTGGAGGCGACCGAACAGGAGGAAGCTGCGGCGGTGTCCCTGACACGTCGCGGGAGCCGCTTCACCCTGGACTGCGGCAGCGAGTTCGTCGCTGATGCACTGTGGTCGTCGATCAGTACTGCCGCGCTGGAGGTGCGCCGGGAGGTCCTTACTGACCAGGCCGACCAGACCCCAGAGACCGCACCGCCGTCGCCTCCGTCGATGTCCCGGTGCCGGGGTGAGGTCGCTCTCGGTGTGCTCGGCGGCCGGCGTGATCAGCTCAACGTCACGGTGAACACCTACCGCATGCGTGACGACGCCGCGTCCTACATCCTCGGTTCCGGGTGGGTGTCCCCTGCCACGGGCGCGGAACTGACAGCCATCGCCCGGCACATCCGCCAGCTCCCGCCGCTCGAGCAGGTTCCGGACACCGATGCCTACCGGTTCACGACCCTGCAGCGGGTCCAGATTGAGGGACGTGACGGGCACTGCCGGTTCCCCGGCTGCGAGATCCCCGCCGACGACTGTGAGCATGACCATCTGGTCAACTCCCCGCACACCGACCCCGACAGCAACGGGCCGACGAGTGTGACCAACGGGATCTGTCTGTGCCGGACCCACCACGTACTCAAGACCGCCGGGGTGTGGGAACCCAGCACCCCGGATGATGCGGTCACGCTGCGCTGGGACGGCCCCGGCGGCAGCAGGGTCACCACGGTCGCCGCCGGCCCACTGTCCCCGGCGAGACAACCCGATTGACCACTGTTCACCACAGCACCAGTGCAGTACCATCCGAGGCTATGCCCCTCATCGAGCTGCATGGCGTCCGAAAAACCTACCGATCCTCCTCCGGGGAGGTCCGGGCCCTCGACGGCCTCGACCTCGCGGTCGAGGAAGGCACCGTCCGAGGGCTCCTCGGACCTAACGGTGCGGGAAAAACCACCACCGTCAAAGTACTGACCACACTCATCCGACCCACCTCCGGCACCGCCACCGTGGCGGGGCTCGACGTGGTGAAGCAGTCTGCCCGCATCCGGGAGATCATCGGCGCATCCGGGCAGTACGCCACCATCGACGAAGACCTCTCCGCCCGGGAGAACCTCATGCTCATCGGGCGTCTGTTCCACCTCGGCGACCGGACATCGAAGAAGCGGGCAGACGAACTCCTCGAACTCTTCAACCTCACCGATGCCGCCGACCGCCCGGTCAAAGGCTTCTCGGGCGGTATGCGCCGCCGTGCCGACCTGGCGTCCTCACTGGTCAACAACCCGAGGATCCTCTTCCTGGACGAACCGACGACCGGCCTCGACCCGGCGGCCCGCCTCAGCCTCTGGGACGTGATCCGGGAACGTGTCGCCGCCGGCACCACACTCCTGCTGACCACGCAGTACCTGGAAGAGGCCGACCAACTCGCCGACGAGATCAGCGTGATCGACAACGGCACGGTCATCGCCGAAGGCACCGCCGACGTACTCAAGACACAGGTGGGCGGCCAACGGGTCACCGTCACCCTGGCCGACCCGACCGACGTGGAGGCCGCGGCACAGCTTCTGCAACCGCTCGCCCTTGGCCAGGAGAGCGTCAGCCGCCAGGAACGCACCCTCACGCTCGCCGTCGACGACGGCCCCGCCGCCCTCGAACGCGCCGTCCACGACATCCGGTCCCACAACATCGTCGTCCACGACATCGGCCTGGCCCGCCCCACCCTCGACGACGTCTTCCTCTCCCTCACCGGGGACGACACCCGGAAGGACGTGTCATGACCACCCTCAGCAACTGGTTCACCGATGTCCGGGCAGTGACCCTGCGCAACCTCATCCACTTCCGCCGTACACCGGACGTGCTGATGTGGGGCATGGTCCAACCCATCATGTTCGTCCTTCTGTTCAGCCAGGTCTTCGGTGGCGCCATCCAGGTGCCAGGACAGGACTACACCGACTTCCTCATGGCCGGCATCTTCGTGCAGACCGTGGTCTTCGGATCCACCTTCTCCGGCATGTTCATGTCCGAGGACCGGAAGAAAGGCCTGATCGACCGGTTCAAGACCCTGCCGATGGCACCGTCCGCCGTCCTCGTCGCCAGGACGCTGGCAGACCTCGTCCTCAATACACTCACGCTGATCGTGATGGTGCTGTCCGGAGTCGCCGTCGGATGGCGGTTCGAGGACGGGGTCGGACGCTTCCTCGCCGGGATGGGCCTGCTCCTGCTGTTCTCCTGGGCGTTCTCCTGGGTCATGGTGCTGCTCGGCCAGGTCGTCCGCAGCCCTGAGGTGATGAACTCCGCCACGTTCATGGTCCTGTTCCCGCTGACGTTCCTGTCGAACGCCTTCGTCCCGTCCGAGACGATGCCGACCGCCCTGCGCGTTTTCGCCGAGTGGAATCCGGTGTCCGCGCTGGTCCAGGCCACCCGCGAACTCTTCGGCAACACCGGCGACGCACCGCCCCCGGACATCTGGACGATGCAGAACCCCGTGCTCGCGGTCTTCGCCGCGGCGATCCTGCTCGTCCTGATCTTCGCTCCCCTGTCGGTGATGAAGTTCCGGCGGGCGGAGTAGCGGTCACTTCAGCAACCGGGACATCCCCCGGTCGGCGAGGACCTGTCCACCGGTCTGGCAGGTCGGGCAGTACTGGAACGACGAATCGCTGAACACCACCTGCCGCACGGTGTCGCCGCAGACCGGGCAGGGCTCCCCGGCGCGGCCGTGTACCTGCATGCCGTCCTTCTTCGCCTGTTTGATGTCCGCGGCGTCGAGCCCCGACAGACGACCGACCTCCGAGGTGAGCGTCTCGACGACCGCATCGTACAGCGGTCGTCGCAGTTCAGGAGACATCGCGGCAGAGGTGAACGGCGACGTGCGCGCGCGGTGCAGGATCTCGTCCGAGTACGCGTTTCCGATCCCCACAATGAGTGTCTGGTCGCGGAGGACGCCTTTGATCCGGGCGCGCCCAGCCTCATCCAACACTCCGCAGAACGCCTCGAACGTGAAGTCCGGGGCCACCGGATCGACGCCGAGTGCCGCGACCCCGGTCACCTCGGCAGGATCGTTCACGAGATAGAGCGCGAGTTTCTTCTTCGTCCCCGCTTCCGTGACGTCCAGGCACCCGTCCCCCAGCATCAGCCGGACGGCGAGCGGCCCCTTGCCGGGTTTCGGCCGGGTCGCCGGGACAGAATCACGCCACGTGACCCACCCCGCTCTCGCCAGGTGCATGATCAGGTGGACGTCGTCCATCTGCAGGTCGAGGAATTTTCCGTGGCGACGGACGTCGGTGACCGTCTTACCCACGACTGAGGACGGCGCCACGGCCACCGTCTTGAGCGCGGAGAACGCCGTCAGGTCGACGCGGTCGACCACGCGTCCCGCGATCCTGCGCCGCAGGTCGGACGCGAGTGCCTCGACGTCAGGTGACTCCGGCACAGGGCACCCGTCAGTTCAGCGCGTTGGCGGTCGCGGGGCCTTCGGCCTGGCCCGCGGTGTACGGGATACGACCGCCTGCGATCAGCATCTCGACCTGCCGGTCCGAGAGGCGGTGCCGCAGCGCCACGTCGCGACCACCGATCGTCGCGGTGACCTGGTTTCCCTCTCGGAGCGCGTCACGCAGCCCGGTGACCACGAACTCGTCGTCCTGGGAGATCGCGTCGTGGTCGGAGGGGTCGACGAACTCCAGCGGCAGGATCCCGAAGTTCGCCAGGTTCTGCCAGTGGATCCGCGCGAAGGACTTCGCCACCACGGCCTGCAGCCCCAGATACCGCGGCGCGATCACCGCGTGCTCGCGGGACGAACCCTGACCGTAGTTCTCACCGGCGACCACGATGTGCCCACCGTCGGTCGCGTTGGCGCGCTCGAAGTAGGTGTCGTCGACCCGGGAGAAGCTGAACTCCGAGATCTTCGGGATGTTGCTGCGGTACGGCAGCACCCGCGACCCGGCGGGCATGATCTCGTCGGTGGACACGTCGTCGCCCATGACCAGCAGCGTGGGTGCCGTCAGGTCGTCGTCCAGCGGTGCGAACTCCGGGAGGGAAGAGATATTCGGCCCCTTGACCAGCTCGACCTTCGACGCCTCCTCCGGTTCCAGCGGGGCCAGCAGCATGTCGTCGACGGAACTGAAGCGTTCGGGCATCTTCGGCACGGGGCAGCTCATGTCGTACATCGACTCCAGCTCGCGCGGGTCGGTGATCTTCCCGGTCAGAGCAGCAGCGGCCGCGGTCTCCGGCGAGCACAGCCAGACGGCGTCCTCCTCCGTCCCGGAACGGCCGGGGAAGTTCCGTGGCATGGTGCGCAGGGAGTTCCGTCCGCTGGCGGGCGCCTGCCCCATGCCGATGCATCCCATGCAGCCGGACTGGTGGATCCGGGCGCCCGACTTCACCAGCGACGTCAGCCATCCTCCGGAAATCAGGTCGGCCAGCACCTCACGGGACGTCGGGTTGATGTCCACGGACACCCTCTGTGCCGTCTGCCTCCCGGCCAGGATCTCCGCGACCACGGCGAAGTCACGGACGCCCGGGTTCGCGGACGACCCCACGACCACCTGGGAGACCTCCTCGTCCTCCTCCGCCACCTCGCGGACCGGAACGACGTTGCCGGGTGAGGACGGCCGGGCGATCAGCGGCTCCAGGTCGCCGAGCTCGATGTGTTCGGTGACGTCATACTCCGCACCGTCGTCGGCGACGAGACGGGTGAAGTCGTCGGGACGTCCGACGGCGGCGAGGTAGTCACGCGCCGCGTCGTCCGCGGGGAAGACGCTCGCGGTGGCGCCGAGTTCGGCACCCATGTTCGCGATCACGTGACGGTCCATCGCCGTGAGATTGTCCAGCCCCGGGCCGTGGTACTCGATGATCCGTCCGACGCCGCCCTTCACCCCGTGGCGGCGCAGCATCTCGAGCACGACGTCCTTCGCCGACACCCACGGGGGAAGTTCGCCGGTGAGCTCGACGCCCCAGACCTCCGGCATGGACACGTAGAGCGGCTGACCCGCCATGGCCATGGCGACCTCGAGGCCGCCGACGCCGATGGCCAGCATCCCCAGGGCACCGGCGGCGCAGGTGTGGGAGTCCGACCCGATCATCGTGGCACCGGGCCGTCCGAAATGAGCCTGGTGGACAGGGTGCGACACCCCGTTTCCCGCCTTCGAGAACCACAGGCCGAACCGCTGGGCCGCGGACTGAAGAAACACGTGGTCATCGGGGTTCTTCTCGTCGGTCTGCAGTAGGTTGTGGTCGACGTACTGGACGGAAAGCTCCGTCTGGATCCGGTCCAGCCCCATCGACTCGAGTTCCAGCATCACCATGGTGCCGGTGGCGTCCTGGGTGAGCGTCTGATCGACGGTCAGGCCGATCTCACTCCCCGGGGCCAGATCGGCCATGTCACCGTCGACCAGGTGGTCGGCGATGAGTTTCTGTGCGACATTCCTCTTCTCGTGCTGTGCAGTCTGCATACGGCACACCTCCTTCATCGCGTGCCCCCAACGCTACGCCAGAGTGGAACATGTTTCAGATCGTGAACAAGTACGTCGTCCCCCTTTTCCGGAGCGCCTGCAACGCAGGTAAGGTGTCCAGACGTGTCAGACACCGCAGCAGCCTCCCCCGCCAGCACCTCCACCGTCGCCTCCGAAGCTCACCGCCGGCGCACCTTCGCCGTCATCGCCCACCCGGACGCCGGTAAGTCCACGCTGACCGAGGCGCTGGCGCTGCATGCCCGTGTCATCAACGAGGCCGGCGCCGTCCACGGCAAGGCCGGCCGCAAGTCCACCGTCTCCGACTGGATGGACATGGAGAAGGACCGCGGCATCTCCGTGGCGTCCTCCGCGCTGCAGTTCGAGTACGCCCCGGAAGGCCACACCGGCGAGCCGTACATGATCAACCTGGTCGACACCCCCGGCCACGCCGACTTCTCCGAGGACACCTACCGTGTGCTCACCGCCGTCGACGCCGCCGTGATGCTCGTGGACGGTGCCAAGGGCCTGGAGCCGCAGACCCTGAAGCTCTTCCGGGTGTGCAAGGCCCGCGGGTTGCCGATCATCACCGTGGTCAACAAGTGGGACCGTCCGGGTAAGGAACCCCTCGAGCTGGTGGACGAGATCGTCACGGAGATCGGCCTGCAGCCGACGCCGCTGTTCTGGCCGGTCGGCCCTGCCGGTGACTTTCGCGGGCTGGCCCGTCTCGACCGCGACGGTGAGGTGCAGGAGTACATCCACTTCCTGCGCACCGCCGGTGGATCCACCATCGCCCCCGAGGAGCACTACTCCCCCGCCGACGCATCAGCGAAGGAGGACGACGCCTGGGACACCGCGGCCGAGGAGGCCGAACTGCTCGCCGCCGACGGCGCCGTACACGACCAGGAGCTCTTCCTGGAGTGCACGACCTCCCCGTTGATCTTCGCCTCCGCGATGCTGAACTTCGGCGTCCACCAGATCCTGGACACCCTCTGCGCCCTGGCCCCGCAACCGGGGCCCCGGGAGTCCGACCCGGCCGTGGTCGAGGCCGCGGCATCCTCGGCAGGTGCGGCGATCGACACGGTCCGCGACGTCACCGACGCCTTCGCCGGTGTGGTCTTCAAGGTGCAGGCCGGCATGGACACCAACCACCGTGACAAGCTCGCCTTCATGCGCGTCGTCTCCGGCGAGTTCACCCGGGGCATGCAGGTCAGCCACGCGCAGTCGGGGCGCTCCTTCTCCACGAAGTACGCCCTCACCGTCTTCGGCCGCGACCGCAACACGGTCGAGGCCGCCTACCCCGGCGACATCGTCGGACTGGTCAACGCCGGCACCCTCGCCCCCGGCGACACGATCTACGCCGGACGGAAGGTCCAGTTCCGGCCCATGCCGCAGTTCGCTCCGGAGAACTTCCGCACGCTGCGGGCGAAGACGCTGGGCAAGTACAAGCAGTTCCGCAAGGCCCTGGACCAGCTCGACTCCGAGGGCGTGGTGCAGATCCTCAAGAACGACGCCCGTGGCGACGCCAGCCCGGTGATGGCGGCCGTCGGCCCCATGCAGTTCGAGGTCATGCAGGCCCGGATGATGGCCGAGTACAACGTGGAGACCGTCACCGAACCCGTGCCCTACTCCGTGGCCCGACGTACCGACGCGGCCAGTGCCCCCGAACTCGGCCGCCAGCGCGGCGTGGAGATCTTCACCCGCTCCGACGGGGCGCTCATCGCGCTGTTCGGCGACAAGTGGAAGCTCGCCTTCGTGGAGAAGGAGCACCCGGAGCTCACGATGGAACCCCTGGTGGCAGACTAGGCGGACATTCCCCTGATTTTGACCGGGAAATGAGGTAGTGTCCGGCAGGACGTCTTCAGTGAAAGGTAGCTCCTCCCCGTGTCATCCCGGATCCTCCGAACAGCGTGTGCCGCTGTCGTCGCCAGTACCCTCGCAGCCCTCGCCGCCCCCGCCGCTGTTGCCGGTACGGCGGCGCCCGACCCGTTGGACTGGGGCCCCTGTCCCACCGGATCATTCGCCGACCCCGCCGCCGAGTGCGCCGACATCGAGGTCCCCGAGGACTACGCGAACCCGGACGCGGGGAGCATCACGCTCACGATGAGCCGGATCGCGGCCACCGGTGAGCGTAAGGGCGTCATCGCCGGGAACCCGGGCGGCCCCGGCGGCGACGCACTCGCCATGTTCGCCGGCAGTGACGGAGCAGACGCCGAAGGCCGGATCGTCCTGCCCGCCGACGTCCGGGAGAGCTATGACCTCCTCGCCGTCGAACCCCGTGGACTGGCCTGGGGGACGCCGCTGGACTGCTCGACGCCGGCCGGACCGGCCGCCCCCGCCGGCGACCTGCTCGCCGGATGCGAGTCGAACAATCCGGGGTACGCCGCGACCATCACCACCGACAACACCGCCCGCGACCTCGACGAGGCGCGCCAGGCGCTGGGCGAGGAGACACTGAACCTCTACGGCGTCTCCTACGGAGGCCCGCTGATGGCGACCTACGCCACGCTCTTCCCGGGGCACACCGGCCGGGTACTGCTCGACTCGTCGGCGTCCCCCGACCAGCGGTGGTTCGGCCTCGGCCAGGCCCGGAAGCAGGCCCGTGTGGACGGTCTCGACGCCATGTTCTCCTGGCTCGCCGAACGCGACGACGAGTACCACCTGGGCACCACACCCCTGCAGGTCTACCAGCGGTGGGCCGAGGTCGTCGCCGGCCCCTACGGCGTCCAGCTGCCGACCACCCCGCCCGCATCGACGGACGCGGACGCGCCATTGCCCGGCGAGCTGGCGACCCGCGTCGTCGACGCCGTCGTCTACGCCCAGTGGCGGGCCGGAACCCTCTCCGACACCACACGGATGCTCCTCGGCGACGAGAGTGCACTGGTCGGTGTGACCGCCGGACAGTCCGGCCTCATGGAGGGCCTGTACAGCGAGAAGTTGTGGCCGGTCATCGGGGAACAGCTCAGCAACCCCGGCGCCGAGCAGGCTGAACAACCGCAGCAGCCACAGCTGTCCGAGGAGGAGGCCGCCGCCCTGGAACTGATGCAGACCCAGATGGCCTACGTCGACCGGGCGATCATCTGCAACGAGAACACCTCGGCACCGGACCCCTCACTCGTGGTACCGACCCTGGTCACGCAGTACACCGGCGGCGACCTGATCCGGTACAACGAGGACCTGATCGGCTCCGGCCTGTACTGCGACGGCTGGTCCGCGACCACCGTGCCGACCGATCCTTCCGGCGCGGAGCTGGAGCACGCACCGCTGAACATCGGCTACTCCCACGACACCGCGGTCACCGCGGAGGGCGCCACCGACATGCACCGCGCGATGGGCGGGGACCTGCTGACCCTCGACGGTTACTCCCACGGCGTCCTGCTGGAGGATCCGCAGGCGTTCGAGGACGAGATCAGCGCGTACTTCGCCTGAGCAGCTCCACCAGCCCGCGGGTCAGCGCGCCGGTCCAGCCGGCCATCTCGTGACCGTGGGTGCCGATGTCGAGGCTGGCCGGCACTCCCGCTCCGCGCAGTGCGTCCGCCACTGCCATCGCGTGCTCGGGCATGCTCCTCCCCTCACCACGCCCGGCGCTGAGGTGTACCCGCACGCCGGACGGTGCGCCGGACTCCCTGATCTCGGCCGCGACATCGCCGAACCAGAATGACCCCGAGGTCGCCACGGCGAGCCGGACGGCGTCGGGTCGCCGCAGCACCAGGTCCACCGCGGACAGTCCGCCGAGGCTCTCTCCGGCGATGACCGTGCGCGCTGGCGGGACGTCGACATGACCGCGTACCCACGGCAGCACCCGGTCGGCGATGAGGGTACGGTAGTCCTCCGAACGGGACAGCAGGGCGACGCGGTCATCGCGGGTGTCCACCGCCACGACCGCGAGTCGCGGGAGTCGTCCGGACGTGTGCAACCGATCCAGAGCTGCCGGGAGGGGGGTCTGCGACCATGCGGCCCCGTCGCTGATGACCAGCAGATGGTCTGCCCCGCGGAATCCGCTGGTCCACAACCGTCGCCCGTCCAGTTCCGTCTCGTCCCAGGTGACGGGGTCGTCCTCGGCCCACCCGGGCTGTTCCGGGGCGCCCGGCATGATCAGCCGTCCGGAAGCGCCACTGCCGCGCATCGGCGTCCGCCAGGCGGGATGGTCCAGGACGTGCGGAACAACGGAGTCCATGAGGCCCAGCCACCGCGACCGGGAGTCAGTGGTGGCGTCGAACCGTGCCGCCGCGGCCACGTCCAGCGGGACCACCCGGTAGGACGAGACGAGGTCGTCCGGCACGGGGAGCGTGGACGTCCACCCCTCCCCGTCCGGCGTCATACGGTGCAGATCCGGGGTGTGGTGGTCGTGCATCCCGTCGATGTGGAGGAACACGCGCTCGGCGCGGCCAGGGTAGCTGAAGGTCAGGTCCACGGCGTCACACCAGGTGGAAGACGCCGAGGAGGATGAGGAACACCGCCACGACATAGCCCCCGGCGCGCGCGACGGTCGCCTGGTTCTGTCGCATCCACCCGAAGCCGCGACCCACGGCACTGTACGGGCGCATCCGGATGTATCCGACCACGAGAGCGCACAGGAACGGCAGACTCAACGCTACCGACGCATAGGCGATCATGCCGATATAGCGGGTGACCGTGGCGAAGTCGCCGGCACTCATCACGGCGATGCCGGCGAAGAAGGGGACGGAGGTCACCGACTGGACGAGGCCCAGGACGATGCCGGTGCCGACGGTCGCCCAGGACGGTGTCGTGAGCGGTTTCATGATGCGCCGGACCAGGCCGGACGATCCGTCCCCGCCGCCGCGCCACGACAGGACCGCACCGGCCACACCGGTGAGAATGAGCAGGATGCCGAGGACAGGAGATTCGACGACGGTCTTGATCTTCTCGCCGAGCCCGTCGAAGACCACCATGGTGAGCAGCGCGAGCACCAGCACTCCGAGCCAGTCGCCGAAGACGAGACGGGTAGCCACCGCGCCGTAACGGCCTCCCCTGTCTTTCAGCGGCTGCGCGATCCCGACCGCGACGAGGACACCGATCAGCAGGAAGTTGACGGTGTCCGCGAGGGCGAAACTCAGCACGTACAGCACACCGGCTGATCCTACACGGTGGCTGCACAGGCATACCCCGCGCCATCACCGCTAAAAACATAGCTGTGCACTGATCGTGCAATATTGTGCAACCGGTGCAATAATATCGCGCATGGCTAAACTCCTCTACCGGATCGGACGATCCGCATACCTGTACAGGTGGCGATTCATCGCCGTCTGGCTGCTGGTGCTCATCGGTGCGGGCACCCTGGCCGGAACCATGGCGAAATCGACCTCCATGACCTTCACCATCCCCGGGCTCGAGTCGGTCGAGACCCAGGAGAAGATGGGCGACTACTTCCCCGGCGGCAGTGACGAGATGGAGGCCGCCACCGGCACCGTCGTCGTCCGCGCCCCCGAAGGCGGCTCGCTGACCGACGAGGCGACCCACGCCGACCTGGAGAAGCTCATCACCGAGCTCAAGGGCCAGGACGCACTGACCGACACCGACGCCATCGTCGACCCGGTCACGGCCGCCGCCGGCATGGAGCAGCAGCTCACCGAGGCCAAGGCCCAGCAGGGTCTGCCGGAGAAGCAGATCCAGGCCGACATCCAGGCGCTGTCCCCGGTGAGTGAGAACGGCCGGACCGGTACGTTCACCGTCGCCTTCGACGCCGACTCCGCGATGGACATCGCGCCGGAGGACACCGAGGCGGTCACCGAGGTCCTGGACGACGCCGCCACCGACAACCTCGAGGTCTCCTACAACGGCAACGCCTTCCAGATGGCCGAGATCGGCGGCACCGCCGAACTCGTCGGCATCATCATCGCCGCGCTCGTGCTGATCATCACCTTCGGCTCCTTCGTCGCCGCAGGCCTGCCGCTGATCACCGCGATCGCCGGCGTCGGCACCGGAATCATGCTGATCATGGCGGCCACCGCGCTGACCGACACCATCAACAGCATGACCCCGACCCTGGCCTCCATGATCGGCCTGGCCGTCGGTATCGACTACGCCCTGTTCATCGTGTCGAGGTTCAGAAATGAACTCGTCGCCTTCGCCGGCGGCAACAACATGACACCGAAGGAACTCGCCCAGGCGATCAAGAACACGAGCCACCGACAGCGGGCCCACCTGGCCGGACTCGCTGTCGGCAAGGCCGGTTCCGCGGTCTGCTTCGCCGGTCTGACAGTCATCATCGCGCTGGCCGCGCTGTCGATCATCAACATCCCGTTCCTCACCGCGATGGCACTGGCTGCGGCATTCACCGTCCTCATCGCCGTCGTCGTGGCCGTCACCCTGCTGCCCGCCATCCTCGGCGCCTTCGGCACGAAGTCCTTCGCCGGACGCGCCCCGGTGGTCAAGGCCCCCGACCCCGAGGACGAGAAGCCCACCATGGGCCTGAAGTGGGTCCGCCAGATCCGCAAGCGCCCCGTCGTCTTCTCCGTCAGTGCCGTGCTGCTGCTGGTCGTGCTGGCCATCCCGGCGCTGGGCCTGCAGCTCGCCATGCCCACCGACGACTCCGCCAAGCTCGGCAGCCCGCAGCGCACCGCCGCCGAATGGACCAACGAGGACTTCGGCCCCGGCCGCAACGCCCCGATGATCGCACTGGTGACCTCCGATGACCCGGAGACCGCACCGGCCGCCTACGGCGCCGCCGTGGAGACCATCAGCAGCCAGGACGGCGTCGCGAACGCCCAGATCACCCAGATGACCGAGGACGGTTCCGCCGCCCAGGTCATGATCACCCCGACCACCGGTGCCAACGACGAGGCCACGAACGACACCCTGCAGGCCCTCCGCGACGCCGAGGCGTCCTTCCACGACCAGACCGGGGCGGAGTACGCCGTCACCGGTGTCACCCCGATCTTCGAGGACATCTCCGACCGGCTGTCCGAGGTGCTCGTCCCGTACATCGCCATCGTCGTGGTTCTGGCGTTCGTCCTGCTGATGATCGTCTTCCGGTCCCTGTGGGTCCCGCTGATCGCCGCGCTGGGCTTCGCCCTCTCCGTCGCCGCCACCTTCGGTCTGACCGTCGGTATCTGGCAGTGGGGGTGGCTCGGCATCACCAACGACCCGCAGCCGATCATCTCCTTCCTGCCGATCATGCTCATCGGCATCGTCTTCGGCCTCGCCATGGACTACCAGGTGTTCCTGGTGACCCGCATGCGCGAGGGCTACGTCCACGGCAAGACCGCCGGCAACGCCGTCTCGAACGGTTTCAAGCACGGCGCCCGCGTGGTCACCGCCGCCGCACTCATCATGATCTCGGTGTTCGCCGCCTTCATCCTGATGGACGAGCCGTTCATCGCCGTGATGGGCTCCGCCCTGGCGATGGCCGTGCTGATCGACGCCTTCGTGGTCCGCATGACCATCGTGCCCGCCGTGCTCTTCCTGCTCGGTGACCGTGCGTGGAAGCTGCCCCGCTGGCTGGACAAGATCATCCCGACCGTCGATGTCGAGGGCGAAGGCCTCGTCGGCCTCGAAGCCCCGGAGCACGACACCGCCGGCAAGCACGAGAAGGAGCCCGCCACCGTCGGGGCCGACACCCCCGACGGCACCCACGGCGAGCACGCCGCCGACACCGACCCGTCCGACGACAGCACCACGACAGATGGCCGTTAACGACGCGCTCTCGCACCGCGAGCAGAAGAAGGAGGAGACGCGCCGCGCGCTCGCCCGCGCCTCCGCGGAACTCCTGCTCAGCGAGGGCAGCGACGGGATGACCGTCGCCGCCGTCGCCGAACGGGCAGGGGTGTCCACCCGGACGTTCCACAACTACTTCCCCCGGCGGGAGGACGCGCTGCTGTTCTTCATCGAGGAGACCATCGACGAACTGCGTCAGCAGGTCGAGGACGCCCCCGAGGGCGAGCATCCCCTGGACATCATGCAGCGGCTGGTGATCGACCGCGTGGACGATGACGGCGGGGTCTCCGACGATCCCGGCACGCTGCTGAATCTGCGTTCCATCGCCGACCACCTGAGCTACATCACCGGCCCCGGTGACAAGGAACGGGTGATGCACATCGCCGACGGCCTGCTGGATGCGCTCCACCAGCGGGCCCAGGGAACGATGAGCCGTCAGGCCAGTGCGCTCATGCTGGTGTCCTGCCTGACCGCAGGCGCCATCGCGGTGGAGTCACGGGCGGCGGAGAAGGGACATGACTGCATGGTCATGTTCCCCAGCTGGGCATCGTCCGAGCAGTCCCCTGCCGAGGTACTCGACGAAGGGTTCACACTGCTGCGCAGCGGCTTCGGGAGCTGAGGCACCTGGACACGCACTGAACGACGGTTTCTGTCCGGATCCGGGAGTGAAGTGCCCACTTCGCCCGCAATCCCGGACAGAAACCGTCGTTCGTGTCTGTGCGTCCGAGACTCGGATAACGATATTGACCTGTGTGGTCGCCGGGGTCATCACGGTGCTGGTCCTGGTCCGCTACCCAGGACTCCCGGACACCATTCCTGTACATTTCGGCCCCGGAGGGGAGCCGGACGCCTGGGGTTCGAAAACGACGGTGCTCTTCCTGTCGCTGATCATGCTGGTGTGCATCGGTGGAGCTGATTGGGCTTCCCGACACCCCGACTCCAGGTGGATGAACTATCCGAAAGACGTCACCGAGGACAATGCCCAGCGGCTCTACCGGGCCGGTGAGCAGTTCCTCGTGTGGTTGAATGTCGGACTCGTGGCGATCTACGCCGGAATGGCGACAACCATGCTCAGTGAGATCAATGCGACGATGGTCCTTGTCCCGGGGCTGACTGTGCTGGTCGGAGCGACAGTGGCTGGCCTGACCAAGACCATCCGGGCCTGACGTCGCCGCACCCGAACGCCCGGCCGAGCTAAGAAGGAAGGTGCGGTCTGTCGGATAGCCGATACCGCCGACTGCCGCCCCGCCAAGGGATGTGGGGGCCTGCTACAGCAACCGCGGCTCCGAATAGGGTGGGCTTCCCCGGAATGTTCTGCAGAAAACGTTCGGCGACGGCTCGGTCGCCGTATGTTGGTGACGCTCGGCTGATGTGGTCAGGCTTCATCGACTTTCTTCCCGGTCGGTTTCCAGATCAGATAGACAAGCAGAGTCGGCACGAGTGAAAACCCGACTGCAGTGGAAAGTCCGTCGTCGAACATCATGGAGAAGATGGGGAGCGCGAACAACAGAGTCAGGATCGCAGACCAGTAGCGGGTCACTGTTCTTCCTCTCGCGGAGTGCTGGTTGCCGGGTACCAGGTCATGGTTTCGCCATTCTGCGGGAGTCCGTCCACGGGGGCACAACTGTTCTCGCCGGTGAGGGTGATCCCTCGAAATGCGACAGCGATGCCTTCCGCGGTCCAGAATGATGAACGGTCAGTCAGCTGGGCGTGGACGTGAGGTTCGCTGCTGTTCCCGGAGTTGCCACAGCGTCCTATCTGTTCACCCGCCTGCACGTGGTCCCCCACCTCCACTGTGACAGAGTCCCGCTGCAGATGAGCCACAGTGGCGAAGACGCTTCCGGCCGTTCGAATCACGACATGGTTCCCGATGACGAAACGGGGTCCTCCGATGCTCCGGAAGATCCCCTCCACCATCATGTACATGACCCCCAGGATGTTCGAACGGGCAGCATGGTCACGGTGGGAGCTGGTGACGCCCACCACCGTGCCACCAACCATCGCTAGCACGGGTTCGCCGTATGCCGGATACTCGTTCGCTGCCCGAAACACCGGACCGCCGAACTCAGGGCGCGACCCCGGGCTATCAGGCTCATGGACAAGGTCGATGGCATAGGTCTGTCCATATGCCCGGGTTCCATGGCTAGGGACGCTTGACGCAGGGCTGTTCATTCCGGTCCAACGACCAGTCACCGGTGAATGGACAAGCTTGACCGGGGAACGGGGCAACACTCTAGGACCAATGACCGAAAGGGCAGACACCAGTGCAAGAACGAGTACCGCGAGAAGCGAGATCGACAGGCGGATCCTCGTGCTGACGTCGACGCCCCGCAACAGCGTCAGATCTACAGCGATCCAGATGAGTGTCGCTATCACTGCAGATGCGAGGATCAGCGTGCGGCACCGGTAGGCGGCAATAATGAAGAGCTTCATGAGTGTGCCCCGACCATCCAGGTGAGTAGGCGCACGGCCGCACCAAGGTGCGCCATCAATGTAGGGGTAGCTGCCATGTCATCCCATAGTACGCAACTTCGTAATTACGTACAAGAGAATACGTCAGGACGCGGCCCCTTACCTACACTGCCGCCGCAAGAGCGCCGGTCACGCGCTCGACGACCACCACAACGGCGACTGCGGCCACGACAACGGTAAGAACCCGTCCGGTAGTCGTCGCCATGTTCAGCGTGTACTTTCCACGGTTGTTCTGCGCGATGATGCCGCCACCCGGCGCGTCGACGAATACCAGCCACCGGTTACGGCGGCCGGAGGGCGACGGATACCGAACGTCGATGTCCCGACTGGTCCGTCCCGTCACCAGCATCAAAGCGATGAGCGTCGCCAGAGCGCCGAGTCCACCGATTGCCACGAGACCACCGCCCGCCCAGCTCCACGGGCCAGCAAGCCCGGTGAAGCTCAGCGTCAGCGAGGCAGACAGCGCGACATTGGACCAGGCCAACGGCGTCTGCACCGCTTCTGCGTGCGCCCAGGTATTGAGCGCGTCATTCCTGGACCGCTCCGAATCCCCGAGAGGCAACCCACCTCCCTGGGAGGCAACTCCTACGGCAGCGATGCACAACCCCAGGACGCCGACGACCGGCGCGCCGAGGGCAAACACCATCAGCAACGGCAGTGACCGTCCCACCCAGGAATCCGGAGTACCGTCGGCACCCCAGTGAATGGGCATGGGATCCGGGACAGACCCGTAGGAGGCGAGCAGCCCCACGGCCAGGACGACCGGTGGGATGAGCGCCAGGGAATGCACAGGCGATCGTGCCCGTACCCTGGGCGTCCGCTGTGTATCCATAAGAATCTACGGTATCAGCCCCTCAGAACAACGCCGTGACCGCCATAGACAGGAGCATCACGGCCGTGCCCGCGAGGAGGAGCAGTATGACCACTGCGCCGATCCGCCCACCACGGGTCGCGACATTGAAGGTGAAGTTCATCCCCGATCCGGTGTCGACCATCACCCTGTCACTCCCCGGAATGTCCATGAACATCAGCCACCGGCGTCGGCGCCCGTCCGGGTGGGGGAACCTCTCGGCGATGGCGTCGCCGTGTCGTCCCATCACCACGAACAGCCAGACGCTACTGGCGAGAATGCCGAGCATCCCCAGCGCGTCGAGCCATCCGGAGATTCCTTCCAACCACCCCCACGGCCCGTTCAGACCGAGCATCATCACGGTCATCGACGTCGAGAGCATGACGCAGTACCAGCCCATCAACGGCTGCATCACCTTGAGCTCGTGCCAGGTGCGCTGGGCGTCCACGGTCGATTTCGCCCCACCGCGTTCAAACAGAGACCCGGAGTGCACCCGCACGAAGACGCCGACGAACCCCATCGTCAACACACATATCACTGGCCCGAGGAGCACACCGAACAGTAACGTCCCCATCGACTTCGGGGACCAGGAGTCCGGCTCCCCGGTGAAGCCCCAGTGTGTCGGCATCGGGTCAGGAAGTGCGTCGTAGGACGCCACCAGCGCCACCGCTGCCACAGCAGGCGGCAGCAATGCCAGCAGATAGAGGTAGCCCGGCATCGTCACCGGCGGATAGTCCGCTTTCTCAGGCATTCCGTGTGATTCCGCCGTCATATTCTCAGAGAGTAACAGTCCGCATGGGCCGAACCTCCGCCGCAGCGCGGCGACAGGTGTAACGTGACGTCCTGTACGCATTCTCAGGGCGGGGCGAAATTCCCCACCGGCGGTGAAAGCCCGCGAGCGCCACCTCCACCAGGTGGGACAAGCAGATCCGGTGTAATTCCGGAGCCGACGGTCACAGTCCGGACGGGAGAGAAAGGCTGGACACCTCATGTCCGGAATTCTGGCGTCGGTCAACGACGCCCTCACGACATTCCTCAACGCGCAGTGGTCGATCGGTGACTCGGCGGTCCTCTGGCGCGAGGTCATCGGCAACGGCTTCGGCATCGCGTCGGCCATCGGCGGCATGCGGCGGGTCGTCTGGGCGTGGCCGGTGGGGATCGCGGGTAACATCCTGTTGTTCACCGTCTTCCTCGGCGGCGTGTTCCACACCCCGCAGGACCTCGACCTCTACGGCCAGGCAGGACGCCAGGTCATGTTCCTCATCGTCAGCGTCTACGGCTGGTGGCAGTGGCACCGGGCCACGACCGCCGGCATGCGGGAGCCCGAGGACACCGACCCGTCACGCTCGATCCTCTCCGAACCGGCGGACAGCTACGAGGCAGTGCAACCGCGGTGGGCGACGTCACGCGAACGGCTGCTCATGCTCGCCGTCGCCGTCATCGGCACCTGTGGTTTCGCCTGGGTCTTCAGCGCTCTGGGCTCCTGGGGGCCATGGGCGGACGCCTGGATCTTCACCGGCTCACTGCTCGCCACCTTCGGCATGGCCAGGGGATGGACCGAGTTCTGGCTGATCTGGATCGCGGTCGACATCGTCGGTGTCCCCCTCCTCTTCACCGCCGGCTACTACCCCAGTGCCGTGCTCTACCTCGTCTACGGAATCTTCGTCGCCTGGGGTTTCGTGGTGTGGCTGCGGGTGCAGCGGCGCACTGCGGCGGAGCAGGTCAGCTCTCTGACACGGTCCGTCTGATCTCCTCGACCTGGGCGGCGGTCACCTCGGCGACAGTGGCCGGCGAGAAGTTCGCCTGCCGGTCCTTGTCGACCAGCACCGCCCGGACGCCTTCGGGAAAGTTGGGCTGACGACGAAGCAGCCGTCCCAGCGCGTACTCCGCGTCCAGTGCCTGCCGCAGGGTGCTGTGCGCGGAGTAGTTCAGTAGTACTGTCGCGGCGACCAGTGACAGTGGGTTCGCCGGGGCCAGCATCTCGCGGACGCTGTCGGCGAACTCCCCTTCCGACTCAGCGATCCGACCTTCGATCGTGAGCCAGTCCTCCCCCGCGAACGTGGCGGTGATCCAGTCCAGGTTCTCCGCCAACGTCGACGTCCCGGCGGAATCCCTCCCCCCGGTCCGCGCCAACGCCGCGTCCAGCCCGTCGTTCACCAGCGTCTCCCGGAAAGCGGCGGTGTCCCCGTCGCGCAGAATATGGGTGGCCAGGCCGCTCCACAGGAGATCACCGGTGCTGATCCGGTAGGCGGTCGTCGCCAGGAACAGTCCGAGCGCGGTGCGCGACTCCTCGGGAACATGCGGCAGGTGGGTGAATGCGTGGGAGATACCGACGTCAGTGATGAAGCCGATGGCCATCTCCGGCATGGACTGCCACGTCCTCTCCGTGATCACCCGGAGGTCGGCATGGGCGGAAACGCCCAGCCCACCGCCCATGGCGATACCGTCGACCATGGCGATGGTGGGCTTCGGGAAGGTGGCGAGGGCATGGTTCATGTCGTACTCGTCACGGAAGAGGTCGTCTCCCGGGGTGAAGTCCCCGGTGAGGTCGGAGTCGCGGACCGCCCGCACGTCACCACCGGCGCAGTAGGCCTTCTCCCCCGCCGAGCACAGCAGAACCTGCTGCACACCGTCGTCGTCGCGGAAGGTGTCGAGCGCTGTGCCGATCGCACTGATCATCTCGTGGTTCAGCGCATTGAGTGCTTTCGGACGATCGAGGGTGATGATGCCGGTACCGTGCACATTCTCGACACGGACGGCGGATGTCTGGGAGGTGGAAGTGGTGTCCATGTCTGCCATGGTGGCACGAAACGACGGACGGCGGCGGAGCGGCACCGCCGATGCCCGGGTGAATCGCGTACAACTGTGAACTGAAACACGTTTCGTTTGATATCGTGACGGAAAGGATGAATCGTCGAGGCGATCCACACCACCGTCCGGATGGAGAAGAAATGACAACCGCGTCTGCAGGCAGCACCCCGTCCACCACCGTGCCGATCGACCCCTCGATCCAGTCCGTGGGTCATATGCTCCGGAACCGGATCAAGGAAACACCGGAGCGTCGGGCCTACAGCTTCCCGGTCGACCACGGAGCCTCGGGGGAAACCTGGGAGGCGGTGACGTGGGCAGAGCTCGGGTCACAGGCGTCCGAGGTGGCCGGCGGCCTGATGTCACTGGGCATCGAGGCCGAGGAGCGGGTCGCCATCGCCAGTTCCACCCGCTACGAATGGGCCCTGGCGAACTACGGGATCATGTACGCCTCCGCAGCCACCGTCACGGTCTACCCCACCACCGTCGCCGATGACGTCGCTTTCATCCTCGACGACTCGGGCTCCCGGTTGGTGTTCGCGGAGGACCGGGACCAGGTGGACAAACTCCTCGGACTCCGCGATGAGATCCCCGGGGTGCAGACCATCGTGGTGATGAGCGGGGACGTGCCGGATGAGGTCGAGAACAGTGCCCCCGGATGGGTGATCACCCTGGAGGAACTGCGCCGACGGGGACGCGAACACCTCGACGCCCACCCGTCTGCCGTCGACGACCGTATCGACGCGACCCGGCTCGAACACCTGTCGACGCTGATCTACACCTCGGGCACCACCGGACGACCCAAGGGAGTGCGTCTCCCCCACCGGGTGTGGGTGTTCGAGGCCCACGCCTCCGAGGTCACCTCGAACTCCGGCCCGGAGAAGCTCCTGACCATCGACGACAAACAGTTCCTCTGGCTGCCGTTGGCACATGTGATGGGCAAACTGCTCCTCGTCCTGCCCCTCCATGTCGGGTACGAGACCGCCATCGACGGGCGGATCGACAAGATCATCGGGAACCTCGCCGTCGTCAAACCGACGTTCATGGGCTCGGCCCCCCGCATCTTCGAGAAGGCCTACAACGGCATCGCCACGATGATGGCCACTGACGGCGGTATCAAGGAGAAGCTCTTCCACTGGGCCAGCCGGGTGGGCGTCCAGGTCTTCGACGCCGACAACGGTGTCGGTTCAGCCAGTGCCTGGGTCCGTCTGCAGGCGAAGATCGGTGACCGTCTCGTGATGTCGAAGATCCGTGAGCGTTTCGGGGGCAACGTCAAGTACTTCATCTCCGGCTCGGCCGCGATGAACACCGACATCGCACGGTGGTTCGGCGCTGCCGGCATGCCGATCGTCGAGGGATACGGACTCACCGAGACCAGTGCAGCAACCTGCCTGACCCGGCCGTACATCTACCGTGCCGGCTACGTCGGCCGTCCGCTGGAAGGTATCGAGGTCCGCATCGCCGAAGATGGCGAGGTGCTGGTGAAGGGGCCGGGCGTGATGGACGGTTACCACAACAACCCGGAGGCGACCGCCGAGGTCCTGGAACCCGACGGCTGGTTCCACACCGGCGACATCGGTGAAATGGACAGCGAAGGCCGGGTCAAGATCACCGACCGCAAGAAGGAGCTGTTCAAGACCTCCAACGGCAAGTACGTCGCCCCTGCCCAGGTCGAGGCGAAGTTCAAGGGGCTCTGCCCGGTCGCCAGCCAGCTGGTGGTCGTCGGCAACGACCGCCCGTTCGTGTCCGCCCTGGTCACCCTCGACGAAGATGCGGTGACCGCGTGGGCGGAACGGCAGGGCGTCTCCGGTGGCTACCGCGAGATCGTCCGTGCCCCCGAGACCAGGGAGATGGTGCAGGGCTACATCGACGAGCTCAACAGTCACCTCAACCGGTGGGAGCAGGTCAAGAAGTTCACCATCCTGCACCGTGACCTCGGGGTCGACTACCAGGAGATCACGCCGTCACTGAAGCTCCGCCGCAAGGTGATCCACGAGCACTTCGCGCAGGAGATCGCCTCCCACTACGAGTGATCGGCCTGCGGAGTCCTACTTCTTCTTCCGCTTCTTTTTCTTCTGCTGCTTTCCCTGCTCCAGGTCGGAGGCGAGGTCGGGGACGTAGCGGAACTCCGTGCGCGGGGGACGTTCGTAGTCTGACGCCACTTCCGGCCGCTCCGGGATGCGCGGGGGTGTGTGCTCGACCTTCTCCCACGGCACCGAGGAGAGGATGTGGTTGATCACGTTGATCCGGGAGCGTTTCTTGTCCTCGCTCTCCACGGTGTACCACGGGGCGGCGGGGGTGTCTGTGTGGGCGAACATCTCGTCCTTCGCCCGCGAGTAGTCCTCCCACCGGGTGATGGACTGCAGGTCCATCGGCGACAGCTTCCACTGCCGCAGCGGATCCTCACGGCGCGAGGTGAACCGCGCCACTTGCTCCTCGTCGGAGACCGAGAACCAGTACTTGCGCAGCATGATACCGTCCTCGACGAGCAGTCGCTCGAAGACGGGAGCCTGGTGCAGGAACCGGCGGTACTCCGAGGCGGTGCAGAACCCCATGACCCGTTCGACCCCGGCACGGTTGTACCAGGAGCGGTCGAAGATCACGATCTCTCCGGCGGTGGGCAGCTTCTCGACGTAGCGCTGAAAGTACCACTGCCCCTGTTCGCGGGACGTCGGCGCCGGCAGTGCCTCCACCCGGCAGAACCGCGGGTTCAGGTACTGGGTGATCCGCTTGATCGCCGACCCCTTGCCGGCGGCGTCGCGCCCCTCCATGATGACCACCACGCGGGCGCCGGTCTCCCGGACCCACTGCTGCATGTCCACCAGATCGGCCTGGAGCTTCTTGAGCTCCTTCTCATAGGCTTTCTTGTTCAGTTTCGGCGGACGGGTTCCCGACGGGTTCTCGGCGGGGGCAGTCGGTCCCGGAGCGTTCTGTGACGTCATGGGGACCGAGTTTACCTGCTATTCGACGGAGAACTCCGCCATCCGGTCCCACTCGCTTTTTCCCGGGATGGAGGTGTTTATGATCTGCGGGGTCTCCGAGAGCACCGTCGGGAACAGCTTGCAGGCAGCCTGGAAATGGTCGCTGTTGACGTGGGCACCGTCCGCGCCGTCCTCGAATGCTTCGACGAGGAAGTACTCGGAGGGGTCGTCGGTGCCACGGAACCAGTCGAACCACAGGTTACCGTCCTCGGCACGGGTGGCCTCGGTGAAGTCCGCGACAACCTCGCGGAAGTTCTCGACGTACTCGGGAAGCGGGCGGAACCGCACGTTGATCAAAATCATGGAAACCAGGGTACGCGAGCTGGCCGGACTGTGTTGGTGCAGGTCAGGCGATATCCTTCACAGCAGGTATGGCGAATATTTCGTCCTCTGGATGGGTACCGGTGGGTGGTTCACGGTCACGCCCTCCGGAAAGGTTGGTCCGCACCCGCAGTTTCAGGATGCTCCAGTAGGAACACGAAAAGAGGTAACGGGGCGGTGTCAGAACATCCACCTCGGAGCTTTTGCCTGATGTATTATCATCTTCATCCCTAAACGCTCAGGGAAGGACTCTCCACCTCCCAGTGCAAATCCCCCGACAAGAGAGTCAACCATGAGCATCGACCAGGCGATCAGCGCACTCGCAACCAAAGTCCACGAACTTAAACCCATCATCGAGACCGAGGAAGCCACCAAGACAGCGTTCATCATCCCCTTCATCAGCAACGTCCTCGGTTATGACGTCACGGACCCCCGTGAGGTCATCCCCGAGTACACCGCAGACATCGGGAAGAAGAAGGGTGAGAAAGTCGACTTCGCCATCAAGTCCGGTGACGACTTCCGGTTCCTCATCGAGTGCAAGAAGATCGGGGAACCCCTCGACCTCAATCACGCTACCCAGCTCGTCCGGTATTTCAACGTCACGGACACCGAGTTCGCGATTCTCACGAACGGCGAGGTCTACCAGTTCTATGCTCAGCTCGACGCCGTCAACCGTATGGACGAGAAACCGTTCATGACCCTCGACCTCTCGTCCGTTGACGCCCGAATCTTCCCGCACCTCGAGATGTGCACGAAAACCCGGTTCGACTCCGAGACGATCGCCGCCAGCGCAGAAGAGCTGAAATACGTCTCTGAACTGAGGAAGGGCATCGCAGCGGAGCTCAAGGAGCCATCCACGGAATGGGTCAAGCTGCTGGCCGCCCGAGTCACCTCCCGCCGAATGACCGCGGCAAACCTGGATCTGTTCACCCGTCTCGCTGCGACTGCTGCCAGCCAGTACCTGCGGGACGAAACGAACCGTCGTCTCCGCTCCGCCCAGGACCTTGAGGATCCCACCACAGCCGTCGCAACCGGCGCCGATAGCGTCGAAGAGAAGGCCCCCGACGTGCCGGTCTCAGAAGACGGCGTGGTGACCACCGAAGAAGAACGGCAGGCCCACAGCATCATCCGCGCAATCTGCTGTTCCGACGTACCCGCCACCGACATCACCATGCGAGACGCCAAGACCTACTGTGCGATCTTGTTTCAGGACAACAACCGCAAACCGATCGCACGCCTCCTGTTCGACCGCAAAATCCCCCGAATCGTCCTGTTCGATGAGAACAAGAACGAAACTCCGCATGACCTGGACTCCATCGAAGGTATCTACAGTCACGCCGACCACCTGCGCTCTCGCGTCAGGTCGCTAGTAGCCGGATAAATTCGGCGGTCGCCGTACAGCAAGAGCCCCCATCGTCACGCCGGCGATGGGGACTCGGTGCCGAAGACCGCACTGAACGGGCCAGCACTGTTCCTGACGTGAGAGTCGGCTGACACCAGGAACGTTCCACAGAGCGCTCCCATGGGACTGGAGGCGCTTCACCGATACTACCGAAAATCGTTCTCACGTGACCGCTGTTCATCACCGTCGGTGCGCAACCAGCCCCCTCCACACCGGACTCCCCAGGCACCCCGCCGTTGGCAGGCACACACGTTGTTGCTGAATGCAGAAAGCCCCCGGCACCGAGGTGCGGGGGCCGACTATGTCGCTTACGCGACAAGCATCAACTAGTTGTTGATGGAGCCAACGACGTCCTGGAAGACGGAGACGATGGCGTCGGTGACGGTGGTGATGATGCTCTGAATGGTGTTGATCATGATGATCTTCCCTTCGGTAGAAGTTTGGTTTCGCGCCCCAGTGTTCTGAGTCGCACGATGGACCATACCGGTGGGGGGATAAGAAACGTTACACAGGGATATTACCTACCCCCATATGGGTTAGCGCAGCTTATATCGGCAGGTCAGGGAGGGTAAACACGAATAGACGCACATCCGCTCCGCCGTTGCGGATCGTGATGTGCGCCTACCGAGAAAGGCGATACATGATCGAGTTGTATCGTTGCGCGGGGGCCATCCATGTCCCCTGCAACTAGAACATTATCCCCCTGGAAATCTCCGCCCGAATCACCACACCCCCGGGGGTACGATCCGCCGAACCTCGGAGCGGCGCAGCCCTACCGTCGCCGGCCAGAGGGTCAGGCCACCGTTCCCCCATCGCCAGCAGAAAACCCCCGCACCGAAGTGCGGGGGCGATGAGCTCCGGAAAACTACCGGGCGCCCTGCAGAGAGCTGACGACGTTGACGGCGATGACGGCGATGGCGCCGAAGACGGTGTCGATGATGTCCTGAATGGTCTCGATCATGGGGAATCTCCTTGAAAGGCGAGTTGGGGTGCGACGGGTGTTCCAGTCACGAGACGTACATTACAACGGCAGAAGCGGTTAGTTAAGGCAATGAACGTATTTACCCCCGGGGGTAGTCGCACAGAAAGCCCCGCACCGAGGTGCGGGGGCCGACATCGCCGCTCATGCCAGCGAGCATCATTTACTCGTTGACGGAGGAAAAGCAAAACACCCTACGGTCCACCGTATGAGAACCGTAGGGTGCGTCAACCAGAGGTGATACATGATCGATGTGTACCTGGTACCGGGGCCATCCACTCCCTGCAGTGTCCACGCTAGGCCCTCCACATATTCTGGACCACCCCGCTCACGGCGCAGGCCACGCCCACGCGTCACCCGTTGTCGACGCCGACCTCTTTCTCCGGTCCCTGGTTCTCCATGGCCTTGTCCAACTCACCACGCAGCTTCTCCACATCCTGTACTGAGAACCGGTCCTCCCCCGCCACCGCGACCAGGCCGTCCAACACGGAGGTGCCGTAGTTGTGACCGTGCCCGTTGGGGACGTTCCCGGCACGCGGAAGGTCCAGAGTCACCTGCCAGAACGTGACGATCGGCATCCACCGCATCGTCGGCGAGCGGTCAAAGCCCGGCGGCTCCTTCAACCAGTCGGGTTCACGGAACAGCAGATTCGGTGACCACCACACCACCGGATCCGACGGATGCTGGACATAGAGCACACGGCTACCGCCCCAGGAGGTCCCACCGTCCTCAGGATCCTCGATCCACTTCTGGATCTGTTCCGAGTTCTCAGCGAAACGCACCATCATGCCGCCGGAGTACTCCGGGTCGACCTCACGGGTACCGGGGTCCCGCCGCGACACGAAATCACGCCACAGCTCATTGCTGTTCGGCGGGCCGAGCCACAGCACGCCGTCCACCGTCGAAGCGATGTCACGGATACCGGAGAACCCTCCCTCACCGGCAGTGGTGCCCAGGGACTCCCCGTACACGTAGAGCTTCGGGCGGTTGTCCTCCGGGAGCCTGTTCCACCACTCGGCCACCGTGGAGATCAGCTCCTTGCCCGCCTCACGCACGCGGTTCCGGTCCGTGATGAACTGGATCGCGCTGGGCAGGTATGAATACTGGTCAGCGGCGATGGCGGTGTCACCGTCGAACATCAGCTCAAACGCCTGTGCCGCCGTGGGGTTCACCCATCCCGTCCCCGTCGTCGGGGCAATCATCAGTGCCTGGCGGTCCTGGGCATTCGTCCGCTCCAGCTCGTCAACCACATTGAGCGCACGCTCGCGGTCGGAGTCACCGTTGCTCAGTCCCGAGTAGACCCGGATAGGCTCCTCCGAGTCCCGTCCCGTGAGCTCTTCGAGCTGGTCCTTGTACAACCCCAGCGCAGTGAACCGCGTGCCGTAGGCACCCAGGTCCTCCCACTCGTTGAGTGACCCGGGTCCGCCACTCCGCTCGCTGACGTGGGGGCGGACCAGGTCCTCACGGATCTCCTGGTCGCGCACCGAGAAGATCCGCTCGCTGACCCGCAGAATCGTGCCGGGAAGCACCTGGTCCGCCACGAACACGGTCACCAGACCGACGACAGCCCACGACAGGAGCAGCTTCAGGCCGTACCGGGTGTGCTGCCCCGGGACGGCGCGGGCGAGCAGCACCGTCCCGCGGACCACCACCTTGCCCACCACGTAGATGCCCACCCAGAGCAGCAACCCGACAGGCAGCACCTTGAGGAACTCGCCGGCGGAGTACGCCTCGTCCCCCATGATGTCGGCGATCTCCTGCTGCCACCGCACCGCGAAGAGGATCCACACCAGCAGGGCGACGACGATCACGGCGATCAGGGCGATGCGCAGGCGCAGCTGCCAACGTGCCGGTAATGACCGTCCCCGGGTCAGCAGAGTGACCAACGGTTCCACCAGGTCACGGATCCACAACACCCACACCCACTGCAGCAGTACCCCGATCAGGTGTCCGGTTGCCGCCGACAGTCCGGCGGCGACCCCCTGAAACAACCAGTCGCGGGTGAGCAGCGACGGAGTCAGTGACAGGGCGAACATCAGTGCGCCGACGACGAGGCCCCAGGGACTGGGTTCCATCAGCCGACGGAGGAATCCGGTGTGCGCCGGCTTCTCCGGGTCGGCGGTACCGATCCTGCTGTGGTCCTGCCGGACGATCACGCCCGGGAAGTCATCCTGCACCGCACCGGCTCCCGTCCGTCACACCACTTCACGTCAGTTCATATCAGTATCGTCCAGTGAGTCTAGCAAGGTCAGGCGCCGCCGGACTCCCGCCGTTCCGCGACCTCCAGCCAGTTCATCTCGAGTTCGTCGTGTTCGTCCTTCGCCGCGGTGAGCTTCGCGTCGAGGTCGGCAAGCAGGGCGGTGTCGACGTTGCCGTCCTCCGGCGCCGATGCCGCAGCGAGCCGCTGGTTGAGGTCCTCGACTGTGGCCTGGACCTTGGACATCCGCCGCTCCAGGGCGTTGAGCTCCTTGGTCAGGGCCCGGTCCTCCTGGGCCGACAGACCGGTGGGCTGCTGAGAGGCCTGCGCACCACCGAGTGCCATGTTGCCGGTGTGCCTGCTCTCGACCGCCGCCTGCTCAGCGCGCCGTTCGAGATACTGCGCAATACCGCCGGGAAGGTTCGTCAGGTTCCCGTCCCCGAAGAGGGCCCAGGTGGAGTCACAGATACGCTCCACGAGATAACGGTCGTGGGAAATCACGACCAGCGTGCCGGCCCACCCGTCGAGCAGACTCTCGAGTTCCTGCAGGGTGTCGATGTCCAGGTCATTGGTCGGCTCGTCGAGCAGCAGGACATTCGGCTCCGCCATGAGCACCCGGGTGAGCTGGAGACGCCGCCGTTCCCCGCCGGAGAGGTCCCCCACCGGGGTGCGCTGGCGTTTGGAGGAGAAGCCGAGACGTTCCGCCATCTGGGACGCGGTGAGATCCTTGTCCCCGATCTGTACCCGGGTGGCGACGTCCTCGACCGCGTCGAGGAGACGACGGGTGGGGTCGAGGTCGTCGAGTTCCTGACGCAACCATCCGATCTTCACCGTCCTGCCCTCGATCCGCCGACCACCGGCCAGCGGATACTCGCCCGCGAGGGTGCGCAGCAGCGTGGTCTTCCCCGAACCGTTCACACCCACGAGGCCGATGCGCTCGCCGGGGTTGAGCCGCCAGGTGAGGTCCTCGACGAGGGGGCGGCCGTCCGGGGTGGTGATGGTCGCGTCCTCGAGCTCGATGACCTTCTTGCCCAGGCGGCGGGCCGCGAAGCTCATCAGTTCCACGGAGTCACGCGGGGCCGGGACATCCTTGATCAGCGCCTCGGCGGCCTCGATGCGGTACCGCGGCTTCGAGGTCCGGGCCGGCGCCCCACGACGCAGCCACGCGAGTTCCTTCCGTGCGAGGTTGGCCCGGCGTTGCTCCGCGGCATCGGCCTGGCGGGCGCGTTCGGCACGTGCGAACGTCCAGTCGTTGTAACCGCCCTCGTAGACGTCGACGACACCGTCGTGCACCTCCCACGTGTGGTTGGCGACGGTGTCGAGGAACCAGCGGTCGTGGGTGACGACGATGAGTGCGCACCGACGGGACAGCAGGTGGGACGCCAACCACTGCACACCCTCGACATCCAGGTGGTTCGTGGGCTCGTCCAGGATCAGCAGGTCGAGGTCGCGCACCAGCGCAGCGGCGAGACCGACGCGACGTCGCTCGCCACCGGACAGCCCCGATACCGGGGTGTCCAGGCCGTCCTCGCCGAGGTCGACGACCCCGAGCCCGTGGAGCACCTCACGGACCCGTGGATCCGAGGCCCACTCGAAGGTCTGCAGCCCCAGTGGTTCCAGGACCGACTCTCCGACGGTGTCGCCCACCAGGTCGACGTCCTGCGAGACCCGCGCCATGCGCAGATCATTGTTACGCGACACGCGTCCGGCGTCCGCGGTGTCGGCGCCCGACAGGATCCGCAGGAGGGTGGACTTGCCTCCACCGTTCAGCCCGACGACACCGATACGGTCGCCGGAGTTCACTCCCAGGCTGACCTTGTCCAGCAGGGTTTTGAGACCGTAGGACTTCTCTACGTTCTCCAGGTTGATCAGGTTGACCGGTGTTGCCATGGCGGTTCGGGAGGATCCTCTCGGTTGGTGACGGTAAGGCTGTCGGGGTCAGGCTGGGGACACGATACGCGCACCGTGGCGGCAGGACGCCGCGGTGGTGGTGGGGACGGCGCGGCCGCCGACCCCCTCAGAGGACAACGCCGTCGCGACGTCCACCGCGTGCTCCCGGTCGCGGCAGAGCATCGCCACGGTCGGTCCGGACCCGGACACCAGGCAGGCCAGCGCGCCGGCGTCCTTGCCCGCCGCCAGGGTACGACGCAGATCGGGGCTGAGGCTGATGGCCGGTGCCTGCAGGTCGTTGACGACCGCGCCGTCGAGGTGTGCGGCGAGCACGTCGACGTCGCCGGTGAGGATCGCGCGTTGGGCGTCCTCGGGGCCACCGGCCCGCTGGTCGGGACGCTCGCCCCGTGCGGCAGCGGCCCGCTGTTCGTCAAGGCGTGCGAAGACATCGGCGGTGGACAGTCCACGCGGGTCCATCGCCAGTGCCCAGTGGTAGGTGCCCCGGGTCAGGACCGGAACCAGGACGTCGCCCCTGCCCTGACCGAGTGCGGTGCCACCGGTCAGGCAGAACGGGACGTCGGCCCCGAGTCCTGCGGCAAGGACCGCCAACGTGTCATCGTCGGGCCGCGGTGCCCGGTCGAAACCGGCGTCCACGGCGCCCGCGCCGTGGAGGATCTCACGGGTGGCGACCATCGCCGCGGCGGCGTCCGCCGATCCTCCGGCCATACCACCGGCGACCGGTACACCCTTGTCCACCACGATGTCGAGGACGGGGAACGTCGCAGAGGGAACGCCCGCCAGATCGTCGCGGTAGTGCTCCAGGACGGACAACACACCGCGGACGGCGAGGTTGTCGACCAGGTCATCGCCGGT
Organism: Corynebacterium glyciniphilum AJ 3170; assembly: GCF_007673095.1. GTDB lineage: Bacteria > Actinomycetota > Actinomycetes > Mycobacteriales > Mycobacteriaceae > Corynebacterium. The sequence goes on from NZ_VDYZ01000016.1 coordinate 45,072, forward strand.
GGGGACCTTCGCGGCGTCGCGACCGGTGACCTTGAAGGCCCCGATGAGGTCCGCCATCTCGGCGGGCACACCCTCATGGATGTCGGCCACCGTCAGAGTCACGGTCTCGGTGAGGTCGAGGGCCTGGAATACCGTCACCAGGTCGTGGTAGCCGTCATCACGGGCGTCACCGACGGAGAGGTGCAGGTTCACCTTGCCCTGTGCCGTGGCCGTGACAGACTGCCCCTGCACCGAGAACTCCGCACTGTCTGCGGCGGTCACGGCTGTTCTCCTGCCGCGAGGGACGCCACAGCCAGGTCCACGAACGCCGCGGTGTCGAGCTTCTCACCGCGCTCCCGGGGGTCGATCCCCGCATCGGTCAGGACCTTCTCCGCCGCAGGGGCTGACCCGAAGTACCCGGACAGGGCGGCGCGCAGGGTCTTCCGCCGCTGCAGGAAGGCGGCGTCGGTGATCGCGAAGACCTCCCGGCGCAGAGCGTCCTCCCCCACCTCGTCGATCGTCTGCTGCCACGGACGGTCCCCATCGACCCAGCGGTCGATCCGGACAAGACCCGAGTCGATCTTGGGCGCGGGCCAGAACACGTTCTTGCCGATGGTGCCGGCTTTGCGCACCCGCCCGTGGAAGCCTGCCTTCACGCTGGGCACACCGTAGACCCGGTTGCCCGGGGCGGCGGCGAGCCGGTCGGCGACCTCCAGCTGCACCATCACCAACACCCGCCGGATGCTGGGGAAGACCTCCAGAAGATGCAGCAGGACCGGCACCGAGATGTTGTACGGCAGATTCGCCACCAGTGCCGTCGGAGCGGACTGTTCGCCAAGATCCTCCCCACGCACCGACAGGGCGTCCGCGGTGACCACGGTGAGGTCGGCGACCCGGTCCGGGGCGTGCTCGGAGACGGTGCGTCCCAGCCGTCCGGCCAACCGTGGATCGACCTCCACCGCGGTGACATGGCCGACGGACTCCAGCAACGCCAGAGTCAACGACCCGAGTCCCGGCCCCACTTCGATGACATGGTCATCGGGGCCGACCTCCGCCGCAGAGACGATCCTGCGGACCGTGTTGGGGTCGATGACGAAGTTCTGGCCGAGCCGCTTCGTCGGGGTGACGTCAAGCTCCGCCGCCAAATCCCGGATCTCGCCGGGGCCGAGCAGACGGACACCGGTGCTGTTGTCTAGTTCCACGGTTCACCAGCCTAGTCGTCCGCACCCGGTCCCCCGAACCGGAAAGTCTAGCGCAGACCCATCTTCGAGGTGCAGGCAGGCCATGCGCCCCAGCCCTGTGCGGCCTGGACCTTCTCGGCCACGGCGATCTGCTCCTCACGGGAGGCCATGTGCGCTTCAGGTGCGTACTCGGTTCCGCCGAACGCCGCCCAGGTGGACGGGGTGAACTGCAGGCCGCCGGAGAAACCGTTGCCGGTGTTGGCCGACCAGTCGCCGGTGGCCTCACACTGCACCAGCTCATCCCACACCGATCCCCCGGCCACGGCTGCGGCGCTGGAGCCCTTCTTGGTGCCGCGCACCACAACCCGCTCCGTTGCCGGCTCGAGCTCCGTGCGCTCGAGGACCTCACGGTCGGTCTCTTCGCCGTTGGTCCTGGTGATCTTGAAGGTCACCTTCTCGCGGCCGGCGGAGCCCTCCTCGAGGACCTCCTCCTCGCCCTCGGGCTTCTCCGGGTCCTCCTGGACCTTCACCGGCGGGTCGAACGGACGTTCCTCGGTGGTCTCGTCGGTGCTGACGCGGTGGACCTCGATATGGGTGCCGGGGGTGAGCGGGGTGTCGGCGGGCGGGGTGACGACGTCGTCCTTGCCCAGCGGGGTGCCGCGCAGCTCCAGTGCCTCACCCACGGTGGCCGCAGCCAGCGACAGGCGGGCGGGCTCTTCGCCGGGGTTGCCGTCGTTGAGGGTGAAGTCACGCGGGGTGGTGATGTTCAGTTCCATGCCCTCGACGGGGATCTGCGTCCCCACACCCTCGGACAGGGTGGCGTCGTTGCCCTCGTAGCCCAGCTCCGACAGCAGGTCGGCGACGGTCAGCGACGTGGTGTCGACGTCCTTGAGCTGTCCGTCGACGGTGACCGCGACCTGGCGTGCCGAGCGCACCGTGACGGTGCCGTCGTTCTCCACCTTCTCGTCGAGCCCCGGGGTGATCATGTCGCGGTCGTCGACCTGGACGTCGTTGTCCTCAAGCAGGCTGCGGATGTCGCCAGACATCGCACTGGCCTGCATGATCTCGCCGTTGACGTCCAGGGTGACGTCCTTGTGGTTGGTGGCGACGACGGTGCCACCGACAACGAGCACCGCCAGCATGCCGCCGGTCGCCGCGCGCAGCGGGACCGAGCTGGTGCTGTTGATGCGGTGCAGGGTGGACTTCTTCTTGGGGGACACGCGCTCTTCTACCTCCGGTGGCTTTGTCTCTGCCGAGCCCCTATCTCGCAGGGACGACGAGTCGGGTCAACCGACATAACGTTGATCACGATACGGTAACGATTGGGTCACGATCAAGAAATTCGGGATTCTGCCCCCGTTTCTGTCGCGATCATCACACCCGCTCCTCCCACCGCGGATAACAGCAGGTGACAGGAAGCAACAGAATGAGACAGCGTCCCCACGCGTCACACCGTCAGGCCGTAGAGCCGCCGGGCGTTCGCCGACACCGACGCACCGAACTCGTCGGGATCAACGCCACGCACCTCGGCGAGGAGCCGGGCGGTGTAGCCGACGAACGTCGGCTCATTGCGGGCACCCCGGAACGGCTCCGGAGTCATGTACGGCGCATCCGTCTCCACGAGGATGCGGTCCCCCGGAACCCGGGCAGCCGCCTGCCGCAGTTCTTCATTGCGTTTGAAGGTGACGTTGCCGCAGAAGCTGAGGTAGTACCCCCTGTCGATGGCCTCGAGGGCGACCTCCAACGGTGACGAGAAACAGTGGAGCATCACGGTCAGCCCGTCCGGGGCGTCGTCGAGCACCCGCATGAGGTCCTCGTCGGCCTCCCTGTTGTGGATCATCAGTGGCTTGCCGACCTCCGCAGCCAGGCCCATGTGCCAGCGCAACGCCTCCTCCTGGACCTCCAGCGGCGCGGTGCCTTCCGGATCGTGCGTGATCCAGTAGGTGTCCAACCCCGTCTCCCCCACCGCGACGCACCGGTCGTCGGCGACGAGCACACGCAGTCGCGTCCTCACGTCGTCGGTGAGCTCATGTGCCTTGGTCGGGTGTACGGCACATGCCGCGACGATCCGGTCGTCGGCGTAGGCCGCCTGCAGGGCCAGCTCCGCCTCGTCGATTCCGTCGCCGACGGTGCACACGCCGCTCACACCTGCCGCGGCAGCACGGTCCATGACGGCCCGCACGGACTCTGCGTCGGCGGCCCCGCAGGAGGCCAGGTGGGTGTGCGCGTCGAAGACCTCCGCCAGCGGTTCGGGAGGCACAGGAGTGGGACGTGGTTTCTTCCGTGACATGGTCCCCAGGCTAGCTGCCGTCCGGCGGGGGAAGATCCTCAGGAGTGCCGCGGCAGTGACTCGTCGAAGAACGCGAGTTCGAGATCCACGGTCCGCCGGAAGAAGTCACGGGACAGCGCCTCATTCTCCGCTGACTGTGTCGCAGTCCGGTCCACCTCGTCGCGCAGGAAAGCGACAAGCTCATGAAACGCCGGGTAGTCATGCAGACGCACCCATTCCGCATGGACGTACCGCTCCGGGTATCCGCCGGAACCGTCCGGCGCCTCAGCCCGGTTCGTTTCGCGGGTCGCCCAGTCCAGGTACAGCCATTCGCAGACCACCAGGACGGAGACGATCGCCGCGTAGTTCCTGGTCTCCGCCGCCTCGGCGAAGATCTTCTTGAAGCCCACGGTCGGAGCCGTATCAGGGACGTCGTCACCCTCTCCGGTGCTGAGCTCGTCCATGGCTTCGATGAAGTATGTGTTTTCGTCTCCGGCGACCTCGCCGATGAACTCCGCCAGACGGTGGCGGGAGGTGAAGTTGTCGGCGGTGGCGATCGCGGCGCCGATCAGCGCCATGAACCCGTCGACGAACCGGTAGTCCTGGACGAGGTAGGACGCCATGGCGTCGTCCGGGAGAGTGCCGGCGAAGAGTTGACGGACGAAGCCGTGGGTGACGGCGGCGTCCCAGGTGTCGGCATGCTCCTGTCGGAGCCGGTCGGTGAAACGTGCGTGGTCGGTCATGACAATTCCTCCGCGAGTGTGACCTCGATCAGGTTCAACGGGTATGGATCTCAGCCCGGGTCCGGGCACCCCGTGTCGGTGAAGCGCGCGGGTGCGCGCTGCCACGCTAGCAGAACGCGTGCCGAGGGATCGCCGAGCGGCGGTCAAGGTCCCCGGGCATGCTGATGTGCTCGCCGGTCGGGGTGACGGCGAGGACTACACCTGCAGCGTGCGGTGTCAGGCGGGATCTCTCACCGGCGACAACGGGCCCGCCGCAGTCGTGGTGACCCTGACCCCACCGGGCCCGGACCAGTTGATCGTCACCGCATCATCCTGACTGACAGGCCTCCAGATCCCCGCGGTCTTCAGCGTGTGGTGCGTCCGGCACAGGCAGATCCCGTTGGCCACACTGGTCGGCCCGTCACTGCCGGGGTCGGTGTGCGGGGAGTTGACCAGATGATCATGCTCACAGTCGTCGGCGGGAACCGTGCAGCCGGGGAACCGGCAGTGGGCGTCGCGGCCCTGCATCGCCGCCTTGTGCACCGCGGGGAACCGGTAGGCAGGACTCTCCGGTATCCGTCCGGCCTCGGGCAGCTCACGCACCTTGTCGGCCAGAGCGGCCAGTTGCGCGGCGGTGGCGGGGCTGACCCACCCGCACCCCAGCACATAAGCCGGTGCCTCCGGTCGGGCCTGGTAGGCGTTCAACGTGACCTTCAGCTGCTCACGATGCCCACCCAGCAGCCCCAGGGCCACCTGCCCACGGCAGTGTGCCGTCGACGGGGCCGACGGGCCCTCCCGGTCGTCCTGCACGATCTCCCGGCGCACCTCCAGCGCGGCGGCGCTGATCGCCGACCAGAGTGCTTCTGCGGTGTACCTGCTACCGCAGTCCAGGGTCAACCGGGTCCCGCTCCGGGTCAGGGACACCGCCGCGGCCTCCCGGGCCTCGGTGTCGGCCGCGGCCAGTGGGGCAAGCGTGCACAGTACCTCGTCGGCGACATCAGCCAGGGCGGTCAGGGCGGTGATCCCGGTGGCACGGATCCAGCCGGCGATCCCCAGAGCCACCGCGGCGTCCAGGTTCGCCGGGACCTCTGTTCCGGCGGCAGTCAGCGCCCGGGCGTGCCGGTTGACCTTGGTCCAGATCGCATCGAGGTGGTCGAGGGAGTAGCGCCCGTCGGTACGGAACGAGTGGAACAGGTCAGGCATACGTTCGGCCAGGTCGGCGGCGTGGGTGTAACGGTGGGCCTCGGCGGGTGTACGACGGCGTATCGCCAGGGCGGTGGAGTGCCGGGCGTCCACCGGGATGGTGGTCAGGAAGGCCACCAGGTCGAGTTCGGCGGTGTTGACCGCCGATGCGTAGCGGGCCGCCAGCGCAGTGTAGGTCTCACCGGTGGTGGGTTCAGTGGTGCGGGTGCTTGTCATGGGTCCCCTCCTTATGATGGGAACACCGTATCGGACAGCACGGACACGGAAAGCACGACACCTGCACCTGTTCGAACATGCGTTCGAGTGGTGCAGGTGTCGTCACTACGGCACGACCGTCCCCGGTCCCGGCCCCTACTCCACCGCGGCCCAGGACGGGCCGGTCTCGGCCAGCTCGGGGTCCAGTTTCGTGAACAGCGGGGACGGTTTCGTCAACGGGGTCCCCGGGGTGAGCGTGGTCCGGCCCCAGTGCGCCTGCTGATCGTCGTAGTCACCCATGATGACCGGGTAGCTGCGACCTTCCGCCGGCAGACCGGCGCCCACCGGTGTCCGCGGCGAATCATCGGTGACCTCGACGACCTGCGGCTGTGCCGCCCAGACGCCGGAACCACCGAGGGTCTCGAAGACCTGCTGGGCGGAGAACGGCAGGTACGGGGTGAGCAGCGTGTTGGCGTCCGACACCACCTGCAGGGCGGTGTGCAGGACCGTCGCGAGCCGCTCCCGCTGGGACTCGTCCTTCGCCAGCTTCCACGGCTCCTGGGCCGCGATGTACTGGTTGCCACGGTCGACGATACGCATCGCCTCGGCGATCCCCGCCTTGAATCGGGAATGCTCCAGGCACTCCGCGACGGTGTCGAACGCGGCGGCGGCGTCCTCGAGCAGGTCGGTGTCCTCCGCGGTGAGTTCGCCGGCGGCGGGGATCTCACCGAAGTTCTTGTGCGCCATCGACACCGTGCGGTTGACCAGGTTGCCCCAGCCGTTCGCGAGTTCGGTGTTGATCCGTCGCACGAACTCGTCCCAGGTGAAGTCGGTGTCCATGTTCTCCGGGCCGGCGACGGCGATGAAGTACCGCAGCGCGTCCGGGCCGAACTCCTGCAGGAAGTCACGGACGTAGATGACCACGCCCTTCGACGAGGAGAACTTCGACCCGGACATCGTCAGGAACTCCGACGAGACGACCTCGGTCGGGAGGTTCAGCTCGCCGAACTCCCCTGCCTCACCGCCGTGGTCGCCACGCCCGGCGTAACCGAGCAGCTCCCCCGGCCAGATCTGGGAGTGGAAGGTGATGTTGTCCTTGCCCATGAAGTAGTAGGACAGGGCCTCCGGGTCAGACCACCAGTCACGCCAGGCCTCCGGCTTCCCGGACCGCCACGCCCACTCGATGGAGGCGGACAGGTAACCGACGACCGCGTCGAACCAGACGTAGAGCTTCTTGGCGTTGTTGTCCTGCCATCCCTCGATCGGGACGGGCACACCCCAGTCGATGTCGCGGCTCATCGCCCGCGGACGCATGTCCTTGAGCAGGTTGAGCGAGAACTTCAGCACATTGGGGCGCCACCCGTCGCGAGTCGTCAACCAGGACTCCAGGGCGTCCGCCACCGCCGGGAGGTCGAGCATGAAGTGCTCGGTCTCCACGAAGTCAGGGGTCTCGCCGTTGATCTTCGAGCGGGGGTCGATCAGGTCTGCGGGGTCGAGCTGGTTACCGCAGTTGTCACACTGGTCGCCGCGGGCATCGGTGGCACCGCACAGCGGGCAGGTTCCCTCGATGAACCGGTCCGGCAGGGTGCGACCGGTCGACGGGCTGATGGCACCGGTGGTCGTCTGACGGACCATGTAGCCGTTGTCGTTGAGCCCGCGGAAGAGTTCCTGGACCACAGCGTAGTGATTCCGTGTGGTGGTGCGGGTGAACAGGTCGTAGGAGAGGCCGAGGCCCGCGAGGTCCTCGACGATGACACGGTTGTACCGGTCGGCGAGTTCCTGGACGCCGACACCTTCCTTCTCCGCCTGCACGAGCAGCGGAGTGCCGTGCTCGTCGGTCCCGGAGACCATCAGCACCTTGTTCCCCGACATTCGCTGGAACCGTGCGAAGACATCCGAGGGGACGCCGAATCCGGCGACGTGTCCGATGTGACGGGGTCCGTTTGCGTAGGGCCAGGCAACGGCGGTGAGCACGTGTTTCGACATGCGACCAGACTAAGCCATGGCACAGACGAAGCGCGCACCAGGGGCTGGTTCCCCTGGCGCGCGCAACGGTCGTGCACAGACGGTACTACTTCTTCGTGTCCGCCTTGTCGGCGGCAGCACCGCGCTTGCCGCGTCGGCGTTCCCGCGCCGCGCGAGCTTCTGCGGTCTCCTGGTGCCGACGTTCGCGGGCGAGCCGCAGGGCGAAGGCCCGCTTCTGCTTCTCGTCGAGGAACAAGGGGTCCTGCGACAACCCCTTGTAGATCGCCAGACACAGGAAGCAGATGAGGATCACGAATGGGCTGGCCGCGATGATCGTCACGGACTGGAGACTGTTGAGTGCGTCATCCCCACCCGACAGCAGCAGAACCACAGCGATCAAGGCGGTGAGCAGACCCCACAGGACGGTGATCTTCCGGTCGGCGATGAGCTTGCCGTTCTGGCTCATCGTGCCCATCACGGTGGACGCGGAGTCCGCCGAGGTGATGAAGAAGGTCGCCAGCAGAATCATGGCGATCACCGAGGCAATCGTCCCCAGAGGAAGCTCATGCAGCAGGTTGAACAGCATGTACTCCGAGGTGCCGTCGCCGAAGATGTCCGCACCCTGGTTCTCCTCGTGGATGGCGCTGCCACCGAAGATCGCGAACCAGACCACGGAGACCGCGGTCGGGACCAGCATGACGACGAGGATGAACTCGCGGACGGTACGGCCCCGGGAGATACGGGCGATGAAGGTACCGACGAAGGGCGACCAGGAGATCCACCATGCCCAGTAGAACAGGGTGTTTCCGCCGAGCCACTCGTCCATGCCCGGTGCGGAGTCGGCCGTGCGGGCCGCCATACCGAAGAACTCCTGGAGGTAGTTGCCGAAGGCCGTCGGGACGGTGTTCGCGATGACGACGGTGGGGCCGACGATCAGGACGAAGAACGCCAGGATGGCGGCCATGACCATGTTGAAGTTCGAGACGTACTGGATGCCCTTGCTGACGCCCGTGAAAGCGGAGACCAGGTAGCAGATTCCGAGCACACCGATGATCAGCAGCAGCCATCCCGTACCCGGGTCGCTGACCATGTCAGTAGCGTCCAGGCCGGAGGCGATCTGCAGGGCGCCGAGTCCAAGGGAGGCGGCGGTACCGAACACCGTGGCGAAGATCGACAGGATGTCGATCAGCTTGCCGAGCCACCCCTCGGCGCGTCGCACGCCGATCAACGGGATGAATGCCGAACTCAGCAACTGTTTACGGCCCAGCCGGAAGGTGCCGTACGCGATGGCCAGGCCGACGATCGCGTAGATCGCCCACGGGTGCAGAGTCCAGTGGAACAACGTCGTGGAGAAAGCGACCGGATTACTTTCCGTAGCCTCACCCGGTACGCCGTCGCGGTAGAACGTCAACGGCTCGGCGACGCCGTAGAACATCAGGCCGATACCCATGCCGGCGGCGAACATCATGGCGATCCAACTGGCGGCGTTGAATTCAGGTCGTTCGTGGTCCTGACCGAGACGGATATTGCCGAACTTACTCAGCGCCACCCAGAGGATGAAGAACACGAACACCGAGCCGGCGATGATGTAGACCCAACCGAAGTCGGTCACCACGAAGTCGAGGGCGGAATCGGCGAAGGCCGAGAAGTTGTCCGGGGCGATCAGTCCCCAGGCGACAACGGCGAGGACGATCAGTGCGGCGAAGAACACCACCGCCTTGTCGACCTTCGCATTCTCATCCTCGGCCGGAGGAGGCAGCATGTCCTCGGTGGCGACCGGGGAAATCTTCTCCATACTCAGACCGGGATCAGTGAAAGGGGCACCGTCGGAGCCGGTTCCCGGGGGGCCGATATCGTCAGATTGCGGGTTCTCTTCTGAAACGGACATGCAGACTACTCTGCCATACTCCCCGCACACGGGCCCGAACCCCCCTCTCCCAGCCGTCACGGGGAACCCTGCGGTCAACCCTCACGCGCTGCGAGAACCGCCTCGTAGAGCTCCCGGCGGGAGACGCCGTGAACAGCCGAAACTTCGCGGGTGGCGTCCTTCAGACGCACCCCTTCCCCGACCTTCTCCTCTACCTCTCCGACAAGCTCCTCGGGACGCCGTGCCTCCGGCCCGGACGAGGCTGAGATCACCACGGTAATCTCCCCGCGCACGCCGTCCGCCGCCCACGTCGCCAACTCACCCAGTGGTCCGCGGACCACCTCCTCGAAGGTCTTGGTCAGTTCCCGACACACCGCCGCCTCCCGGTCTGCCCCGCAGACCTCGGCGGCGGTGGACAAGGTCGCCGCAAGCCGGTGCGGGGACTCGAAGAAACTCACCGCCCGGGTAGAGTCCCGGACCGATTCCAGCCACTGACGCCGTGCCCCGTCCTTACGCGGGGCGAAGCCGTCGAAGGCGAAGTGGCCCACCCCCACCCCGGAGAGCGCCAAGGCGGTGGGGACTGCCGACGGGCCGGGCAGGCACGTCACCGGCACTCCCGCCTCCTGCGCCGCCTGGACGAGGGGGAAGCCGGGGTCGGAGACGGCCGGCATCCCGGCGTCCGTCACCACCAGGACCCGCGCCCCCGCCTCAGCCCGCGCCACCAGGCCGGCGGCACGGTCAGACTCATTGTGGTCGAAGTTGGAGACGATCTTGCCGGTGATCTCCACCCCGAGCGCATCAGCCAGGGCACGCGTCCGGCGTGTGTCTTCGGCTGCCACGACATCGGCGCTGCCGAGGGCGTCGATGAGCCGGATCGAGGCGTCCAGCGGATTACCCAGCGGCGTCGCCGCGAGGATCACACCGCCTCCGGGGAGAGGACGGTCGGCCCGTGCGCGCTCCAGCGCACGTGTGACCGTGTCGGATTCGGGGCGCTCCGGGGTGTTGTCCTGCATGGTCACCAGACTCTACCCGCCGGGGGACTCGGGGCCCCGCGGCCCCGCCGGAGACGTATAGGATAAGCCACTGTGACGGAGACTCCAGCCACGACAGGCACAATGCCCGGCCCTGCACCCGGGCTGCAGGAACGGCCACGCCGATGGTGGTCGATCCTGGTGGCACTGGGGGTCCTGGGCCTGGTCAGTCGGCTCCTCTGGCTGGGGCGTCCCACCGACGACGGGACCCCGGTCTTCGACGAGAAACACTACGTACCGCAGTCATGGCAGGTGCTGCGTGGCACGGAGGGTGGCGGCGACCTGCTCATCGGAGGCATCGAGGACAACCCCGCCTACGGACTCGTCGTGCATCCTCCGTTGGCCAAACATCTTGAAGCCCTGGGTATGGCCGTCTTCGGGAACACTCCGTGGGGGTGGCGGATCGTCGTCGCCCTCCTCGCGGTAGGGGTCATCCTGCTCATCGCCGCGACCGCCCGCCGCCTGACCGGCTCCGACTGGGTCGGGCTCACCGCGGGAATCCTGGCGTTGTGTGACGGCATCCTCTTCGTCACCGGTCGTTCGGCGATGCTGGACCACTTCCAGGTCTTCTTCGTGATCCTCGCGGTCTACCTGCTGCTGCGCGACCACGGGCAGATGGAACGGCTGTTCCGCCGGGTCGCCGCCGAAGGCAGGATCACCGACAACACACTCGGCCCACGGGTGGGGTACCGCTGGTGGCGCTTCGGCGCCGGGGTCGCGCTGGGCTGTGCGCTCGCGGTCAAATGGTCCGGCCTGTACTACATGGCGTTCTTCGGGGTAGCCGTCGTCGCCGTCGACTGGTGGCGGCGTCACCGTTTCGGTGTCACCCGCCCGTTCACGGGAACCATCGTGCGGGACTGCGTCCCCGCGTTCGCCTCCCTGGTCCTCGTCCCTCTGGTGGTCTACCTGTTGTCCTGGCGGTCCTGGTTCGCCTCCGAGACCGGTGTCTTCCGGCACGAAGCCGCTGCAGGCAGTGACCGGATCAGCTCGTGGGGCCTCGACTTCCTGCCCGACAGCTGGCTCAGTTTCATCTACTACCACGTCTCCGTCCTGGGCTTCCACGGTGAACTGACCAACTCCAACGGCCACCACCACCCGTGGGAGTCCAAGCCGTGGGACTGGCTGGCCTCCACCCGTGCACTGCTCTACCACTCGTCCGGCGATGACTCGGGGCACCGTGAGGTGGTGCTGCTCATCGGTACGCCGGCGATCTGGTGGTTGACCGTCCCGGTGCTCCTGTGGGGCCTGTGGCGGATCATCGGCCGGCGCGACATGAGGTGGCTCGTGCCGTTGGTCGGCTACGCCGCTGGTTTCCTGCCGTGGCTGCTGAACGTCGACCGCCAGATGTACCTGTTCTACGCCACGAACCTCGCCCCCTTCCTCATCCTCGGACTGGCCCTTGTCCTGGGGCAGGTCTCCGGGTGGGCGTTGCGCCCGGACGAACCGGCCCCCGGGACGGACGACAGGCGCTCTGTGTCCGCCGACGCGCGCGGACTCGTCCTCGGCAAGACCGGGATGCTGCTCGTGGTCGCCTACCTGGTGCTGGTCGTTTGGATGTTCCTCTTCTTCCTCCCGATCTTCACCGGGATGCCGCTCACCGACGAGCAGTGGCAGTGGCGGATGTGGCTGCCGGGCTGGACCTGACCGGTCGCGGTTACCGGTCGTCCCCCGGACGCCAGGACGAGTTGCTCCGGGCATCATCAGGGCTGTAGCTCACCGGACGTGCCGACAGGCCCCGCAGTGACTGCCGGAGCGGGGCGACAGCGTGGTTCCGGGACAACCACACGCTGACCAGGGCCGCACACGCGGCGAGGTGCAGCAGCAGACCCGCGATCAGGGTCAGGTCCGTCCCCCCGCCCAGCACACCGAGGACGATGTCGCGGGTCGCGAAACCAGCGCCGAACCCCCACAGCGCCAGGAACACAGGGAACAGCCCGGGAGCTGAACGGGGACGGGCCGCCCCCCACAACAGCCCGGCCGCCAACGCCAGCCGGACAGCCGCGGCATCGACGGAGAGCGACGCCACATCGGGGTCACCGGCGTTGCCGACCGTTCCACCCGGACCGGTGCCGTCCACCGACTCCGCACCGCCACCGGCGGCCCCGGTGAGCAGCAACAGCGACCAGATGATGTAGCACACGGCCACGGCGACGAGCGCCACCCTGCTGAGCACCAGCGGCAGTGACCGGTTCCGCAGACGGTGTGACAGACGCGGGGTCTCGTCGGCGACGCGCACCATCGACTCAGCCAACGCGCGGGCGTCGCCGGGAGGACCGCCGGGAACGGCACCGTCCGAGGGAGCCACCGACATCCGCAGCCGCCGGTTCAGGTCGCTTGCTGCCGCGAACCACTCTCGGCAATCCTCACACGCCGAGAGGTGGGTGTCGATCATGTCGTCGTCGACGTCCGACGGCGCATTCTCACCGTCCAGCCGGGCCGACAGGGCGGAACGGACCGCCGCGTGCATGTCGGCACGTGAGTCGTCCTCCACCGGGATCACCCGAACCGGGAGAGTGCTTTGTCGAGGCTCGCGCGTCCGGCGCCGAAGACGACGAGAACGAGGCACGCCGCGAACAGGACGATGACCAGCTCACTGCCCCCTTCTGCGACGAAGAGCCCGTTGCCCATATGGACGAAATAGAAGGCCGCGACCATGTCGAGCGCCAGCACACCGGCCGCAGCGGGTGTGAGGAACCCCAGGACCAGCAGCGCGCCACCGAGCATCTCGACGACGGCGACCACCCACACCGACAGCGTCGGCTGCGGGATGTGCATTGACGCCCACTGCTGGGCCGTCTCCTCTGCTCCCACATGGAACACCTTGTCCCACCCGTGGGCGATGAAGACGACCCCGAGGGCGACGCGCAGGATCAGCAGGGCAGCATCGCGAAAGGCAGGATTGTTCATGATGCCCCCATACTATCTCCCCCGGAAGACACGGTGAGCGGCACTACACCGCCCGGATGTGGGTGTCGGCGTGGTCGTCGTAACCGCCGTAGCCGTCGTAGCCATCGTCGTCTGTGTAGTCGGAGTAAGCCGGGTAATCGGCGTATGCCAGGTCGGCGAACTCCGGGTCCGCGTCATCGCTCTCCAGCACCACGGCCCCTGGGCGCAGCAGGCGGTCCGGGACACCGAGCTCACGGTCATCGGTGTTGCGTACACCGAGACGGGCACGCCGCATCCGGGCGATCCGCCGACGACGCAGCCGGGCCTCCTCGACCACCTGGCGTCGCAGGTAGTAGAGGTACACACCGGACAGTGCCACCATCACCACGACCGCAGACCAGACAGCGCCACCCAGGATCACGGCAGCCACGACGGACACCACGCACAGTGCCGCCAGCACCGACAGCACCCGCTTACGACGCATCTGACGCCGTTCGACCAGACGCTGGGACGCCTCCGGATCGTAGAAACCACGACCACGGCGGGCCGCGGCGTAGTCGAGCTCCTCCGCGGTCAGTTCCCCGTCACCGTACTCGTCATCGAGGAAATCATCGGAGGACTCGTCGTCGCCCCCGACCTGTGCATCGGCCTCGTACTGCTCGTCTGTTCCCACCGTGACGTCGATGTCGCCGCCGCGCAGGTATGCCGCCGGGACGTCGGAGAACCGTCGACGGTCCTCGCCGACCGCCGTGACCGGGGCTACGTCCACCCGCTCGTCGCCGGTCCCGGCCTCGTCGGTGACGTCTGCCTCGTCTGTGTCATCTGCGTCCTCACCGACCTCCGTGTCGACGACGAAGGCGGAGTCCTCGACAGCCTCCGTATCACTCGCCAGGGGGTCCACCGGGGCGAACTCACCGGTGTCCTCCTCGTCGAGGGGACGGTAACCGACCACCTCGCCTTCAATGATGCCCGGCACATCACGCCCCGTGTCGTCGATGATCACCTGCTCGGGTTCAGCCTCGACCAGTTCAATGTCGTCATCGACATCCGCGTGGTACAGCGATTCCGCCGGCAGGGGCCGCTTCCGGGGGCGCGAGATCTCCGCACCCCCTTCATGCAGGACACGGGTCTCGGACAACGCCTTCGACGTCCGCCGGACCGGCGACTGGTTACGGAGGAACAACGGCGCAAGGAGAAGAAGCCAGACAACCGCGATCAGGATCAGAGAGCTGAGGGAGCCGGACACTAGCGGCCTTTCCTTTCACCGACGACAATCATGACAACCAAGACATTCGAGACGCATCACGATGGAACAATGCCACCGACGATACGTGCCGAGCTGGCGGGGGCGCCGCAGGCGCGCCGTGCCGTGTCGCAGGCGACCGGATACCGTCAGCTACCGTGCCAACCCTGAGGGACGTTCCTCGACCGTCAGACCCACGAGGACGTGATCGCGCCACTGCCCGTTGATGTGCAGATTGCGCTGCAGCAGTCCTTCCTCCCGGAAACCCACCTTCTCCAGCACCCGACGCGACGCCACGTTGGACTCCAGCACGGTCGCCTCCACCCGGTGCATCCCGACCTGGGTCATCGCGTGATCCACCCCGAGTGCCACAGCACTGCTCGCCACTCCCCTGCCGCTGAAGCCCGAATACACCCAGTAACCGATCCAGCAACTGCACACCACACCATGCTGGACATTTCCCAGGGTCAGCTGACCGGCGAACGCCCCGTCAACCTCGATGGCGAACGGAAGCAGGACCCCCTGTGCCGCCAGGGCCGTGAGGCCGGAATAGTTGCGTCGCCACATCGCCTTCGTGTGGGCCTCCCACCACTGCCCGGGCACCGTCGGTTCCACCGGACGCAGCAGGTGCTCGTCCGCATTGCGGAACTCGGACCAGTGCCGACCGTCGCGTCGGGACAGGGGACGCAAGCGGACCCGTCCCGCACCAGTCTCGACCGTAGGGGTCTTCGCCGGCCACCCGGGGTGGCGGTTCGTCAGCAGCACAGGTGGTTCACACCCGGTTCGTCAGGAACATGACGTCAACGACCTCGCCGGGCTCTACCCGGGTCCTGTCACCGGGAACGACGATCAGGCCGTTCGACTGGCCGTGGCTGCCCAGCAGATGGGTGGGTTCCCCACCTGCGACCGCGCCGAGCGGATCAACGAGGAACTCGCCGGTCTCGCGGTCACGCATGAGCTGTGCACGGATGAAACCACGACGGTGCGGCGCCGATTCCAGGCCGGCGATGGTCCTGGCCTTGACCATCCGACGCATGGACTGGCGCTGACCGCGGAGGATCTGCACCAGGGGACGCACCATGACCTCGAACGCGACGAGAGCCGCACTCGGGTTGGAGGGAAGCAGGAACGTGGGCACCCGGTCCGCCCCGAGAATGCCGAACCCCTGCACAGAGCCGGGGTGCATCGCCACACGGGAGACGTCCAGGTCACCGAGCTCGGCGAGGATCTCACGGAGCCGGTCACTCGACGAGCCACCCACTCCCCCGGCGATCACCAGGATCTCCGAACGGATGAGCTGCCCCTCGATGATGTCGCGGAGCCGCCGGTCCTCGCCGCCGACGATACCGAGCCGGTTGACATCCGCACCCGCCTCGCGTCCGGCGGCAGCCAGAGCGTAGGAGTTCACGTCATGGACCTGGCCCAGTCCGGGGTCACGGTCGATGTCGACGAGCTCAGGGCCGAAAGACAGCACAGCCATTCTCGGGCGCGGATACACCAGCACCTTGGAGCGCCCGGCAGCCGCCAGTAACCCGACCTGCGCCGCCCCTATCACCGAGCCCTGTTCGACAACGACATCACCGGGCTGCACGTCCGAGCCGGCGCGGTGGATGAACTGCCCGGCTGCCACCGGGCGTAGTGCCTCGGTGCGGCGCCCGTCGTCCTCAGCCCAGTCGAGGGGGACGACAGCGTCCGCGAGTGTGGGTACCGGTGCCCCCGCCTGGACCCGCACCGCCTGTCTGGGCTGCAGTCGCACCGGACGGTGCGAACCCGCCCCGACATCACCGACGACCGGGAGCTTCGCGGAGGGGACGTCCGGGTCGACGCTGCCGGCGTGGCGGACATCGACGGAACGCACCGCATAACCGTCCACCGCCGCCTGGTCGAAACCGGGGACCGACATCTCCGACTCCACCTGTTCGGCACACCGCAGCCCGAGTGCCTCTGAAATCGCGGTGCGCACCGGTTCCGGTGTTACTGCCGCGGCGCTGACCGTGGCCAGCTGCTCCTCAACAGTTCTCACGTGGCCGTCCTCACGGGTTCTCGGGAAGTTTCAGGATGATGTGCAGGGTGTACGAGTACAGACTCTGCAGACTCTACCGTCTACAGGCACGGAAACCGCAGAAGGTGGCGCCCATGTCGGGCACCACCTCCAGTTCGTGTCAGTACCGGCAGGACGGTCGGTACGTTCTCACTTCTCCAGTCGCCGCGACAACCACCGTTCCAGCGAGGGCCCGTAGGACGGGTCGTCGAGAGCGAAGTCCACGCAGGCGCGGATGAACCCGCCCGGGTTACCGAGGTCATGGCGATTCCCCCGGTGGACGTAGACATGCACCGGATGCCCCTCGTCAATGAGCTTGGCGATGGCGTCGGTGACCTGGATTTCCCCACCCTTGCCCGGTTCAGTCCGGCGCAGCGCGTCGAAGATGGAACGGTCGAGGAGGTAACGGCCGGTGGCCACGATATTCGAGGGGGCGTCGGCGGCATCAGGCTTCTCGACCATACCGGTCACCCGCCTGACCTGGTCGTCGGCACCGTCAGCACCGTCAGCCTCTGCGATCTCGAAGACACCGTAGTTCGAGACCTCCTCCTCCGGGACCTCGAAACCGCACAGGACCGTGCCGCCGTAGCGCTTACGCACCTCGATCATCTCGTTCATCACGCCGAAAGGCAGGACGAGATCATCCGGGAGCAGGACGGCGAAAGCGTCCTCGTCCTCGTCGAGGGCGTCCTCGGCACAGCCGATGGCGTGGCCGAGCCCGAGAGGGCGGTCCTGGTTCACCGAGACCGCCGTGATCATCTCGTTGACGGCCCGCACCTTGTTGAGCTGCTCGGTCTTGCCGCGCGATTCGAGGGTGTCCTCCAGGAGTTCATCACGGTCGAAGAACGCCATGATGCCCTGCTTGCGGGGTGAGGTGACCACCGCCAGCCGGGAAGCGCCGGCCTGGGAGGCCTCTTTCGCGATGAGCTCGATACCGGGGGTATCCACCACGGGCAGGAGCTCTTTGGGGACTGTCTTGGTCGCCGGAAGGAAACGGGTACCCAGACCGGCGGCAGGAACCACGACAGTTCGGATCCCACCGGTGGAAACGCCGTCGGAGACGCCGTCTGGAGAGCCGGAGGGAACAGGTGAGTTGGTAGTTGCCATGATTCGAATCCTACAGGGATCACCCCCTCGTGGCCCGGTGAGAACACACCGACACCCGGAAAACGGACAGTCCGGGGAGGGAGAACCGGACCGACGGTACCCTCGGTACCTCTATGATCGGCGGATATGCGCCACGAAACAGATCACGCCGCCCGGGCTGTCCGGGCTGCCAAGCAGGAGCTCCGGCAGCACATCAGGGCAGGGCGGCGCGCCGTGCCGCCGGGCGAACGGTCCCACCGGGACGCCGCGATCGCCGACCACCTGCGGGTCCTGCTGGACGGCGACGCAGACCGGGCGGTCGCCGCATTCGCCGGGCTCCCCGGCGAGCCCGGCGGTGCGGGGCTCCCGGACACACTCCGTGACGCCGGGTTCGAGATATGGCTCCCGGTCGTCCCCGGTCCCGCCCGACCGCTGTCGTGGCTCCCTTACCGGGGCGCACAGTCGACCCGCCGCGGCACCTTCGGCATCGCGGAACCGTCAGAAACACCGGAGTTCCCGTCACCGATATCCACCATGGACTTGTCCGGGCGTGTCAGCACCCTGGTGATCCCCGCACTCGCCGTCGACAGGGACGGCACCCGCCTCGGACAGGGAGGCGGCTACTACGACCGGACCTTCAGCGTCCTGACCGGGTGCGGGGAACCTGGCACACTTGTGGCAGTCGTCGACCACAGCGAGTTCGGGGTCGACGTCCCCAGGACAGGTCACGACGCCTCCGTCCAGATCGTCGTGACCGACTCGGGTATCTTCCCGACGTCCACCGGCGACCGGCCCCCCCGGTAGCCGGACCGTACCCCCTCTCTCGGTTCTACCAGCACAAGGAGTGCATCATGCTCAAGGGTTTCAAAGACTTCATCACCCGCGGAAACGTGATGGAACTGGCCATCGCCGTCATCATCGGTGCCGCGTTCACCGCCATCGTCACCGCCATCTCCGACTCCCTGATCCAACCCCTGATCAACTGCTTCGGTGGTGCAGAAGTCGACGGCCTGAAGTTCCAGCTGCGCGACGGCATGGACAGTACCCAGATCGACCTCGGCGCGATCATCACCGCAGCGATCAACTTCCTGATCATCGCCGGTGTGGTCTACTTCATCCTCGTCGCCCCGATGAACAAGCTGAACGAGCTCAACGCGCGGCGCAAGGGTATCGATCCGGAAGAGACCGTCGCCTCCGAAGTCGACCTGCTTGTGGAGATCCGCGACCTGCTCGCGAACCAGAGCGGCATCACCTCGGCATCCAACGGTATCGCCGGCGAGATCGACAACTCCGCCGCAGACACCGGTGGACGGCACTCCGCCCGCTGAGACCGGTCCCCGCTCACCAGTGGGGAGGCCGTTCGCCTTCCCAGAAATCCTCCCCGAAACCCCTGTCCCCGGTCCCCTGCGTCCCATCTCCACCAGCGGAGTCGGCCTTCGCCGTGGCCGGACTGAACCGGTTGAGATCCAGGTCGCGGTCCGGGCTGTGAGCGTTCCCCACCACGCCCGTCTTGCGGCGGGGTCTCATGCCCTGCTGATGTCCGCGATGACGTGGCGGACCAGCGGACACAGCGTCGCCATGCCGTCCCTGATCGCCGCCCGGGACGACGCCAGGTTGACCACGACCGTCGACCCGGACACTCCGGCGACGCCCCGCGACAGCCCCCCGTCCACGGCGTTGCACGCCAGCGCGGACGAGCGCAACGCCTCGGACAGCCCCTGGATACGTTTGTCCAGCACGGCCTTGGTGGCTTCCGGCGCCTTGTCGCGCGGGCTCACTCCCGTTCCACCCACGGTAATCACCAGGTCAGCGCCGCCGACGACCGCCGTCTCGAGCGCCTGACGAATCGCCGACTTCCCGGATTCGACAGTCAGCACCGCGTCGACCATGTAGTCCTCCTCCGCGAGGAGTTCCGCCACGAGTTCACCGGACTGGTCTCCGTCATCAGGGTGGTCGGTGACGATCACGACGAGCGCGTGCAGCAGGGAGTGCCGGGGATTGCCACCCTCGCGCTCGTTCTCCTGGATGTCCAGGGACCGGAACACCTCGTCACCGGGCTCCGTGATCTCGGCGTCCAGCCGTTCGATGGACTCCTTCTCGACGCGGGCGAAATCATCGATTCCCGGCACGGTGATCACGCCGGACGGATCTTCGATGTCGCCGGTGATCTGATCGGTGTCGGCGTACGGGTCTTGAGACATGGTGGTGAACTCCTCGGGAACTTCGGCGCCCGACGGTGTGCGGGGTCACGTTAACGGTAACCGGCGGACTGCCTGCTGTATAGGTCAGGGGTGGATTCGGTCTGCTGCCCCGGTTCCTCAGTCCGAGTCGGACTCGGACAGCGTCACGCCGATCTCCCGCTCGTTACCCCCGTTGCCGTCAGTGACAGTCAGCGTCACCTCGTCACCGACGTTGTGGGAGCGGATCGCAGCGATCAGACTGACTCCGCTGTCGACGATACGGTCACCGACCTTCGTCACGACGTCCCCGTCGCGCAGACCCGCGTCCGCCGCCGGCCCACCATCGGCGACGCTGACGATCTCAGCCCCGTTGGCGGTCGACTCGGCACCGGTGTTGACGGTCGCGCCGATGACAGGATGTGTCGCCCGGCCATTGTCAATGAGCTGCTGCGCGGTGTCCTCCGCCTGATTCGACGGGATGGCGAACCCGAGGCCGATGGATCCGGATTCACCACCCATTTGACCACCGAGCGTGGCGATCACCGACGGGATGCCGACGAGCTCGCCCTGGAGGTTGACCAGGGCACCACCCGAGTTACCGGGGTTGATCGCGGCATCGGTCTGGATCGCGTCGATCAACGACGCTTCTCCACCGTCCTCACCACCGGCCTGCACAGGGCGGTTCATCGCTGACACGATACCCGTCGTCACCGTGGACGACAGGCCGAGGGGGGAGCCGACGGCGACGACGGTTTCGCCGACCTGGAGGCCGTCGGAGTCGCCGATGGCGATGGGTTGCAGGTCATCGGCCCCGGTCGCCTTGACGACGGCGAGGTCGGTCTGCGGGTCGGTCGCGACGACATCGGCGTCCAGCTGGCGCCCGTCGTTGGTGGTCACGCTCATCTGCGCTCCACCCTCACCGGCACCGGCGACGACGTGGTTGTTGGTCAGGATCAGGCCGTCTTCGCTGATGACCGAACCGGAGCCCTCCGCCCCACCCTGGCGTGTGGTGACCTGGATGGACACCACACTGGGCAGGACATTCTGCGCCACAGCCTCCACCGTGCCCGGGTCGGGCTCGGCCACTGAGGTGTTTTCGCGGTTACCGGTGTTCGCCTGGTTCAGGGAGGTGGTGGCCGCCGGTGAATCATCGTCGTCCTGGACGATCACCGCCGTCACCGCCGAAGCTGCAACGCCGACGGCGAGGACGAGTGCGGCGACCGCCGGGGTCGAGAACCGACGCGACGCCTTCGTGGCCGTGCCGGCGGAATTCGGCGGCAGCTCCGGGCCTACGACCGGAGAGGGCGCCGTTCCGTCGTTACTGGGGTACTGACTCGACAGTGCCTCCCAGTGGCGCTGCTGCGCCCCCGGGTCGGAGAACCCGGAGGACCCGGAGGACCCGGAGGACGAGGAATCCCGTCCATCCCGCCCCCACGCTCCGGGTCCCTGGGGCGCCTGCTCGCCCCGGGGGTCCCGAGGGCCGCGGACTCCGTCATCGTCGTTGCCGATCCGATCTTCCCCGGACATCTGACTCTCCTTCACCGGCATAGCTGCCGACTAACTCAACTCACGTAACTGTGTTCGACACACCCCATTGTGGTCGGCGAGGGTTGGCGGCTCGTCTGCGTAACCTGACAGTGTCATCGGAACGGAGGAGCGTCACACTCGGCAACCATGGAGTCGGCACTCAGCTTCCTTCCAGGGAGCGAGTCTAGGGCGCGTCATCCCGGAGGACGTAGCCCACCCCACGGACCGTGTGAATGACCCGGGATTCGCCCCCCTCCTCCGTCTTCCGCCGGAGGTAACCGATGTAGACCTCGAGGGCGTTGCCGGAGGTAGGGAAGTCATATCCCCACACCTCCTCGAGGATCTTCGTCCTGCTGAGCACCTTGCGCTGGTTCTTCATCAGCAGTTGGAGCAGCGCGAACTCGGTGCGGGTCAGGCTGATCTTGCGGTCTCCCCTGCTGACCTCGCGGGTCTCGGGGTTCAGGGAGAGATCCTCGAATGCGAGAGGCTTGGCCTCCACACTCTTCGCCACCGCCGTGCGGACAGAGCGGCGGTGCAGCGCCCGCACACGGGCGAGGACCTCCTCCAAGGCATAGGGCTTCGACATGAAGTCGTCAGCACCAGCGTCGAGCCCTGCGACGCGGTCGGCGACATCGGAACTGTCCGACAGCATGAGGATAAGGACATCATTTCCGGCGCTCCGGAGGTCACGGCACACTGTGAGGCCGTCAACCACGGGGAGCTCGACGTCAAGGATCACCAGGTCCGGCGACTCCTGACGAATCTGGCGGAGGGCTTCATCGCCATCTCCCGAAGCGGCCACGTCGTAGCCGTTGAACGTGAGAGAGCGTCGGAGAGAGTCCCTTACCGTCTGATCGTCGTCGACAACAAGAATCTTCATCCCGCTATTCTGCATCAGTACTGCTCGATAGCGACACCCGAAAACCGATCCCACAGTCAACTGACAGGGAATCACCACCAGACGTGAACACACCGGAAACAAAAACGCAACGTTTCACGCGAAAAAAGCCCCCGCCGATGTGATCGACGGGGGGCTTTCTCATCCGGTGTGGACTAGTCGAGATCGACCAGGCCCAGCTTCGCGGCCTTCACCAGACGACGGGGCATCTGGACCTCACGGCCGTCAACCTTGACGTTCTGGAGTGCGACGTTGTCGGACTTCCAGTTCGAACGACGGTGGTGGGTGTTGGCGCGGGAAAGTCGGCGCTTCGGAACTGCCATTATTCTTAGCCCTCCTCGTTCTTCTTGGTACGGCGAACACGGTTGCCGTAACGACGCTGGAACTTCTCGACGCGGCCGGCGGTGTCCATGACACGCTGGGCACCGGTCCAGAAGGGGTGCGACTCGCTGGTGACGTCAACGACGATCAGCGGGTACTCGTTGCCGTCCTCCCACTCCACGGAGCGGTCGGAGGTAGCGGTGGAACGCGTCAGGAACTGGTGGCCAGTGCTGGCGTCCTTGAAGACCACCGGGTGGTAGTCGGGGTGAATATCGTTCTTCATTCTCAATCCCTCAGGGTTGTGCGCCAGGTCGGTCCCCCTCATCCCGTCCGCCGTGATCGGCGGCCGGGACGGCGAGTCGTGCCTGGGTCGGGTTTGGAGTGCGGGCGCTACCGGGCCATCCGCGGTTGACACGGACGACAGGTCGCAACACGATCGGCCAGTCTATCCCCTCGTCGCGCCGCAGGGAAATCCTCGGTCCTGTCGACCTCTTTCCGTCTCTTTCCGTGCGGCCGGTCAGTCAATTAGGACCGGCGGCTGTCTTGGGGTAGTGTCGTGCAACGCTGTTGTCTTAGTAAACGTCATCGCACGCGCGATCGGCCTCAGACAGTGCCCCGGCCCCACATCCCGTCTAGATGTGGGTTTTTGCAGTGGTGTCTCCCACTGCCTGCGCGGCACGAGGGACCGGACACGCGGGCGGAAGGAGCAAAGATACCCATGTCGGCTTATTGCCAGGTCACGGGTCGGAAGCCGAGTTTCGGCAAAACCGTCTCGCACTCGCACCGCCGCACGAACCGTCGCTGGAACCCGAACATCCAGCGTCGTTCGTTCTACCTGCCCTCCGAGGGGCGTTCGATCACCTTGAACGTCTCCACCAAGGGCCTGAAGACCATCGACCGAGACGGCATCGAGTCCGTCGTCGCCAAGATCCGCGCACGTGGGGAGAAGATCTAGTGGCACGTAACGATATCCGCCCCATCATCAAGCTGAAGTCCACCGCGGGCACCGGTTACACCTACGTGACCCGCAAGAACAAGCGGAACAACCCGGACCGGATCACCCTGAAGAAGTTCGATCCGATCGTCCGGAAGCACGTCGAGTTCCGCGAGGAGCGTTAATCTATGGCCAAGAAGTCCAAGATCGCGAAGAACGAGCAGCGCAAGGAAATCGTCGCCCGCTTCGCTGAGCGCCGTGCCGAGCTCAAGGCGATCATCAAGAACCCGAACTCCACCGACGACGAGCGTGCAGAGGCTCAGTTCGAGCTGAACCGTCAGCCGCGCGACGCCGCCCCCGTGCGTATCCGCAACCGCGATGCCGCCGACGGCCGTCCCCGCGGTTACCTCCGCAAGTTCGGTCTGTCCCGTGTCCGCGTCCGCGAGATGGCTCACCGCGGTGAGCTGCCCGGCGTTCGCAAGTCCAGCTGGTAAGAGGGAGCACACGCATGAAGCGCACCAACCACAAGAAGGCGCGGCTCGAGCAGTCCCGCCGCCCGAAGAAGAACCCGCTCAAGGCCGAGGGCATCGAGACCGTCGACTACAAGGACTACGCACTGCTGCGTAAGTTCATCTCCGACCGTGGCAAGATCCGCGGCCGTCGCGTCACCGGTCTGACCCCGCGTCAGCAGCGTGAGGTCGCTACCGCGATCAAGAACGCACGTGAAATGGCTCTCCTGCCGTTCCACAGCCGCTGATCCTGCGCATACTCCACGTTGCAGCAGCGCGCGTTTAACTAAGACCTTCTGAACCCCGTCACCGGTCCCCCGGCGGCGGGGTTCAGTCGTACCGTCACTTCCAGCAGACACCCCGGTGCCTTCCCGGTGATAATCTGGCCTGGACACCAACCCTGAGAAAGGCACGATGACGAACCCGTACGATAACCGACCGAACGACGACCTGCCCTCCTACGGGGACTACAGCTCCTCCGGTTCGGGTGACCGCCCCCTCGATCAGAACTTCGGCTACGGCCAACCGGGCCCCTCCGCCTACCCGGGCTCCAACGACCCCTCCCAGGGCTTCATGGTCAACCCCAATCCCGGTGCCGGAAAGCGCCTGGGTGCCTTCGTCATCGACTTCGTCCTCTTCGGCATCGTGGCGGGAATTCTCATCGCCGTCATTGCTTCCGGAGACATGATGGACTATGCAGACGCTTACGTCGCCTGGGACGACGCCGGCCAGACCGGCCCGATGCCCGAGCTGGCCATGGGCAAGTTCTACCTCGGCGCACTCCTGTCCCTCGTTCTCTGGTTCATCTACCGCGTCCTCATGGAGAGCAAGTTCGGTCGCACCATCGGCAAGATGGCGCTCGGCATCGCCGTGGTCGGTGATGACGGCCAGAAGCTCACGGCCCAGCAGTCCCTGATCCGGAACAGCTGGTACCTCGCAATCGCCGTCGCCGGGTACATCCCGTTGATCGGTGGGTTCGTGGCGATCGGCATCTACGCAGCACTCGGTGTCCTGATCGCGCGCGACCCGCAGAACCAGCACCTCTGCGACAAATGGGCGAAGGCACACGTGGTCAACGCCCGCTGATCACCACTGCTCCGCTCAGCCATCAGGCCGGTCACCTCCCCCACGTCGGTGGGACGGTGACCGGCCTGATGTAATAGAGCACATGCTTAACGTTCTCAGCGGGTTCATGGTGGTCGTCATCATCATCGCGCTGGGCTACCTGGTGGGTCGGCGGGGGCTGCTCGGCCCGAACGCCGTCTACTCCCTGAACATGTTCGTGTTCTACCTCGCGACTCCGGCGCTGCTCATCAACTTCCTCCGCGACGCCGACCTCGCCACCGTCTTCGGAGACAACCTCGCGGTCGTCGTGATCAGCACCCTCACCGCCGGGCTCCTCGGCTTCCTGGGATACCGCTTCCTCGCACGCCGCCCGGTGTCCGACAGTCTTGTCACGATGCTCGCCTGCTCCTACTGCAACGGCTCGAACCTCGGCATCCCCATCGCCACCCACGTACTCGACGACCCCGCCGCCTCGCTGCCCGTGATCATCTTCCAGGTGGCGCTCTACGGCCCCGCCACCGTGCTGCTGCTCGACGTCACGACCCGGAGCGCCGGAACCGGCAGTCCCGGCACCGGTTCCCTCGGACCGCTGGTCCGCGAGCTCGTCCTCGGCATCGTACGCAACCCCCTCATCATCGCCGCCACCGTCGGCATCGTGTTGTCGCTGCTGCACACCAACGCCGGGTGGGAACTGCCGGAGATGCTCGCCGAGCCTGTCTCCCTGCTCGCCGCCGGGACTGTCCCCGCCGCCCTGGTGGCCTTCGGTCTCTCCATGGCGGAGGTCACCGTCCTGGACCGCGACACCAGCCCCCGCCGCAGCGTATGGATGGCCTCCCTGATGAAAACCGTCGGCCACCCCCTGATCGCCTATCTCGCGGCACGGCTCATCTTCGACGCCACCGGGCCAGCTCTGCTCGCCTTCGTGGTCGTGGCAGCACTGCCGACGGCGCAGAACGTGTTCACCTATTCCCAGCGCTTCGGTGTGAACACCGTCCTCGCCCGCGACACCGCCGTGATCAGCACGATGCTGTCCATCCCCTCCATCGCCGTCATCACCTTACTGCTGGGATGACGGCGTCACAGCGACGGCCGCTAGCTGTACTTCCCGGGGAGGTTGTGAACACTCCGTCGGGGGATGACGCATAAGGAAGACCT
>NZ_VDYZ01000170.1 GCF_007673095.1 Corynebacterium glyciniphilum AJ 3170
GGGGGAAGTTGATTGATGGGACAGGGGTTTAGGGGGGGTTGGGGGGTGAAGGGAAGGGTGGAGGATATGGACGGGGGCGGGGTGGTGGATAGGTGGTACCGGGTTGATGTAGTGGTCAGCGGGGGGGCGGTAGGGTGGTGGAGGGAGGGTAGGTGTGATGAGGATGATGGTAAGGGGGGTTGGGGGGGTATGTGGTGGAGGTAGGGTGAGAGGGATGGTGAGGATGGGAAAGAGGTGGTGAGTGTTCGGCGGGGCCTCGGGGGACGAGGTGGAGGGGAGGTAGGGGTGGGAGAAATG
>NZ_VDYZ01000171.1 GCF_007673095.1 Corynebacterium glyciniphilum AJ 3170
GGGGGGGGGGGGGAGGAGGGGAGGGTGGGGGAGATGATGGGGTTGACGGGGGGGGGGGGGGAGTTGGATGTGGGGTGGGGTGTGGGGGATGGTGTGGATGAGGGGGTGGAGTTGGGTGAGGGGGGAGAAGTGGGTGTTGAGGTAGTGAGGGATGGGTTGAGGAGGTGGAAGGTGGAGAGGGAGAGGGATGATGGAGAAAGGGAGGGGGGGGAAGAGAAGGAAGAGGAGGAAGGTGAGGATGGGGTGGAATGAGGGTTTTGGGGGGTTGATGGTGGTTGAGGTCGGGGGGTAAGGGTG
>NZ_VDYZ01000172.1 GCF_007673095.1 Corynebacterium glyciniphilum AJ 3170
GCAGTTGTGGAGGAGAAATTGGGGGTGGGGGTGGTATGGGACGGTGGGGTGGAGGGGACGGTGGGCGTGGGATGGAGGATGGGAGAGGTGAGGGGGGAGGGGGGGGGGGATGTGAGGGGGGGGGAGACTGAGGTGGGAGTGGGGGAGAGGAGGGTAGAGGATGGGGTGGGGGTTGTGAAGGTCCCGGTGAGGGAGGAGGTGGAGGATGGTTGTGATGGTGTGTGAGAGTAGGTGGGATGGTGGTGAGCTGATAAGTGAAGAGGTGGCGGAGGGGAGGATGGTGAAGGGGGGTGAG
>NZ_VDYZ01000173.1 GCF_007673095.1 Corynebacterium glyciniphilum AJ 3170
GAAAGGGAAGAGGTGGTAGGAACTGGGGGAGGGGGGAGAGATGTGGTGGGAGTGGCGGGTTGGGGGGGTATAGAGGAGGGTGGGGGGAGGGGCGTTGGGGTGGGATGTGGGAGGTGGTTTGAGGAGGACGGGGGTGGGGGGGAGGGGGTGAGGGTGGTGGAGGGATTGAGGGGGGGGAGTGAGGTAGTGGTGGAGGGTGTGGGTGTTGTGGGGGGGGAGGAGGTGAGGGTTGATGGGGTGGGGAGGGGAGATGGGGTGGGAACTGGGGAGGGTGATGAGCGTGATGGGGTGGGAG
>NZ_VDYZ01000174.1 GCF_007673095.1 Corynebacterium glyciniphilum AJ 3170
TCGGCGAGCTGTTCCGGAGTGGGGTTGGGGTTCACCGCAGAGTCGCCGAAGGCCCAGAGCACCGCGTCCATGACGATGAGGAAGATGGAGGAGAGGATGGTGGGGGAGAGGTGGGAGTTGTGGAGGTGGGAGATGATGTGGTGGAGGTTGTGGGGGTGGGGGAGGATGTGGGGGGAGGAGAGGGTCGTGATCATCGGGATGGGTGTGGTGGTGGTGGTGGTGGATGGTGGGGGCAGGGATTGGGGGGGGAGGAAGCTACCAGGGCGAGTGCACTGTGGGGTGGGGGGTGGATGGG
>NZ_VDYZ01000175.1 GCF_007673095.1 Corynebacterium glyciniphilum AJ 3170
CCGTCCCCCTCTCCTTCCCCTCCGCCACTTCCTCCCCCAACCACCACACCATCACCCACCCCTCCCCCATCCCGCTCGTCAACCCGAACTACATCTCCCCTCACCTCCCCCACACTTTCCCCACCCTCTACACCCCCGACAACCCCCTCCTCCCCCACCACTCCATCCTCCACCTCCCCCACCTCACCAACCACTCCCCCCTCACCCCCCCCCACCTCACCTCCTCACTCCTCCTTCTCCACTCCCAACCTCTACTCGACCACCTTCTTCTCCCCTTCCATCTTCCCATCCACC
>NZ_VDYZ01000176.1 GCF_007673095.1 Corynebacterium glyciniphilum AJ 3170
GGGGGGGGATGAGATTGGGGGGAGGTTGGGTGGTTATGGAGGTCGGTACGGGGGGGAGAAGGCAGTCAGGGATGTGGTGGGTGAGGTGGTGGACAGGGGGGGTGATGGGGTGGGGTGGGGGGGGAGAGGGTGGTGGGTGAGATGGTGGAGATGGAGAAGGTGGATGTGGGGAGGGTGGGGGGGGGTGAGGAGGGGTTGAGTGTCGGGTGAGGTGGGGGAGG
Organism: Corynebacterium glyciniphilum AJ 3170; assembly: GCF_007673095.1. Classification (GTDB taxonomy): domain Bacteria; phylum Actinomycetota; class Actinomycetes; order Mycobacteriales; family Mycobacteriaceae; genus Corynebacterium. Next base: position 222 of record NZ_VDYZ01000176.1, read on the forward strand.
GCTGGGTTGGAGGTGGAGTATGGAGTGCTGGGGGGAGGGAGAGGGAGTGGAGAGAGGGAGGAGATATTGCGG
>NZ_VDYZ01000177.1 GCF_007673095.1 Corynebacterium glyciniphilum AJ 3170
TCATCCGCTCGCAACTCCTCTCCCTCCCCTCCTTCTTCCTCATCCCCCCCCCCCCGCACACCCCCCACCCCCCTACCCTCCCCACACTCATCCTCACCTTCACCCCCCCTCTCACCCTCCTCCTCCCACAACCTCTCCACCAACGCCTCCCCCCCCCTCCCCCTCTCCCCCCTCCCCCCTCTCACCTCGATCACCGGTTTCCCCAAGTTTCGGGGGACCGTGTACCGCACCTCCCTCAAACACCTCTTCCCTCTCCCCGCCGAACGCATTCACCGGCTCATCTCGGGCCTCC
>NZ_VDYZ01000178.1 GCF_007673095.1 Corynebacterium glyciniphilum AJ 3170
AGCCGTCGCCGACGGTCTCGAGGGTGGGGGTGGTGATCGACTGGGTATGGTGGGAGGTCGGGCGGTGGGGAAGAGGGAGGAAAGGGAGGTGTGGGTGGGGTGGGAGGGGTGTGAGGGGGGAAGGGGATTGGGGGGGAGGGAGGGTGGGGAGGTGGTGAACGGGATGGGGGAGAAGGGGAGGGAGGGGGTTGAAGGGATGATGTGGGTGGGCAGACGGGGAGGAGGGGAGTGAGGGGGAGGAGGAGGATGGGGGTGGGGGGTGGGGGAGGGGTGTGGGGGGGTATGGATGTGG
>NZ_VDYZ01000179.1 GCF_007673095.1 Corynebacterium glyciniphilum AJ 3170
GGTGGCGAGGGCGAGGTGAAGGGGAGGGTGGGTGACGCGGGGGGGGAAAGAGGGAGGGGCAGGATTGTGGTTGAGGAGTTGGAGGATGGTGGGGAAGACCGCCAGTGGGGCGGGGGAAGGAGCGGGGAAGAGGGGGATGAGGGGGGGGATGAAGGGGAAGGTGTAGGGGTTCTGTGTGGTGGTGAGGGGAGGGGGGATGTAGGGGAGGAGGTGGTAGAGGGAGACGGGGCTGGAGAATGTGTTGTGAGCGAAGAGGGGGATTGTGAGTTTGAGGGCGAAGGGGCCGGTGAT
>NZ_VDYZ01000017.1 GCF_007673095.1 Corynebacterium glyciniphilum AJ 3170
TGACACCGTGGCCGCCGGGGATGCGGTCGCGGTGATCGAGGCGATGAAGATGGAGGCCTCGATCACCGCCCCGATCGCCGGGACCATCACCCGGGTGGTGATGAGCCAACCGACGAAGGTGGAGGGCGGCGACCTGCTCGCCGTTATCGAATAGGGCCCGAAAACGAACCCACACGTGATCGACGCCCCTATCTGACTTACTGAAAGTCAGATAGGGGCGTCATTCGTCTCAGCGATTCTCGGTGAGTTCTCGCTCAGTTCGCTACTCCCGCAACGAAGGTAGGACAGCCAAAGACCCCAACCACACGAGATGATCGGGGTCTTGACTGTCAGGTGCGGTTCAGAACGCCACTGCTATTTCACGTATTGGTCTAACAGGCCCAGCGCCTCATCCGTGATCTGCAACCCCCGCACCAACTCCCCCTCCGAAATCACCAACGGCGGTGCCACATGCACCCGGTTGAAATGCATGAACGGCCACAACCCGCGGGCCTTACACGCCGCAGCGAACTCCGCCATCGGCGCATTATCCTCACCCGCAGCATTAAACGGCACCAACGGCTCACGAGTCTGCCGATCACGCACCAGCTCAATCGCCCAGAACAACCCCACACCACGCACCGCACCAACCACCGGGTGACGCCGGGCAAGATCCTCCACAAACGGGCGCACAACCCGCTCACCCAGATCCCGCACCCGCTCCAGAACCCCGTCCTCCTCGATCACACGCAACGACTCCACACCCACCGCACACGCCAACGGATGCCCCGAATACGTCAACCCACCAGGAAACGCCCGATGAGCGAAGGTCTCCCGAATGGCGTCACTGATCACCACACCACCCAACGGCACATACCCCGAGTTCACCCCCTTAGCAAACGTGATCAGATCCGGGGTGACACCCCAATTGTCCACCGCAAACCACTGACCGGTCCGACCGAACCCCGCCATGACCTCATCAGCGATATACACAATCCCGTAACGGTCACACAGTTCCCGCACCCCGGCCAAATACCCCGGCGGCGGCACGAGAATACCATTGGTACCCACCACCGTCTCCATGATGATCGCCGCGATCGTGGAGGCACCCTCCAGAATGATCTGCTGCTCCAACTGCTCCAGAGCCCGATCCGACTCCTCCTGCGGACTGGACGAATAAAACGGCGAACGGTAATCATACGGCCCGAAGAAATGCACCACCGACGAATCCGACGGCTCATTAGCCCACCGCCGCGGATCCCCGGTCATACTGATCGCCGTCGACGTCGACCCGTGATACGAGCGGTACATGCTCATCACCTTGCGCCGACCGGTATGCACCCGCGCCATCCGCACCGCATTCTCATTGGCCTCAGCACCACCATTGGTGAAAAACACGTGGTTGAGATCCCCCGGCGCCACCGCCGCGATCATCGCCGCCAACTGTGAGCGCACATCATTGGCAAACGCCGGAGCAACCGTAGCCAACCGATCCGCCTGATCCTTGATCGCCGACACCAACCGCGGATGCTGATGCCCCAGATTCGTGTACACCAGCTGGGAGGCGAAATCCAGGTACTCATTGCCCTCATAGTCACTGAACACCGACCCCGAGGCAGACTTCACCGGCACCGGGGCGATCTCATCCTGCGCCGACCACGAATGAAACACATGGGCCTTGTCCATCTCCCGGATCTCAGCGTCAGAGGTGGGACGGGACGGAAAAACAGTCATGACAGATTCACGCTCCTACTAGTTGGTGGGGAAACCCAGGTTGATCTGCGACTCACTCGGCAACGGCCACCGCTCGGTGACCACCTTGCGCCGCGTGTAGAAATTGAACGACTCCGGGCCATACATATGGGTATCCCCGAACAACGAGTCCTTCCACCCACCGAACGAAAACGCCCCGATCGGCACCGGAATCGGCACATTGATCCCCACCATGCCCACCTCAATATCGAACTTGAACTGCCGGGCAGTACGCCCGTCACGGGTGAACATCGCCGTACCGTTAGCATACCGACTGGAATTGATCAACTCCACCGCCTCGTCATAGGACCCCACCCGCACCACCGACAGCACCGGCCCGAAGATCTCCTCGTCATACACCGCCATACCCGGGGTCACGTTGTCGACCAGCGTCGGACCGGTGAAAAAACCCTCGGTCGGCAGATCATGCTCACGACCGTCGACAACGACGGTCGCGCCTTCGTCCGCGGCACCAGCAACAATGGACTCGATCCGGTCACGCGACACCTCCGTGACAATCGGGCCCATATCCGCACCCGGCTCGACACCATTGCACACCCGGATATCCCCCATCCGCCGGGCGACCTTGTCCACCAGCTCATCGGCGATGTCACCGACAGCCACCAGCACCGACACCGCCATACACCGCTCACCAGCTGAGCCGTACCCCGCAGAGATCGCCGCATCAGCGGCTGAATCCAGATCAGCATCCGGCATCACCACCATATGGTTCTTCGCCCCACCCAGAGCCTGCACCCGCTTACCGTTGGCCGCCGCGGTGGTGTAGATGTGCTTGGCGATCGGAGTGGACCCAACGAAACTGACTGCCTTGATCCGCGGCTCCTCCAGAATCGCCTCCACAGCCTCCTTGTCCCCGTGCACCACGTTCAAGACACCGTCGGGCAAACCTGCCTCACGGAAGGCCTCAGCAATCCACAACGCCGCCGAAGGAACCTTCTCACTGGGCTTGAGGATCACCGCATTACCCGCGGCAATCGCGGTGGTGATCATCCACAACGGCACCATCGCCGGAAAATTGAACGGAGTGATACACCCCACCACCCCCACCGGCTGACGGATCTGAGAGACATCCACCCCACCGGCAGCCTGCTCCAACGCCTCACCTTTCATGTGATGCACCAGCCCGGCACAGAACTCCACGTTCTCCAGCCCACGGTCAATCTCCCCGGCCGCATCATCAAGCACCTTGCCGTGCTCAGCAGTAATCAGAGCAGCGAGTTCCCGCTTACGGGCGGTGATGATCTCCCGCAACCGGAACATCACACCCGCCCGCTTAGCCATGCCCGTGGCCCGCCAGCCCGGCTGAGCGGCCTGCGCAGCATCCACCGCCGTAGCCAACGTGCTCGCCGAAGCCAACGGCAACTCACCGGTCTGCTTGCCGGTAGCCGGGTTGAACACCTGCCCGCTACGCTGCCCGTCAGTGTTCTTGGCCCCACCGATCAGGTGGTACAGCTTCTCAGTCATGCTCGATCGCCTCCTCAAGGCTCATGTAGGACGTTCCAGATTGATTGTATTACAATTCCTACAGTGATGTAAACCACTTTGCTCGGAAACTTTTCCTTACGTCTCGAAGTATTTGACCTGCCCAGGGCCACTCCTGGTCAGGTCAACACCACCGCTACCAGGACAGTGAGCAGCCCTACCACCACTGCATTGGCAGCGAGAACCACCTTCATGATCCAGCGGGTATCCACCGAACCTTCGCACTCCCCTCGTAACGAATCCGCTACCCCCGCGGCCACTGCGACGCGTGCCGGACACATCATGATGGCCGCTCCTGTCGCGACGTTCTGCATCGCCAGCGCAGTGGCAGTGTCCGTACCCAGTGAGTGAGAAGCTTCGGTGATACCCACAGTGACAAGCGCCGCACTGGCGCTTCCTGAATTCGTCACGTAGCCAGACACTGCGCCGATAGCAGGGATAAGGAACAGGAACGGCGACCCCATGTCGGTGGCCTCCTCGGCGAGCCGGCTGCTCATCCCGTTCATGGAGAGCAGGGCCCCGAAGACGATGTAGAGCAGAGTCAGAGTGCAGATGGGGAGCCACAGCCGGGCCCCCCGCTCCACCGCGGCTGGAATCTCGGACCGAGACATACCGAGCATCAGGGGCGCAACCATCGCGATCACCATGATCCACAGCGCCGGACCGGTGAGGGTTTTCTCCCAGGAGCCGAGGTCCACCACACCGGCGAGTCCTGTGGCGGCGGCCATCACGACGACAAGGGACGCATACGGGGAGAACGACTGCCTGGTTGCGGAATCCATGGAGATCCGTGGACCACTGCGGAGACGTGCCAGCGCGATGAAGACGATGATGCCAGCGAAGGATGCGAGAATCCCGCCGAGGGCAGGCGTGACCCACGCATTGGTGGCGACGAGCACCAGCCACATCGCGACCGTCGCCACGAGGATCTCAGCGATGTACCGGCGAAGGACGACCGTCCCCAGGCCTACGATCCCGATGGCCGCCCCCATCACACACTGGACGGGGAAGTTCAGCACCGCCGACCAGACACCCAGCTCCGACAGTCCAACCCCGGACATCCCGGTGGTGATCAGCAGTCCGGGCCCCATCGACCCCCAGGGGGCGAGGATGATTCCGAGCAGTGACACCGCCGCGGCACGTGTCGGAGACAGCCCGGTCCGGAGGAGCAGTGGGACGGTGGTGATCACACCCACGCCGAACCCGATGACGGACTCCGCCAGCGGGGCGATCCCGAGCCCGAGCAGAAGCACGCTGCGCTCCCTTGTTCCGGCGGCATGGCTCAGCCATTCACTGATTCTGTTTTGCGCACCCGAAGTGGAGAGGAACTCAGACAGCACAATCCCGCCGAGCATGATGAACACGGCAGACAGTACAGAGAATGACAGGGACCCGACGCTATCCTGTAGTGCTGAACTGGTCACGGGGAACCAGGGCGACAGTGCCAGAGTGGCGACGATCACGATGAGCACGGCGTGAAGTGGGCGCACCCGTAGCAGAAGCAGAACTACGATGGCGACCATGGGAAGACCTGCGAGTATCAACTCCACAGCACTCTGGGACATGTACCTTCTCCTCTTCGATGAGTCCTCGCTTAACCAATGGAAAGAAGGTGCCGCACCTCGCCCATAGAGCAATGGGAGTGGTGACGGCACCTTCCGGGTAGTGAGTCGCCTTTAGTAGGGCACTCGCCTACACAAGATGAGGCTGGCGACGGGAACGTGTCAGCTTTGTGCCCTCTCCGGGGCGAAGATCAGATCGTGCCAGTCCTTATGCTGCTCTGCTGTGATGTCACTGATCACGTGTTTGACATTCGTGTATTCCTCGAGCGAGTACTGCGACATGTCCTTGCCGAAGCCGGACGCCTTGTAGCCGCCATGGGGCATCTCACTGATGATCGGGATGTGGTCATTGATCCACACACAGCCGGCCTGGATCTCGCGGCTCGCCCGCTGGCTGCGGTATATGCTCGTCGTCCAGGCCGAGGCAGCCAGCCCGAACGGAGTGTCGTTGGCGAGCTCGATGGCTTCATCGTCCGTACTGAAAGGAAGCGCGATGAGGACGGGACCGAATACCTCGTCCTGGACGATCTCCGAGTCCTGGGCAGCACCGGTGATCAGCGTCGGCGCGTAGAATGCCCCGTCCTCAGGCAGTCCTTCGGGGACACGCCCGCCACATCGGACCTGGGCACCGTCTTTCACGGCACGCTCGACCATGCCCTGGACCTTCTCTCGCTGGGCCACCGAGACCAAGGATCCCAGGTCCACTGACCGATCGGTGACCGGGCCGACTGTTACTTCGTTCATGATCTCGGCGACGCGTTCGGTGAATGCGTCGAAGATGCTCTCGTGGACGTAGGCGCGGGTCGCAGCAGTGCAATCCTGGCCGACGTTGATCAATGATCCCGCGACGGCACCCCGGGCTGCGGCCTCGAGGTCCGCGTCGTCGAAGACCACGAAGGGGGCCTTCCCACCAAGTTCGAGATGCACCCGCTTGACCATCCCTGCAGCGGTTTCACCGATGTGCTTACCGACGGCCGTGGAGCCCGTGAAGGAAACCATGTCCACGTCCGGGTGAGAAATCAGGGCCTCGCCGGTACTTGGTCCAGCGCCTGTGACAACGTTGAAGGCACCAGCCGGAAGCCCTGCCTCGACTGCTGTTTCAGCGAAGAGCAGCGAAGTCAGTGGGGTGATTTCGGCCGGTTTCAGCACGATGGTATTACCTGCGGCCAGTGCCGGGAGAACCTTCCATGCCGCCATCTGCAGTGGATAGTTCCACGGGGAGATCGAACCGACAACTCCAATAGGTTCACGACGAATACTCGAAGTATGGTCTCCGGAATACTCAGCCGATGCCTTACCCTCAAGTTGCCGAGCAGCACCGGCGAAAAAGGCGACGTTGTCGATGACGCCGGGGATGTCGAAGCCTTCGGCGAGTTTCCAGGCCTTACCGCCGTTCAGGCTCTCCAGCTCGGTGAACTCCTCGGCACGCTCCGCGACGATCCTGGACCACTGGTGCATGATCTCGCTCCGTTCTGCCGGGGTTCTCCCTGCCCAGTCCGGAAAGGCTCGTCGCGCTGCGGCAACGGCACTATCGACATCCCGGGGAGCAGCCTCGATACCAACAGCAAGTTCGTCCTCTGTTGAGGGGTTCGTGATCGTCAAGACCTGGTCCGAGGTACCGTCACACCGGCGCCCGTCGATGTACTGCAGAGGAGTGTTCATGACCCCAGCCTTTCGTAGTTGGGTGAATCGTCGTCTCGTCCCCAGATGTCTCCGGCACGATAGCCCGCCTGGAACGGATCGTCGGGTTCGAGGACAAGTTGGTTGATGCCTGTGATCCAGGCACGGCCGTTGATGATCGGTGTAGTCGCGTCGTAGTACCCGCAGGTGGTGGGCTCTCCGACTTCCCCGGTGAAGGTGACACCGACAAGTGATTCTGCGACATAGGTATCGCCCTGTTGCAGTCGCCCGCGCGCCACTTCCGTGGCGATCCGCGAGGAAGTACCGGTACCGCATGGCGACCGGTCCAGAACGCCATCCCACGTTTCCGGATCAGAGGGGTCGACTACACCGTTCGGCAGCACAGTCATATGGCGGGCGTCGACACCCTCATTCGGGCTGTCCTGGTAAAGCATCGGTAATGCAATGGTATTGAGGTCGGAATTGACCGGATGAAGTACGTCCACATCGCGTGCGGCGACTGCATGAATAAGCGACGCCACGCGAATTGCGCGCCGAGTGTTGTCAGCGGTGAGGTCGAAACCGAACTGTGAGGCATCCGCGAGGACATAGAACTGGCCCCCAAATGCGATGTCAACAGTCACTTTCCCGTATTCGGGAAGGTCCAGCTCAAGGTCTCGTTCCACGCTGAAGGAGGGGACGTTGGAGAAGCAGACATTGGAGGCACGCCCATTCTCCATCGTCACAGTGACCTCCACGGTGCCGACAGCGGTATCGACCCGGAGGGTCTCCTCACCGTCGAGGATGTCGATGGCACCCGTCTCGGCCAGGGCAGTGACAGCGCAGATCAGGTTGCTTCCCGACATTGGCCGGAAACCGCCTTGCTCCATCACGATCAACCCGAAAGCACTGTCAGGATTCACCGGTGCTGTGATCAGCGGTGCACAGACCGCCGGGTAGCCCCGCGGTTCACTCAGAACAAGGCGCCGGAACCAGTTGAGATTCTTCTCGCAAAAACGAAGACGCTCCGCCATGCTCGAACCTCGCACGCGGAGATCCTGTCCGAGAACGACTCTGCCGGGTTCCCCAGCATGCAGGTCAACCACATTGATTACTTTCCTACCCATACCGGGCTACGCCTTGACGTCGACGCCCGCGGAGCGAAGAACCTGCCGGAACTCCTCCACCACAGACTCAGAGAGGGGCCGCACGGGTTTACGGACGGGGCCCGAAGGGACACCCACGAGAGTGGTGCCTGCCTTAATGGCGGCAGCGTAGTTGTGGGACTCAAGGAACACGCAGACGGGCTGCAGCTTCCTCCACAGCTCGCGAGCTCGATCGAGATCCCGGTCGGCAAAGGCGTCGAAAAGGGCACGACATTCGGTGGGGAGGATACTGGCCGCTCCCCACACTCCGGCCTGTGCGCCCAACGCCAGTGCGCTGAAAGTGAGAGTGTCGTATCCGTTCAGGGCGGTGATGTCGTCAGCGTGGTGAAGAACGGCTTCGGTGAAGGACGGGAAGTCATCGTCGGTGTTCTTGTAGCTGAACACGTTGGTTTCCCTGCCCAGCTGAGCGAGCTGCTCTGGGGTGAGCTCAACCCCGGTGTTCGACGGAATGTTGTAGTACATGATCGGAAGATCGACAGCCTCGGAAACTGAACGGAAGTGATCGAGCAGCTCGTCGAACGAAAGCGCATCATAGTAAGGAGGAACGACCATCACGCCGTCGGCACCGTCGTCGGCAGCAGCGCGGGTCAGTTCGATAGTTTCCTCGGTCGTTTGTGCACCTGTCCCGACGAGCACGGGCACGCGCCCGGCGACCGCGTCAACGTACCTCTTGTTTGCAGCCTTACGTTCCTCTACCGACAACGTCGTGAATTCCCCGGTCGACCCACCGGGAACAAGACCGTGAATACCGTTGCCGACAATGTGCTCCACCTGCCGGTCAATCCCTTCGAAATCGATGCTCAGGTCTTCGTTGAAGGGAGTCACCACTGCGGCGAGGATGCCGGTGAGTTTGATAGTCATGAAAATGCCTTTCTGTGTGGAAGGTGCAGCGTGCTCAGAGGTAGCGCGCCGGACTGATCAGATCCTGGTCGTGACGATCCAGGCGAGGTTTCCTGCCGGTGACAAGGTCAGCGATGTGCTTTCCGGTACCGGGGGCGAGTGTCAGACCGAGCATCCCGTGACCGCCGGCGATGTACGTATTGGATGGCCCGTGAAGCCGTCCCACGACCGGAAGGCCGTCCGGAGTCATCGGTCTCATTCCTGCCCACGCCGCCCGTTCTCCGACGCCATCCGGCCCTGTCGCCTCCGCGGTCGCCCAACCACGGATGTTTTCTCGCGCAGCACGTCGAATCGCTTCCACCCTGACAGCAGATACGTTGTTCTTGTAACTGCCGAACTCCATGGTGCCTGCAAAACGGAGAAAACCATTGAGCGGAGTGACAGCGACGCGGGCGTCTTCGAGGGTCAACGAGGTCTTCAGATCGACAGGAGGGGCGGTGTAGTCGATGCTGTAGCCCTTACCCGGGTGGATCGGAAGGTTGACACCGAGTTTGTTCGCCAACGGACGCACCGCCACTCCCGCCGCAAGAACGACAGAGTCACACAACAGACGGTCGCCGTTAGTCAGTGAAACCGCTGTTACCTTTCCGCCCGAGACACCGAAGTCATCGACGGTCACGTTCTCCACAACCTTGCCGCCAGCTGAACGGATCGACGTGACCAGAGCCGCGGTCAGGGTGTCGGGATCGAGCTGCCGGTCAGTAGGGAACGACAACCCATAACGAATGCGTTCGGTCAAAGCCGGTTCTTTCTGCCGGACTTCATCGGCGTTGAGGCGCTCCGCAGGGTAGCCGTATTTTTCCCACACGGGAAGGAACGTCGCCTGTTCTTCCAGCCTCTCCTTGGTCTCGAAGGCCAGGAGCACTCCCCGCTCATGCATCTCGAAGTCGAGGCCATCCTCGACATACTCGTCGAGCAGGTCATTGGCGTCTTCAGCGAGTCTGAGCGTCAGTTCGAGGCCCTTCCTGAAGTCACGTTCGTTGCAATGGCGTGCCATCGAGAACATGAACTTCAGGTAGGACGGAGCCAGGGAAGGTTTGACCGACAGAGGACTGTCCGGCCGTAGCATCCACTTGATTCCTTGCAGAAGCACGCCCGGCGCCGGCACCGGACCGCATTCTCCGACAGCGATCTTGGCCGCATTTCCGTGAGACGCACCCTGCCCGGCGGCAGCCGCATCGACCACCACTACATCGTCACCGGCTTTGATCAGCTCGTATGCAGTAGCCAGTCCGACAGCACCCGCACCGACAATCACTGTTGTCACAGGTAGCCTCCTACTCTCCACAGGGCACCAGCCCGCGGTTTTGTATTACAATCAGGATACGTTGTGACACAAGTTACCCTACAACCATTTGGTCGTCAATAGCTCACTAGCCACCGTAAGAGCCGCACGTCACACAGGAATCCGGTCCGGTTAGCCCCCGGAAACAATGCCCCGACGCGCACTTCGGAAGCACAGGAGGTCGCAAGGCTGCCGAACAGATCACGCAGCTTCGTGCATCACGCGCAATCCCCGCATCCCAGAGCGGCAGAATGCCGAGAAGCGACTGCGGCACGGCCTTCTGCAGCAGACGCAGCGAAACAATCAGTCCTCCGCGCCGATGAGCTAAATGGCCGCCGCTACCCCCGTCACGATTCGCAGGCGCTCAGAAGACAAGAGCACAACCAGGAAAACCTGGCCCCACAGTGACATTCGAGCAACCAAACGCGGCCGCGCCGACGATTGACGGAACCCTTCACAAACCCGGCAGAAGCGCGACAAAGTACGCCGACATCATCGCGATAAAGAGACTATCGACCCCCGTCCCCTTCACCACCTCGTCCGACTAGCTACGCCTCGTCGACCATCATCCCCACCAGCTCTCTCGCACTACCGACGATATGCTTCTCAATCTCCACACGGATGGCTTCAGGATCCCCACCCCGGACCGTGTCAACAAGCCGCTCATGCAGTAGCACAGCACGCGCATTGTCGTGGCGGTGACGCTGTTCGTACGCCAACACAAGCGCCATTTCAGCTTCAACTGCGGGCCACAACTTGAGGAGGAACGAGTTTTCTGACGACTGCCAGAAACCCTTGTGGAACCGGACATGCGCCTCGTGGACCGATACGGGGTCCTCTGAGACCATGTCGCGGCGATAACGCTCGAGAGCCTGCTCGAGACGGACGAGCCTCAATCCCGAACTGTCATCGAGAATATCCTTGGCAGCATTGACATCAAGCCCGTAGCGCACCCAGGCGAAGTCCATGACCCGTTGCGGGTCTACACTCCCGACCCTGTGACCCCGGTATGCTTCCTGAACGAGATATCCGCTCCAAGCAAGCTGATTCAGAGCTTCCCGAGCGGTGGGGCGTGAGACCTCGAGCCTGGCGGTCACCTGAGCCTCGACAAGCCGCTCTCCGGGCGCAATTGCACCGGAGATAATCCAACGTCGAATCTCGTCGACGACCCGCTGACGGCGGTCAGTATTCCCAGCGTTGCGCACCATGTCGCTTACCTTCCCAGAACCGTCAGAGACGCGCGCCGAGACAGATCCCGGTCAGAGCTGCATAACATAGAGACCATATTGCCATACATCAACATCGACCCCCCAGGTCACTCGGTGGTAGCCTAGCAGCAAGCCATCATTGTCTGACAAAAGGAGGCCGGTATGTCGAGAGTTCTCGTCATCGGAGCAACAGGCACCATCGGTGCAGCCACTGCCGAACAGTTCCGCTCGCACGGAGACGAGGTCATTGAAGTGTCCCGGAGTACATCTCCGTCTGTGGACCTTTCCAGCGGTGACAGTCTCTCTTCCCTGTTCAAGGAGATCGGGACTGTCGACGCCGTCGTGTGCGCCACCGGCGGTTCCCCATTCGTCAACACAGCCGACGCTTCTCTCGACCAGTTCCGCGCAGGCCTCGAGGACAAGCTGCTCAATCAGGTCAACCTGGTTCTGGCTGCGGAGCCGCATCTCACCGACAACGGGTCCATCACGTTGATCAGCGGAATTCTGACGCAGCACCCGGTCTCAAAGAGCGTCATCGCGGGCACCGCAAACGGCGGTGTCGAAGCATTCGTCACGAGTGCTGCGACGGACCTCCCCCGGGGAGTTCGTATAAATGCGGTAAGCCCGAACGTCGTACGTCAGTCACTCGCGAAATACGGCCCCTCATTCCCGGGCTTCCAACCGGTGGAGGTTGACCACGTCGCCGGTGCGTTCGTGCGATCAGCGCACGGTGTTGAAACGGGCCAAGTCTTCAGAGTCTGGTAGTTCACCGCTCCAACACGATGACCCCGGCCGCAAACGCGGCCGGGGTCATGTCATGTCTGCCCGTAGACAACTACCGGGGTGCGCGATGCTCCAACGCAACCGGTGCAATCTCGCCGCTCCTCAACTCGCCAACATAGGTTGAGAACTCTCTCCTGATCACCTTGGACATCAGGTACAGGCCGATACCGTTACACACAGCCGGCAGGAAGAACACTGAGTCTGTGAACTCGATGATCGGCCCGAGCGCGACAGCTGACCCGATGACGGTGAACCCCAGGTAGACAATCTTGTAGACGTTCTCTGCTGTCCTGTTGTCCCCGAACAAGTACCCGAAACCTTTCATCCCATAGAATGCATTACTCAGCAGGGTGGAGAAGGCGAACAACACGACCGCAACGGCCAGCAGGTAGGGGAACCACGAGGAAACTGTTGCAAAAGCGTCCGACGTCAGCGTAACCCCGCCTACGGCGTCAGGGTCCTGGACCTTGTAGACGCCGGTGACCACCACCGCCAGTGCCGTCATAGTGCAGACAATGATGGTGTCGAAAAAGGGCTCCAAGGCGGCGACAAATCCTTCTGTTGCAGGCCGATTCGTTCTCACCGTAGAGTGAGCAATGGGGGCGTCTCCGACACCTGCAGAGTTCGAATAGGCTGCCCGCTGGAACCCGACGATCAACGCACCTATGACGCCTCCGGCAACCCCTTGCGGGTTGAATGCTCCAGAAACTATATCGACGAAAGCCCCGGGCAGATCCGTAATATTCACGCCGAGAACGATCAAACAGCAGGCCACGTAGAGAATCGCCATCAATGGAACAAGAAGACTCGCCATCTTCGCAATTGACTTGATTCCGCCGATCACGACAGCGCCTGCCACAACCGCCATGAGGAGACCAAAGGTCCAGCGGTTGGAGCTAATCCACTCTCCGAAACCGCCGTCTCCTGACACCGCCACGACTTGGGCGGTGGCTTGGTTGGACTGGAACGCATTGGTCCCTAACGCAGCGATCATCATGAAGAATGCCCACAGAGCTGCGAGAACCTTACCGGTCTTCGCTTTTCCGATGGAAGCCAGACCATCACGAAGATAGTACATCGGCCCACCCGACACTGTGCCATCGTCCCTTACGTGCCGGTACTTGACGGCCAACATACATTCAGCCATTTTTGTCGACATCGCCAGGAACCCTGCCACGACCATCCAGAATGCGGCACCGGGACCACCAATCGAAATAGCCACCGCGACGCCCGCAATGTTACCCAGGCCCACAGTAGATGCTAGCGCAGTAGCCAGCGCTTGGAAATGACTGACTTCACCAACGGCATCTTTAGGTGTATATATTCCCCTGACGAGGTCGAATGCATGTTTAAAGCCCCGAATATTGAGGAATTTTAACCACAGCGTGAAGAACAGGCCGAGCAGGACAAGCCAGAGCACGATCAACGGCATTTCCGTGCCAAAGACGGGTACCGCGTAGAAAACCACACTCGACACAGCTTCCGACACCGGCGAGAAGTACTTCTCGAGGAATGCATCGATCCCAGTTGCCTCTTGGGCCATGTACAGCATTGAGGTATCCATCAGGGGACCACCACCACGGGGACGGTGGCATACTGCGCAAGCCTGCTCGCCGTCGAGCCGAAGATCGCCACCCTGAGGTTTGACTCTCCTGCCCGGGCCACGACGATAATGTCGAATCCTCCTGTCGCGGCGATATCTGCCAGGACCTCGGACGGACGACCGAAGCGAACGACAGTATCGACCTCGACTCCGTCGGACCAGTGTTGTTCCTCGGCATGCTTCAACATGGGAGCGATGACTTTCTCTTTCGCCCGTTCCATCTCCGCAGCGAAGCGAACAGGCCGATTCTCATTCTCCTGGGGAGTCGTTGGCCGGTATGGGTTCCAGTTGATGACGTGCGCAACCGTCACCCGCCACGAGTTGGCCTTCGCCCTCTCCATCGCGAAACGGATGGCGCGCTGCGAGTTCACACTGCGGTCCACCCCTACTAGTACGGATTCCATCTTCCTCACCTCTCAGGTCAGCTCCGCCGGGCGTACTGCCACCGGCCTCCGAGTGACTCGCATCACTCTCACACCCAAGAGTGTCATACAATCTGCGTGAAGTGAAGTACAAAACAAAACTTCTTCGCAGGCTGACGAGCTCGGCACCGCACGAGGGTGTGGCCCACCCCTACGTCCCCGAGGATGCCTTTACTCCTAACGCACGTAGTCGGCGCCCGTGATATCGATGGTCGCCCCGGTCACATGCCGCGCCCGACCCGAGGCAAGAAAAGCCACGGTCTCAGCCACATCACTGGGCGGAGTAACCTCCCCCAGAGGAAGCGCCGACAGTGTTTTCTCGTCAACCGCGCCGGCGGCAAGACCGGTATCAACCCACCCCGGCGCCAACGCATAGGCACACACTCCTGCGTGCCCGTATCCACGCGCGATACCTTTGGTGAGGCTCAACAGTCCCGCCTTCGCCGCACCGTATGCGAGGTGTTCAGCATCGTCACCACGGTGTGCCGACCTACTGGTGATGTTCACGATCACCCCGCCGCCAGTCGCCATGAAATGCACGAGTCCGGCACGACACAGGTCAGCGGCGGACAACAGATTGAGGGAGAGATTCCTGTCCCATCCGGAAGCCCAACCCTCCACGTTTTCGACTGGCGACGCGATCCATGCGCCAGCGTTGTTCACCAACACATCCAGACCGCCCCAGAACTCCGAGGCCTTGTCCCACAGCGCATTCCCGACTCCCGTTTCAGACAGGTCCGCCTGGACACTCACCGCCGCCTCCCCCAGCTCGGCGACCAGCCCCTCAGCCTCACGCCTACCACTGTTGTAATGGACAACCACCCTCGCACCTTCGCGCACAAGGGTGCGCACGATGCACTCACCGATGCCGCGGGAACCTCCTGTCACCAGCACGCGGAGCCCTTCAAGCATTCCTCCTGCAACGTTAGTCATGGTGCCACCTGCCCGCCTGCGATTTCCACCGTAGCGCCGCTAACGAAGGTGGACCCGTCCCCCAACAGGAAGGCAACCAGAGTCGCGACGTCTTCCGGACGCCCGAGCCTGCCTATCGGGATATCCGCCGCAAGTTCCGCTTCCGACATACCGCCCGACGCCAGCTTCTCTTCCACCATCGGGGTGAGAATCTCGCCAGGACAAACAGCATTGACTCGCACTCCGACATGACCATGATCTCGCGCCAGACTGCGACTGAAGGCCACCACGGCAGCCTTCGAGGTGTTGTATGCTACGTGTCCGGCAGCTGGATGCACGCCCCACTGCGAAG
Source organism: Corynebacterium glyciniphilum AJ 3170 (assembly GCF_007673095.1). GTDB lineage: Bacteria > Actinomycetota > Actinomycetes > Mycobacteriales > Mycobacteriaceae > Corynebacterium. The sequence continues at coordinate 15,048 of NZ_VDYZ01000017.1, forward strand.
CGATGTTGACGATGGAGCCTCCACCACTGGCGCCCATCATCGGGACAAAAGCCTTACAGAGCCGAAAGACGGCATCGAGGTTGACGTCGAATGTGAAGCGCCAGTCATCTTCTCCGATTTCCGTCACGTCACCTCGGCGCATCACCCCGGCACAATTGACTAGACCATCAAGCCGCGCGTTCTTCTCAGTCAATTCCTTGACAAGAACGTCACAGCCTTCCTGCGTAGACAGATCCGCCGTCAGCGCTACCACCCGACCTCGTACATCTTCCGGCACCCCGCCTAATTCGGCAGCGACCTGGTCGACCAGCACGACTTCCGCTCCGCGCTCTGCACACGTAGACGCTATTCCAGATCCGATGCCACCGGCTGCGCCCGTGACCACGACCACTTTTCCTGCCAGGTCTTGGCCCATACTCTCCTCCTGAGATTGTCCATCAGATACCGTCCTGATGACAACTAGTCTTCTTCGTCAGACAACTAGCTGTCGGACTTCAGAGTATTCATTCCCCAAGGAAACTGTCAATCTATTACTTTTAGCAAATAATTTGATTACCGGATGATTCCCGGAGTCTTTGCGGAGCATTACCGCACGCGACACCGGGCCCGCCTTTGCCGCTGAACGCATGTGTGCGCCCCGGGGCGAGCAAAGAGCCGAGCCAGCAAGAACACCAATTGCTTTCATTTGCTCCCCCGCACCCATCTATGCGCAACCAAAGAAACCCCCGGGCCTGCGGGTGCAGGCCGGGGGTATCGGTGGAGCCGCCGGGGCTACACCCTTACTCGGCATCTATGCAGTTAGATGGGCATTTTTCACAGGAGGTTTTCCTGGTCTGGTCTGGATTCTGGTCTACCCCCGCATGGTGAGGCCACCCTAACCCTCTTGTTGTTGGCCCCCGCCCCGTGGTCCTGGCTTCATTCTACCGCTCCGGCATGATCCTAGGGGACAGTCGTCTTCCCAACCGGACAACGATCAGTGTTTCACTGTGCGGGACACATAATCTCACTATGTGGGATCCTGCATACCCTTATGCATAAGTAAATGTTGGAAGGTTCGCGGAAACTAATGGCCAGCACCGGAGGCGCACGCTCTGAAGGGGGCGGGGGTCTCCCCTCCCCGGGGCTTAGGCACACTCCATGACGAACATACACGCGCCACCGCATACCCACGTACCCTCGCCAACGTTCGACCCCGCACAGGGCCAGCCAGAGCCGATTGTGCAGACCACCAGACCCACACCACCCCACACCACGGCACCCCGCCGCGGTGAGCGACGGGGCACAGGGGTAATGGATGACCAACAGCTACGGAGCCGTTAGGAATCATGGTACCCCACGGGGTAGGGGTAGCGCGGGGGTATCCCCGTCAAAACTTTTAGTTGCGGACCCTAAGTAGCTCAGTAAGCTCTACCGTGCTGCCAACTTCCTCGGCACTAGTCACGCGCACCACGCGCCTTCAAGAGAGAAGCACATTATGGGATCCCTGCCTGACATCTTTACCGAATTGACCGCCAAGTTTGAAGAGATCTTCGGTGAGCTCATTGACTTCATCGTCAGCCTGACCGCTGGCTCTTCGGCACCTGAAGCACCGGAGACCACCCCGACTCCGACCCCCACCCCGGAGCCGACCGCGTAAAAGCGCTCGGAACTTCTAGCCCCGCTCTTCATATCCTCGGAGCGGGGCTTGTGCGGCTCTAGGCCAAGGTAACCCCGCATACTCATACCAAGGTAGGTACAGCTTGACCTCTCAGCTTGACCCTCAAGCAACACCACAGATTGCACCTGTGGCGGTTGTCCTAGCCCCACAACCGCGAACGAGAATGGGGATCCTCGGCTTCCTGTATGTGGTGTTCATGGTGGTGTTCGCATTTTGTCTGCTCGCCACCCTATTCGGTGTCGCCTTTGCAATCTCGTCAGCATGGGATCCTGACCCGCTACCGGCCGATGAGGTCATGTCTAACACGATGTTCGTAGGTAGTGGCGTACTCGGCATGGTCCTATCCGGGATCGGCTGGTCGATCTGCATCATCGCTGAGCGACTGGCGAACAAGGGGATCATCTAAAGCGCTCTCAGTGCCACCCTTAGCCTTCCCCGGCCTAGAGCCACGCGTAACACCGCCTGGCTGTCCCGCTCCCGCGCTTACAGCACGTACCCTTCCCCGTGGGTCGTGGTTCCCCCTGATAGCTCAGACGGCCGTATAGGCAACCCTTCTGGGTAGCTCTACCGCTTCCGCGTGAATCGCTCCGGTGGCCTACCGTTCCACGCGTACCGCACCACCTCATCGCCAACGGTGATAGCGATTTCATTCTGTCCTCGAGAGAAGTTCAGCGAGTGATCACGCGCGTAGTTGAGCACATCACGCTCGGTAGCAAAGTCATCGGGAAGATCGTCGGTGTTCATACGTCAAGGCTACCCAGATCACCTACCACCGCGGGGGTAAGCCGTGCACGACCTTGTCACGACCTTGTCACGACCTCGAGAGCAAGGTTGTGCACGACATAACACCAGGTAGATGCCCTAATTTGCGCAGCTGATCACGACCTCACGACCTCGAGGTGAAAACTCCCCTATACATAATCCGCTCTCTCCTATCCTCGTATGCAACTTTCATCAATGAGGTTGTGAGGTCGTGATTCAGAGGTAAAAAATACCCTCTGAACTGGACTTTTACTCTGCACAACCTCGTTGAAAAGGTCGTGCAAGGTCGTGCACAAGAAGACCCCCACCGATAAGGGCGGGGGTCGGTTTCGGGCGGCGATGAGACTAGGAGATCTGCCGGGTCTCCTCCGGGAGGTGGGGGAACTCGATGACGTTGCTGATCCTCCACCCGCGATAGCCGCGCTTCCGGTCGACCTGGGCGGCGTCATTCTCGTAGCCCTGATCTTTGAACCACCGACCAACACGCATCTGAAGACTCTTCGATGTCACCTCAACCTCGGACTCCCCGGTGACTTTGCGTAGCTTCGAGGCAAGCTCCGCGGTGGCTACGAAGTCCTCCGGATCCCCGGTGCGCTCCAACTTCCGGAAGAAGGCCTGGGACGGGTCCGCGGCCTCGATGAACCGCACGGTCGCCTCTGCCACGGCGGGCGGGTAATCTTCGGTCTCCATCCTCTCGGTCATCGCCATGATGAAGCCCTCAACGAGCCACCGCAGCATGTAGACCTTCTCCTCCTCGCGGTCGCGCCACGGCTCCATCACGGGCGGTTGGGCGTCTCGGATGGATGCACGAGACTCGTTGAACGGGATCACTGCCAGGCGCCGCTCCACGGCGGTGTCATGCTTGAATTCGAAAGGGCGATTGGTCATTACCGTGACCGTGTTAGCGTCCGACTCCACAACCGAGTTGGAGTACAGCGCACGGCCCTTACGAACCTCAGTAGCCCGTTTTATCGCAGCAGCATCTATCTTCTGCCCCTCGTCGGTCTCGTTGACGAACGACAGTCGGGTACCTAGGGACATCGCGTAGTCCGGATCCGGGCGGGAGCCAGACCCCTTGATGAACGACTGCGGGGTCATCTCCGAGACATAGTCAGCTCCAAGCGTCGCGGTGACCGACTCAGACAACGACCCTTTACCGCCTCCGCCAGGTCCGAACCAGACAAAGAACTTATGCATCTTATTGTTCCCGGACATGCTGTAGCCCAGAGCCTTCTGAGCGAAGGTGCGGGTCTCTGGATCCGGGAAGATAGCTTCGAGCAACTTCTCTGTGTGGGTCTTGCGGTGGGCGACAGGGCCGTCCTCCCGGTGAGCCAGCGAGGCCAGCCCCGCCTCTACATCCACGGGCGCGGAGCGGGTCACGGCGTCCTCGTAGGTCCGCGGGCGCATCCAGTCAGTCAGGTCACCGTCCGGGTTGTCCTTGGCTAGGCGGAGGTCCAGGACCTCCTCCCCGACACCGATCAACCACGGGTCACGATCTAACTTCTCCGCATCAAGCACCCGTCCTGCATCGGTCACCGCGTTGGCCACCAGATCCAGTAGCGCATTCAAGGTAGCCGCACCGATGAGCTTGGATACCTCCCTCTTGGTTGTGGACGCAATCGTGTGCTCGGCGGTGTCCTCCTCAAGACCACGAACCAGACGACCCACCACGGGCGTGACGGTCTCACCAAGGATTCTCCGCAGCTCACCGGACGTCAGTACCGCACGGGAGGACTCGTCGCGCACGATATCATCACCTCCACGGACACGCACGGCCACCAGCCCCGGACACAACAGCGCAATCAGGGCCGCCACCGCGACACCCGGTGCGGGCGCACCAAGGACGATCCTCCGGACGGTCTTCTCATGCTCGTTCACCGCATTGCTGATACCCCGGGCACCGGCGATCGACACAGCGTCCAGCCCCTCGAGACCGGCCACCTTCGACTTCCACGTCCGCTGGTGCCCGAACTCGACTTCCCCACGTACAAGGTTGACAGCACCAGTCAACGACGACCGCCATTCCCACTCCACGGCACGATCACCGGCGCGCCGGGAACTCACCGCAGCGTAGAACATCTCCTCCAAGGTCCGTAGGGCGGTTTCTAGCCCCACCTCACCCTCGAGGACGGCCAGCTTCACGGCCCACGTCTGGCGTTCAATCATCGTGGGGTGAGCACTGGCATTGAACCGGGCGATAAGCTCGTCCCTCTTGACTGCCCCGAACTCAGAGCCAAAGATCGCGCCGGGCTCATCGTCGAACCCCGGTGCGGACGCCTTCAACCATTCCATCGCCTCAGTCACGTTGTAGGGCTCGGTCGGATCAGCCGCACTGGTCTCGGACACTGCACCGGTCGATAGGTAGTCGATCCACTTGCCGGGGAAAACGGCCAGCTCGTCCGACCGGGGCGGGCGCTCCGACAGCTCACCGTTAGGCTTGTACCACTCGTAAGTGTCGCCGTTGAACTGCGACGGCCATACGACTGTGTACGACAACCTCATATGTCGGACATCGACGGCCCCGATGGTCTTCCCATCGACCTCTACCCGTGCCTCAGATTTCCAGCTCAAATCCTTCGGAACAGTGAAGTAGTAGTGACGGCTCTCTGCATCCGCACCGTGGCGGGTGCATGACCAGGTAGCCGGAAGTGATCCTAGCTTTTCCTCGAGAGCGGCCATGGTCTCAGCACCGGGCTTACCTCCGTGGGCATCGACATCGAGGGCAAGGATGTTGGGTGCCAGACGGAGAGCAATGTTGGCGTCGTCCTCAGCGGCCGTCCACGCCTTCTCCGCTACCTGTGCGGACGCCTCCGGGCTCACTCGCTTCCCGGTGACATTCGCGGGTGGCTTCCCTTTCTTGCCGGACGGCAAGGGGAAAGGCACCCCTAGACCACTGTCTCGGTAGACCTCTGCGGCTTCACTAGCGGTCATAGGTGTGCTATTCTGAGTCATGCGTATCCTTCCTTCCAGTTGCTCACTGGGATTGAATTGGAGTGGGTGGTGCCCCCGTGATCCTTGTGGTCATGGGGGTACTTTCTTTTGTCAACTTCGGGCGGGGTGGTAGGGACAGTCTTGGTAGACACCGCTTTCGCGTCGACAGTTAGCAAGGTGCGTACCTACAAGGTGCAACCAGATTCCGTCGGGGACATCGACCAGGGGCTCTTCCTCGAGAGCTTCAATATGGGTCAGTGAAATTAGGGGATCAGGAACCTTAAGGCCGTGTCGATCGTAGAAAACGACTTGGCGATATAGGTCGTCATTCTTGAGTGGGTTCCACAGCGGGAGGTAGTCGCGACGGTAATAGTCCTCCGCTACCTTCCTAGCCGCGGAATTAATGGCGTAGGCGCGTTCAAGTGCGGTCATCATGCGGCCACCGCCTTAGTGCTCCGGCCAATTTCCCGCATAGTTTCGGTGAACAGCTCCGGCGTGGCAGGTGCAGCCATACAGAGACTAGCCAGACTTTCGATCGTCAGCCGTCCGTGGTGAATGTTTTCCGCCATTGCTCGAATGACGTGGGTGCTGTAGCTCATTGCGTATCCTTCCCTGTGGTTCAGCTAGCTTGTACGGATTGAGTTGATGAACTGGTCAAGGTCGCGCTGTGGGTAGCGATAGCGACCACCGATCTGATACCAGCCGGGTCCCTTTCCATTGTTCCGCCAGACCACCATCGTTGCGGGGCTGACACCCAAAATGGCGGCTACCTCTTTGGCAGTGAGATCTTCATTGAGCATTAGCTCGTTCCTTCCTCCAGAGACCATCTCCGGCTTGCTCGTATTTCTCATCATATCAGGATTAATTTTCCTAGGTCGCCGTCTTCCGGCTGTAGAAGCCCCCTCCGACCTGCTGCGGAAGGCGCAAGGTGCCGACTTTCGGGCGGTTTCTAGGCGTGTCCGGGCCGTAGGCGGGTATTGGCCTCTTCCAGAAAAACTCCGGAAGAAAGTTTCTACTCGACGTCTCGGCCCAAAGCCAGACATATCAGGGCATGTACGTCTGGCCACTGAGCGGGCGACTTCAAGGTCCGCTCCGCCGCGGCGACAATCTCGGCATTGTCGTCCGTCATTCCCGCCGTGATGTCGTCCCACGACCGCGCCAGGTCGTCAAGTAGCGTGCCAGTCGACACGGTGACACCCTCGCGGTCGACAGCCCTCTCTGCCAGTTCACTCAATGGTTCGTGCATTTGCACCGTGAACTTCCCCACCCCCGCGGGGGAAATACCACGGAACAACGCGGCCGCTAATTCGGCCACCAGCTCCGGCCCAGTGCTCGCAAGATCCGCAAGCCGCTTGGCTTCCGCGGGCACGGCTTCGGCCAGCCGTCCGAGGCCAACGTCAGCGGCTTCCTTTCGGTCGCGTTGTTCCGCTGGTGTGGCGGCATTGCGGTTGGCCCTTGCTGCCGCGGACACCGCTTCCGCATAGAGTTTCGCGAACGTCTCATCCGTCCTATTTTCCATATGGATCATCGATTACGCTCCTTCTACTAGTTCGATCGTTACTTTGAGTCGGTCGTCTTCAGCTTCGATATCGACGTTGAAAGGCTTACTCCACCGGACTCTCTTGGAAATGTAAGCCAGAGCGGCCATGTCATTTGGGCTAAGGCGCTCCGGTCGTGAAATCCACACGGTATGGCTATCATTCACGGTGGCATTCTGAATCCATTCGCGGGAGAATTGCTCTCCGTAAGGATCGCGGAGCTTAGAGACCAGTGGCCCTTCGGTCCACTCCGGTGCTTCGGGTACGGGCGGAGAAACCACTGAGCCTATCGATTCGAACCCTCTCATTACGCCACCCCCTTTTCATTCTCGGACGGTTCGTCGTCCACTCCAAGGAATTTCTCGACAGCCTTCACGGTGAAGCGGCGACGTTCTCCGACAAAGATGGACTCCGGCCCCTCTCCCCGTCTACACATAGCGTGCAGATTGCGGGTGGACGTTCCGAGGATCTTCGCGACCTCCGCGGTATCTAGCGTTCGATCAAGGTACATAGGTGTGACCTCCTTTAGGTCGATGAATGAATGCGATAGCATAATGCTATCAAAAAGAGTCGAAACGGCGGCTCGTCTTATATGGGCTGACCAACGGGTGGTTTTAGGCCTTTCGGACAATCACCGCGGCGCTGTACGGCTGTCTGAGACGTTGAAAGGCACCGTGGGGTGTCGTAGTACCCGACAACCGCTCTGAGCGTCTGCGGGTGCCCCGGCGCGATAGCGGGGCACTTAACGAGCGGCGCTACCCATCGGGACCATTGCAGCTTCCAGCTCGGAGATCCTTACTCGGATCTGCCGTCCCAACCGGTAGGCAGGAATCTCCTTCCGCGCGGTAAATCGCCTCAAGGTCTTTTCGCTCACACTGAAGTGCTCGGCGGCTTGCTGAAGACTCACGTAGGGCTCGGTCATGCTCTCGACCGTAGGTTCCGATCACAGGTCAATGACCGGGAGGACGGTAGCGGTCGCCTCAATATCCGATAGTCGGACTCGAGTAGCACGGCCTAACTTCATCACCGGTACGCGTCCCGCCGCTATGAGTCGGTGCACGGTGCGGGTACTCACCTCGAAGTGTTCCGCTGCGGTCGCGACACTCACCCACGGCTCAGCAGTGATGCTGTCCTCGACGGGTGCGGACATATATTTGGGCATGGCGAGATCTCCTAGGATCTCAAGCCATGCCCACTGGTTTGATGTGTTCCCGGATTTCCCGGGGGCGAAGTAAGTTGTGGAACAGAGAATAGACCAAGCTGTCTGCCGATGTCAACTCCTGTCCCACCGAGACACGGTATGGCGAAGCTTCTCTGTGGGCGACATCGACGGTGAGCCGTCCTCGGTGAACGGACTACGAACAAGCCGTCCCGCGTCCTCCCCCGCCACGGGCGCGATGTCGTCCGAGGTTAGGATGATGCTCTTCCTCCCCGTCAGGACGGTCTCGAGAGGCACCAGGCCGCGAACATGGGCGCTTGCGACGAACACACCAGGAACGATCTCGGCAGAGTCGCTAACCTCGTCCTCGTCCACGTAGGCGGTCCACGTGATCCGTGGATTGCCACCACTAGAGCGATACAAGCCGTTGAGATCCCTGTCGGTGACCTGTTCCTCGTCGATCTTCCGCATAGCCTCTGAGAGCGTCCAGGACGCTACTTCCCCCAGGCTCAGGCGCGGGTGCTCGGCAGGGATCGGCGCGAAGTTCGCTCCGCTGGACTTGGCATTGACCTGACCTACGACAATCGCGTTCCCGTCGACCGCGAGTGTCCATCCGAGGACGTCCCCCGCTCCCGCCAGACGCCACGTTGAGACCAGGTGCCTTTTCTTTACCTCCGGATTGAGCTGTAGCCACCGTCCGAGTGCATCCGCCTTCGTCATCGTCCAGACACCTTCTTCATGAGATCCGTAGGCCGGTTGGCCTTCACCTTCATATACACGCTAACGATCGTCGTCAGGTCTTTCTGTCCGAGGATAGAGCCGATCTCGGCGGGCGTAGCTCCGCTCTCTGCCAACTCCACAGTGAGCCAGTTCCTCCCGTAGTGGGGAGTGATGTCGGCTCGGACTCCCGCCTTCTCCCGCGCTCGATTCCAGATCGACCTGAAACTCGTATCCATGACGACCGCGCCGTTCCTCGTCGTCGTAAGGTACTCGTCCCCCGCAGCGGACGCGGTGGCCTTCTGGTTGAACACGATGCCCTCGAAGCCGTCCAGGACAGGCACCTCACGTTCTCCGGAGACGGTCTTCGTGCCCTGTCGAACCATCATCGTGTGACCGTCCTCGACGATGCGCTGGACGTTGCCCTTGACGCGGATCTTCACGGATGGCAGCAACGGGCCGATGAAGAGCTTCCCGTCGACGGTAGGCCGGTCGTCGTCCGTCAGCTCGGAAACCAGGACATCGTCAGGCTCCAGCCCTAAGGCCTCACCGATCCGCAGACCATGGAACGCACACATCACCGCGACGAAGCGATAGGCGTCAGGTACATGGTCGACGATGGCCCGTAGCTCGTCGCGGGTCGGCAGCTCCTTCGTCTTCGTGGTGATCTTCTTACCGGCCTTGCGCACCTCGACAGGGTTCGCGGGGATCATCTTGCGGGCCACGGCCTCACCGCAAGCGGCCTTGAGCCGGACGTAGGCCTTACGACTCGTTTCCCGTCCGCTGGCCTTGCGGTCGTCTCGTTCCGGGAACTCACGCTGTAGTCCGTCCCACCAGTCCTGCACGTCTTCGGCGGTCAGATCGACCAATGGGATCTTGGCTATGGGGTATGCGTGGATTCTTGAGGCCGTATGGTTCCGGTACGTCCGCAGAGTCGACTTCCGCAGCCCTTCGGCTTCCTTGATGTCGTGATACCGGTCCAACCACTGACCCACGGTTAGCTTTGAGCGCTGCTTAGCCGCGTAGCGCTCTGCGGGATCCGTCCAGTCGCCATCGCGAATCAGGGCACGCTCCTTCTCTAGCCATGCTCGTGCCTGAGACTCCTTGACGAACGGTTCGGGGCTGGAGTATTTGCGACCGGCAACCTGGTATCGCGCAGACCACTTCCCCTCACCGGTTGGTCGGACGGTGCCGAAGCTACGTGGTGCCATTGGGGGCTCTCCCTGGTCTGGTCTGGTCTGGATCCTGGTCTGCGACCGTCGATTCTGGTCTCAAACTGTCATCTCCAGTCACTTTCGGAGACTAGCGAAAAACCTCTTGACATGCGAAAACCCCCGGTCACCTCAGTGGTAACCGGGGGTATCTGTGGAGCCGCCGGGAATTGAACCCGGGTCCTTCGCGACCTCGCCAGGGCTTCTCCGTGCGCAGTCCGCGGCCATCTCTGCTCGGCTCTCCGGGTCATGCGGACGTGCCCGGACGATGAGCCCAGTCGCTCTGAAATGTCCGCTACTCGCCCGAACGACAGGACGGTAGCGTCAAGTCCCTTAGCTGATGCCAGTGACCGGGTCAGGGACCTACCCGGGCTGACAGACACGCGGTCGCTGATTAGGCAGCGAGGGCGTAGTCGCGCTGAGTGTTCTTCTCGGCGCCTATAGGTTGCTGCGACGCTTACGGTGGTCTCCAGCCTGCACCGGCACGCTTCCCCTGGCTCAATGCACGAAGTCGAAACCTGATCGACCCCTTGTGGTGCATCCCTGTCACCGGAAAGCTCGGCGGTGGCAGGATGACTCACTCTAGTTCGGGTGAGTTACCCCAGTCAACCTGGTGACTCAGCCCTTTATTCCCTTGATCCGACGACCCAGCTCACGGGTCGCCTCACGCTCCTCGGTACGGCGCTTGATGTCCTGACGCTTGTCGTAGTCCTGCTTACCGGTGGCCAACGCCAGCTCAACCTTCAACCGTCCTGAGACGAAGTAGAGCTGCAGCGGGACCAGGGTGTTGTTCCCGTCCCGGACCTTCCCCATCAGCGAGTCGATCTCGCCGCGGTGGAGCAGGAGTTTACGGACCCGACGTGGCGAGTGGTTCGTCCACGTCCCCTGCGCGTACTCGGGAATGTGGAGGTTGCGCAGCCATACCTCGCCGTCGTCGATGGTGGCGAAGGCGTCCACCAGGGACGCCTTGCCCTCACGCAGCGCCTTGACCTCGGTGCCGACCAGGGCGACCCCGGCTTCGACGGTGTCGAGGATGCGGTAGTTGTGGCGGGCCTTACGGTTGGTGGCGACGACGAGCGGGCCACCGTTCTTCGTGCCGGCTTTCCCCGACTTGGCGGCCTTCTCGCCCTTTTTACGTCCGGAGTCCACCGGTGTGCTCTTCTTCGCCATAGCCCGAAGAATTCTACCTGCTTACTTCTTCACGTACCAGCGCAGTGTGACCTGCGCAGTCACCCCGGCGACGAGGGCTCCCGCCACGATGATGAACGGGGAGACCAGCCATATGTCGGCGGCGGTGATTCTGGCGATCAGGTTCGCGTCGTACAACGACCCCAGTGCCTGGTCAAGAAGGAAACTCTTGCCGAGCAGCAGCGCACCCACCGACAGCAGCGAACCGATGAGGGACGCCAGCACCGCTTCCAGGATGAACGGCGCCTGGGTGTACCACCGGGTCGCCCCCACCATGCGCATGATGCTGGTTTCGTGCCGGCGGGAGAACGCCGCGAGCTGCACCATGTTCATGATCAGGAAGACCGCGGCGACCGCCTGCACTGCGGCGAGGACGAAGCTGGCGTTGCGCACCGCGTCGAGGTTCTGTGTCGCCCCGCGCAGGTCGTCCTGCTGGTCGACGATGGTCGCCACTCCGGGCTTTTCGGCGATCTCGTCGATGGGGCTGGTGTCCAACGGGTCGGCCAGACGCACGTGCAGCGCCGCCGGGAAGGCATCCTGCGAGGTCTGTTCGACGAGAACGGGGTCGGACTGGCCGAAGAGTTCCACGAACCGCTCATAGCTCTGGTCCTTGTTGCGGAAGGTCACCGATTCGACGTCATCATCGTTCTCCAGAGTGTCCCGGATGTCCTTGCAGACGTCACTGGAGCAGTCGAGGTCGCTGGCGGAGATCTCGTCGTCGAGCTGGACCATCACCTCGATCCGGTCGAGGTAGAGCTCCTTGGTGTCGGCGGTCATGTTGGTGATCAACACGCCGGTGGCCAGCAGGGCCAGGGAGATGGCGGTGGTGATGATCATCGCCACGGTCATCGTCACATTACGGGTCAGCCCCGCGAAGGCTTCCTTGAGGACGAAACGGATCTTCATGGTCGTGTTCCTTCCCTAGCGCCCGACGGCGTAGATGCCGTGGGCGTCGTCGCGGACGAGCTTTCCGTTGGACAGTTCCAGCACGCGCCGCCGCATGGAGTCCACGGCGACGTCGTCGTGGGTGCTCATCACGACGGTGGTCCCTCCGCGGTTGATGCGGTTGAGCAGTGCCATGATCTCCGCCGAGGTGTCCGGATCCAGGTTGCCGGTGGGCTCGTCGGCGAGCAGGACGAGAGGACGGTTCACTGAGGCCCGGGCGATGGCGACCCGCTGCTGCTCACCGCCGGAGAGTTCGTCGGGCATCCGCTGACCCTTACCCGCGAGGCCGACCATGTCCAGAACCTCGGGGACGGTTTTCTCGATGGCGTCGCGACGCCGACCGGTCACCTCCAGCGCGAACGCGACGTTGTCGTAGACGTTCTTGTTCGGCAGCAGCCGGAAGTCCTGGAAGACGTAGCCGATCTTCTGCCGCAGCTGAGGTGTCTTCCGCTTGGGGAGGGTGTTGACGTGGAAGTCGGCGACGTGGAGTTCGCCGGCGTCGACCTCCTCCTCCCGGATCATGAGCTGCAGGAAGGTCGACTTGCCCGACCCACTGGGGCCGATGAGGAAGACGAACTCCCCTTTCTCGATCTCGACCGAGATGTCCTGCAATGCAGGCCGGGTGGATGTCCGGTATGTCTTGCTGACCTTGTCGAATGTGATCACGTCGCTACCGTACCCGACCCCGTGGGACAAAAGAAACAGATGTGACTGCTGTGACAAGTCTATTTCCGTACATTTCCTGCACACCCCCTGCCGCGTTGGTAGTCTGCTGCCCCATGACGCCACAGGAGACCCCGACCTCGTCGGAGACCCCCGGAGACCACAGAGACACGGACACCCGGAAACGGGGAGACCGACCCCACGGTTTCCTGGGATGGGTGGAGTGGCTGGGCAACAAGCTGCCCAACCCGTTCTGGCTCTTCGTCATTCTCGGCGGCCTCGTCCTCGTTATCAGCTGGCTGGGATCACTGGCAGGTTGGTCCGCGTCCGATCCCCAGACGGGGGACCCGGTCGAGGTGACGAACCTGCTGACCACCGACGGCCTGCACCAGATCGTGACCGGTGTGGTCACCAACTACACGGACTTTCCGCCCCTGGGCGTGATCATCACCGTGATGCTCGGTGTCGCGGTCGCTGAACATGCCGGACTCATCAGCGCCCTGGTGCGGGCGATGGTGGCGAAGACCGGACCGAAGACCCTGACGTTCGCCGTCGCACTCGCCGGTGTCACCGGTTCGGTGGCGTCGGATGCCGTCTACGTCATCGTCATCCCCCTCGGCGCGATGGCCTTCCACGCCATCGGACGCTCACCGATCGTGGGCGCCATGGTCGCCTTCGTTGCATCCTCCGGCGGCTTCAACTCCTCGCTCGTGCTCAACATCACCGATGTCCTGCTGTCAGGACTGTCCACCTCTGCCGCGCAGATCGTCGATCCAGACTATGTGGTGAACCCGCTGTCGAACTACTTCTTCGTCATGGCCTCCGCGATCGTGTTGTCCGTCATCATCACTCTGGTCACCGAACTGTTCATGAACAGGCGCATCCACCAGCTGGTGGACCACGACCACGTCAATTACGAGGAAGTGGCCTTCACCGACGAGGACGGGAACGAGGTCAAGGACCTCACACTTCAGGACAAGGAGAGCCGCGGACTGAAGATCACCGGCCTGGTCAGCCTGGTCGGACTCGCCGTCTACTTCGCACTGCTCTTCGTGCCGGGGTCTCCGCTGCAGGGCGAGGGCGGTGAGGTGATGGACAGCCCGTTGATCACGGACATCGCCGTACCGATCGCGCTCGGCTTCTTCCTGTTGGGCACCGTGTACGGTGTCGTCGTCGGGACAGTGACCGCTCCCGCCGACATCCCGGAGTTCATGGTCCGCGGACTGAAGACGCTGCTGCCGATGATGGTGCTGTTCTTCGCGGTCTCGCAGTTCCTGGCCTGGTTCGAATGGTCCAACCTCGGGAACTTCCTGTCGATCAAGGGCAGCGAACTGCTGCAGACCTGGGACCTGCCCCCGGTGGTCCTCTTCATCGGTTTCATCGTGATGGTGTGCCTGCTGAACCTCATGATCACGTCGGGTTCCGCCCAGTGGGCGCTGATGGCACCGGTCGTTGTGCCGATGATGATGTACGTGGGCATTTCACCGGAGGTCACACAGATGCTCTACCGCATCGGCGACTCGACGACGAACATCATCACCCCCATGAGTCCGTATTTCGCGCTCGCCTTGTCCTTCCTCACCCGGTACTACAAGAAGGCGGGGCTCGGAACCCTGCTGTCGATGTCCATCCCGTACTCGATGGCGATGCTCGTCGGATGGTTCCTCTTCTTCCTGGCATGGTGGGCTCTGGGCATTCCGCTCGGCCCCGGTGCACCGATGGAGTACCCCGCGAACTGATGACCTGGCGGACAACGACGATTTCTGTCTGAAATCGAGCGGAAGCACGCTATTCCCCGTTCATTTCATACAGAAACCGTTGTTCACCCACCTGCAAGGGTGGTGCACGGGCACACCCGTGACCGCGCTCCCACCGGCACAGTTCCTGACGTGCGCGTAGGCTCGGGCCCCAGATCACCCACGGGCCCACTCTCCTCTGCCCCGCGCGGTGGAACAGAACGCCGCCGTCCGACGACACCCCGGACACGTACGACGAGAGCGAGGAGCACCGTGCTGCACCACCTACCGTCATCTGGCCTCACGGCACTGACAGGTCTCCGACCGGTCGGAGACCGTCCTCCTGCTGCAGAGTGACTACCCCAGCTGACCAGCTCATTCACCGTCACTGACACACCCGGGCCGGCGCACCGGCCCGACAGGAGGTCACCCATGTCCCCGAACACGTCCCCAGCCGCCGCAACCACCCGTCCAGAGCACGCCGACGACGTGGAAGCCGTGGTCAAGAAGTCCCTCGATCTCGCCGACACCTGGTTGCAGGTCAAGGAAACCAGCAAGTCGACCAAGCAGCTCGCTGACATGGTCCACGAGCCCAGCGGCGTTGAGTTCACCTTCAGCTTCGTCGACCGCGTCGCCCGCCCCGAGGACAACAAGGTCGCCGCCGACGAGTTCGCCAAGATCGCCCACCCAGTCAAGCGTCAGGCGCCGGTCCCCGGCTTCCTCGGCATCGTCGACCAGATCCTCATGACCGCAGGGTCGATCGCCGCGCCGCTGCTCCCCCAGATCGTGATGCCGATCGCGCGCGCGTACCTGCGCTCCGTCGTCGGACACCTCGTCCTCGACGCCGAGGGATCGACCATGGACAAGATGCTGGATAACGCCCGCGAATCCGGCTTCCGTCTCAACATCAACCTCCTCGGCGAGGCCGTCCTCGGTGAGGACGAGGCCGTGCGCCGCCGCGACGACCTCATCGACCTGGTACGCAACCCCAAGGTCGACTACGTCAGCGTCAAACCCTCCGCCGTGGTGTCCCAGCTGAACCACTGGGACCTCGACGGATCCACCGAACGCCTCAAAGAGCGGCTCCGGCCGCTCTACCGCGAGGCCATGAAGCGTTCACCTCACCCCTTCATCAACATGGACATGGAGGAGTACAAGGACCTCGACCTCACCCTGAGGATTTTCACCGAACTGCTGGACGAGGAGGAATTCCTCGAGCTCGAGGCAGGGATCGTCCTTCAGGCGTACCTGCCCGACTCCTTCGACGCCCTCCGTCAGTTGACCGAGTTCGCCCGGAAACGTCGTGACCGTGGCGGCGCAAAGATCAAGGTCCGCATCGTCAAGGGCGCGAACCTCTCGATGGAGCGGGTGGACTCCGAACTCCACGACTGGCCCCAGACCCCGTACCTGACGAAGGCGGAGGTCGATGCCAACTATCTCCGACTGCTCGACTGGGTACTGCGTCCGGAGCACTCCGACGCCATCCGCATCGGTGTGGCCACCCACAACGTCTTCCACATGGCGCTGGCCCACGAACTCTCGGTTGAGCGGGGCGTCGAAGACCAGATCGACGCGGAGATGCTCCAGGGCATGGCACCCGCGCAGGCCGAGGCGGTACGCGATGTCGTGGGCGAGGTGATCCTGTACACCCCGGTCGTCAAGAAGGAGAACTTCGACGTCGCGGTGAGCTATCTCGTCCGACGTCTCGAAGAGAACGGCGCCAAGCAGAACTTCCTGTACGCCATGTTCACCCCCGAGAATGACGAAGAAACAGGCATGACCCCGATGGAGGGGCAGCGCGAACGCTACCTCGCCGCTGTACGTGAACGGTGGTCCACCGACGCAGGCCCCCGTCGGACGCAGGACCGCACAGAGGAGTCCCGTCGGAAGCTCGGGGCGCGCTCCGCCAGCGTTCCCGGCAACTTCGTCAACGAGCCGGACACGGACTCCGACCTGCCGGCCAACCGTGACTGGGCGGCACGTATCGTCGACCCGTCCTCCGACCCGGGCCCGGCGGTCAGTGAGGAAGTCACTGACCCCGCCGTCGTCGACAAGGCTGTCGAACGCGCCCTGGGAGCACACGAGGCCTGGGCTTCCAGAACCGGCGCCGAGCGCGCCGAGATACTGGACCGTGCCGCGGACGCGCTCGCCGACAACCGCCACCGTCTCATCGCTGCCGCCGTCCACGAGGCCGGCAAGACCGTGGCGGAAACCGACCCCGAGGTCTCCGAGGCCATCGACTTCTGCCGCTACTACGCGGAATCCGCGCGCAAGATCGACCGCCACCGTGGTTCCACCTTCACCCCCTACCGGACGGTGGCCGTCGTCCCGCCGTGGAACTTCCCCATCGCGATTCCCGTCGGCGGCTGCATGGCCGCACTGGCCGCCGGTGCCTGCGTGATCATCAAACCCGCGCCGCAGACCCTGCGCATCGCGGAGGTCTTCGTCGAGGCCCTGCGGGAGGCAGGTGTCACCGAGGACATGCTGCAGCTCGTCAACGCCGACGAGGGGGACGCAGGTAAACGCCTGGTGTCCCATGAGGACATCGACTCGGTGATCTTCACCGGCGGTTCCGAGACCGCCCGGCTGTTCCGTTCCTGGGATCCGCGGATGGTCATCAACGCCGAGACCTCCGGGAAGAACGCGATCATCGTCACCCCGGCCGCCGACCCGGATCTGGCGGTGTCCGACATCCTGGCGTCCGCCTACGGACATGCGGGCCAGAAATGCTCCGCCGCGTCACTGATCATCACCGTGGGATCGATGGGCAAGTCCAAGCGGTTCATGGGGCAGCTCGTCGACGCCGTGAAGTCGCTGAATGTCGGGCCGGGAAGTGACATCTCCACCGACATGAACGGCATCATCGAACCCGCCGGAGACAAACTCCTGCGCGGACTCACCAAGCTGGACAAGGGTGAGAAATGGCTGGTGAAGCCCGAGCCGCTGAACGGGACCGTGGATGACGCCACCCTGTGGAGCCCCGGCCTCCGCGACAACGTCCGCCCCGGCGCCTGGTTCCACACCCATGAGTGCTTCGGCCCGGTCGCCGGCGTCATGCACGCCGACACGCTGGAAGAGGCCATCGAATGGCAGAACTCCACGGGATACGGTCTGACCGCCGGCCTGCACACCATCGACCGCGACGAGACGGCCTTCTGGCGCGACCGGGTCGAAGCCGGCAACGTCTACGTCGAGCGGGGCATCACCGGCGCCATCGTCCAACGCCAGTCTTTCGGAGGTTGGAAGGGCTCCTCCATCGGCAACGGCGCCAAGGCAGGCGGCCCGAACTACGTCGCCCAGCAGGGATACTGGACTGAGGGAGACATCAGCGAACTCCACAGCGGCAGCGTCTCCACCGAAATCACCCAGATGCTGCGCGAGTTCCACGGCATGGCACATCCGGTGCTCACCGAGGACGACCACCGGTGGCTCCGACGCGCCGCAGAGTCGGACGCGCAGGCCTGGACCTCCGAGTTCGGTATCGAACACGACCGGACAGCCCTGGTGGTGGAGTCCAACGTCTTCCGTTACCGGCCGCTGCTGGAGCCGCTGCGCGTACGCATCGGCACGAACGCCAACCTCCGTGACCTGCTGCGACTCTACCTCGGCGCGTCAGTGACCGGGACCAGACTCGACGTCTCCGCAGCTGCGTCCGTCGCGTCGGAGATGGGCGAGCTGGCCAACCGGATCCGCATGGTCTCCGACACCGAGTTCGCCGCAGAAATCGGTGTCCAGCCGAGTGTGCGGATCCGCACCCTCGGTGACGTCGACGAGGGCCTCTACGAGGCTGCCGCGCGGTCCGGTTCCGTCGTGCTCGACCGCCCCGTCCTTCCGGACGGTCGCCGCGAGTTGCTGCCGATGCTGCTGGAGCAGGCCGTGACGACCACGGAGCACCGCTTCGGCTACATCCACGGCACCACGCCGTAGGGAGTCGTGAGGGTGGCGGCGGGAATCGATCCCGCCCACACACTCGTCTGCTACCCCAGGTTTGTGTCGGTCTCACCCCCTGAGAACCGACACAAACCTGGGGTCATGTGTTGTTCAACCGCGGATCCCGCTGCGCCGTCCTCATCCACGCGCGGGAACAAGCGTACGGCCCGCTACTCCGCATTCCATAAACGGCGGTAGTAGTCGATACGCTCCGGGTCGGGGTCTGCACCGTAGGCCTCCCAGAAACCCGTCTCGTCGGCGTCACCGTAGTTCCATGCCAGAGACATCGACATCACCGCAAGATCCGCCCACCGGTCGGCCACTCCGAGCCGGGCGAGATCGACGTGCGCGAGGAATGAACCGTCGTCCCCGATCAACGTGTTCGGCGCACAGGGGTCACCCTGACACAGCACCAGACGGTCAACCGGCGGAACGGAGTCCAATGGCGTAACCCCACGGCGCACACCCAACGCAGCGAGCCGTCTTTCCGCACTCCAGTCATACGGGCATCCGCCAATCGGCACGCTGTGCAGTCGACGGAGCCCCTCCCCCAGCGCACGCAGTGCCGCCTCTGGTGTCGCACGCCATCGCGCCGACACCGCGCTCTCACCCGGCAGTGCCCTGGTGAGCAGGACCTCGCCACTTCCCCTGGTGTCCAGTTCAATAACCTCCGGCACCGGATGACGCTCCCGGAGCCAAGTCATGCGTCGTGCCTCGTTCTCCAGCGACTCTCCCGACGAGGCCGGGTTCCACTTCGCGTAGATCTCTGGATGCCCCGGCGTCCCGGCGACAGCGAACGTCAGTCCACCTGCTTCATTACGCCAGACAGGCTCCACACCTTCCATACTGAAGCTATGAGTCTCAAGCGTCCGGCGGAGCATTTCTGGCACCCGTAGCTCCCCTGCAGGTGGTCCGGCGAGGGCCGGGGGAACAGTCACGACGTCTTTCCCATGGTCACCATGGGTCTCACCCTACCTCCACGACATACGGCCGGAAGGGCCGTTAGGATCATCCTCATGACACCTACCGTGGCTGCAGGAGCGTACGGCGCCCGGGCTGACGAGTACATCAACGCGGTAGGACGTATCGACCACGCCGCCGACGCGGATCTCCAGTTGATCGGCAAATGGGCCCAGAGCGTCGATGGCCCGATCCTCGACGTTGGATGCGGCCCCGGCCAGTGGACACATTGGCTGGCCGCGCAGGGTCTCGCCATTGAGGGGATCGATCCGGCCCGGGAGTTCATTGGCCGGGCACGTCGAATGCATCCGGAGGTCCCCTACCGCATCGGACGTGCCGAGAACCTCGACGTCCCTTCCTCTTCCCTCGGCGGGGTCTTGGCCTGGTACTCCCTGATTCACTCGGCCCCGGGCGAGGTTGCTACGGCTCTCGGAGAATTCGCCAGGTGTGTACGGCCCGGAGGTGGTCTACTCCTCGGCTTCTTCACGGCCGCAGAACACGGATCCTTCGACCATGCCGTCACCACGGCCTACCACTGGCCACTCGATGCCCTCGAGAAGCTCGTCGGAGAGGCCGGTTTCACGGTCACCCACGCAGCAACACGATGCGGGCGTCCTGAACGCACCCACGGGGAGATCATCGCGGTCAGGAACTCAGACGCTACGTCCCCTTGACGTTCATCACCTGGCGCAGCTTGTGCACCACGCGGACAAACGGCTCGGCGTCGGCCATGACCACGTCGATGTCCTTGTACGCGTCCGGAATCTCATCGACGAAAGCGTCACCGGGCCGGTAGACGATACCGTCCATCCGGGCGTCCAGGTCCTCCGCACTGAAGCGCTTACGTGCCTGGTTCCGCGAGAACCGACGCCCCGCACCGTGGGGTGCCGAGCGCAGACCCGGCGCGAAGCCACGTCCCTCGACCACGTAGGACGCCGTCCCCATCGACCCGGGGATCAGCGCTTTCACTCCTTCGTCGGCGCGGACCGCACCCTTACGGGTCAGCCACACCGTCCGTCCGTAGTGCTGCTCTTTGACGGTGTAGTTGTGGTGGCAGTTGATCCGTTCGGTCTCCTCGACCTGCCTGCCGACCCACTCGCCGAGCAGTGTGGAGAACCTGTCCATCATCTCCTCGCGATTCAACCAGGCGAACCGCTGCGCCCAGGCGAGATCCCGCAGGTAGGAGTCGAACTCGGGAGTGCCCTCAGGCAGGTATGCGAGGTCCTGGTCCGGGAGCTGCACCCAGAACGTACGCATCAGCCGCTGGGCGGTCTTGATGTGCTTCTGCGCGATCTTGTTGCCGACCCCGCGCGAGCCGGAGTGCAGGAACATCCAGACCCGGTCTTCCTCGTCGAGACACAACTCGATGAAGTGGTTACCGCCGCCGAGCGACCCCAGCTGCTGACGCCACTTCTTCGAGTGCCCGAGATCCACACCGGTGTTCTCCGCGAGTTCGGAGAGTTCCCGGGTACGTGCCTCCGCGGTTCCACCCAGCACCCAGCCGTTGTAGCGTCCGGGGGACAACGGAATCGTGCGCTCGATGGCGTCACGCAGGTCCGTGAGTTCCCGTCCGGCCAGATCGCCGCTGCTGAACGATGTACGTACACCGATCGTTCCGCAGCCGATGTCCACGCCGACGGCGGCGGGGATAACGGCTCTCTCAGTCCCGAAGACGGTACCGACGGATGAGCCTTTACCGAAGTGAGCATCGGGCATCAGCGCAACGTGGGGGAATACGAAGGGCAGGCCGGCAAGCTGGCGTGCCTGGTCGAGGGTGTTGTCGTCGACGTCGGAGGCGAAGCTGAGGAGCTTGTTCTCCTTCAGCGTCACTCCCGGTATGTCGACGGAGTCAGTGGACATGATGGTCGTCCTTTCTGGTGAAAGGGCGAAGCAGTCAGGTACACGTCCGGGGAGCGAACCGACTGCTGACAGCAGGTTCTCAGGCTCTGTCAGCGTCCTCAGCGTGATGTCTCAAGCGTGACTTCCGTCCGGACGGGGCACCGACGCCTCGCCCGGAACATGGGTGAGAGTCAGTGAAGGCTGCGTGGCTGCAGCGACCACGTAAAGGGGGCAGCGGGCAGCGTCGCGAGCACCGGCAGGTGCTGTTGCACATGCAGGCGCTGGACCTGGAGGTCACGATGCTTCGTGTCCATGCCACTCCCCTTCCCGGAGCTCTGACTCGTCATTGGCTTGTGCCCGGGGCGTTCTGCTCCGGGCCGCCTGATCATGACACAGTTTCGTCGGTTCGACAAGGGCCAGGTCTCGCGGTTCCCGGGTGTGAAGGCGCAGAACCCCAGGGTTGTGTCGGTTCTACCGAGCCGGGACCGACACAGCCCCTGGGGTTCTGCGGCGACGGGCACCGTGGACGGTGAACGCCCGTCACCCGATCCGGCGCGCCCCGGCGGACGGTTCCGCGATGAAGAACGCCGGGTCCGGGAAACCCCGCTCACGGGCGGCCGTGGCCACACCTGAAGCGACGCGCTCTACCCCGTCATTCCCGACCAGCGCGATCACGCTGCCCCCGAATCCGCCACCGGTCATCCGTGCACCCCG
The DNA here is from genome assembly GCF_007673095.1 of Corynebacterium glyciniphilum AJ 3170. Lineage (GTDB taxonomy): Bacteria > Actinomycetota > Actinomycetes > Mycobacteriales > Mycobacteriaceae > Corynebacterium. Next base: position 36,998 of record NZ_VDYZ01000017.1, read on the forward strand.
TGCCCCGCAGGCCAGCGCGCTCTCCTGTGCACAGTCCAACTCGGGCACCGTCACCTCGTACAGGTCACGGAGGCTTGCATGGCTGGCGTTCATGAGCTCCCCGAGCGAGGTGGTAGTGCCGTAGGCAGGAAACGCCCGGCCGTCCCGCAGTGCCGGTACAGCACCGTCCCTGGTCCGTCGGATCTCGTCGACGACGTGTCGGACGCGGCGCAGAGCGGTCCTGGTAATTTCTTCCTGTCCCGTACCTCCGAGCAGGTCACGGGCCTGCTCGGTGGCCGACCACCTCGTCACCGCGTCCTCCACCGCCGTGACGTCCACCGACGCCACCGCCTCCCCCAGCGTCGCCGCACCGAGATACCCGGCAACGGCGTCGATCACGCCTCGCCGTGACGCATACTGTCCGTCAACGAGCCGGTGCTGCGCATTGGTGTTGATGATCAGCAGCGACAGACCCACCGCCGACAGGTCGCAGGGAACCGTCTCGACCGAGTCGTCGAGGAAGTCGACGGCCAGAGCCATCCCCACACGTCCGTAGAAAGCGCTGCGTTGGTCGAGCCCGCCGGTTGACGCGCCGACCACCTCGTTCTCCGCCCGCATGCATGCCGCAACCAGCCGTGGAAGATCCTCGGTACCGGGTGTCCGGCCGGTGGCGAGTTCGTAGGCAGCCAACGCGACAGAACACTCGAGTGCCGCAGAACTGGACAAACCGGCACCAACGGGGACATCGGACACCAGGGCGACGTCCAGGCCGTCACAGCGCGGGATCACCCCGTCCTGCAGGCCCGCCCACACTGCACCGGCCGCGTACCCCGCCCAGCCGTCGGGCTGCTCAGGGCCCACGTCGTCCAGGCTGATCTCCGCGTACTCGGCAGCGTCCGCCCCCGGCGGCACGGACACCAGTCGCAGCAGACCGTCTGTCCGACGTCCCACGGCGGCGGCGGTGTTCTGCGGCAGCGCGAACGGCAGGGACATCCCGCCGGCGTAGTCGACATGCTCGCCGATGAGGTTCACCCGCCCCGGCGCAGCCCACACGCCCTCGCAGTGCGCACTGTCACCGAAATGGGTCGCGAAAAGTGCGCGGGCATCGGACGCGAGCCGGGCGTCGTCGCGGGTCGTCCACCAGTCAGGTGTCCCGTCAGGTGTCACTGCCACTCCTTGTCGCCGGGCCATACCGCACGCATCCTCTCCGCGACCGCCTCCGGTGTGGTGTCACTGATCCAGGCGCCGAAGGCCGATTCCGAGCCGGCGAGGAACTTCATCCGGTGCGGTGAGCGCATCAGGGAGAACAGCTGCAGGTGCAGACGCCCCTCCCCGCGCAGTGACTCGTCGTCCCCGGTGAGCCGTGACTGTACCGGCACCTGGTTCCACGCGGCGATGTACGGGGTGCGCTCCACGCCTTCGAAGAACCGGTCGACGGCCATGTAGAGCGGCTTCAGCACACGTGCCAGCGCCGCGCGTTCGTCCCGGGTGAGGTCGGTGAAGTCGGCGACGGGACGGTTCGGCGTCACCATGACCTCGACAGGCCACTTCGCCGCGGCGGGGACGAGGACGGTGAACTCCTCGGTGCTGAGGATGATTCTCGTACCGGCGCGACGCTCGGCGGCGAGCATGTCGTCGAAGAGGTCACGGCCGGTGGTGGCGCGGCGCTCGCGGGCGTTCTCCAGGACCTGGCGGGAGCGCGGCGGCAGGAAGGGGTAGCTGTAGATCTGCCCGTGCGGGTGCTGCAGTGTCACCCCGATCTCCTCGCCGCGGTTCTCGAACGGGGCGACCTGGACCACGCCGTCGATCCGTGACAGGGCCGCGGTGCGGTGCGCCCAGGCTTCGACGACGGTTCGGATCCGGCTCAGCGACAGGTCACGGAAGGACTTCGTGGTGTCCGGGGTGAAGCAGATGACCTCGCAGGCGGCTTCCGCGGGGCGCCGTGGGTACAGGTCCTGTCCGTCGACGGTCCACGCGTAGTCGGCCGGGTCGTCCGGCATGGCGATGGACGTCGAGAAGGACGGGAAACGGTTGCCGAAGACGACGACGTCGTAGTCGTCGGCGGGTACCTCCGTCGGCAGATTCCCCGGCGTGGTCGGGGCCAGCGGGTTCTCGTTCGCCGGCGGCATGAACGTGCGGTTGTTGCGGTGCGCGGCGTAGGTCACCCACTGGCCGGTCAGCGGGTCGCGTCGCATCTCGGATTCCGCCACGGTCTCTGGCAGGTCCCGGGAGTCGTGGAGTTCGCGGGTGGCGCGTCCGGCGAGGACGTCCGGGTCGTCGTCGAAGTAGATCAGCTCACGGCCGTCGGACAGGCGGGTGGGGGTGATCTTCAGCGGGTGCTCCCCCATCAGTCGTCGGACCCCGGCAGTTTGTCCTCGTCGATGAGCGACTCGTCGACGACGACCGGGTTCAGCTTCGCCCAGAGGACCAGCACCCCGGCGACGACGAGCAGGGCGACACCGGTCCAGAGGTTGTCCACGGAGGACTTTGCCTCGCCGGTGTCGGGGTTGACCCCGGGGTCGAGGAATGCGGCGCAGAGCAGCAGGACGACCCCGTAGATGCCGAGCAGGGCCGCGGTCACGGTCCGTATGTCGAAGGCGCCAGCCTTGTGCTTCGTCGGAGCTGCAGGATCGGTGGTCTGGATGTCAGGCGTTGCAGTCATTGTTCTCTCCTTTCAGGTCAGCGGAATCAGTGGAAGACGATGTTGAGGATCACGGTGATGGCGAGAGCCAGCATGCCCAGCGGGACGGTACGGCGGTACCAGGGCAGCGTCTTCTCCTCGGGGTCCTCGAGCATCGCCTTCGGGGTCACGGACTTCACGAAACCGACGAGTTCCTTGTCCGGTTTCGGTGCGGTGAAGGACGTGACGATCACAGACACCAGGATATCCACGACGAACGCCAGGCCGGCGGCGACGAACGCCGTACCCTGGCCGGGCAGGTTCACCAGCGGGTCCTCGCCGAGAGAGAAGGCCCAGAAGATGATGGCGGCGGCGGTACCGGCGACCAGGCCTGACCAGCCGGCGTGCGGGGTCATCCGCTTCCAGAACATACCGAGCAGGAAGGTGGCGAACAGTGGGGCGTTGAAGAAGCCGAACAACGTCTGCAGGTAGTCCATGACGTTGCCGAAGTTGTTGGCGATCATCGCGGTGCCGACGGCGATGACGGTGGCACCGACGGTGGCCCAGCGTCCGACCTTCAGGTAGTAACCGTCCTTACGGTCCTTGACCACGTAGGCCTGCCAGATGTCGTAGCTGAACACCGTGTTGAACGCGGAGATGTTGGCCGCCATACCTGCCATGAACGACGCCAGCAGACCGGCGATCGCCACACCGAGCAGTCCGGTGGGCAGCAGGTCACGCATGAGGTAGAGGATCGCGTCGTTCGGGGCGGCGTCCCCGCCGTCACTGTAGGCTGCGACGACGACGGAGGCGATCATGCCCGGGACGATGACGATGAACGGGACGAACAGCTTCACGAAGGAGCCGATGATCGGCGTCTTACGCGCAGCACTGATCGAGTCGGACGCCATCGCGCGCTGAACCTCGACGAAGTTGGTGGTCCAGTAGCCGAAGGACAGGACGAAGCCCAGGCCCAGCACGATACCGATCACGGAGAGCACCGGGCTGTTGAAACCGGAGAGTTCCTGCGCCGGCCACGCATGGTTCTGGAAGTCCTGGACCTGCTCCTTGAGCCCGCCCCAGCCACCGACGCGGTTCAGGCCGATGACCGTCAACGGGGCAAGGGCGGCGACGATGACGAAGAACTGCAGGACCTCGGTGTAGATCGAGGCCGACAGTCCACCGAGGGTGATGTAGGACAGCACGATCACCGCGGCGACGACCAGTGTGACCCACAGCGGCCAGCCCAGCAGGGCGTTGACCACCTTGGCCAGCAGCACCAAGTTCACCCCGGCGATGAGCAGCTGGGCGACGGCGAAGGAGAGCGCGTTGACCAGGTGAGCCCCGTTGCCGAACCTGCGCCGCATGAACTCCGGCACCGAGCGGACCTTCGAGCCGTAGTAGAAGGGCATCATCACGATGCCGAGGAAGATCATCGCCGGCACGGCGCCGATCCAGAAGTAGTGCATGGTCTGCAGGCCGTATTCGACACCGTTGGCGGACATGCCGATGATCTCGACGGCACCGAGGTTCGCGGCGACGAACGCCAGGCCGGTCACCCAGGCTGGCAGACCACGCCCGGAGAGGAAGAAGTCGATGGAGCTGGAGACCCTGCGTTTCGCCGCCCAGCCGATGCCGAGGACGAAGATGAAGAACAGGGCAACCAGCGCGTAGTCCACCCAGCTCGCGTCGAGCCGGAGGACGTTCTGTGCGGTCTCCATGAGGGATGCGCTTTCTGTCGGGGTCAGGAAGGGGCGAGCACGTCGAGGCGCCAGGAGCAGGTCAGGCTCTCCCCCGGCGGTAGACGTGCCAGGCCGACGCCCGAGTTCAGGGCGTCCGGAGGGGCCGTCATCGGTTCCACGGCGACGGCACGACCTCCCGGGCGGCCGGGATAGGGCATCCCGGTCCGGGCGTCCGGGGTGAAGATCTGGAACCAGCGCAGTTCCGGGGAGGTGCTGAGCGCGACACCGGCCCCGTCGGGACGCGACAGGACGAACCTCGGGCCGTCGGTCCGCAGGCAGTGGTCGAGCACACGTCCCGCGAGGGGGTTCTCCAGGTCAGGCAGCACTCCGACGTCCTCCTGTTCCTCCCCGCACGGCAGGCCGCGCTTGTCGAGGGGCACGTGCCGGTGGGCCGGCACCGTCAGTGAACAGGTGTCGGTCGAGGCACCGAGTGCCGACGGGTAGAGATGGAAACCGACGGCCGCGGGCATGTCCGTCGCGCCGTCGTTACGCAGCGTGAGGTCCGCCCGCAGTCCGTCCTGGGTGATGCGGTAGCGCACCGACACGTGGACAGGCCACGGCCATCCGGGCTGCGGCCCCGGTGCGACGACGAGACGGACGGAATCCGTCTCATGCGCGGCCACGGTCCACTCCCGCTCAGCGACGAAGCCGTGCAGGGCAGTGGACTTCCCCGGTTCCGTGATGCCCAGTCGGTGATGCCGGCCGTCGAAGCTGTAGGCCCCGTCCCTCGTCCTGTTCGGCCAGGGGGCGAGGACGACATTCGCGGACAGGGGTGCGGTGGCCGGCTGCCCCGGGCCGCCGTAGCCCTCGAGCATCTCCATCCCCCGCCAGGTCAGCTGGGAGGGGCCACCACCCCGCAACGCCAGGGTCGCGGCACACTCCCCCGAGACGATCGCCACGCTCGTCGGGCCAGCTGTCATTCAGCTCACACTAGTCCAGTGTGCTTAAGGAAGGAACCTTAGATTTCCACGGCCGTCCGGCAGGAGTTCCCCCAAGGCCTCCGACCTATTCCCCGTCGCCCTGCTGCTCCGCCATCCGCCAGCGGATCCCCGCCTCCAGCAGCCCGTCGATGCCACCGTCGAGCACCTTGGACGGGTCGTTGACCTCGAAGTTCGTCCGCAGATCCTTGACCATCTGGTACGGGTGCAGCACATAGGAGCGCATCTGGTTACCCCAGGAGTTCGAGCCATCGCCGCGCAGGGCGTCCATCTCGGCGGCCTCCTCCTGCCGCTTACGCTCCAGCAGCTTCGCGGCGAGGACGCGCATCGCCGAGGCCTTGTTCTGGATCTGCGACTTCTCGTTCTGGCAGGTCACCACGATGCCGGTGGGAATGTGGGTCAGCCGCACCGCCGAGTCGGTGGTGTTCACCGACTGGCCGCCGGGGCCGGACGACCGGTAGACGTCCACACGCACATCGTTGTCGTCGATGTCGACGTGGTCAGAGGTCTCCACCACCGGCAGGACCTCCACTTCGGCGAAGGAGGTCTGACGGCGGCCCTGGTTGTCGAAGGGGCTGATGCGCACCAGGCGGTGGGTCCCCTGCTCCACCGACAGGGTGCCGTACATGTAGTCGCCGTGGACGACGAAGGTCGCGGACTTGATGCCGGCCTCTTCGGCGTAGGAGATGTCGTAGACCTCGACCTTGTGTCCGCTCTTCTCCGCCCACCGGGTGTACATGCGCATGAGCATCTCCGCCCAGTCCGCGGCGTCCACCCCACCGGCGGCGGAACGGATGTTCACGACTGCCTCGCGCGAATCGTATTCGCCGGAGAGCATCGTCGTGACCTCGAGGGAGTCGATCTCCTCGCGCAGGTCGGCGAGTTCGGTCTCCGCGAGTTCCGCGGCCTCGGCGGCGTCGTCGCTCCCGGATTCCCTGGACTCCTCCGCCATCTCGTACATCACGGGCAGGTCGTTGAGCCGGTCACGCAGACCGCGGACCTTCTTCAGCCGCGCCTGGACGTGGCTGAGCTGGCTGGTGATCTGCTGGGCGTGGTCGGGGTCGTCCCAGAGGGACGGGTCGGCGGCCTGGTCCTCGAGTTCGCGCGCGCGTGACTCCAGCTCATCAAGGTCGAGCACCTTTTCGATCGTGGTGAGGGTGGAGTCGAGGTCGTCGATCGCGGAGGTCACATCGGGCTGCATGGTCGTCCAGTCTACTCACCCCAGGGGCGGCACCCGGGCCACACCCCGTGCACAATGGACGCATGAACTCACCCATCCCCGCAGACGCCCTGCAGGCCATCACGAAGACGTTCATCATCTCGCATGACCGGGACGACGACGGCACCCTCGCCCAGGCGCTGGTGTACAACGCCGGGCGGCTGGCCTGGCGGATGCGGGAGGCGGGTGTCACCACCGAGTTCAAGACCTCGGTGTCGGACGTGGTGACGGCGGCGGACCGGGCGGCGGAGGATTTCGTCGCCGAGGTGCTGCGTACGCTGCGTCCGCAGGACGGCCTGCTCGGTGAGGAGGGTGCGTCCGCGCCGTCCGAGTCGGGACGTACCTGGGTGATCGACCCGGTGGACGGCACGTACAACTTCACCACCGGGTCCGACTACTGGTGCTCTGCGCTGGCGCTGGTCGACGGTGACCCGGAGGACCCGGACGCGCTGCACTTCGGTGCGGTGCACCGTCCGGCGATGGGCTACACCTGGTTCGGTGGTCCGGACGTCCCCACCACGTTGGACGGCGCACCGGTCGGCACCCTGGCCGACCTTCCCCCGGAGAAGTCCTGCCTCACCGGTTACCTGCATCCCACGGACATCGCGACCCCGGAGCTGAACCGGGTGTTCACCGACACGGTCCGGGACTTCGCGACGGTGCGGTTCAACGGCTCCGCCTCGGTGGACATGGCCGGGGTGGCGGCGGGCAATGCGGGCTGCTGGTTCCAGCACAGCGTCCTGCCGTGGGACCTGCTGCCGGGGCGGGCGCTGATCGAGGGCGCGGGGGGACGGTGTGCTCGGGTCCGCGCCGGCGGGAAACTGTGGTCGGTGGCGGGCTCCCCCTCCAGTGTCGGTCACGTCCTGGAGAACCTATCCTTGGAGCCATGAGCACATCCACGTCCGACTGCCCCGACTACTCTGACGACCTGACCCTGGCGCTGTACCTCGCCGACATCGCCGACAAGGTCACCCTGGCCCGCTTCGGGGCCAGCGACCTGGAGATCACCACCAAACCCGACCTGACCCCGGTGTCCGACGCCGACACCGAGGTCGAGCGACAGCTGCGCGAGGTCCTGTCGACGCGCCGTCCGGACGACACCGTCCTCGGCGAGGAGTACGGCGGCACCGCGTCGTCCGGCCGGCAGTGGGTCATCGACCCGATCGACGGGACGAAGAACTTCGTCCGGGGCGTGCCCGTGTGGGCCACGCTGATCTCGCTGGTCGTCGACGGGACGCCCGTCGTCGGTGTGGTGTCCGCGCCCGGCCTGGCACGACGGTGGTGGGCGGCCGAGCAGATGGGCGCGTGGGCCGTCTTCAGCACGGACGAGGCCCGCAGGATATCGGTGTCGAAGGTCTCCGATATCGCGGACTGCTCGATCTCGCTGTCCTCGTTGGAGGGGTGGAGGAAGGTGGGGCGTCGTGACGAACTGATCGCGCTGACGGACGCGGCGTGGCGGCTGCGGGGTTACGGCGATTTCTGGTCCTACTGCATGGTCGCCGAGGGCACGGTGGACGTGGCCGCCGAGCCGGAGGTCAACCTCTGGGACCTCGCGGCGCTGGACGTCCTCGTCCGTGAGGCCGGGGGGCGGTTCACCGCCCTTGACGGCACACCGGGGCCCCATGACGGCTCCGCGGTGGCCAGCAACGGGCTGCTGCAGGACCGGGTACTGTCCGCGCTGGATGCGGGGCAGAACCCCGCCACCTGATTTTCCGCTACCGTGGGCAGGGACCACGAATACAGACACCGGATTCTCGAAAGGGCGACACCTGTGACTTTCACCGTCCCGAACCCCACCCCTGTGACGAAGACGCCGGAGTGGCAGGCTCTGGTCGCCCACGCGACGCGTTTCAAGGGAACCACGCTGAAGGACCTGTTCCGGGAGGACCCGGGCCGGGCCGGTGACATGACGTTCGAGGTCGGCCCGCTGCACGTGGACCTCTCGAAGAACCTCGCCGACGAGAACACCGTGCGCCTGCTGCTCAATGTGGCACGGGCGATGGGGATCGAGGACTACCGTCAGGCGTTGTTCAACGGTGAACACGTCAACACCACGGAAGACCGCGCGGCGCTGCACACCGGCCTGCGCGTGCCGATTGAGCAGGATCTCAGTGTTGACGGCCAGGACATCGCCGAGGACGTCCACCACACCCTCGACCGGATGCGTGGGCTCGCCAAGGCGCTGCGCAGCGGCGACTGGCGGGGGGCGACCAACCACACGATCAAGAACGTGGTGAACATCGGCATCGGTGGCTCTGACCTCGGCCCGTCGATGGCCGCACAGGCACTGCGCCCCTACTGCACCGCCGGGATCACCCCGTACTTCGTCTCCAACGTCGACCCGGCGGACATCACCGCCACTCTGGACGGCCTCGACCCGGAGTCCACCCTGTTCGTCGTCTCCTCGAAGACGTTCACGACCTCCGAGACCCTGGCCAACGCCCACGCCGCGAAACGCTGGCTGCTTGAGGAGTTGAAGCGGCTCGGCCTCGACACCTCCGACGAGGCGGTGGTGAACGACGCCGTGGCCAAGCACTTCGTCGCCGTGTCGACGAATGCCGACGAGGTGGCGAAGTTCGGCATCGACACCCGCAACATGTTCGGCTTCTGGGACTGGGTCGGCGGCCGTTTCTCGGTGGACTCGGCGATCGGGCTGTCGTTGATGGCGGCGATCGGGCCGCGGGACTTCATGGAGTTCGTCGCCGGTTTCCATGACGTGGACAACCACTTCTACTCCGAGCCGTTGGAGATGAACGCACCGGTGCTGATGGGCCTGTTCGGGGTCTGGTACACCTCGGTGCTGAACTCCCAGTCGCACGTGGTCCTGCCCTACTCGCAGGACCTCGGCCGCTTCCCCGCCTACCTCCAGCAGCTGATGATGGAGTCCAACGGCAAGTCGGTGCGCCTCGACGGCGAACTCACCACCGCCGAGACCGGTGAGGTCTACTGGGGCGAGGCAGGCACCAACGGCCAGCATGCCTTCATGCAGCTGATCCACCAGGGCACACACCTCATCCCGGCGGACTTCATCGGCTTCGTCAACCCGCACACCGACCACCGGAGCTCCGACGGCGAGACCAGCATGCACGACATGCTGCTGTCGAACTTCCTCGCGCAGTCGCGTGTCATGGCCTTCGGTCGGACCGCGGAGGAACTGCGTGAGGCGGGCGTGGACGAGAAGCTCATCCCGCACAAGGTGATGCCGGGTAACCGTCCCTCCAGCACGATCATCGCCGACAAGCTGACCCCGCGCACCCTGGGCTCGCTGATCGCCCTCTACGAGCACATCTGCTTCGTGCAGGGCGTGCTCTGGGGCATCAACAGCTTCGACCAGTGGGGTGTGGAGCTCGGGAAGAAGCAGGCGAATGAACTTCTCCCCCTGCTGAGCAATAACACCGACTCCGCGGACGTCGACACCGGCGACCCGTCGACGGACTCCCTGCTGCGCCACGTCCTGCGCAACCGGAAGCGGTAGCGCGGGCTGGGCTCTCCGCTCCCGGCAACACGTCCGCCCCCGGGTGGGCATGGCAGAGGTATCGCCCGCGTGGCAGATGCACCGATCGATTTACCTCCGGAAATCGACCGGTGCATCTGCCATCTGGCCGACAGGTCTGCCACTCCTAGCCTCTCGCCCGGCACCTGTCTCCCCGGCGGCTCAGCCCGCCTGGCAGCCGGGGCACCACCAGATGACTCTCTCGAGCTCTCCGTCATCCCCGCCGGCGTCCACCCCTCCCAGGAATCCTTTGAGTACCGGGGTCCCGCAGCGGAGACACGGCTTCGCCGCCCGACCGAAGACGTAGTTGCCCATGCCGGGACGCCGGTCGCCGGTGAACAGCCGCCGGGGCTCGAGACGGTTCTCCCACATCACCTTCCGGGACAGGTCGAGCAGGTGGGCGGCCGTCGTTTCCGCCTCTGATCCGACGCCGACGGGACGACGCGGGTCCACGCCACCGAGGTAGCAGACTTCCGCCCGGTACTCATTGCCGATCCCGGCGACATTGCGCTGGTCGAGCAGCGCCGCCCCGATGCTACGGTCCGGGCGCGCGAGGATTCTACCCAGTGCTTCATCACGTCCGAACGCCGCACTCTCCCAGTCTGCCGCGAGGATATCCGGCCCGAGATGGCCCACGACCTGGCCGTAGTCGTCGCGGTCGAAGATCCGGACGAAGCCGAGGCTGTGTCCGACGGTCTCGATCTGCGGCCCTCCCGCATGCTGCGGGGACAGTCGCAGGACGACCCGCCCGGTGTGACCGGGTCTGCGCCACCGGGATCCGGCGGCGTGGATGGACCAGACACCCTCCATCTTCAGGTGGGTGTGCAGGACGCGCCCGTCGAAGTCCATGAAGAGATGCTTGCCGTAGGGCCACACCCCGGTGACCTGCCGACCGGTGAGATCCTCGGTGGCGAAGCGGGGTACACGGATGTCCGAGCGGGTCACTGTCCGGCCGGTCATCCACTGCATGCGGTCAGACAACTGGAGTACAGAATCGCCTTCAGGCACCTACACCCTCCTTGTCCTCACATGACCGTCGCGACCAGGGTACGCCCGCGCCTGCGCCGCCCCCCGCATCACCGCACCACCAGCCCTTTCGGCGTCAGACGCGCCCCGGCCTCCGTCCACGCCCCCGTCGGGGCACCCATCACGTCCACGCCATTGATCCGTTCCACCGTCACCGGTGACAGCCGCCCGGCCTGCACCGCGTCCGACAGCACCGCGACCAGGGCCGCCACGTCCCCGGGGTCCGGCGCGACCGGCTCATCGGACAGGGCCGGTCTGGTGAAGACCGTGACGGTCCGTCCACCGCGGGTCAGGTGCGCCAGAAGGCGTCCCTCACGCAGGACGACCAGTGCACCTGCACCACGGGTGGGCCGCGGCGCATCCTCGGTAGGAAGTTCGGGCCACGGCACGGCCGCGCCGTAGGGATTCGCCGGGTCCGACGCCGCCAGCAGCACCGGGCCGGCTGCCTTTTCTGCCCCGGCACCGGTGTTCTCCTCCACACGGCGCAACTGGTCGATGACCTCGCGGGAGGCGAACTGTGCCCCACCCAATCCGTCGACGATGTACCCGCGTAGGACGGTGCCGTTGTCCTCCCAGGCGGTGAGCATCCGGTAGGCGGCGGCGAAGCCGCCCTCGGTGTGCTCCGACATCACCGCGCCCCTGGTCACCACCGCATAGCGGTCCAACCAGGCTTCACCGGTGGCGATCGCACGGTCTGTGGCTGCCCCGGCCGGCCCCGGGACTTGCGACCAACGGCCGGGCACACCCGAGTGTGCGTTCATCGCCGCCCGACGGGACCGCACCTCCTCGGACGCCACGGTCTGGGCGAAGGTGCTCCTTCCCATCCGCAGCCGCCGGGTCGTCCCTCTCCCCCGGTTCCGACGGGGTGCCTTATGTGCACCGCTCCCGGCGCGGTCGGTGATGCCGGTTCCGGCCAACCGGGCGCGGACAGCGGCGAAGGAGTCGGGCATGAGCCGTCCCGCGTCGAAGAGTTCCCAGATCGCGGAGTCGACGGCGTCATGGCCGGCGCTTCCGGAGTCACCGAGCCCCCGTTCGATCTCGGAGGCGAGGAACGCTCCTCCCCCACTGACCCGGTCACGTACGAGTGCCGCGACGGGCCCCACCGCGTCCTGGTCGTCGGTGTCCTCCAGCCCGTCCGGCCCGTCGACGAGCAAAGGCGCGAGGTCGGCAGGTAGCAGCATGATCCGCGGGTCGGTCGCCGAGGTCGCCCCCGCTCCAACGACCAGGACCTCCCCGGAAGCCACCAGATCGTCCAGGTCACTTGTCCGGTAGTCGGGGATCCGGGACGGAAGCACCACGGTTTCCCAGGCGCTCGCGGGGAGCGCGACTCCGGCGAGTTGTTCGATGACCGCCGGCAGGTCCTCCCGCTCGCCGGCGCCGAGGCCGTGCCAGTCCGCCAGTACCGCGGCGTAGGTCTGCACACTCACCGGTTCAAGTGCTCCGCGCGCCTTCGCCAGGGTGGCGGCCCGGAGTCGGCGCAGGACCCCGGCGTCGACGTACTGGTCGCCGTCCTCACCGCTGTGCGACTCCAGCCGTCGGCCGCTGACCCAGCGTTTCGCCAGCGAGTCCGCGGTGGCCACTCCCAGGCCGAATTCTTCGGCGATATCGGTGGCGGTGAATGGTCCATGGGTCCGGGCCCACCGCAGGACGAGCTGGTCGACGGCGTCGGCGACGGTCTCACGGGCTGCGGCGACCCCGGGGGGTACGGGGATCCCCAGGCCGTCGCGGAGCAGGGTGATGTCCTCGACCACGGCCCAGCGCAGCACGCCACCGACCTTCACCTCACAGATCCGGCGTGGGATCATCGTCTGCACCTCCGGCAGAACGATTCCCTGCGGGTCCTCGGTGCGCCGTGCCACCTCCCCCGGCGCCAGCGGCCCCAGGGCCCGGAGCATGTCCACCACCTGCTCGGCGCTGCGGGCACGCCTCCCCTCGGACAGCCACTGCAACGACTCCACGACCTCAGTGACCACGTCCGGATCCAGGACGAGGCCTTCTCCCCGGGCACCGAGGACGGCGGCGAGCAGTGCCGGGTCCACAGTCAGAGCCGCGGCCCGCTCGGCAGAGTCCCCCTCGTACAGGAACGCGCCGGTGTAGCTGAACAACAGGGACTCGGCGAAGGGCGAGGGGGTGTCGCTGGTGATCTCGGCGACACGCATCGACCTGGTGCCCACCGCGGCGACGACCTTCTCCAGGGCGGGGAGGTCGTAGACGTCACGCAGGCACTCGCGCATGGTCTCCACCATGATCGGGAACTCCGGGTGTGGTCGTGCCACGTCCAGCAGTTGGGCGGCACGCTGGCGCTGCTGCCACAACGGCTGACGTTTGCCCGGGTTACGCCGCGGAAGCAGCAGGGCGCGCGCCGCGCATTCACGGAAGCGTCCGGCGAACAGCGCCGAGGAACCCACCGACTCCGTCACCTCGGCGACGACCGGTGCGGTGTCAGCGCCGGTCCCACCACCGGTGAGCAGTTCCATGCCGGGGGCGTCCTCGGTGTAGGGCAGACGGAGAACAATGCCGTCGTCCCCGGCGACGGCCATGGCGTCGATGCCGGACGTCCGGGACAAGGATGCCCCGATCGCCAACGCCCACGGTGCGTTCACCGACCGACCCCAGGGGGTGTGCACGACGACCCTCCAGTCGCCGACCTCGTCGTGGAAACGTTCGATGAGGATCGTGCGTTCATCGGGGACGACCTGGGTGGCCTCCCGTTGTCCGGAGTAGAAGTCGTCGAGATTCCGCCGTGTGTTGTCGTCGAGGAAGTCGGCTCCCCTGAGATCCCCGTCGGAACCCCGTCCCCATGCCCGGCGCGCCGCCCCGATCACCGGGGCGAGTTCGGCGGGACGCCCCTCGGCGTCACCGACCCAGAACGGCAGCCGACCGGTGTGTCCTGCGGCCGGGGTGACGATGACCTGGTCCCGGGTGATCTCGGCAATCCGCCATGAGGACGCCCCCAGGGTGAAGACGTCCCCCACGCGTGACTCGTAGACCATCTCCTCGTCGAGTTCACCGACACGTCTGCCCCCGGCATTCTCGCCGTCCGCCGGGAGGAAGACCCCGAACAGTCCGCGGTCAGGTATCGTCCCGCCGGAGGTGACCGCGGTGCGTTGCGTCCCGGGACGTGCCTCGAAGTGCCCGGTGGCGGCGTCATAGATGACCTTGGGACGCAGTTCGGCGAAGTCGGTCGAGGGGTACCGTCCGCTCACCAGCTCGACAACGCCGTCGAAGGCCTCGCGGGGCAGCGCCGCATACGGATGGGCACGCCGGACGGTCCGGAACCAGTCCTCGACGTCCACTGTGCCGTCTCCTCCTCCGACGGCGGCGGCCTGGGCCGCCACCGCAACGGTCTGCTGGGCGAGCACGTCCAGCGCATTGGACACGACCTGGAGAGGTTCAAGGTCACCGGCGAGCATCCGGTCGACGATCACCGTCGCCACCTCGGCATCCTGTCGGTGCAGCGGGTAGATCGTGGCCCGGGACACCGCTCCGACAGAGTGCCCGGCGCGCCCGCACCGCTGCACCGCCGAGGACACGCTCGGTGGTGCACCGACCTGGACGACATGGTCTACCAGCCCCATGTCGATGCCGAGCTCCAGGGATGACGTCGCCACCACGCAGCGCAACGAACCGTCCTTCAGCGCCCCCTCGATGTCGGCACGTTCGTCCTTGGACACCGACCCGTGGTGCGCGCGGGCGATGACCTGCGGGGCCGCCGGGACCGCACCGGACTGGGCCATCAGCTGCGCCGGGTCGCGGCGGGTCGGTGCCGCCAACGACTCCGGATCGTGCTCCTCCGCCCACATTTCGTTGAGGGCCCCGGTGAGCCGTTCGGCGGTACGCCGGGCATTGACGAACACCAGCGTGGAACGGTTGTCCATCACCTGCCCGTAGACCGCACGCTGCACATGCGGCCACACGGACTTCTGCTGCGGCAGGGCCGATTCGCGGTCCACGCCGGAAGCGACCCGGCTGCCGCTGCCCACCTCGGTGACCCCGCCGACGCCCTCACCGATCAGGGACGGCCCGAGCAGTGCCTCGTCGACGGGAATGTCGTCCGCCACGTCAGTGTCCCCGGCGACCGCCGACACATCCTCCACCGCAGGCGGGTCCTGAAAATCCTCGACCACACTGCGCACGCGCACATCCCACAGTTTCTGTGCGGGAGGGTTCACCACCGTCACCGGACGGTCGCCGCCGAGGAACGCGGCGACGGTGTCGACCGGGTTCACCGTGGCCGACAGACCGATGCGTTGGACGCCGGTGTCGCTGAGCTGCTCCAGACGTTCCAGGCTGAGCGCCAGGTGCGTCCCCCGCTTCGAGCCTGCGACCGCGTGCACCTCGTCGATGATCACGGTGTCCACGTCCCGCAAGGTGCCCGCCGCTTTCGAGGTGAGCATGAGGTACAGCGACTCCGGCGTGGTGATCAGCACATCCGGTGGGGTACGGAGCAGTTTCGCCCGCTCCGCCTGGGGAGTGTCCCCTGACCGCACCCCGACACGCACCGGCGCGACGTCCGTGCCCGTGGCCGTCGCCGTCCGCGCGATCCCTGCCAGAGGGACCTGCAGGTTGCGTTCGACGTCCACACCCAGGGCCTTCAACGGCGAGATATAGAGCACCCGGGTACCGGTATTCCGGTCCTGCCGGCCTTTCATCAACCCTTCCGAGCTGAGCCGTGACAACGCCCAGAGGAAAGCCGCCAACGTCTTACCCGACCCGGTCGGGGCGACGACGAGAGCGTTGTCACCCCGGCTGATCGCGTCCCACGCCTGCGACTGCACCACCGTCGGCTCGGTGAAGACCTCACGGAACCAGGAGGCCACCGGCGTCGCGAAACGGTCAAGGGGATCGGTCATGCCCACCAGTCAACCACGCGTGCCGGACATGAAACTTCCGCACTATGTTGCACTGGACACGGAGCTGCGTCGTGTCTCCGACTACACTAGGGCGCCATGACGCGTTTCATCGACGACGATGCCCTTGCCGGTCGCCTCGCCCAGGGCACCGGAGAGATCCTCAAGGGGGTCCGGAACGTCGGGCTGCTCCGGGGCGGCGACCTGGGGGCCGCCGGTGACGCGATCGCCCAGGACTGGATCGCCCGGGCCCTTGCGCTGCACCGTCCGGACGATGCGGTCCTCTCCGAGGAGGCGACGGACGACCTGTCCCGGCTCGACCGTGACCGCGTCTGGATCATCGACCCGCTCGACGGAACCCGCGAATACGCCGGCGTCCGTCAGGACTGGGCGGTGCACATCGCCCTGGCCGTGCAGGGGACGGTGACCGTCTCCGCCGTCGGGATGCCCGACCTGGGGCAGGTGTTCACCTCCGCGGAATCCCGCGCCGTGCTCGGCGCCCCGACGAACCGTTTCGTGATTTCCAGGAACAGCACACCGGACGTGGCCCCCCATGTTGCCGAGGCCCTCGGCGCGGAGTTGACGACGATGGGATCCTGCGGTGCCAAGGCGATCAGCGTCCTGCTGGGCGACAACGACGCCTACATCCACGCCGGCGGGCAGTACGAATGGGACAACGCCGCACCCGTGGGGGTGTGCCAGGCCGCGGGCCTGCACTGCAGCCGCCTCGACGGGACCCCGCTGGTCTACAACAACGAGGACACCTACCTCCCCGATCTGCTGATCTGCCGGCCTGACGTCGCCGACGGCATCCTGGCCGCGGCCGCGGAGTTCTCCGCGAAGCACGGCTCGTACACCACCGTGTAGCACCTCCGTCATTAGAATCGGTGCGATGAGCATCCTGCGCACCTCCCGCGGTCACGAGGACCGGACGAACTCCCCTTCCCTGGCCGCCTACGGTGGTCTCGCCGTCGCAGGTGCCGCGGGTCTGGCGGCTGCGGCCGCGCTCCCCGCACTCACGGCCGACCTCATCCAGCGGCGGGGGCGCAGGGAACGTACCGCACCCCGGCCCGGCACGTTCTCGACGACCGTCGGCGACTCCGAGATGACCGTCTACACCGACGGCAGGACCCTCTACGACGACATGATCGAGGCGATCGACGGCGCCGAGGAGATCATCCTCATGCAGAACTACCTGTGGAAGAACGACGAGGGTGGCCTGCGGTTCATCAAGGCCCTCAACGCCGCGGCCGACCGGGGTGTGGACGTGTACGTGATCTACGACGGGTTCGGGAACCTGGTGGTGCCACGGTCCTTCTACCGGAACTTCTCCGACAAGGTGCATGTCGCCCGGCTGCCCTTCGTCACCCGCAAACTGTGGACCGCGCCGGTACGCACCACCGGCGTCAACCACTCCAAGATCCTCGTGGTCGATGACGAGACCGGGTTCATCGGCGGCTACAACATCGGCTCACAGTTCGCCGGGCACTGGCGCGACACGCACGTCCGGCAGGTCGGGCCGAAGACGTGGGGACTCCGCAACGCGGTGACCCGGGTCTGGAACCAGAAGTGGCCGGAGGGTGGCGACATCCCCTGGACCGCTCCCGACAGCTGGGACTCCCGGATCCAGGTGGTGGCGAACCTGCCGGTACAGCTGGTCTACCCGTTGAGGAACATGTACCTCACCGCCATCGAGCGCGCCCGGGACCACATCTGGATCACCACCCCCTACTTCATCCCGGACCAGCAGATCCTGCAGGCCCTGTACCGTGCCGCGGACCGGGGCGTGGACGTACGCCTCATGGTGCCCAAGGAGTCCAACCACATGATCGCCGACTGGGTGAGCCGCGGGTTCTACGGCGAACTCCTGGAACACGGCATCACGCTGCACCTCTACGCTGCGACGATGATCCACGCGAAGACCGCCACCATCGACGGGGAGTGGTCCACCGTCGGTACCGCGAACATCGACCGTCTGTCGCTGTCCTTCAACTACGAGACGAATGTCGAGGTCACCGACAAGGACTTCGCGGCGACGATGGAGAAGGTCTTCACCGCCGACATCGAACACTGTGAGACCGTGAACTCCACATCCTGGCGCGACGAGCACCCGTTGTCACGCGTGGCGGAGATCGCGTTGATGCCGCTGCGGAAAGTGTTGTGACCCAGGTGGTCGCGGACACCTCCATGACCCTATTCTGGAACCCATGAGCTCAACGTCCCCTGTCCCCACACCCTATGAGGATCTCCTGGCCGAGATCCTCGCCGACGGCACGGCGAAGGGCGACCGCACCGGCACCGGCACCCGGAGCCTGTTCGGCCGTCAGATCCGTTATGACCTCTCCTCCGGTTTTCCCCTGATCACCACGAAGAAGGTGCACCTCAAGTCCGTCGTGGGCGAGCTGCTGTGGTTCCTGCGCGGCGACTCGAACGTGGCCTGGCTCCATGAGCACGGTGTGAGTATCTGGGACGAGTGGGCTGACGACAACGGCGATCTGGGGCCGATCTACGGTGTCCAGTGGCGCAGCTGGCCCACCCCGGACGGACGCCACGTCGACCAGATCGCCGCCGCTCTCGAGACGCTCACCTCGAACCCGGACTCCCGGCGCAACATCGTCTCCGCCTGGAATGTCTCGGAGCTTGACGATATGGCACTTCCACCCTGTCACCTGCTGTTCCAGCTCTACGTCGCCGACGGGAAGCTCTCGTGCCAGCTCTACCAGCGCAGTGCGGACATGTTCCTCGGCGTGCCGTTCAACATCGCCAGCTACTCGATCCTCACCCACATGTTCGCCCAGCAGGCGGGCCTGGAGGTCGGTGAGTTCATCTGGACCGGCGGCGACTGCCATATCTACGACAACCACGTCGACCAGGTACGCCGGCAGCTTGACCGGGAGGCCCGCCCTTACCCGACGCTGTCGCTGACCAAGGCTGCGGACATGTTCAGCTACACCTTCGACGACATTTCCGTGAACGACTACGACCCCCACCCGGGCATCAAGGCCCCTGTGGCGGTATGACAGAGAACACGGAGATCACAGAGAACATCATGAGTGACACCCTGAGCACGCCCACGAGTGCCGACCTGGCCCGTCGCGACCTGCGTGACGCCGGACTACCCGACGATGTCGAGATCGCCATGATATGGGCACAGACCACCGACGGGGTCATCGGCGACGGATCCGACATGCCCTGGTACCTGCCTGAGGACCTCGAGCACTTCAAGAACTCCACCGTGGGAGCTCCCGTGGTGATGGGCAGGATCTCCTGGGAGGCACTGGACCCCCGGTTCCGCCCCCTCCCCGGACGCGACAACGTGGTGATCACCCGGAACTCCTCCTACGACGCCCCCGGCGGGACCGTGTGCGCCTCGATCCCGGAGGCTGTGGTCGCGGCACACCGGATCGCCGCAGAGCGGGACGTCGACGGAGTATCGACGGTGTGGATTCTCGGTGGCGGCGAAATCTACCGGCAGTGCCTGCCAGTCGCCGACCGTGTGGTCGTCACCGAGATAGCCTGCGGTGCCCCCGAGCGGTTCCGGGTGGTCGCGCCCGACATGCGTGCGACACTGCAGGACGGCTCGTTCACGGTCTCTGACGGCCCATGGTTGGATTCAGAGAAGGGCACCGCCCTGACAGGTGAGGACCCGCTGCGGTACCGGATCTGCGAGTACACGGCCACCACTTCCCCGAAAGAACGTTCCTAGGAGTTTGCATTGTCTGTCACCCTGTACACCACCACCTGGTGCCCCTTCTGCCAGCGTCTGACCGCCGACCTGGATGCGACGGGGACCCCGTACGGGCGCATCGACGTCGAGCAGAATCCTGAAGCCGGCGAGTGGGTGAAGTCCGTCAACGACGGGAACCGCGTTGTCCCGACCGTCAAGTACTCCGACGGCACCTACGCGACCAACCCGCCGGCCGATGACGTGCGGGCGAAGCTGGAGGAGCTGGGCTAGGTGTACTTCCCGGGGAGGTTGTGAACACTCCGTCGGGGGATGACGCATAAGGAAGACCTCCGGT
>NZ_VDYZ01000180.1 GCF_007673095.1 Corynebacterium glyciniphilum AJ 3170
AGACGGGCGGGGAAGGGGTGTTGGGGTGGGTGGAGGGGTTGGAGATGGGAGAGAGGGGAGTGTGGAAATTGGGGATGTTGTGGGGGGGGAGAGGGGTTGGGAGGGTGGGGGAGGGGGTGGGGTGGGAGGAAATGTGGGGAGGGGAGAGGGAGAGGAGATATTGGATTGGATAAGTTAGTGGAGAAAATCTGCGCTGGGGTTTGATTAGATTGAGTAGGTTATGGGGTGGGATAGTTGGGGTTGAGGGGGGGGTTGAGGGGAGGGAGTAGAAGGTGTTAGGGATGGGGTGG
>NZ_VDYZ01000181.1 GCF_007673095.1 Corynebacterium glyciniphilum AJ 3170
GAAGTGGGTACGGGGTTGATCATGGTGGGGGTGGGGGGTTGTATGGGGATGGTGGTGGTGTGGTGGGAGGTGTGGTGGGGGGAGGGGGAGGGGAGGGTGGTGAAGATGGGGGGGAGGGTGGGTGAGGTGAGGGGAGGGGAGAGGAGGGGGGGGTAGGTGGAGTTGTGGGGGTTGAGGGGGAGGAGGGTGGGGGGAGTGGTGGGTGGGGAGGGGTGGGGGGAGGGGGTGGTGGTGGGAGTGGGTGGGGGTGGGTTGACGGGAGTGCGGGTCGGGATGGGGAGGGGGGGGG
>NZ_VDYZ01000182.1 GCF_007673095.1 Corynebacterium glyciniphilum AJ 3170
TGAAGATGGGGGGCAGGGGTGGGGTGTTTGGGTGGGTAGTGTCGCGGGGAGAGGATATGAGGAGGTGGAATGGGTGGAGAGAGGAAGGATGTTGGGAGAGTGGGGGGGGGGGGGATTGTGTTGGGGGTTGTTGTGGAGGGGGTGGGTGTGGTGGAGGTGGGGGTGGTGGGGGGGGTGGTGGAGGAGAAGGGGACGGGAGAGGTGGTGATGGTGGGGTGGATGGAGGAGGAGGGGGTGGGGGAGAGTTAGGAGAGGGGTTTGGGGGGGAGCGGTGGGGGGGTGGAGGTG
>NZ_VDYZ01000183.1 GCF_007673095.1 Corynebacterium glyciniphilum AJ 3170
GGGAGGGTGTGCGGCCTCCTCACGGGCCGTCTCCTCCGTGGGACGCGATGCCCCCGTGGTGGTCGGTCTACTTTCCCCCACCCTACCTCTTCTCCTCCCCCACCGCCCCCACCCCCATCACCACCAAACCCACCCCCGCCACCATCTCCACCACCACCATCCCCCCCATCGCCACCACCTCCCCTTCCCCCCCCCACACCCACCCCATCCCCACCCACACCTCCTTCACCTCCACCCCCATACCCTCCCCCCCCCCCATCCACATCACCCCACCCCACATCACCCTC
>NZ_VDYZ01000184.1 GCF_007673095.1 Corynebacterium glyciniphilum AJ 3170
TAGATGGTGAAGGGGGAGGATGAAGGTGGTGAGGAGTGGGGGAGGGTGGTGAGGAGGTGGGGGAAGTGGGGGTGAGGGGGGGGGTGAGGGTGGGGAGGGTGGTGGGTGTGGGGGGAGGGGAAGAGGAAGAGGTGGGAGGGGTGGCTGAAGGTGTGGGTGGAGGAGGGGGAGTGGGTGTAGGAGAAGGTGAAGGGGGGTGAGATGGGTGAGGTGGAGGGAAGGGGGGGGGGTGAGGTGGAGGGGTAGGAGGGGGGGAGGGAGGTGTGGACGTCCTGCCGCCGTTCGCG
>NZ_VDYZ01000185.1 GCF_007673095.1 Corynebacterium glyciniphilum AJ 3170
GTGGGTGGAGATGACGGGGGAGGAGAGGGTGGTCGGGGAGGTGTCGAGGGGGGGGGAGGCGGTGATCTTGGAGGAGGAGGATGTAGGGAAGGACTATGTGGAAGGGGTGATCGGCGAGGGGGTGAAGGTGGAGGGGGAGGGGTGGGGGTTGATGAATGGGGAGGAGAAGGTGGTGATGGGTGAGGGGATGAGGGAGATGGGGGAAAGGATGGGGGGATGGGAGGAGGGGGAGGGTGAGGTGGACCGTGTGGAGGGTGGAGGATTGGGGGGGATTGGGCTGAGCTTAA
>NZ_VDYZ01000186.1 GCF_007673095.1 Corynebacterium glyciniphilum AJ 3170
TGGATAAGGGAGACGGAGGGGAAGTGTACGGACTGGGGTGGCAAGACGATCGTTATGTCGTGCGTGAGATGGATGGGTGACTTGAAGAAATAGGTTGTGAAAAGTGAGGTGGGATGATTGAGGGGATAGGGGGTGAGGGGAGGGGGGGGGTGGGGGAAGGAGGGTGAGGGGGTAGGGAGGGTGGAGGGGGATTGGGGGGAGGAGGGGAGGTGGGAGTAGAGCGGGGCACAGGTTGATGATCGTGGCTGGGGCGAGGAAAGTGGGATGGTAGAGATGTGGTTGTGGG
>NZ_VDYZ01000187.1 GCF_007673095.1 Corynebacterium glyciniphilum AJ 3170
GAGGATGAGGAGGAGGAGTGGTGAGACATGGGGGTTGTGGGAGGAAGGGGGGGGGGGGTGTTGAGGGGGGGGGTGGATGTGGTGGAGAGGGGTGGGGAAGTGGAGGAGTGGGGGAGGGTGGAGGGGTGGGGATGGGGGTGGAGGTGTGAGGTGGGTGGGAGGGGGGAGGATGTGGGAGGGGGGTGGGATGGGGTGGGTGGGGAGGAGGAATGGGTGGTGGCGAGGGAGTGACTGGTAGTGGAGAAGGGGGAGTAGGAAGTTGAGGGGGTGATTGGGGCGGGTGAG
>NZ_VDYZ01000188.1 GCF_007673095.1 Corynebacterium glyciniphilum AJ 3170
ATCTTCCCCTCTCCCCTCCTCACCTCCCCCCTCTCCCCCTTCACCCACACATCCTCGAATCCCAGACCCTTCCCCTCCACACTCTTCCCCACCCCCCTCCGCACACACCCGCCCTCCACCGCCCCCACACCCCCCACCACCTCCTCCCCCCCACCCCCCACCTCACCATCCCCTCATACCCTTCCTCCACCCCCACCTCCAAAAGCAGCACAACAAACCAACCCACATACACCCTCCCTACCATCACCCACATCATCAACCCATCACTCACCACAACATCCACCA
>NZ_VDYZ01000189.1 GCF_007673095.1 Corynebacterium glyciniphilum AJ 3170
CACTCAATCCCTCCTCCACCCCCACCCCCTCACCCCTTACCTCCCCCACCTCCCCCTCCACACCTACCACTCCCATCCACATCCTCCTCACCATCCTCCCCCTCCCCCCTCTCCTCTTCCCCATCCACCCCCTCCTCCTCCCTCACCCAACCCGACCCCACTCACTCCGTCACCCTACCCCTCGCCCACCACATCCACATCTCCCCTCCCCACCTCATCCCACATCCACTCACTCCACCACTACACACCCCTCCCCACACCCCCCCCCCCCCCCTCTCCCCTCCC
>NZ_VDYZ01000018.1 GCF_007673095.1 Corynebacterium glyciniphilum AJ 3170
ATCCTTCCAGGCCCACCCCACGGCAAGCCAGATCAGATGTCAACTACTCGCGCAGCAGTCCCCAGCAATAGTGAGGAACCGTGGCAGATCAGTGACACCACCTTGCCTGCCTCATAGAACGAAGAGATCAGATCATGCAGGTGATCATCATCCTTGAAGGTCAGCAGTGGTCCACCCCCACCGGCGACCCACACGGCATCATAGTCAGCAACGTCAATATCGGCGGTCGAGATTGTGTCACTGAGCAGGGGACCGAAGGTGTCGTGGTGCAGGA
This sequence comes from Corynebacterium glyciniphilum AJ 3170, assembly GCF_007673095.1. Lineage (GTDB taxonomy): Bacteria > Actinomycetota > Actinomycetes > Mycobacteriales > Mycobacteriaceae > Corynebacterium. The sequence continues at coordinate 275 of NZ_VDYZ01000018.1, forward strand.
AACCGAGGGTGATCAGATCATCGCGGTAGTCCCCTCCTGGGGTTCGTGGGTCGCTGTGTGTATCGACCATCACTTCTCCGCCCTTAGGGGAGGCGATGTCAACGTCGTGACCGGCCTCAATGAATGCGAGGAACGCACGGGTGAGTTCCTCGCCAAAGAAGCCGACAGGCATCCCGTGCAGTTCTGCTGTGTTGGACACGATTGCCAGGATACGGCGTGGTTTATGGCTCCGTCCGGAACGTGCTTCGAAAGTGCTGTCAGTGTCGTTCATCAGGCTTCATCCTCTCCTATTAGGGGCATGGTGCCACGAAGGTGACGGCGTTCGTCAGCCTTCGCTGATGGTCATTTTCTTGATCTTGTCACCATCGAGGTCGAAGTCGAATCGCGACGGCCCGTTGGCGTGGGTTGACCGCCAGTCGCCGACGACGGTGATTTTGCCGTCGGCGGTGGAGGCTCGTTCTGCGCTGAAGGTTGGCTGGGATCCGATGAATGCGATCTGGCTCCACTCGTCAATCTCGTCGCGTCCGGTGATGATCTGACCCCAGTCATCGACGACAGCATCGGTGGTCAACGCATCAAGAAAAGCCTGGCTATCATGGTCGTTGACCGCGGTGAAGAATGAGGCGATCGGCTCGGGGATGTCAAGGCTGGTCACAAGAATATCCTTCGGTTAGGCGGACAGGGCGGGGTTAGCGCGTGGTGTAGCCACCGTTGGCGAAGATCGTCTGACCGGTGATCCACCAGCCGTCAGTCGCCAGGAACCTGATGATCGGCGCGATGTCCTCGATCTGGGTGAGCTGATTGCCCATGGCCTGGGACTTGTGGAACTCGACTCGTTCCGGCGTTTCCTGGCCGTAGAAGAACGGCGTGTCCATCGGGCCGGGGGCCACGGCGTTGACCGAGATGCCACGGTCGGCGAACTCCTTGGACGCCGCACGGGTGAAGTGCTCCACCGGGGCCTTGCCGCCGGCGTAGGTGGAGTAGCCGTCGGTGAAGGCGGCCAACAAGGCAGTGACCACGGTGATGATCTTGCCATCGTCGGAAAGATGCTTGCCTGCCTCCTTGATGAAGAAGTACGCAGCCTTGGAATTGATGTCGAACATCGAGTCGTACTCGTCCTCGGCGGTCTCGACGATGGGCTTGCGCAGCACCTTGCCGGCGGTGTTGATGGCGATGTCGATCTTGCCGAACGTCTTCTCGGCCTCATCGAACAGGGTCGCGACGTTCTGCGGTGCGGTCAGGTCGCCTTGGAAGATCGCACCCTGGACGTCTTCAGCCTGCACAGCGGCGAGGGTGTCCTCGGCATCCGGTCGACTGGCATCGGAATTGTAGTGGATCGCCACGTTGGCTCCGGCAGCCGCGGACTGGCGCGCCACCAGGCCTCCGAGATTCTTGCCGCCTCCGGCGATCAGGACGTTCTTTCCCTTGAGCGTGTGCTCAGTCATGCTGTCTTCCTTTCTCGTGGACTTCACGGATGAACATATCAGAGATATGTTGCGCCGTATCGATGATACGTACGCTACGGTAGCAGAATGAGCAGGGACGCGTCGACAGGGACGAGAGAAAAGTTGATCGCCGCTGCCGCGGACATGATCGCCCGCTCGCCCGGCGAGGACTTCTCGCTGCGGGCGGTGTGCGACACCGTGGGAGTCAAGCTGCCCACCGCCTACCACTTCTTCGGCTCCAAACAGGGACTTGCCGATGCCGTTGTCGAGCACGGCTTCGACATGTACATCGCCGAGAAACAGGCGATGGAGTGGACCGGTGACCCGATCCAGGACATCCGCACCGGATGGGACGCCCACGTCGACTTCGGCCTGGCCAACCCCGGGTTCTACGCACTGATGTACGGCAAGGTGCAGCCCGGTCACGCCCCGGCGGCCCAGTCCCGTCCCGCCGAGATCCTGCTCAGTCTGACGACACAGGCCTCCGACCAGGGCCGCCTCGCCGTCCTCCCGGAGCAGGCCTCCGCCCACATCCTGGCCACCAACATCGGCGTCACGCTGCGACAGATCATTCGGGGATCCCCCGACCCCGATCTGTCTGCTGCGGTACGCGAAGGGGTGATCCGGGCAATTACTGGGGCGGGGCGGGAGGGTGATGATGCGGCTGCGGTGACTGTGGCAGAGAAAGCTGCTGCTAGTCCCGATATCCTCGGGCCGACGGAGACACGCCTGTTCCTGCAGTGGTTGAGGAAGGTCAGTGAATCGCCCATCTAGCGCGTGTCTGCTAAATCGGCTGGTCGATCAGTACGTCACCCATCCGGGAACCCACACCTCGTCATCGACCTGGGGTCGTGAGGCTTGCAGAAAATCTCGCAGCTCGGTCAGCACAGGATTCTGGTGTCCAGCACGTGTAAGCAGCATGTGCGGATAAACCGGTGTCGGCCCACGCAGGGGAACTCGCCGCAGACCGTAGTTCTCGGGCCACAGGTACCGGTCGCCGGTGCCAACAAGGGTCGCTAGAGAGCTTGACTCAGCCAATGCGTCCATGAGCGCTTCGTCGCCGAAGTTGGGGCCGAGTGAGTCGATGCTCATCCCGAAGTCCTGCGAAAGCGACTGGTAGAACAACTCCCATTCCGTGCCTGGGCTTATACCGGGGATCCAGAGGCGGTGGTCGGCAAGGTCGGTGGGCTGGACCTCGCCCTTCCCTGCCAACGGGTGGGCGGGGCCGACCAGCAGCTCCAGCGGGGCGTCCAGGAGTCGTTCGGCTCTGATCCCAGAAGGCATCTGGCTAGCAGGCAAGGCACGGAAGGAAGCCTCAAGGCTACCCTCGAGCACAGCCCACGCCGCCTGCGCAGCATTCTCCTCGCCGAGCGTAACCGCATCGAGGACGGTGTCGGGGCGCGAGTGGTAGAAGCGGTGGACGGCTTGGGCTGGCGCGATGCGCCGATTGAGGACATCGACCCGCAGGGGACGGGTCCCGGGGCGCATAGCTTGCTCTGCATCCTCAAGCGCCATCAGAACCTTTTTGGCGTGCGGGAGGAACAGCTGACCGTCCAAGCTCAGCCGCGATCCCCGGGAGGTGCGTACCCGGAGCGAGACCCCGAGGTTCCTCTCTAAACCCATGATCCGCTTGGAGACCGCCTGCTGGCTGATTCCGAATTTGTCGGCCACCTCCTGGAACTGCCCAACCTCAGCGATGGCTACAAAAGTCCGTACAGCTTTGATGTCCACGCTACGATCATAGCTCTACAACCTGTAGTTGTTTCCGTGAACGGTGAGTTGTTTGATCGTGGGGCAGCGACTCTGCTGAGATTGCGGCATGGCTTCCCGAATAGAACAGATAATGCACGTCCAGACACCAGAATTTGCGCACTTTGCGGAGCGAATCGCCCAGGTCACCGATGCGACCTCTCGGCTGAACGTCCTGCCCTTCAATGACACCGAGGCACGCGCTGAACTACTTTCAGTTGTCTTCGGTGGCCCCTTGCCGGCCTCCGTGACGATCTACCCGCCGTTCTACACCGAGCATGGACTGGCCACGACGTTCGGCGAGAACGTCTTCGTCAACCAGGGCTGCACCTTCATGGACGGCGGTGGCATCACCATCGGTGACAACGTCATGATCGCTCCGCGGGTCAGCTTGATCACCGGCGGTCACCCGCTGCCGCTGGCAGAGCGGCGCGAGTACACCGTCAGCGCCCCGATTGTGATCGAGGACGACGTTTGGATCGGTGCGGCTGCCGTAGTCACTCAAGGTGTGACCATCGGTGCGGACGCAGTCGTTGCTGCCGGCGCGGTCGTCACCCACGACGTGCCCGCGCGCACGGTGGTCGCTGGCGTACCCGCCCGAGTGATCAAGAACATCGACTGACATCGTGCTCCCCGACGCTACAAGCTGGGGAGTGCGGTGTCCGGTTGCCCTCAGTGCCTCGTCGACTGCGGCTCTTTGACGATCAGTGGGAGAGCATACGTGCTCTGCTACCCAGTAGCGCAGGACGACGCGGCAGGCCTTGGGCCGACCACCGCCGGGTCGTGGAAGCGATCGTCTACCGCTACCGCACCGGCATCCCGTGGCGTGCCGTGGCACCGTGCACGCCCATGGCCCGCAGTCGCACCACGAACCTCCCGGACACGCGATCGGCCGCTCCCGCGGAGGGTTGACCACGAAGGTCCACCACGCCGTCGACGGCCGGGGCCGTCCGCTGGCCGTGGTCGTCACCCCGGGCCAGGCGCACGATGGACAGACCCTGCCGGTCCTGCTGGGCGACCTGCGCGTGGCCAGGACCGGGCAGGGCAGGCCACGCACGAGTCCCGATGCCCTACTGGCAGACAAGGCATACTCCTCTCGCACGATCCGCCAGACGCTGCGCGCCCGCAGAATCAAGGACGTCATCCCCGAGCGGCGCGACCAGCACGGCCATCGACGCCGACGGGGCCGCTAGTGTGGATGTGCCCCGAGCTTCGACCGAGAGGTCTACAAGGGCCGCAACGTCGTCGAGCGTTCCTTCGCCCTGATCAAGCAATGGAGGGGCTTGGCCACGCGGTTCGACAAGCTCGCGATCGTCTACCGCTCGGCCGTGGTCCTGGCGGCGGTGCTGGTATGGGCTCGCAATTAGCAGACACGCCCTAGGCCTCTATCGGTTTCGCACTGTCTGCGCAGAGCCAGTCACACAGCACACTTCTTCGCAGAGCCAGACTGATGCTCCTGCCTGAGTTCAGCTCACAGCAGCGCGAGCTATCTCGGCGTCCTGCTCTGGTGTTCCACCAGAGACACCCAGTGCCCCGAGGAGGTTTCCTTCCGCGTCCGTAATGGGCACGCCTCCTCCCATAAGCAGCAATCCACCGTTGGTGTGGTCGAAATGCGCGAGAGGTTCGCCCAACTGCACAGGAGCGTTCAGCGCTTCGCTCGGCATCTCGAACATCACCGACGTCCGTGCTTTCGCGACAGCGAGGTCATTCGATGCCAGCCATGCTCCGTTCATCCGTTCGAAGGAAACGAGGTTAGCTCCTGCGTCGAGAACCGCGAATACCGCGTTCAGTCCTAGTTCCCGTGCCTTGCGCTTGCCTGCGTCAATAACCTGTGTGGCTGATTCGAGGGTGATTGTAGGTTGTGCCATGGGTTCTGCTCCTTCGCTCTCCCGCGGGGGTTAGGCTTTCTGGGTCCACTCGGTTTCCTGCCACTGCTTGGCAGCGGTGATGGTTTCCTGTGGTCGCATGGTCCGGTAGTCGGGGTTGTCGGACATGATTGTTTCGACCATCGCATCGACCATTTCCTGTGGATCGGCCTGATCCGCCAGTGAGTCCCCGAAGTCGGGCATGGGGATATTTGCGGTGTCGGGGTCGTACCACTGCACGTAGCTTTCAGCGCCGGTGTCGTTGAAACCGGTGTTGAATACTCCGGGGTTCACGGTGGCAACCTTGATTCCGAAGGGCTCGAGTTCGGCCTTCATCGAACCGGCGATCGCTTCGATCGCGTGCTTGGTGGCGCAGTAGGCCCCCAAGAACGGAACAACGAGGATGCCACCCATTGATGAGGTCCACACGATACGTCCCTGCTGACGCTCGATCATCTTCGGGGCGATCGCCTGCACCAGTTCGAGATGGCCGAACACGTTGATGTCGAAGGACTCGCGGACTCGCTGGAGGGGGATATCGACGACGGCTCCACCTTCCATGACGCCTGCATTGAGCACGAGTACGTCGACGTCGAAACTCGCGGCGTGGGAGATATCGATGTTGTCCCGCAGGTTGAGCTTGATGACAGTCAGCTCAACATCGGCAGCTTGTGCGTCTTCGCGCATGCTTCGTACCTGTGGCCATGTCTCAGCGGCCGCGATGACGTCCTGGCCTTGACGGGCGAGCTCGATAGCCGCTCCCCGCCCGAATCCACTGCTGGCGCCGGTAATGAGAATCTTCTGGGTCATGCGCACTCCTTGAGGTAACTATCTGGATACTTACATGGACAAGTGTGACACCCCTGGACCCCCGTGTCAATAACTAGTCGGTTACCGGTAGATTGGGAGCCATGCCACCCAACGCCGCCGAAACCAAGCGAAGGATCTTGGAAGCCGCCCGTAACGAGTTCGCCGAGCACGGCCTGGCGGGTGCCCGAGTGGACCGGATCGCTGAAGCGGGAAATGTCAACAAACGGTCGATCTACGTGCACTTCGGCCCCAAGGACACCCTGTTCGACATCATCGTGGCGAGATCGCTGACCGAGATGGCGGAGGCGGTCCCGTTCACGGTCAAAGACCTGCCCGGATATGCAGGAGCACTGTTCGATTACCTGATTGAGCATCCAGAAGTTCTTCGATTGACCTCGTGGGCCGGGCTGGAACGTCCCGACGCCTCTGCCGACGAGGCCGCTGCGTACGCACCGAAGATAGCAGCACTCTCGGAGAAGTTCGGCAGGGATGCGGTAGATGTTCTCGCTCTGTTGTTGGGTCAGGTCACGGCGTGGCAATATGCCTCTCCGGCACTTAAAGTCCACTCCCCGGAGGACCCTTGGTCGCTTGACCGATTGAACCGGTATCGAGCAATGCTCATCACCTCAGTCACCGGACTTATCGACACCGCGGAGTAAATCTACCGAAAGGGCTGGCACCCAACGATCTCGAAGCCCTTCCGGTGCCGCCCCACACCATAACCAAACTTCCAGCATGCTCAACAACGGAAGGCTCCGGCCGTGATCATCGGCGCGGATCGCTCATGAAGACGGTGACTCCGGAGCACGACATGGAGAGTCTAAGAAGCCACGCCACCTAACGATCACATTCACAATGGCACTCGTAGGTCTCGTCCGCGTCAGCACGAAGGGTCAGGACGTCGCTCGTCAGCATGACGCCCTCGACCCGATCTGCATCAAGGTGTTCGAGGAGAAGGTCAGCGGCAAGCTGTCGGTCGACAACCGCCCCGGACTCAAGGCCGCCCTCAACTACCTCCGTCCTGACGACATGCTCACCGTCCAGGAGGTCGACCGACTTGGCCGCAACCTGCTCGAAGGTCTCATCGTCCTGACCGATCTGTTCGAGAAGGGCGTCAAGGTCAAGGTGCTCGACGGCATCGCCACCGGAGAACACACGGAACGGTCCCTGATCCTTGACCTGGCCCTCGCCCTGGCAGAAGACCGTCGCCGGGACATCTCCGCCAAGACGAAGAACGGTCTCGACGCCGCACGGAAGCGAGGCAAGGTCGGTGGCCGCCCCAAGGTCATCGACACCGACAAGGAGGCCGCGATCGTGGCCCGACGCAGCAAGGGCGAGTCGATCCGCGAGATTGCCCGTGGCACCGGGGTATCCGTGGGTGCTGTCCACAGGGTGCTCGCTACCCAGGACTAGTCCACCCTCCCGGCGGGTTCCGTCTCGCGGCCTGACGGCCAGCGGACGGCAGGAGTCGTTGTGAGGGTCACCTAAGCAGCCGATTCCCGAGGGGGTCTGATTTCGAGGGTCGAGCGAGACGACTACCCCCGATGTAGGATCACCTTGCTGGCAGAGATTAATGATCTATGGTACTTGTCTTTTGCAACTTTTCTACCAGTATCAATGTATTCCTCTGACCGATACAGCCAGGGCGGATCGTGACGCTACCAACCGTCGCACAGTCTAGAAATCACCCCTATCTACTGTGAAGTTGCTGTCAGTTTCGGTCACATAGCCGTGATCCCGACCCCCTCGGGAACCATCTCAGCCGACGATCTCCATCGACCTGCTCAGCTCCTCGGACGCCGACAGTGCCTCCGCCAGCAAATCCCCGTCCCCGGCGACCGACGGGTTCAACCAGTCATCGTGCAGCTCCCGTGGCAATACCAGCGGCATCCTCGGATGCACTGTCGCCGCCTGCTCCACGGCGTCACGGGTCACCAGGGCGTAGGTCAGCATCGGTTCATTGTCCCGGTGCGCCAGCGTCATGATCGACGCGATGCCGAACGCCTCCCCACCCGGCAGGGCGAACCGCTTGCCCTTCTCCACGTACCAGGTGGCCGGGGCCAGGGCGCGGTGCTGACGGAACGGCCCCTTCCACACCCTCGACGACAACAGCTTGTCGTCCCTCGCATTGAACGCGCTGAACTGCGCTGGTTCATTGCCGATGTGAATCCACCACCACGCCAGGTTCAACTCCCGGTGACCGTCCTCGTCCGAGGTGATCAGCGGGTTCAAGTTCAACGCCTTCTTGCCGGTGATCTTCGCGTTGCCGCCGCGCTCCTCAATCCAGCGTTCCAGGGCGTTCCTGGTCTCCCGCTCGTCGAGAGGTTCTAGACCGTACTGGCTGATACTGGTGAAGCGCATTATTCAGCTGCGCATTATTCCCTCAGGTTGGGTGGACCTTGACGCGACGCTGGGTAGCCTGCCCAAGTACCTCCAGCATTTCTACTGTGCTTGGTGGCTTGCTCCACGCTGATGCCTGTGACATCCGCGATGATCGATGCGGGAATGGTCTGGGCGAAGTGTTGCAGACGGGAGTCTTTCAGCAAGCGCACGTTGAAACCCGCCTCAGCGATGATGTCTCTAGTACGACCTGGTGATACATGCTGGTCAGGCATCACGCCCGGAAACAGCCAATCCTGCCCACCGGGTAGGGTCTGGTGACTCTGGTCGAGGTTATTAAGCTGTTCTCGGACGAGTCGTTCCAATGTGTCGGGTAGCCGTATCGGGGTCTGGGCGAAGGCGATGACCAGGTTCCCCGCACCGTTGTCCCGGACGCAACTACGGCGTAGAGCAGCGCTACGTTGGATCGGCTGAGCGTAGATCACGGCAAACAGGGCGACGAGTCGGGCGGGAAGTGGCATCGTGCTGGCGTTGAAAACCTCATCGACGATCGTGGTGAGGTCAGTATCACTCAACCGCGGCCTGGCGTGGTGTTGATCGACGACCACGGCTGTCAGCTTCGTGCACAACCCTGCAGTCGTCGCCCAGTTGAGAAAAACCCCAGTGGAATGTGTGGGGGGATGTTCGGCGACATACCGATCGATCGCGGACTGATGGGCCGTGGCCAAAGTGAAGCCGTATTGAGCCAGCCACTGCAACAGCCGTCGATGGTTACGTAACTCCGTCCGCCAGTTCTTGTACATCCCGATGGTCATCTCCTTGCCGGCAAGCCGTCGCCGAATCGTGGGCAGGATGTGCCAGCGATAGAAGCGTTTAAGGATCGCGGCGTGCTCAGCAGGTAGGTCAGCCAGGAAATGTGTGGCGTATACGTCCAGGTCGTTGCGGTAAACATCGATGCTCGGCAGCACTCCAGCGCTGATCAGAATGCGACGAAGGTAGCGTGTGCTCGCCGTTAGTGGAAGTTGATTAACACCACGGTGAGTGATCGGCATGATGCCCGTGGCCATACTCGGCAGAGTGGTCGCGGCTGGTTCACGGCGCAGCCAGGAGTTGATGTTCTTTGGTTTATAAGCCGTAAGCAGGTAGCTCTTCAACGGTAGAAGCACCGAACAGATGCTTCCGGTGCCGTCGTCGAGCATGTCGTCGAGACGCTCGTTTAGTCGGCAACGTTGGCAGTGTGTTCCGGTGAGGTCTTGTTGGGTTCCGCAACCTTTGCAGTCGAATCGGCCTGGTTGGCCGATGCAGACATCGCATATCCGTTGACCGCCATCGTTAAGGAATGCAAGTACTCGTACTGTGTGGCATTGCGGGCATGGAGCGGGGTGTCGCCGTAGCGTCGAATAGCACGCATTACAGATCCTGCCTCCGAGTAGTCGATACCTGCTGATGACGTCGCGGTGGCAGTTGTCGCAGCAGGTTGTCGCAGACTCAGACGGGGCCATCGGTGGGTCGGTGTATCCGGGCTTTCACTGGTCGCAGTTCGGGCAGGTCCCGTTCGACAGTGTCGCCAACAACACGAGGAGCCGGCGCTGCAGCCACCTCGACAGGTTCGATCAGGTCATTGGGGCTGCAGGAAAACACCTGACACAGCGCTGCAAGAACCGTCATGTTGAGACGCTCAGGTGGCTTGGTGACCAACCGGAAGACCTGCTCACGGGAGAGGTTGACGCCGTGGCGACGAAGAGGCTCGCGCAGCTCAGTGGTCTGGAACATCCCGGCCGAGGCCATGACATCCCGCAGTTTCCATCGGATGGCGGGCGTCGGTGTGTCATTCATGTGGGCTCTCCGTAGATCTTGCTCAGCGCCTGGGCGATGACCCGGTTTTTGAAGTCGTCTCCGACAGAGGTGTAGATGGCCGTGGTGGCGGCGTAGGCGTGTCCGACCTGTTCCTGAACGAAGCGCTCAGCATAACCCCATTCAATCAGGCTGGTGACGTAACTGTGGCGCAACGCATGCAAGCTCAACTCCGGTGGCAGGCCAGTCTCGTCGCGAATCTCAGCGAACCGGACATCGAGATAGCGCAGCGACACCCGCGTTTGACGTTCGGTCGGCCACAACACCGTGCTCTCGGTGGCCCCATAATGCTGACGATCCTCGGTAATCCACTGGTGCAGCCCTTCCACCGCCCATCCCAGCTCAGGCACGGCGAGCACGGTACGCCGCTTCGGCCCAGAGCCCTTGGTGGATTTTCCCCAACGCACGTAGATCGCCCCGCAGTTACCGAAGACCGGGGCAGCAGGATTGGACCGAACATCAGCGATATCCAGACCGGCGACCTCTGCCCGACGCAACCCGAAGGCGTAGGTGGTCTTGAAGATCTGTGCGTCGCGAAGTGCGCTGAGTGCTCCTTTGCGCCCGGCTCTCTGAATACGGCTGACACGCTCATCAGCAGCATCGAAGAAGCGTTCAAGCTCATCATAGGTCAGTGCCCGACGTTGAGGCCTGCCCTCGTACTCGGTGAGATGGGTAAGGGTGTTCCAGTCGTGGCAGATCTGCATCGGCGTGTCCCCGAAGCGATCCCGGCACACCGCGACCCACCCGTAGCGAGAGTCAGTGATGAACGCGCAGAACTGCCATACGGTGCGCTGGTAGGTACGCAGCGTGGTTTTTGCCAACGGGCGGGCCCCTGAGGCGAGCTCGACGCTGAACGCTTCCAGATCACCGGGACGCCACTGCCAGGGGTAGGTATCGGTGAATCTTTGGAAGCGCACGATCAGTTGGCGACGGACGTTGACCGTCTGCCGTTTCAACCCGCGGCTGAACTGCTGATCCCCCCAGCCGTCCAGCATCGCGTCAAAGACGAACTGGGCCTGGTTCAGCGGGACCACGTTGGCAATGAGTTGCACCGGCAGGGTCGGTGACAGCATAGTTTCGTCCACACCCCACATGTTGCATTAGATACATCATTGTTGCAACTGCATCCGCTCGATATATTTCGTCAGATCAATGCTCCCTTCGGTGTGTCGCTCCGGCTCCCACCCTGGCATAGGGAAACCGGTCACAGGTCGTCGATCAGGGACGCCACCCGGGCGGCGATGTCGTCCCGGATCAGCCGCATACGCTCCGCACCGTCGATCCCCCGGTCGGACGGTTCATCGGTGAGCCAGCGTTCCAGCGTCCCGACGGCATCGGCGGGGAGCTCCAGCTGAGCCTGGGAGCCGACAACGATGACCCGGTCCGCCCGCAGCAGTAGCGCCGGATCAACCCCCTTGGGGTGATCAGTGCTCATGTCAGCCCCGACCTCCGCGACCGCCACCTCCGACTGCTCGTTGATCCGGGCGCCGGGGTGGGTGCCTGCGGAGTGCACCTCGACAGCCTCCCCGGCGTAGTGTCGGGCCAGGGCCGCGGCCATCTGGGATTTACCGGCGTTGCTGACGCAGACGAACAGGACGCAGGGGCGGGTGGTCATGAGAAGGTGTTCTCCTTTGTCGATTGTGTCGGCGAGGGCGTCTTGGTGGCGGCCCGGGGCACGGTCGGATCTCCAGCGAACAGGACCGGGCCCAGGCGCAGCATCACGTACACCAGTCCGACCAGCACCGGAACCTCGATCAACGGCCCGATCGTCCCTGCCAGCGCCTGGCCGGAGGCAGCACCGAACGTCCCGATCGCCACGGCGATCGCCAGCTCGAAGTTGTTGCCCGCCGCGGTGAACGCCACCGACGCCGACCGGGCGTAGTCGAGCCCCGACACCTTCGCCGTCACCAGTGCGAGAGCAAACATGCCCAGGAAGTAGATCACCAGCGGCACCGCGAGCCGTGCCACCGCCCACGGGTTCGCCGCGATCTGGTCGCCCTGCAGCGAGAACAACAGCACGATGGTGTACAGCAGCCCGATCAGCGCCAACGGCGAGATTCTCGGCAGATAGGTGTTCTCGTACCAGTCGCGGCCTTTGATCTTCTCGCCCAGTACCCGGGATCCGACCCCGGCGAGCAGGGGTATACCCAAGAACACCAGCACCGAGGTGACGATCGTCCAGAACGAGAACTCCGCCGAGCTCGTCTCCAATCCCAGCCAGGACGGCAGAACCTGCAGATAGAACCAGCCCAGCACGGCGAACATGAGCACCTGGAACACCGAGTTGATCGCCACCAGGACAGCGGTCGCCTCCCGGTCCCCGCACGAGAGGTCCGACCAGACCAGCACCATCGCGATACAACGGGCCAGCCCGACGATGATCAACCCGGTACGCAGTTCGGGCTGGTCCGGCAGGAATATCCAGGCCAGGGCGAACATGAACAGCGGGCCGACGATCCAGTTCAGGATCAGTGAGACCCCCATCAACCGGGTGTCGCCGGCGATCTTGCCGGCCTTGTCGTAACGGACCTTGGCTAGCGGCGGGTACATCATCACCAGCAGACCGACGGCGATGGGGATCGAGATCCCACCGACCTCCATCGACCCCAGGGCATCGCCGATGCCGGGGACCGTGTGGCTGATGAGCAGGCCGGTGGCCATGGCCAGGACGATCCAGACCGGCAGGAACCGGTCCAGGAACGACATCCGGACAGGCTCGACAGCAGGGGCCGAAGGTGGGGTCATGAGGGTCCATCCTGATTCATATTGACTGCGGTCAATATCAAAACATAGGTCCGATATCGACACTTGTCAATGTATGATGGTGGACATGAACACCGCCCCTAGCCTGCCCGACACCACCGTCCTGGACGTCCGGCAGTGCTGTTCACTGGGTGCCGACCCACTGACCCATGATGAGTCGGCGCACTACGCCGGGCTGTTCAAGGTCCTGGCGGAACCGGTGCGGCTGCGCATCCTGTCACAGCTGGCCGCCACCGGGTGTGGACCGGTCAGCGTCGGTGAACTCACGGAGATGATGGGCCTGACCCAGCCGACGATCTCACATCACCTGAAGATGATGACCGAGGCAGGCCTGCTGGAGCGCCGCCGGGACGGACGCAGCGTGATCCACCAGGTCCGACCCGAGGTCTTCACACAGCTGCGCACAGTGCTGCAGATCGGCTGACCGGATCCCCCGGTGGAGCAGCCGTGCCCGCGACAGAACGATGATAGAGACAGCATGGACAGCGAAGCCAGTACGGAGTCGACCCCAGCGCAGGCACACATCGAGCAGGACCACTACGAGGCGGTCGTCATCGGCGGCGGCCAGGCCGGTCTGGCGACCGCATTCTACCTGTTGCGGGCCGGAGTGGACACCCTGGTCCTCGACGATCAACCGGCAGCCGGCGGGGCATGGCGGCACGTGTGGCCGTCCCTGCACCTGTTCTCCACTGCCGGGTTCTCCAACCTGCCGGGCATGCCGATGCCGGCCTACCGGGGCTTCCCGCCGGCCACGCACGTCGTGGACTATTTCACCGCCTATGAACGCCGCTACCGGGCCCCGGTCGAACGGCCGGTACGGGTCGCCCGCGTCGGGCACCGCGACGGAATCTTCCGCATCGACGCCGAGTCACTGTCCCGGCCCGGGGCAGGCACGCGGTCCTGGACGGCGACGACCGTCATCGCGGCAACCGGCACCTGGTCAGCCCCGTTCGTCCCCTCCTATCCGGGCACCTTCACCGGCACACAGTGGCATTCGGCGAACTACCCCGGCCCCGAGCCATTCCGGGGCAGCACGGTCGCGGTGGTGGGTGCGGCGAACTCCGGGGCGCAGATCGCCGCGGAGCTGACCGAGGACCCGGACGTCGGCGACGTGCACTGGTACACCACCCATCCGCCGCGCTGGATGCCTGACGACGTCGACGGGCGGGTGTTGTTCCGCCGCAACCGCGAACGCGCTGCCGCCATTAACCGCGGTGATCCCGATCCGGGTGCCGACTCCGACCTGGGCGACATCGTCGTCCTGCCGCAGGTGCGCACCGCCCGGGACGCCGGAGGCCTTCAGGCCACCCCCATGTTCTCCTCCCTGGATGAGGTGGACGCCGATCAACTGATCTGGTGCACCGGATTCCGCCCGGCACTGGGACCGGTACGACATCTCGTCACCGACGGCGCACCACAGGTCCCCGGACTGCTGCTGGTGGGCTACGGCGACTGGACCGGTCCCGGTTCAGCGACGATCACCGGCGTCGGCCCGTTCGCCAAGGCTGCCGCCCGGCAGGCTGCGGAGCGGGTCGGCAAGAGCGTGAAGTAGCTCGACGATCCTCCTTCCCACCAGCTATAACAAATGCATGCTTGTGTTATAAGTGAGCGTTTGTGTATGTTGGGCGGCATGGCACCGAACATTGCGTTACCCAATCCCGTCAGTGACCTGTCACCGAGAGAGCAGGCCGAGTTTCTGGCCCCGACGTTGGCGGCGTTGGCAGATGTCAACCGCTTGACCATCGCCCTGGCGTTGTCCGAGAAGTCGATGACCAACCGACAGCTGCACGAGGCCACCGGCTTGAGCCCGGCCCTGGTCAGTCATCACCTGGTCGCGCTGCGCCGGGCCGGTGTCGTCGACACCGTGGCGAAAGGTCGGGCGAGTGTGAACAGTATCTGCTGTGAACAGCTCGCCGATCCGGTGCGCTGGCTGGCCCACCTGGCCACACTGACCCCGGCAGGCCAGAAAGCCTGCTGCAGAAACGACAGCGCCACACCTGCCGACCATGACCATGACGACCGGGTCGAACAGGGGCAGTGAGCACGACACCATGCTGATAGACACACTGCAGACCTTCGCCCTGCTGCTAGGCGAGCTGCTGGCGTTGTTCATCATCGTCTCGGCCGCCGTGGCCCTGATCAACCGACGCTTCGGCCCAGAGAAGATGCGCGACTGGATGGCCAGCGGTATTGTCCCCGGACCGGTCAAGGGCCTGATGTTGGGTGCGGTGACACCGTTTTGCTCCTGCTCGACCCTGCCCATGCTCGTCGGGATGCTCAACGCCGGGGTCGGTTTCCAGACCGCGATGACGTACCTGATTTCCTCGCCGCTGCTCAACCCGATCATCGTCGGTGGGATCGGGATCATCTTCGGCTGGAAGATCGCGATCATCTACACGGTGTTCACTCTGGCGGTGTCCCTGATCGCGCCGATGATCTGGACGATGCTGGGCATGCAGTCCGCGGTGAAACGCGTCCGCGTGCACGGCGAGACCACCCCGGAGCCATGGAAAGGCCTTGTCGGTGAACTGCCCGGAGCACTACGACAAGCCTGGGCTGATCTACGCCCGTTGCTGATCCCCATGCTGTTGGGCCTGGCCGTGGGTGCCGCGATCTACGGGTTCGTACCCGAAGACCAGCTCACCGGCTTCGCCGGAGCGAACATCTGGTGGGCGGTGCCCCTGGCAGCGGTCATCGGCATCCCGATGTACATCCGGTTGGAGACGATGCTGCCGGTCGGCCTGGCACTGCAATCCGCCGGTGTCGCGATCGGCCCGATCTTCGCCCTGATGATCGGCGGGGCCGGGGCCTCCCCGCCAGAGGTGTCGATGCTGGCAGCGGTGTTCAAACCCCGCCTGTTAATCACCTTCGTGGCCGCCATCCTCACCGTGGCGATCATCGGCGGCTACCTGATCTCCCTGACCAGATAGAACCGCCTGGAGAGCACGCCCAGGTACCCCTCAACCAATCAATCACGAAAATGAAGGAACTCATCATGGCTTTCAAGGACCTGTTCACCAAGAAGAACACCGCCAACAATCCCGCCAGCTCGTGCTGCCACGTCGAGATCGTCCCCGATGTTCAGTCCGAACAGGCGGAGACTGTTCGCGACATCACCGCCGAGGCTAGGAAGGCTGACAATACTAAAACCACTGAATAACCTTTGCCGTGGCGGTCAGTGTCCGCCGCCGAGCCGCCCCGAGAAGCGGTCGAGGCGTTCCTGGCTGGCGCCGTCGAGACCGATGATGTCGACGGTCTTTCCGCGCGCCCGGAACTTCGTGGTGATGCTGTCGAAGGTGGCGACCGTGGAGGCGTCCCACACGTCGGCCTCCGTCAGGTCGATGACGATGTGCTCGGCCGGGTCGGTGTAGTCGAAGCTGTACACGAGGTCATTACTGGAGGCGAAGAACAACTGCCCGTGCACCCGGTAGGTACGGGTGTCGATCGTGCCGTCGTGGTCGGTGTCGAGTTCCGCGACTTTTTCGACGCTCACCAGGTGGGCGACCCGTCGGGCGAACATGACCATCGCGGTGAGTACACCGAGCACCACACCGACCGCCAGGTTGTGGGTGGCCAGGGTGGCGACGACAGTCACCACCATCACGGCGGTCTCACTCAGCGGCATCATCGGCAAGGTCCGCAATGAATGCCAGTCCATGGTGCCCACCGACACCATGATCATCACCGCGACGAGTGCCGCCATCGGGATCAGCCCGACGATGTCACCGAGGGCGACGACCAGGATCAGCAGAAAGATTCCCGCCAACAGGGTGGACAGGCGGGTGCGGGCGCCGGAGGAACGCACGTTGATCATGGTCTGTCCGAGCATGGCGCATCCTCCCATCCCGCCGAACAGGGAGCTGACGACGTTGGCCGCACCCTGTCCCCACCCTTCCCTGGTCTTGTCGGAGTGCACGTCGGTGATGTCGTCGACGAACTTCGCGGTCATCAGTGACTCCATCAGACCCACCAGCGCCATGGCCAGGGCGTAGGGCGCGATGATCGTCAGGGTGTCCAGGTTCAGCGGGACGTCGGGGATGAACAGGCCGGGCAGACTGTCGGGGAGCTCCCCTTGATCCTTGACGTTGGGGACGTTCCACCCGCTGACCACGACCACGATGGTGATCAGGACGATCGCGACCAGCGGGGCGGGGATCACGGTGGTCAGCCTGGGCATGCCGACCATGATGACCAGGCCGGCAGCGACCAGTGGGTAGACCAGCCAGGGCACGCCGAGCAGGTGGGGCAGCTGGGCGGTGAAGATCAGGATCGCCAGGGCGTTGACGAAGCCGATCATCACCGAGCGGGGGATGAAGCGCATCAGTTTGGCGACCCCGAGCACGCTGAGGGCGACCTGGAAGACACCCGCGAGCAGGACGGTGGCGATGAAGTAGTCCATGCCGTGGTCGTGGGCGACCGGGGCGATCACCACGGCGACGGCACCGGTGGCCCCCGAGATCATCGCAGGCCGTCCGCCTGTGAAGGCGATGGTCACCGCCACCGTGAAGGAAGCGAACAACCCGACCCGGGGATCCACACCGGCGAGGATGGAGAACGAGATGGCTTCCGGGATCAACGCGAGTGCGACGACCAGCCCGGCAAGCACTTCGGTGCGCAGACGCGGAAGTGAACTGAATGCGTAGCGGAACGAGGCGACGACCCCGGTCGGGGCGGGCGGGTCGGATCGCATGGCCTGGTCGGCGCCAGGCTCAGTGGTAGATTGGGTCATGAAGAACCTCCGAAAATAGTGGGTCCAGGACCGCTGAGACAGACGACCTGGCGAGACATAGTGGAATCAGCACTAGAGTAAAACCTACCGTAACGGTAGGGTTTCGCGGAGGCAATTCCGGTGCGCTGACAGCGCTCCGTGGCAGGACGGCAGAGGGAGCGGACATGGCGGTACACGGCAGCAAGATCGGCCAGGTCGCCGACGACACAGGCATGTCGATCCGCACCTTGCGTCACTACGACGAACTCGGGATCGTCAGCCCGTCCGGTCGTAGCGCAGGCGGCTTCCGCCTCTACAGCGACGAGGACATGCAGCGGATCCTGCTGATCCGCCGCATGAAGCCACTGGATTTCACGCTGGAGGAGATCGGTGTCTTCCTCCGCGCCGTGGACACCCTCGCCTCGACGGATGCCACCCCAGCCGACAAGGAACACGCCAGCCAGCTCATCGCGGACGTCCGCTCACAGGCCGGTGAGCGACTGGAGAAGCTGCGGACCCGGATCGCGTACGCCGAGGAGTTCCTGACCCAGCTCAGCACCCTGGACAATAACGGACGACCGCAGCGTAATCGTTCCTAACACGTCAAGCTGACCGTGCACAAGGTCCGACAAGTGACCGCTCAAACCCGCAGTTTTGTCCGAGTCGTCACTGCAGGGAACTCGTCATACCCGCCTCCATGCGAGAGCTTCCCGACACCACTCATCTCTTCAGGATCAACGCTTGGTTCTGATGAGATGAATAATGCCTACTTGGGGGTCGAGTCCATACGAGGCGCACATAATGCCAGCGTAGACGGTTAATCGGCCCGACGGTAGAGGTCGACCCCGGGGAGCTGTAGCAGTCGCACTGGGGGGATTGTGCGACCGGGTGCTCGACCCGGGGTCTGGCCGCAGGGGGGATGCGGCTGAGGTGAGTATGACACGGACACCGGCACCGTGCCCGGGGTTCAACCGATTCAGTCCTCACGCTGGGCCCGCTGGACCCATGCCCGGGACGCAGCCCGGGTGCGCTCACGCTTGGCGACATCGGCCGGTCGTTCCGGCAGGCCCGGCACCACCTCGGCCACCCGCTCGGCCATCTCCGGCAGCAGGTGGATAAGCGAACGCATGACCTGCACCCGGCTCAGGCCGGTGGCCTTGGCGAAGCTGTCCAGCAGGTCACGCTCCTCAGCGAGGACACGGACCTGGACCAGCACCTGTTCGTTGCCTGTCATGCAACCCTGTCCTCCTTCTCGGTGACCTTGAGACCGTAAGCGTCGCAGTCGTACACCTGACCGTCGAAACGCGCCAGCTGGCGGGTCTGGCCTCCGGAAGCCCCTTCGACCGTCTCCACCAGGCCGGAGTACAACTCACGGTCACCGTCATACATCTGTCTCACGACAACGGCCTCCGTCGCAACCCAGCTATCCAGCGGGTGTTCCAGGAGAAAGATCGAGTTCGACCGACGAATCTCGCCGTCCTCGTACCGGACAGCGTCGCCGGAAAACTTGAAGGTACCGGTGAAATTCCGCTCACGGCGCCGGGCGCCCTCCCAAACGCTGTAGAAGGCCGTACCCGTCTTCAACTCCCACTCCGACTCGTCGAGGGAGTGCTCGATCAAATTGCCGTCGCACCTCACCTCACGCCCGTCCAACCGAATCACGGCATCTTCAGGTTCGACGCGTGAGCGCACACTCTCCATACCGGCGACCATGAACTCCCCTGTGATCTGCTCGTCACCTCCAATGAAAGTGCCCGTCACCGGCTCCCAAGCACTCTCGGGGATCGACTCACTGGCCACGGCCTCGTTTTCCCCACCGACACCGTGGCCGTCCTCGACAAACGTGATGTAGTTGCCGGTGAGCAGCTTCCGCTGGCCGTCGAAGTAGATCGACTTCCCCTTCAACACGACCTCACCGGACCAACGGTGCTCGACGCCGCGCTTGGACCGGCCCGAGCCCTCGAACTCCACCCAGGCGACGGTACCGGTCGTTGTTCGCCCCCCATGAGCCTTCTTTGCCTCAGTCTTGAACCGGGTAAGCGCAGCAGCGCCTTCCACGGTGCCCAGCCACTCGATGATTTCCTCGGGGTCGTAGTAGTACGTCCTGTTGAACATCTTGCTGGTGTGGTGCCACTCACCGGTGGTCGGTGCACTCTCGTTGATGAATGCGCTTGTCACGCCCCTGTGTCCAGCCTCCCGTGCGGCCTTTGCCGTCTCCGTGGCGGTCGCCAGGCCCCTGGCCTCGGCGCCCACCGCGTTGTTGCTCTTTCCTGCTCCCCAGTTATAACCAGCCATGACCTCGCCTTTTCAGTATTAGGTGACCAAGGGAATCTCCCTTGCCCTACCAATAACCATACATGGTATGTATGTATTACGCAAGAACGCGGTCACATGTGTTGTCTTCGCAGGTACGCAGCCCATGGTCGGCGGGGGCCGACCTCGGGACCAGACACGTATCTTGTTCCCGAGCCTTCAGGAGGCCCCACCATGCGCACGTTCAATGCTGACGCCACGACCATCACGCCGCGGGTGTACCCGACCTGCATGTTTTGTTACACCAACGGCGAGCTGGTCGGACGCTGGGTCGATGCCATCGACGCTGACAATGTCGTGCCCGCCGACCTCCATGGCGTGCCCTACTCCGACGAGCACGAGGAAATCTGGATCTCGGACACTGAAGGCATGCCGATCATCCCTAGTGCCGGTGAGATGAACCTATCGACCGCAGCCCGGTGGGGCCATGCGATCGAGGCCATCACACCTCAGTGGCGTGCCGCGTACATCGCGTACATCGAGGACCAGTGGATTAAAGACCCGCAGGACGCACCGTCCGAACAGGAGTTTTTCGAGGTCTTCGAGGGGAAATTCGAGTCCTTCGAGGACTACGCCGATGTCGTAGTCACCGACAGCGGCATGCTGATAGGCGTGCCAGACGAGGTGTCCAGGTATTTCAGCGTCGAGGACTTCGCCCGAGACCTGCAGATGGACTACACGACTATCGACACCGGGACACCGGACTACGCAGTGTGGGTCTACCGGAACGTCTGAAGTTTTTCACACCCGTTTTCGGGTAAATATTCCCCACCCCCGTGCCAAGTAGTCTCACCTTATGGGTGTACCCCCTACTAGAGCTGAGACTAACATACCATACGTGTCAAGTAGGGGTCGCAAAAACTGGCATTGACCAGCTATTGTCCGGAGTGTCGCACTCGCAAACGGACGGAGGAACACCCGATGAAACACACGAGCTTTGTGCCGAGATTCTCGGCGCGTAAGGTGGAGCGAAACTCAGAGCGGCTTCTCCGAGTCCCCGGTGTCGGCCGATCGTTGCTGCTCCTCGAGTTCGACGAGCCGGAACAGCTCCGACGTCCTCACGCCCAGGGCGTCGGCCATCCGACATAGAACGTCAACCGTCAGGCTAGTACTGCCCTGCTCAACCCGGATAATTCCGCGCTTGTTGACCCGGACGGCGTCAGCTAACTGGGCCTGTGTCAGGCCACGCTTACGCCGCAGTGCGGCGATAGTTGCTCCGAGACTCAAGCGTCGGACCTCCTGTCGCCGCAGCTGCTCCGGAGAAAGTAGCTCGGGCGACTGTGGCACGACGACCATTCTGCCCCACGCCTGCCGGTACTGAAAGACGACACGAAGCACACCCGCCGTAGGGAATTTTCCTCACAGGCTTTGCGCGAACTTTGTGGTGCAATTACTGTCACACCAAACGAACCTATCAGAATCGAACAACCCACACATAGAAGCGAGCATTCTCATGGCTTCCATCGACCTTTATCACGACCTTGACCTGGACCGTTCCAAGTCGCCCGCCGAGCTGGCTGCCGAGATCGATCACCGTCTCCGTGGCGTGTCCTGGGACGACAAAGCCCAGCACGAGCAGTTGACCGTTGCTCAGCGCATCCTCGGCAATCCGATCAAGCGCCAGATGTACGACCAGCGGCTTGATGCCCCTCAAGCGTCGATCGACGTCGACAACCTGCGGGGACTGGCCTACCAGGACGTCGAACCGCCGAAGTCTCTGGCGGCGTCGACTGCGCTGGTCACCGATAAGGTGAAGAGCTTCTATCGCACCGACACGAAACCCAAACTCGCCGGCACTGCAGTCGCCGCCGTCGCGGTCCTCGGACTCGTCGGCGCCGGGGTCGCATCGTGCGGTAGCGATGACGAGGAATCAAGCGCCGCTGGATCCGCGACGAATTCGACGTCAGAAGACCTGACGGACCAGGACATAGAGGATGCCGCCGAAGAGAACTTCCGCAACTTCACCTTCATGGAAGCCGGCGACGAAATGAAGATCCTCACCGGCAAGAAGTACACCTACGACGACGGTCACGTGGAGCGTGTCGACGGAGGTGTGTACGGCCTCTCCGTCGACAACCTCCGCCTGGTGGACGAAGTGGAGCCGGGAGACCCGGACGCCCCATCCGATCATCCAGACTCTCAGCCAGTAAAGATTGGAACATATGCCTGCGTCGACTTCACTCGACGCCTCATCGAGCCCAACGAGAGCATGAACGAAGGCTCGACAAGGCTCGACGACGACGAAAAGTTTGAGCTACAGATGTCGTCATTCCCGAACCTCGGAGTCGTGGTCAACCCTGTGATTGACGACAAGAAGCAGAGCGATCGACTCGGACGAAACGGGGATAGCCTTCCAGTCGAGGTTCCCCCGGGGTCTACGTCTCAGATCGAGAACACCGGCAGCGGTCCCGCGAAGACCCTGGACACAGGCGAGACCTCAGAACTGGACTACGGCCAGAAAACCGAGACAGCCGGCTACTGCTGGGCGGCAACCGGACCGCGTGCGAACAAGGCGAACTCCAGTGAGGTTGACGAACCCTCTGACGTGACCGGGTACACAGTTCTCGGCGTACCGAATGGGGACAACACGGACATTGAGCCGTCACTGGAGGAACAACACGGATGGCTCCTTCCCCACTGAGACGCTGCCGATAGGCAGTAGACGCCCACAAACTCTAATCATCTTACGACAGGAGATCAGCATGTCCATCATCAAGAAACTCACTACGGGGGCCGCAGCCCTCGCCATCACCAGCAGCCTTGCCGCTGTCACCACCGGCACTGCCTCTGCCGACACGAACGGCGAATGGAACTGCTACTTCCACCGCGGCTCCGACCGCGTCGTGACCGCCGGTGCCCTGCACGTCGGCCTCGCCTCCGGTAACTGTAGCCACGTCACCTTCGGTGCGGGATTCCCCGGGTCGAACGGCCAGACGGGAACCATCGGCCTGGGCCACGTCCGCCTGCCGAACGGTGAGTGGGCCGTGGCTGAGCTGGAGGATGTCTTCGGCATCGCCCCGGCTCTGGCTGCCCCCGGACACAACATGCCGTTCTGAGGCAACTGCTCATGCGAACCAACATGACACAGCGACTCGCCGCCATCGTGGCCACCGGCACTCTGGCGATCTCACTGACCGCCTGTGACGATGACGACGACAACGGATCCAACTCCACACAACCGGCCACGACCGGGACCGTCGAGGACGACCAAAACGCCGAGCTGCGCGAGTTGTACGCCGATGCCCTGGACAACTTGGACCCGTCCACCTTCGCTTCCGACGGTTTCAGCCCGCGGGAGCCAACTGGAGCCTATGAGTACGCCATGGTCGACATCACCGGCGACGACATCCCAGAGATGCTGGTCAAATCGGTCGCGACGGAAATCAGTTCCATTCGGTTGATCGCTGCGAACGAAGACCGGACCGCACTGGTCGAGCCTGACCACCTGTTCGGTGACGGCGCAGGCTCTGCCGGTGGTGAGCGTCTGGAACTGCACACCAGGACGAACCATGACGGTCTGCTGGCCTCAGACGGTCGGTCAGGGACCGGGCAATACACGACCACAGAATGGGAGCTCGACGGCGATCAGCTGCAGGAAACTGGCAAGACCTGGGAGTACCGAATCGACCAGAAGCCCGCTGACCTGGAACAAGCACAGGCAGAGATCCCGTGGTCCGATAGTCGTGATCGCTCAGCCCTGGAAAACCTGGGAGAGGCCGAGGACGCCCCAGAGGCTCCCGATGACGACCATGACGGTCCGAATCCCGACCCGCCAGCCAGCAGCGACGACAGTGCCGAGGAACCTGACACCCTCGACGAACCTGCCGCTAATACCGGTGGTCGGTCAAAAGCTGACTTTCCGAATTTTGGAGCTAACTCAGCCACCTCAGATGAGTTCGCCAGGGCCGTCTACAACTCGTGGATTGACCAATACATCGCCACCGGAGAAACCGCACCCACGTTGAATGTAGCTTCGCCCGTCACCGGCGAATCGTACGCCATGAACTGCACGTACAGCGTCAATGTCACATGCTCGGGCGGAAACAATGCGCGGGTCATGATTCACCCACCAGCACCCGACCCGGCGTCAATTCCCGGCGGTGTCATGTGGGGGTAATCAGCAACCTCATTGCCTAGAATTGTAGCCATGAATGGTATTCATGCGCTATAATTGAACCAATAACTCATATTACTGATTTTGAAAGGTTCCACCATGACCCGCACTACCACGCGCCTGTGCGCCGCCGTGCTGGCCGCGACTACTGGCTTCGCGCTGGTGGCCTGCGGCAGTGACGACGCCGAGGACACGAGCACCACCGACCAGACCGCCGCCGAGACCACCGCGAATGCTTCGACACCGACCGGTGACAATCTCGATGACCTCTCGCTGCTGTCACCTGGTGAGTCCATCGAGGTCAGCAACGATTTTGATGACGCCGTTTACTCGCTCACTGTGGACAATTCCCGTACCGGTGATGCCGGACAGTGTGTCGACGTCATCTGGACGCTGGTGGCCCCACCGGACGAGCAGACCGACGACAACCTGAACCAGGACCAGGACAACGCCACATTGACGCAGCTATACACCGACTCCGGTTCCCCACTGGCACACATCAGTGCGGGAATGGCTCACGACGGTGTCCTGGACCAGCCGGAGGTGGACACCACCGTGGTCGATGCTGGCGCCTCAGGCGACTCGGACGGTGACAGCATGTTCGACACGGCTGCCCGGACCGTGACACAGGGAATCTGCGCCGACGCTGCCGACGCTGACACGATGGTCGTCAGCGTTGACGTCGACGACACCCCCTCCCAGGAGGTCGACGGCTGGCGCGTCGACCTCTGACACCCGCCCCTGACACCAGAACCCCGGTCACCACCACCTCGGTGACCGGGGTTCTTTTTTGAGCCTCAGCGGCCCATCTCGGGTCCAGGACGGCGCCGTGTGACACCTTCCCCGGTATCGGGGCCGTTGTCGCCCTGGAACCGTGCCAACTGATCCCGACGGAGCTTCTGCTGGGCGACCGTCGACTTCAACCGACTACTGGTGGCCTTGTCGAATGTCTGGCGATCCGTCGGCGCCATCGCCTTACGCAATGTCAGGACTTCCTTCACCGCCACCTCCGCATCACCGTGCATCTCGTTGACCTCGGCAACCGTCGACCGGAGAGTGCGCTTCTCAGCTTCAAGCTCGTCCCTGTCCTCGTCGAGCTTTGCTTCCCGGCGGTCCAGGGCCTGCTGCCGCGCCTGGGCCTGTGCCAGGGCTGTAGCGGCCTCCTGACGGTCCGCGGCGGCCTTGTCCATGTCCGGCTGAAGCTCCGCCCTGACAGCCTGCTCAGTCTCCTCACGGACCTTCTGGCGGAGTGCCGGTGCCTCAGTCGAGTCGAACTCGGCCTTAGCCTCGGCCCGACCCTGAGTCCGTCCCTCGGACTTACCGACTTCGATGGCCCGCGGGATCATGGTCTTGTTGATCTCACCATTGACCTTCTCGACCAGGGCCGCCTTCTCAGACTCCCACTCGGCCCGAGCCTCAGTGGTGACCTTGTCGCGGACCTCCTGTTCGATCTTCGGCCTCTCGGTGTTCTCCCAATCCTCCGTCAGCTGCTCCGTCGTCCGCCGTGCCTTCCGGAACTCGGCCGCAGCCAGGTCCGCCAGCATCTGCGTGTCCTCGGTCGACTGAGCAGCCTCCACCATCAACGACTCGGCCTCTTCGCCCAACGTCTCGGCCTCGAGGGTCATCGCCTGCGCTTCCGCATACTCGTCCTTGGGATCTCCCAACATCGAACGGACCGGGTCCGGTTCCTCCTCGATGTCGTACCCACGTTCCAGCATGAACGACCGGAGGTTCGCCTGGTAGGCCCGCATTTTAGTGCGCCCGGTGATCTGGACGTTCTTGACCTCGCCAGTATCCGGATCCTCGCGTTCGACCGTCACGTCCGCATGCTGACCCCACATCTGCTGGGCTTCGACCCGCAAATAGTTCTCGTACTTAGGGCTTGGGGCAAAAGTGTCACACATAATGTGAATATGCGGAATACTCTCATCGAAATTTACGGCGAATCCGCTGATGGCATCGTGACCGCCGGTCAGGACTTCCGTTTCCAGGTACTCGATCAGATCGTCAAAATACTGCTTCGCCGCGTCCATGTCCTTGACGACCCATCGTGGGCGGTGGCCGACGACCCTTTCGGTACCGTCAGAGTTCTTCCGCTTCACCGGGTAGTAATCCGGTACCTTTTCGCAGAGGCTCTTCGGCAGGAACGACACCATCGTCGTCGTCTCAAACGATTTCACCGACATCTTCCGGTAGACGTTTCCGATACGGCCATCGCCGTACTCGATGACATCTTCGACCTTTGCCGCCTGGTCGATACCGACCCAGCCGCCGTCACCATCATTCATCTTGCCGTAGTTGAGGTGGGAGTCCGCCTCGACAATGCTCTCATTCCGTGACACCTGCTTGGCCATCCACTCGTCGTCCAGGTGCCGCAGGCACTCCTGGAGCAACCGGCGGCGGTCGGGCTGGGTCTTTGACGTACGCTTCGCGGGTTCGCCGTGGGCGCCCGACTGCAAGTGTCGAATGTTGATCCCGGACCGCGACGCGGTCCGAACCGTGGTTGCCATGCTGACCCCTCTCCGGCGGCACTGCCGCCGTTGCGTGGCCGCTGCCGACAGTGTCACGGAGAGGGGTCCCTGGCCCTCCTCCGTGACACTGCCAACACCGACCACCGTGGTGGTGGACTAGCAGGGGACCCTGGCCCTCGCTACTCCACCACCACGAAGAGAATCTGGTAGCCCGGGGCCCCCTGCCACATCTTGTGGGGCCCTGCTTCGCTGCCCACAAGATGTAGCACCCAGGCTACCAGATTCTCTTTTAGCCCCGTAAAGCGAATCCTCCTTCGTCGGATTCGCCGGGGCCCTGCCGGGAGCTCGTCGATGGGCGGGCACTCGGCTCACGCCGAGCACCCTCCCATCTCTAGAAAGAACAAAACCTCGGTCTGACCAGCGCCGTTACCGCCACAGTCCAGCCCCCCACCTCCGGGGGTCACTGACCTCACGGTCAGCGCCACCCTCCGGCAAAGCATAAGTGCCTAATACGAAGCACCTGCGTCACACTCCCTTATTCTATCTCGGTGGCAATCGGCAAGCCTCAGCCCCCAAGCCGCAAAGGTGACGCCGACCTGCGAAAACGGGTGTATACACCCCCTCATTTCCGCACACTGAAATCCTCTGACCGCGTATGCATCACTTTGAAAAGTGCTGGTCAGAAGCTCAAACCCGTATACACCCCATCTGCCGACCTGACGCAGGCTATACACCCACCAGCATGACACCACGGGGTGAATTCATCACCCGGAGGTCGCCTCGAAACAGCCGCCGAGGGTGAATTCATCACTTCTGAACACGCAGGTCAGAAGCCCATAGGCTAATTCACCCACTCCGGCCATCTGACGCAGTGAATACACCTCCTCTGCAGCCCCAACACACCCAGATCCGACAGTCATGTTGGAGGGGTCATCGGGCAGAGATCTGTCCACCGATCCACACCACCGACACCACATCCGACACCCGTCCAGGACGGTGCCCAGGACGCCGACTGAGACCGCCATGGACACCACCACGGGACCGACAGCGCCGGCTCACCGACACCGCCACAGCGGGTGTCACAGACACCCGCGCATCCGCCCCGACCCCCTCCCAAGGTCACGCCGATGCCTGACCTCCGCCACTACACATCAGCCGCTACTGTCCCTTACGGGACAGTTGCGGAACAGCGCAGGTGGCAGATACCCGACACTACTGGTGTCGCTTAAGCGCTGGATGTCGCTAGTGCGACTTAGCAGCCAGATAGCGGACACCGCAACAGCCACTTACCGCGCCCCGTAACTGCCGACCGTGCGATCTGTCTCCTACGAGACAGATACGGGACACTACTGGTGGCCGTTACCAGCCACTACGGTTCGTCACCACCGTTCATGTGACTTACGAGCCAGTTACCAGACATCTCCAGTGTCTGCTATCTGCTCCCGCACTTAACGGACACTGCAGGAGCGACTTATGAGCCACATACAGTGGCTCCTGACAGACACATCACCACCGACGCCCGGGGCCATGACACTTACACCCTGAGCCTGCGGACTACATGGATGACCGGGGCCTTACGGCCCCGGATATACCTATTAACCATGTGGGCCTTACGGCCCACCTGTATATGTGCGGGCCTTACGGCCCGCAATAGGCGTCAAGGGTCAAAGGATCATGCGGCCCCGCCTGAGAGAATCACGCGGAGACGTTCGCCCTTTTCGACCTGCTCGGCCTCGCGACGTGCATCAGCTTCCGGGTAGTCGTAAACGATCCCGGGCTGACTGTCATTACTGACCGGAAAGTCACCGATCCGCCAAATCCCTGTGGGCTTAACCGGTGCACTCGGAGGGATACGCCCGGCAGCCACACAGGCGCGACGAATATTCCGGAGTTCAGTACTGAACTCATTCAGGCGAGCACCCAGCTTATTCAGCTCATCCACGTCACGGATAACCGTATCGATGGTTTCTGCGGATACTGTGGTCATTGCCTGCCACCGCGCACCCAGATCAGCCAGACGCTGGTCCGAATACCAGTCACCCACCGAGTCAAGGTCCAGATTCTCAGTGACGTCCGCGAGATACCGGATCTCCGAGAGGATCGACGCACGACTGTCCAACCTCACCAGTTCAGCACGACGGCGCAGAAGGCCAGCAGCACGGCTACCCAGCTCCCGGCGCCAGGATTTCATGCCAGCGCGTGCCTCCATCTGGTCACGCCGTGCCCGAGCGAGTACAGCATCGGTGAACTCCGCTTCCCCGAAGTCACCAGCGGCCTCCCGGACGTATACCAACTCCTCGTCCAGCTCACGGGTGCGCTTCTCCAGCTCGGCAAGCTGGTCGCTGATACCGTCCAGTTCGGCCTCCAGGGGCGCCACAGGCCCCTCAGACGCACGATGGGTCCGGTAGGCCGCCAGTTCGGCCTCAGCAGCCCGCACACCGATGTCCCAGCCCGGAGTGGTGGTCAGGTCGATGTCGTGGCACCGCTCGTCCACAACCTGCGCCAGCACCGGGTGCAGCGCATCTGCGGTGTATTCACCCTCGTCGACAAACGTCCGGTTCAGCTCGAACGACGCAACACCCCGCCTGGTCATCAGCCGGTGAGTGTACGGATCGGTGTGCTCCACGGACGACACCGAGTACCGCCACGACTCCTCCTGAGTCTCCGGGTTGTCCCGGTGTACCTCAACGACCCTGGTCAGACGACGGATGAACTGACCCATCGCCTCGTCGATCTCGCCCTTCTTCTGAGCGTAGAAGAAGAACTCCAACGGCGGCGTGGTGTTCGTGATGACGATGACCCGGGGAGCGATCCGCTCCTTGTTCCTGTACCGCGCAGCCTGCTGACTCGCTCGGTCCGGGTCCATCAGCATCAGCCATTCACCCGAGGTCATCGAGTCCACACGTGCCTCGTCAAGGAAGAAAATCTCCTGACCCATGTAGGTGTCGAACACATTCTTCGCCGCCGGGTTGTAGACCTGCCAGGCTTTGCCCGTGGCCTGCTCAGACAGAGTCACAAGCTGATCACAGAACTGCTCGGCCGCGTAGCTCTTCCCAGTACCGTTGATACCGTGAACATAGACCACTGACGTGCGGAAATCCCCGCGCTTCAGCGCCGCCGCCGCCAGGTATCCCTGACGCTCGCCATACATCATGAACGCATCATCGACCATCTTGGACGCGTCCGACTTCTCGTTGGTGTGGATACTGTACGCATTCCACATCCAGTCAGTCGCCATGATCTGCGCCTTCGTGACCTTGCCGGTACGGGCGAGTTCCGCGAGGTAAAACGCCGTGGGCAGAGTGCTGGCAACCTGCTTGGCAGCCCCGCGTTCACGCCACTGCCGGTACCGCTCGGCGTGGATCTCCCGGTAGTCGGCACCGCGGTATGTGACAACCTCGGACGGAGAGTAGCGATACTTGTCCCGGTCCGTCTCGTGGATCAGGTAGCCCAACATGGCGTCCCAGCCATACGGCACCCTCCCACCGGCATTGGTCGTGACCGGCGAACCGCCCTTCTTCAGCGGCCTCATGAACTCCGGGTCCATACCGATGATCCCGGCGAGCTTCTTGACTGTCTGCGGTGGGTCGATCTCCAGTGCGAGGTGGTCGTGCTCGGTTTTCGGCTTCTCGATGTACATCCCCTGCGCCTCTGACCACACCTGATGCACGTCCTGATCGTGCCGGACACCGTATGCCGTCCTGAGCGTGATGCCTTCCACCGTCAGCCGCTCGTTGATGACGTCGAGGACCGCACCCGGACCCTTCGGCAGCGCCGACAGCTCCTGCTTTGTCCAGTCCCACCAGCGTGGCAACGGCTGCTCTTCGATGAAGACACGGGAGACCTTCACCTCCCCTGATGCCTTCTTCTTCGCGCTGCCACCCGTTGTGGCCTTGGTGGACTTCTTGGCCTTCGTCTCAGCCACGGCGACCACCGCCAATCTGCGCTCTGAGACCCCTACCTGCGGCCCAATATGCGTCAATCTGCGCCCAATATGCGGTCCAATCTGCGGCAGCCTTACTGCTGGTCACACCGGTGGGCGACAAGCCGGTGAAACGTACCCTGACCTGCGGAAACGAGCCGCATTGAATACAGGGTCTCACCGCGCACGCGTTAGGATTTTCCACGGTAGGTGTCGGAAAAGTCTTGACGGTCACCTCGCCGGCGGGGGCGACGGGGATGGCGGGGCGGTTCAGCGCGGCATGACTTCCGCTACGAACATTGAGTGTGGTACGCTCAATATCGAAGGAATCGCCGCAGACTTCTTCTTTGACCCCGGAGTTCGCCGCTCCGGGGTTCTTCTGTGCCAGCATCGCTACACACCCCCTCCCACAACTTCCAGACCGTCGACCCACGCGTCCAGGTCGACGACGCGGTAAAGAATGGTGTGGCCGCCGGGTACGCGGTACCCCCGCGGTCCAGTGCCACGTCGGCGCCACGTGCGTACGGTCGCGGGCGTCACGCCCAGGTACTCAGCTGCATCTTTTGTCGTGAGCGTGCAGCGACGCTCGATCATGGCCACATCGGGCATGACGGAAACTCCTCGTGTTCGAGTGTTTCCGGCCCGAGTCTGCGTTTCTTTCCGGCGGTGTATCTCCGGTGGCACGCGGGCCACGCCTCATCGGACACCATGGGTGCCACCGAGCCTTATGGGAGGACATCTCCCTGCCGGAGTCGGGAATCAAGAGTCAGTCTGTCGGGCACTGTCCGTGCCCTCTTAGTGGTGTTTCGTCACTTGCCGCCGTAATGGCGTCGACTCGATCTCTATCTTGTGGAATTGTGTTACCCAGAGTAACACAGATGAGCACAACGTTTCAATCTACTCGCGCTTCCGTGAATGCCATTCCCGTGGTACACTCGGAATTGCCTCTCAGAGGCATAACGCTGGAAATCCACTGAGAAGTACCCCCGACTCGTCATCGGGGGTTCTTTTCTATTCACCCCCCTTGCGAGTTCCATTTTCTACCTAAAATAACCCCCGTACCGACATTCGGTACGGGGGTCATTCAACACCGACGAGCTATGTGTTCATCGTGCCCTGGTCACCACCTCCCCACGTATCCCGAGGATCAGCAGAGCGAGGCTGCTGCCGAGGCCCCTGCGGCCCCTGCGGGTCGTTCTGGCCCTGAACCTGGTGGGCACCGTCACCGGTGCCACCCTGGCCCTGAGCGCTGTTCTGCCCCATCATCATGCCGGTCGCGACACCCATGCCACCGGTGGCCTGGCCCCGGCGGCGACGAGCCGAGCGCATACCCTGCTGGGTGCCCTGAGTCCCGGGCTTGCCCTGCTGGCCCTGTGCACCCTGACCGCCACGACCGCCATTGATGGACTCACTGATCGTGCGCTGCGTCCTGCTCTGTCCACCACCGGCGACCTTGTTCACACCGGCACCGACGGCACCGGCAGCGAGATACCGACCGAAGCCGGGACCGTCATTGCCACCACCGGTCGGCACGTTGTTGCTCACCTGCTGGACATTCGGCTGTGCCGCCGGTGCCGCCGGAGCCTGTGCCTGCGGCACCTGCTGTGCTCCACCGAACTGCTGGTACGGAGCACTGTCGCGCCCTGCAGCCATGGCCTGGTCCCGCAGATGGGCCGTACCCTGACCCAGGCTCATCTGCTGCGGCACCACCGGAGCGCCGCCCATGTGGGCGCCGGTGGTGCCGGAGACCGCCTGACCGATCACCTGAGCACCCGGAGAGGCCTGCTCGTTGTTGCCGACGTTCTGCGCGACCTGGTTGACCGCGCCACCAACACCACCGGTATCTCCGCCACCGTTGGTACCGCCCACGTTCGTGGGGCCGTTACCACCGGACATGGCCGCGGCACCGACACCGGCACCCACCATGGCAGGTGCAGCACCGTCAGCGCTCAGTCCACCCTGGGCCTCGACCTGGTCAGCGACCATCTGGTCGGAGTCCGCCGACGCGGCCTGGTTGACCTGGTCACCGGCACCACCGAGCATGTCAGCGTTCTGTGCACCCTCGGCCTTGACCGGCATCCCGGTCTGATCGAGCAGCGGAGCACCATCAGAGTCGGTCAGGTTGCCGTGCTTGTCGATGCCACCGACATCGGACGCGTTGATGGGAGAACCATCCTGACCAATCATCGGATTGCCGTTGGCGTCGGTGATATTGCCCTCGGCATCCACGTTCGCCACGTCGTTCAGTCCGACCTGATTACCGTCAGCGTCGACCATCGCGTTGCCGTCAGCATCAGTGATGTTGCCGTCGGCGTCCACGTCATAGTCACCGGCGGGCAGCATCGTGCCCTCAGCATCCATGCCCTGCAGTTCGCCCGGGACTTCACCGCCGTCATAGGACGCCTCGGTCATACCGTCGGCTTCATCGCCGTCAGCACCCAGGCCACCGGCCATGGCCGCACCACCGACACCGCCGGCAGCTCCGCCGCCGGGACCCTCATCGGGACCACCGGTACCACCGTCACCGTCGGCATCTGGAGTACCGCCGGTGCCGTCGTCGTCCTTCTTCTTGTCGTCCTTCGAGAGGATCTGGTGCGCAGCAGCCATGCTGGCGCCGCGTGCGACACCCTGACGTGCACCGGAAGCAAGGCCACCCGGCTCTCCGCCACCACTGACGCCAGTACCGATGACCTTGTTGATGATCGAGGTGACACCCTCATCCATCGCCTGGGTCAACGTCGAACGCAACTTCACAGCCATGACCGTGAACAAAATGACGCCGATGGACGCCACCCCGGTCACGACCAGGACCACGGTCGTCGGGTTCTTCACACCGAGCACGAGCGCACCCATGACACCTCCGACCGCCGCCGGGTTCGTATCACTCAGATTCTCTACCAGCGGTTTCTCGATCAGACTAGGCACCACCATCATGAATTCCTGGACGACCTTGTAGACGAAGAGCGTCATGAAGATCTCGAGGAACATCGCGATGGTGTAGACGATCGCCTTGGCGATACCCGGCAGCAGGCCGATCATCGCGAACGGAATCGCAGCGATGAGCTGGATGCCACGCTTGATCGACGAGAACAGCAGTGCCAGGCCGTAAATGAAGCCGATGATGGCGAAGCTCACCAGCAGTGTCATGGCCGAGAACCAGTAGAGGTAGGCCATCATGCCCGACCCGATGGCGTTCACCGACGAGTGCTGTTCACGAGTCCAGGCCGAGTTCGACTGTGCCGGAGAAAACGCCGTGGCCTGCGTGTTCCCGAAATCCGTGTTGAGGTACGAGTACATCGCCAGCGGCGACATCGCACAATCCGACAGCGTGGATTCGTGGTCCGGATCACCGGTCCAATCGCCACCGACGACCATGTCCGGGGTACAGACACCGACATCGGCGCCACGGGGTGCCTTGAACTGCACTGATGCGCCCGCATCATCAGACAAGTCACCTGCCTCCCAGATCTGACCCCGCATCGCAGATTCAGGGTTGACCTGCAGCAGCGGGTTGTTCATCTCCTCGACATCGGTCTCCGACATACCCTCGATGCCGCTCACAGAGGTGAAGTCGCTGACCCAACCCAAAATCTCCGACGCTGCCTGAGGCTCATCCTCCGCGAGCTGCGACAAAGCACCCTTCACAGAGGACTCGTACGACGCAGAGGACACGGACTCGCCAGAAATATACCTGCTCAGCATGGACAAAGTCGTCGAATACGCTGACGCACTGTCAGCCCCATCCATCTTGTCCTCACCCGTGACCGAACCACCCCAGTTTTCATCGAAAGTGCTGGACTTGTCCACCAAGTCCTCGAAAGCAGGGTGGTTCTGAGCGTTGACTTCAAGTGCCGACGCCCGAGCATCGGCCTGGGTGGTGTCGCTGGGCCGGTTGTTGTCCTTATCCCAGGTCATGACCACTCCAGTAGGCAGAGCCAGCCGAGAATCGACCCACTTCTCGAAATCCACGTAAGTCGAGCCGACGACCTTGGAAGCGTTCGCCTGGGCCGCCTCACCAGAGGCACCCTGCATCGACTCCAGTGCCCCGGTGTAGGACACACCGAGCAGCGGAATACCAACGGTCAGGAAGCCGATACGGATAGCCAGCTTCTTGAAGCCATCGCCAGCGTTGTACCGACGCGACATCAGCACGCCAAAGAAGAAAATACCGATGAAAATCGGGATCGTAACCAGCCAGCCCAAATTCACAAACCCGGTGTACATGTCGCCCAAGAAAGACTTGAGGCCGTCGAACATTCCATCGGTGCCTTCGGCTTCACCCGGCATACCCTCGGTAAACGCAGGATCGTAGCCCTCACGGAAGCCCTCTTCATTTCGACTGTTCGACGTCGCCCAGTCGGTAATCAACCTGAAAGGGTTCAGGGTTTGGAGGAGATTCACCACAGTGTCGAAAACGACATCGACAGCGCCAGCGGCAACATATGCCAACAAAATTCCGGTACCCATGACACTGTTCTTCGCCGTTTCCATCGAGTCCCGAGCCGACGTGGAGTCGAAACCAGTACCAGCAAGAGTCGCGCCGTAATACGAGTACGCACCGACACCCTGGTCCGGTGCACCCTCGACGGCACAGGGGTCACCCAGATCGACCTGACCAGCGCCTTCCTGCATCCGGTCAAAGGTGTCGTACCGGTACACTGCATCGTTATTCGCATCGCCAGAACCGAAAATCCAGTTCTTGTTCTCCAGGAAATCCTGATTCGGATTCGCTACGAAACCACCGGCCATGGCCGGACTGTTCAGCACGCACCGCCACGAGTCGAGACCGGCAGACGGTGCCGCTGCTCCATCTTCGCCGCCAGAGCCTCCGGTGTCGTCTGAGTCATCGTCATCACCGCCACCGGAGCCATCGCCGGAGTCACTGTCGTCGCCACCACCAGGGACCATGCTGTTTGCGTAGAACGCCGCCAGCGCCGAGTTCATCCGGTACAGCGAATAGTCATCAGGCTGCTCCTGAGAAGGCTGCTCGTCCTCGTCCTCCTCATCCTCACCAGTGAACTCCTCGGCGCACTTCCGCAGTTTGCTGTCATCCGTAGAACCTCCGTCATCGCCGGAGCCACTGTCGTCGTTGCCGTCATCACCTCCGTCCTCGTCCGGCTTGGCAATACATTCCACCAGGTCAGCGACGTCGAGCATGTCGCCCAAGGCATTCTTCACACAGTCTCCGACTGCAGTGTTGCCCTCACGCTTATCGCCATCAGATCCACATGCCTTGAGGATCATGTCAACGGAGATGTCTCCCAGCTGAGCCTCCGCCTTCGGAGCCCAGGAGCCACCGGCGGCCCCCAGGGTCAGCAGACCAGCCACCAGGCCGACCAGCCACCGCCGGTACCAGGTGGGCTTCTCCCACCTCATCAACGTGCTCATGCTGCAGCACCACCCTTGACCAAGATCGTCGCAACTGCCCTGGCCTCCGCTTCGCTCAGCCGCGGAGCTTCCGCCGCAATTACCCGAGCACGTGCCTTGATGCGCGGGTCAACCTGTCCGCCACAGGCCCTCTGCGTATCGCGCAACTCCTTCCATGCGTCAAGATCCTCCCGACGCATGACGATCTTCCCCTCGGCGTTCTTCGAGGCGGCAAGATTTCCCTCAGCGATGTGCTTGCGAAGAGTGCTGTGTGCCCCATACCGCTCCGACACCGCCTCCCGCAGCGTCAATTCCTCATTCTTACCCACTTGCGCCCTTCCGGCCAGCGGGCACCGCAGTGCCCGAGCTGTCCGGCTGCCACCCCACATCACGCAGTATCCGACTGCTGTAGCGCCTTACAGGTGGTCCTCACGCCCTGAGCGTGATCCCACCGTCCGTTTTCGTCTCCCCGCATTGCGCCATCCCGGCACGCCGCTATGAGGTGGACCGACCTCGGGTATCTCCTAAAGGGATTGTGAGATCCCTACAAGCTGAGTGCTCTCCGAAGCAGGACGCTACCCCTGCACATCTGCCAATCAGCTTAGCGCCCCTAGCGTGCTATGACAAGCTATAAGTGCACGTCACAGCACTTTTCCCAGACGTCCGGCATACACTGGGGTGATGGTGTCTGGTGCTGCCGAGCTGCGTCATACCGCCCCTGCCACACCGATCAGGGGTAATCCCCTCTTTGGGAAAATGAACGCCATCGGCGACCGCCCCATCCCCGACAGCACCATCGCCGCGACCATGCCGACCACGGCGACGACCATGACGACCGGCATGAGGATCCGGACGAACGGCTGCTTATTCTTCGGCAGTGTCGGTGGAGCCTGTGACTTCATCTGCGAAATTCCCCTCGCGTCCCCCTGCCCCGCCCCCTGCGCGACAGCTGTCGACAACAGACTGTACACTCTCGAGGCATCCGACCACGACCGTCGGGGACACGTCAGGGGGACGTGACCGGTCGTGGGGTGTACAACCACAGGGGGAACCTCCCGTCATGATCGCCGTGAGCATCACCGTCCGTCCACACAGTGAGGACGCCCGCACCGTCGAGGCGACCATCGCCGACACCGTGCCCGTCGCCGAACTGATTCCTCACCTCGTCGACGCGGTACCCGGCGAGGTCTGGCGGCTGTCCGGCCCGCTCGGAGTACTGCGACCCGAACACACCCTCGCTGACAGTGCGGTCCGCCCCGGTGAACGGCTCACCCTCGACAAGGACGGGCTGCCTCCTCCACCTGTCGACGATGTCGGGCACCTGACTACACCGGTGGCCACCTCGCCCGCCGTCTGGGTCGCAGCCCTCGTCGCCGCCGTGGTGTGTGCCGTGTCCTGGGCACCGGTGTGGGAGGCCGGAGAACAGATCCACTGGCATCCGCTGGACATCAGCGACGCCGCACGCGGTCTCCTGGAGGGCACGGACCACACAGGAGCACTGCCCGTCATCGCCGCACTGCTGCTCGCCACACTGGCAGCTGCCGCCGGCTCGCTGGCCGACCGACGGTACGTCAGCGTCGCCGCTGTCCTCGGATTCGGCCTCGGTCTGCAGGTCAACGTCCTGACTGCCTGTGTCCTCTCCGCCATGGCAGTGTGGCGCGGTGGTGTCGTCCGCACCGTGACTGTGGGGCTGTCCCTGGCCGCTGTCGTCAACGTCGCTCCCGGGCTGACGACCCTGCTCGCCGTCGTCGCACTGACATTCTCCGGGCAGCTCGCCGTCGGGCTGGCGGGTATCGCGCTCCCCCGGATTCCGGCGACCGGTCTCTTCACCGCCACCTCCGGTCCGTCCACCGGATCACGCGCCGCGCGGGGCAGAACTGGCCCCACCGGATCAGCCGAAGCCGCAGCTACCCGCGCGCTCCGGCTCCACCCCGCGATCGTGGTGACCTGCTGCATCGTCATCCTCGCCGGCGCTGTCCAGCTCCTGCCACCGGGGCATGAGCTCGGCCCGGGGTGGCCCCTGGGGTGGACGGAGGCGGCCCTGCTCGCCGTCGCCGCGGTAGGCCTCTCCGCCCGGGCCACCCGTCCGGTCCATGCCGTGACCGTGACACTGACCGCCACCCTGCTCCTGCTCTGGGTCGCTCTCCACCTTCCGTCACCCTGGATGCTGGTGGCGTTGACTCCCGCCGCCCTCCCGGCTGTACGGGTCACCTCGCCCCTGGCCGGACGCGTCCTCGACATCCTCGAGACGCTTGCTTTCACCGCCTGTGTACCGCTGCTGATCACGACGACAGGAGTCTTCGACGTCGTCAGGGGTGTCGGATGACCGGGCACCGGAAGGTGCCGGGGAAACGTACTGCCGGAGCAGTGCTGCTCACCATGCTGTTGCTCTCGACGGTACCGGTCCCGTCGTCCGGGTCCCGACCCCGCTGCGACCGCCCCGTGTTCGGTGACACGGTTCCCGTGGACGTGGAACTCCCCCACGACCTGTCGACCGGCCGCGACATCGGTGTCGCGGTTGTCGACACCGGGGTATCCGCACCGGGCGTTGTCGCCGACCGGCCCGGGGACCGGGACAGTTGCCTGCTGCACGGTACCGCCGTCGCGGGCACGCTACGCACCGTCGCCCCCGCCAGTCGGATCGTGTCGGTCCGTCAGGGGGACGGCGACCATGACACTACGGTCGCGGATCTGGTCACCGCACTCGACCGCGCCCGCACCACCGCCGCGGACCACGGGGTCAGGATCGTGAACATCTCCGTCATCGCCTGTGACGACACCGCCGAGCTCCGCTCCTCGGTCGCCGCCGCGGGAAACACCGGACAGTGCCAGGACGGGCAGGTTCCCTATCCCGCGGCGCTCCCGGAAGTACTCACCGTCGGTGGGATCGATGCCCGGCACACCGACGACCTCAACGCCGGACGCCGCCCCGCCGACTACTCCGTTCCCGGCGGTTGGGTCGACCTCCACGCGCCCGGCGGACCGGTCTCCGCCGTGCTCGAAAGCACGGGAGACCTGCAGAACAGGACCATCGTCGGTGACCCGGCCCCGTTCTCCGGGACGAGTTTCGCCGCCCCTGTCGTCGCCGGCGCTGCCGCCCTGGTGTGGCAGGTACGTCCGGAGTTCACTGCGGCCCAGGTCCGCTCACTGCTGATCGCCACCGCGGACCAGGGGGTGGTTCCGGTGGTCTCCCCGGTGCGCGCGGTAGGTGCCGCCATGGATGCGGGCACGGATGCAGGCACGGATGCCGACGCGAGCGGACCGGAAGGGCGTCAGGCGACCCGGTACGAGGTCCCGACGGAGGTGAGCGTGTCGCGGCCCGTCCCCCCTCCCCGCGATCTCCGCATTCCGCTTCTCCTCGCAGGGGCCGTGGTGATCGCCCTCCTCACCGGTGTCATACTGCGGTTCCGCAGATAGTGCTCACCGGGCCCGTCGTGACCGGTGAGTGTGGGCCGGTCGACCTCCGCTTCGTGCCACTCAGTGCCATTCAGTGCCAATCACTGTCCGCCGATCCCCACCAGGGTCCGGCTCGCCCGCTCCTCTGACAACACGCCTCCGTCAGGCAGCGCCTCCACCACCCGGAACGCCACCGCGGTCGGCTCACCTGCCACCTCATCCTCACCGAGGAGTCCGAGGACATGGAGGTCCTCTGCCGCAGTCACCGAATACCGCACACCGGTCTCACTGACCAGGATGAATCCTCGTTCCGTGAGCACGGTGGAGGTTCCCCGCGGACCGACGAAATGGGCGTCCGGTGTCGGCACCCCGGTGCCGGTGGTCTCCAGGTCCGCGACAGCCACGACGTGCTCGCCGATGCACACCTCCTCCAGCTCCTCACCATCCGCCAGTTCCAGGTCGACGGGCACGTGGGCGAGGGCGGCAGTGCCGGTGACTTCCGGCCGGGACAGCAGGGTGGGCAGGTTGTCGTCGGCCGGTGGTGGTGCAAGTGCCTCGGCGATGGTGCGCCGTGCGCCGGTGACCTCCGCGACACCGTCCTCTCCGGTGAGAAAGACGCGGTCACCGGCGTGCACCGTGTGCCGCAACGATGTCAGGGCCACGTCCGGACCCCGGTCCAGGACACCGAGGACGTCGTCGGTGACGGGTACCGGTGTCGCCCCGAGGGCCCTGGCCAGGACGGGCCCGTCGGGCAGCAGGAGTCTCCTGCCGTCGACGGCCAGCCACAGCCCCGACGGAGCATCCAGCACCACCGCTCCGGCATCCGGTAGGGAGGATGTCGCGACAACGCCGTGTGCGCACCGGGCCCAGGACGACTCCGGGGCCGGTACCAGCCCCGGAGCATCCGGGATGCCGAGTGCGGGCCCGGTGTCGAAGTGCCCCAGCTGATCAGAGGTCGACCGTGTGACGTCATCGGCGGCCCCGAGCAGCAGCCGGCCCGAGGCGACGTTGGTCACCGGGTGGAAAGCCTCGCCGACCCGGACGTGCAGTGTGCCGGATTCATCGGCCACGAGGCCCGCGTCGTCGATGGCGGGCTGCGGTCGCAGCATCGCCACCAGCAGCATCCCACCGGTGACGAGCAGCGTCAGCAGAACGCCGACGCCGGTCGCCCGGCGTTGGGTGCGGAGTGGATCCTGCGCCATGCGCGCGTCACCGGTGACCAGCGCCAGTTCCGTCCGGCGCAGCAGAAATGCGTAGCCCGACACCTGCAGGCCTGTAGTCCTCATAGAGAGTCCCCCTGTTGTTCCCCCGGCACACTGTGCCTATGCTTGCGGATGATACCTCACCCTGCCGTCGACGGTGGGAGATCGCGAGGTGATCGCGGGGGCAATGTGGACGATGTGGACGAAGAAACAAGGGGGACAACATGGGAACGTCTGTGCGTGCAGCGGTGGTCTCAACCGTGCGCCGCTACCACCGGCAGGTGCATGGTGACGGGGGCGACCAGCCGCTGGCGTGGTTCCGGGTGCATGTGCCGCACCCGCGCCTGTGGAGAGCCCCGCAGGACGGCACCGCCGCCGTGGTGGCCGCCGTGGTGCCGGTGGTGCTGGACCAACCTGTACGCCACCGTCTGGCCGAAGGTCTGCGTATGAGCGGGGGCGCTGATGCGCTGGTGACTGCAACTGCCCCGGCACCGCGGGCGACCTCCACGGTGGAGCGCTCCTACGCTGGTATGGCCTCCCTGCTCCGCTTGTCCACCCTCTGCCTCGTCGGGGTGCCTGAGGAGGTTGCCGACCGGATGAGGTGGGCGGCCACAGGGTGTGGCCTGCTGGCGTCACGGCTGGACGGTCTGCCTGTCGGAGCCCGCGTCCGCACGTCCGCCGAGGATGCCCGGAATCCGCTGCAGGTGACCACGTTGCCGGGGTGGGTCGTCGGAACGGACGCCTACGGCGAGCCCGTCGTCCTGTACCTTCCACCGGGCACCACGGCCCTGTTGCGGGGCGCCGCCGCCGAGGCGGTGTCCCTGACCATTCCGCCGTCAGGACGGGTGGTCGGTGAGGACGTCATACTGGCCTCGACGATCGCCGGGTGGGAAGCTGCCTGGCATCCGCAGCTCTGCCGGGTGGTGGTCGACACCGTCGGTGACCTGGACGACGGGTGCCTGCCGGATGTCGTCGTCGATCTCACCGCCGGAACGGTCAGTAGCGGCGGGGTGGTGGTGGAGATCACCCCGTTGCCGCTGCGGACGTGACTGTGGGGATCACGGGCGCTCACGGGGATCGCGGGGGCTGTTCCCACGGTCGGCTACGCTGACGGCAATGGACAACTTCGTGGTGTGGATGGAGCGGCATCAGATTGCCCTGTATCTCGGCGCTCTCCTGGTCGGAGGCGCGGTCGGTACCGCACTCCCCCATGCGGACAGAGGTCTCGCATCCGCGGTGAACCCGGTGCTGGCGCTGCTGCTCTACGCGACATTCCTGGGCATTCCGCTCCGGGGTGCACTGGCGAAGCTGCGGGACAGGCGGTTCCTGGTCACCGTCGCCGTGGTGAACTTCGTACTGGCACCCCTGGTGGCGTGGCTGGTGACCAGGCCCGTGGCCGGTGACGACGTCCTCCTGGTCGGGGCGTTGTTCGTCCTGCTCACACCGTGCATCGACTATGTCATCGTGTTCACCGGCCTGGCCGGTGGGGCCGCCGACAGGTTGCTGGCCGCGGCCCCTCTACTGATGCTGGCCCAGATGGTCCTCCTCCCGGTCTTCCTGTGGGTCTTCCTCGGGGAGGACGTGGTCGCGGAGTTCGACGCCGCGCCCTTCATCGAAGCGTTCGTGGTGCTGATCCTGCTGCCGTTGTGCGCCGCCGGACTGACCCAGACCGTCCCGGGTCGGACGGGCCGTAGGATCCGGGCTACGGTGGGCGGGGCCATGGTCCCGCTGATGATGCTCACCCTCGCTGTGGTCGTCGCGTCGCAGATCGCCGAGGTGAACCGGCAGTGGTCGACACTGATCCGGGTGGTGCCCGTCTACGTGGCGTTCGCCGTGGTGATGACGGCGGTCGGATGGGTCGCCGGACGTGGCGCGCGGACGGATGTACCGGGACGACGTGCGGTGGTGTTCACCGGGGTGACCCGGAACTCTCTGGTGGTGCTGCCGTTGGTGCTCGCCCTGCCTGCGGGGTATGCGCTGGCACCGTCGGTGGTGGTCACCCAGACACTGGTCGAACTGGTGGTCATGGTGATCCTGGTCCGGGTGGTCCCACTCCTGCTTCCGGTCTCTGCTCCCGTCAGAGGTGCAGGACGGCCTGGGCGATCATGAAGTAGACGATCAGACCTGCCGCGTCGACGAAAGTGCTGATGAACGGGTTGGAGAACACCGCGGGGTCCGCCCGGAGCGCACGGGCGATCATCGGCATGATGCCGCCGATGGTCGCGGCCATCGTGCAGACCGCCAGAAGAGTCAGACCGATGATCAGGCCCACTGAGGGGTCGTAGATGACGGTGGTGACCACACCACCGAGCAGCCCGAGCAGTGCCCCCAGCGACATCCCCACACCCAGTTCGCGCAGCAGCACCTTCCACACGTCCCTGGGCCGCACG
The DNA here is from genome assembly GCF_007673095.1 of Corynebacterium glyciniphilum AJ 3170. Classification (GTDB taxonomy): domain Bacteria; phylum Actinomycetota; class Actinomycetes; order Mycobacteriales; family Mycobacteriaceae; genus Corynebacterium. The sequence continues at coordinate 42,984 of NZ_VDYZ01000018.1, forward strand.
TCACCCAACGCCAGTGCACGGGTCACCGTGGTGGCCGCCTGGTTGCCGGTGTTACCACCGGTGCCGATCATCAGGGGCATGAACAGGGCGAGTACCGTGACCTGCTCCAGTGTCGCCTCGAACACCGACAGCACCTGGACGGTCAGCGTCGCGCCGACGGCGAGCACCAGCAGCCAGATGATGCGGGAGCTCACCAGGGAACGCACCGGCGTGGCGAGGTACGGACGACGCAACGGTTCCACACCGCCCTGACGTGCCGCGTCCTCGGTCTCCTCGTGTTCCAGGATCCGTGCCGCATCGTCGATGGTGAGCATGCCGACGAGGCGGTCCTCCCGGTCGACGATCGGCAGTGCGAGGAATCCGAGTTCGGCGCAGCGACGGGCCGCGGCCTCCGCCGTCTCATATGCGGTCATGGCGCTGACGTCCTGCATGATCTCCGAGATCCCGACCTCAGGATCAGAACGCAGCAGGTCGCGGAGGCTGACGACACCGGTCAGGTGCCGGCTGCCGTCCAGCACCGGGAGGGTGTACACCGTCTCTGCGTCATCGAGCTGGGCGTGGACTCGCTGAAGAGCCTCCCCCACTGTGGCGTCGACCCTGGTGGAGACGTACTCGGGGGTCATCCGCCGACCGACGGATCCTTTCGGGTACCCGAGCACCTCCGAGGTCAGCTGCCGGTCCTTCGTGGACAACCCGTGGAGCAGCCGCGGGGCCAGCGCGGCAGGGAGTTCGTCGAGCAGCCACACCCGGTCGTCCGGGTCGAGGTCGCTGAAGATCGTGGCGACCTCTCCGTCCCTGAGCCCCTGGATCAGGTCGCGCTGCAGGGCGGGCGAGAACCGCTCAAAGACCTCGATGGCGTTGTCCTTGGGCAACAGCCGGTAGACGATGGCCCGCTGTTCGATCGGCAGACGCTCCAGGAGCGCCGTGACCTGTTCAGTGGACAGTGGTGTGACGGTTTCGACGATGCCGGTGAAGTTCTTGGTCTCCACGAGCTCCCCGACGGTGTCGGTGAGATCGATCGCGTCGACGATCTGCTGTGCGTTCATGCTGGGTCCTAACCGGGTTACCGTGTGTCTCTCACGCGGTGGCGGGGTGTCGCGCCCACGCGTGCACACGGCTCGGGTCAGGTCAGATCAACCGTCCGTGCTGCAGGGAAGGCGCGCTGCAATGGCTGCAATGGCTGCAATGTCTGTCAGGGGAACTGTCACTGTTCACGATTCCTCACCTGCCTTCCCTGCCTGCCGGGCCACACGTCGGTGTGGCCCCGGAATCGTCCTGGTCCGCGACTACCGTGCCACAGAAGTCTCTCCGGCTCAAAGCCGACGACCGCTGTCGCCCCCGGGCTCAGTCGGCTGCCCGAGCGGAGCCCGCCGGTCCCGGGTGACGGCCACGCGGGCCGCCAGGTCTGCCTCAGCGGGGTACTGCACGGACACCAGGTTCAGTCCACAGGCCGGGGCGACGGGGACCGCTGAGCTCCGGGAGCGCTCCTTCAGCAGGTCACCGGTGAAGCTCCTGTCCCGCCGTCCCTCCCCCACCGTCAGTACCGCACCGACGAGGGAACGTACCATCGACCAGCAGAACGCGTCGGCCATCACCGTCGCCTCGTAGGTCGACGGTTCCGTGGACGTCGAGATGTCCCGCCAGTTGAACTCCTGGAGTTCACGCACGGTCGTCGCATTCGGCCGGTGGCGGCAGAAGGCGGCGAAATCGTGGAGCCCGACGAGGACGTCGGACGCGGCCTGGACGGTTCCGAGGTCCACCTCGTGCCGCCAGGTCGCCGTGTCACGGACCCGCAGCGGCAGTGGCCCGGCCGGGGCCGTGGTCACGCGGTAGATGTAGCGGCGCGACAGTGCGGAGAACCGGGCGTCGAATCCCTCGGGTGCGGCGCTGGCCCCGTGCAGGCGGATATCCTCCGGCAGTATGCGTGACAGCCGCCGGACCAGGGCCTCCGGCCGGTCCAGTGAGCGTTGCCGGAATGCAGTCTCCGGGATGTCCACGTGGGCCACCTGGCCGTTCGCGTGGACACCGGCATCGGTTCGCCCCGCGACCACGAGCTCCACCGGTTCCCGGACAACCAGGGACAACGCGTCCTCCAGTACACCGGCCACGGTGCGCAACCCTTCCTGCGGACCTTTCTGGCGGGCCCACCCGTGGAAGTCCGTCCCGTCGTAGGCCACGTCCAGCCGGACGCGTACCGTGTCCGTCATTCCCCGCTCTCCTTCCGGTCACCCTGGTGGCGACGACGTCCCCACCCCGGTGACAGTGCACCGTGGAAACCCGGGTAGCGACGGGGCGTTGAGCCGACGTCCGTGCCGGACAAACCGGCGGCCTCCATGTCGGCGACCCGTCTGCTCTCCTGGTCCGCCGCTCCTCCCAGTGAGTACATGCAGACACCGATGACCATCAGCCATATCGTCAGGGTGTCGAAGGCGAGCCTCTCGTAGGCCCCGGGCAGGCCACGGGGGCCCAGCAACAGCAGGGCCAGCATCCCGACCACTGACGCGGTGAGCATCAGGCGGGTGATCAGCAGGTACGCACCGTAGATCAGCGGGTGCGGATCACGTCCCCCCGCAGAACGTGCGGTCCCCACGCCGGTGAGGAACGCCATGAACGACCACATCAGGATCGCGTAGACCAGCATCGACAGGTCGTGGATCGCCGGCGACACGTTGTAGGGGAACAGTCCCGCCAACATCGACACCGCACCCGCACCCGCGATGAGCACCGCAGGAATCCTCACCGAGCGATGACCTTCCCTGCCCGCCGCCAGCCACATCACGCCGGCGGCCACGACGATGATGAAGGCCGCCGCGGTATAGGACGCGTTCGTGATCAGGTACGACGGGTTGCAGACGTACCTGGTGCCGAGGTTGTCGCGCAGGACCTGGCACTCGGTGACGGTGAAGTCGCTGATGCGGTTGTCGGTGAACGAATACAGTCCCCGCCAGCTCATCAGGGCGACGATGTGCCCGAAACCTGTGACGAGACCGCTGAGGAACAGCAGCACGCCGGCAAGTCGGTAGGTCAACACAAGGCATGACTCTACCAAGTCGGGTCCCGGGGCCGTGAACACGTGGCGGCCCGCACTGGAGCGACGGGTACACCACCCGTGGCCCCTCCCCCGGGCACGACAACGCCCGCCCCACCGTGAAGAACGGTGGCGGCGGGCGTCGTCAGGTACCGCAGCGGGCGGCCTACCGGGAGAACTACTTCTCCTCGGTGGACTCCTCAGCAGCCTCGGCCTCTGCTGCCTCGTCGGCGGCAGCGGCATCGGTGGCCTCGTCGGCCTCGACGACCGGGGCGTCCTCGACAGCCTCGTCAGCAGCCTTGGATGCGGCGGCGCGGGTCGCGCGGGTCGCCTCGGCGGAGGCGAGCTCCTCGAGGACGAGGGAGATCTGGCTCATCGGAGCGTTGTCACCCTTACGGTTCTCGAGCTTGATGATGCGGGTGTAACCACCGTTGCGGCCCTCGAACTTCGGCGCGAGCTCGTTGAACAGGTAGGCGACGACCTCCTTGTCCGTGATGAGCTTCAGCACGTTACGACGGTCGGCGACAGTACCCTTCTTCGCCTTGGTGATGATCTTCTCGACGTACGGGCGCAGGACCTTGGCCTTCGCGTCCGTGGTCTTGATGGCGCCGTGCTCAATGAGCTGAGCTGCCAGGTTGGCGAGGATCTTCTTCTGGTGGGAAGCAGATCCGCCGAGGCGGGCACCCTTCTTCGGGGTAGGCATAACTTCTCCTCGTGTGTTTCTTTAGTCAGACTGGGTCAAGCGCGGTGTCGGTGAACCACCGGATGCCCCACTCAGCACAGCCGACGGCGATTCCCTACGAAGTGACTACTCGGCGATGTCTTCGCCCTCGGTGTCGACGAACTCGCCGGACTCCGGGTCGTAGCCCTCGATGTCGTTGATGTCGAAGCCCTCGGGTGCGTCCTTGAGACCCAGGCCCAGCTCGGCGAGCTTGACCTTCACCTCGTTGATGGATTTCTGGCCGAAGTTGCGGATATCCAGCAGGTCGGACTCGGTCCGGCCGGCGAGCTCGCCGACAGTGTGAATGTCCTCGCGCTTCAGGCAGTTGTACGAACGCACGGAGAAGTCGAGGTCCTCGATCGGGGTGCTGTAGGCGGCGATGTGCTCGGTCTCCATCGGGGACGGGCCGATCTCGATACCTTCAGCAGCCAGGTTGAGTTCCTGGGCCAGACCGAACAGCTCCACCAGGGTCTTGCCCGCGGACGCCATGGCGTCACGGGCGGTGATGGAGTTCTTCGTCTCGACGTCGATGACCAGCTTGTCGAAGTCCGTGCGCTGTTCGACACGGGTTGCCTCGACCTTGTAGCTGACCTTCAGCACCGGGGAGTAGATCTGGTCGACCGGGATGCGGCCGATCTCACCGGTGGTGGGAGCGGCCGGGACGTATCCGCGACCGCGCTCGACGACGAGCTCGATGTCGATCTTGCCCTGCTCATTGAGGGTGGCGATGTGCAGGTCCGGGTTGTGGACCTCCACACCGGTCGGGGCGACGACGTCTGCCCCGGTGACCTCTCCGGCGCCTTCCTTACGGATGTACATCGTGACCGGCTCATCGGAGTCCGAGGACAGGACCAGGGACTTGATGTTCAGGATGATGTCGGAGACATCCTCCTTGACACCGGGGATGGTGGTGAACTCGTGGAGCACACCCTCGATCCGGATGGAGGTGACCGCTGCGCCCGGGATGGACGACAGCAGGGTGCGGCGCAGTGAGTTTCCGAGGGTGTAGCCGAAACCGGGCTCCAGCGGCTCGATGACGAACCGGGACCGTGCGGGGCTGACGAACTCTTCGCTCAACGCCGGGCGCTGTGAAATGAGCATCTTGCTTCTCCTTGGTGGCGACCGCTATTTGACGCCGTAGAGATGAACAACTGATCTTGACGGGAACCGCCACCGGCCGCGTCTGCGGTGGTGGGCGGGGGTGGTGCGACCGAACGTCCTACTTGGAGTAGAACTCGACGATGAGCTGCTCCTGCAGCGGCACGTCGATCTGGGCGCGCTCGGGCAGCTGGTGCACGAGGATGCGCAGGGAGGACGGCACAACCTGGAGCCAGGCCGGGACGACGGCGTCGACCAGGAGCTCCTGGGCCTCCTCGAACCACAGCATCGAGCGGGAACGGTCCCGGACGTCGATGATGTCGTACTGGGAGACCTGGAAGGACGGCACGTTGATGTTCTTGCCGTTCACGGTGAAGTGACCGTGGGAGACGAGCTGACGTGCCTGTCGACGGGTGCGGGCCAGGCCTGCACGGTAGACGACGTTGTCCAGCCGGGACTCCAGCAGGATGACCAGGTTGTCACCGGTCTTGCCGGGACGACGGTTGGCCTCTGCGTAGTAGCGGCGGAACTGCTTCTCCATGACACCGTAGGTGAAGCGGGCCTTCTGCTTCTCCTGCAGCTGGGTCAGGTACTCCGACTCCTTGATGCGGGTACGACCGGCCTGTCCCGGGGGGTACGGGCGGCGCTCGAAGGAGCGGTCCCCGCCGACGAGGTCGACGCGGAGACGACGGGACTTACGGGTGGCGGATCCGGTATAGCGAGCCATGTGGTATCCCTATCCTTTCTTCTAGACGCGACGACGCTTCGGCGGACGGCAGCCGTTGTGCGGCTGCGGAGTCACGTCGGAGATCGTGCCGACCTCGAGGCCGGCGGTGGACAGGGAACGGATGGCGGTCTCGCGGCCGGAGCCCGGGCCCTTGACGAAAACGTCGACCTTCTTCATGCCGTGCTCCATCGCCTTACGGGCGGCGGACTCGGCGGCCATCTGGGCGGCGAACGGCGTGGACTTGCGGGAGCCCTTGAAGCCGACGTGTCCCGAGGAGGCCCAGGAGATGACAGCACCCTTCGGGTCCGTGATGGACACGATGGTGTTGTTGAAGGTGGACTTGATGTATGCGGCGCCGTGCGCCACATTCTTCTTTACGACGCGACGGCCGGTACGGCGCGCGCCGGAGCGTGCTTTGGGAGGCATAGACTACTTCTTCTTTCCTGCGATCGTCTTCTTCGGGCCCTTACGCGTACGAGCATTGGTCTTGGTGCGCTGACCGCGCACAGGCAGGCCACGACGGTGGCGGATGCCCTGGTAGCAACCGATCTCGATCTTGCGACGGATGTCAGCCTGGACCTCGCGGCGAAGATCGCCCTCGACCTTCCAGGTGCTCTCGATCGCGTCCCTCAGAGTGGAGACATGCTCGTCCGTGAGGTCCTTGGACCGCAGGTCGGGAGAGATGCCGGTCTTCTCCAGCAGCTCGGCGGCACGGGCGGGGCCGATGCCGTAGATGTAGGTGAGTGCAACCTCCATGCGCTTGTCGCGCGGGAGGTCAACACCAGCAAGGCGTGCCATATGGCAGTTCCTTCCGGATTACTGCGGCGGTTTTCTCCACACACGTCCCGTACTTCCGTCCTCCCCTGCCGCGGAGGGCAGGGACAGGACGGCGGGCTTCAGCCGCCGCGGCCGAAGGTGGTTGTCCGGTACCCGCGAACCTTCGGACGAGGTTCATCGGGCCACCGGCTGGATGTGTGGAGGCTGAATGACTGTGCGACCAGCGCTGGGGCAGTCGGACGGTCTACTTGTAGCGGTAGACGATCCGACCACGGGTCAGGTCGTAGGGAGACAACTCCACGACGACCCGGTCCTCGGGGAGAATACGGATGTAGTGCTGACGCATCTTGCCGGAGATGTGAGCGAGCACCTTGTGCCCGTTGTCCAGCTCAACGCGGAACATCGCGTTCGGCAGGGGCTCGATGATCTTGCCCTCAACCTCGATGGCGCCTTCTTTAGCCATATCCTCCACTTTTCCCGGCCCACCGCTGACGACGGGCCTTTAGGTCTGGTCTCGATGGTGTGCCGGACGGTCTGCGGTCTCGCAGTGCCCACGTGTCCACACCAACGGCTCACGATACGGCATCGGCCTTGGACATGACAAATGCAGGTGCATTCGTCAGTACCGGGGGGTGAGGATCCGGGGGCCGTCGTCGGTGGCCGCCACGGTGTGCTCCCAGTGCGAGGCGGGAGAGCCGTCCAGGGTCTTGACTCCCCAGTCATCGTCCAGCACGTAGGAGTCGACCGTACCGAGGGCGAGCATCGGCTCAATGGCCAGCGTGCTGCCTGCCTCGATATGCGGCCCCTTCCCCGGCGCACCTTCGTTCGCCAGGTAGGGGTCCTCATGCATCTCGTGGCCGATGCCGTGACCACCGTAGCCGTCGACGATGTACAGGGACACCCCGAACTTCTCCTCGGCCCGCTCCGTGGCCTCCTCCAGTGCCCACGAGACGTCGGTCAACCGGTTCCCCGGGACCATCGCCTTCATCCCCTCGTACAGGACCCACTCGGTGGCCTGGTTCAACTTCAGGGTCTCAGGCGTGAGCGTCTCGTCACCCCCGACGGCGAACGTCCAGGCTGAGTCCCCCACCCAGCCGTCCAGCGTCGCACCACAGTCGATCGACACCAGGTCGCCGTCCTTGAGGACGGTCGCCGAGTCAGGGATTCCATGGACGATCATGTCGTTGACCGAGGAACAGATGCTGCCCGGGAAACCGCCGTATCCCTTGAACGTCGGTACCGCACCAGCGGCACGGATCGTCTCCTCGGCGACAGCGTCAAGGTCGAGCGTGCTGACACCGGCAGCCGCTGCAGCGCGGACCGCCTGCAGCGCGCGTCCCACGATCTCGCCCGACGCCTGCATCGCGTCGAGTTCACCCGGGGTCTTCCCCTTGACGATCTTGCTCTTCCTACGGAAACCCATCAACTACCAATCAGTGCGTTCGTGAGGTACCGGCCCGCTACCCGGGCTCGGCACCGGTCTGGTTACCGGTCCAGAGCGTCGAGCGTCGAGGACGAGATGTCCTCCACCGTGCCCTCGGCGTCGACGTTGATGATGATGTCCGCGTAGTAGTCGATCAGCGGGGCAGTTTCGTCCCGGTAGACCTGCAGACGGGTACGGATCGTGTCTTCCGTGTCATCGCTGCGTCCGCGGGCGAGCATGCGCTCGACCACGACGTCCTCGGAGACCTGGTAGTTGAGCACGTTGTTCAGTGCGGTGCCCTTACGCTCGAGGATCTCAGAGAGGATCTCGGCCTGCTCGACCGTGCGCGGGAAGCCGTCCAGCAGGAAGCCGTCGGCTGCGTCCTTCTGGTCGAGACGCTTGCTGACCATGTCCGCGGTGACGGAGGTCGGAACGAGCTTGCCGGCGTCCATGTACTCCTGTGCCTGACGGCCCAGGTCGGTCTCCTTGGAGATGTTCTCACGGAAGAGATCACCCGTGGAGATGTGCGGCACGCCCAGCGAGTCGGCGAGGATGGCGGCCTGCGTGCCCTTACCTGCACCGGGCGGGCCGAGGAGAACGAGTCTCATTTGAGGAATCCTTCGTAGTTGGCTTGCATGAGCTGGGACTCGATCTGCTTGACCGTGGTCAGAGCGACCGAGACCATAATCAGGATAGCGGTACCACCGAACGCGCCCAGACTTGAGGCCGCGCCGTCAGAGGCGAGTCCCATCGTAATCGCCATGTTCGGGAGAACGGCGATAACGGCGAGATACACCGAGCCGACGAGCAGCAGCCGGGTCATGACGTACCAGAGGTACTCGGAGGTCGGTCGACCCGGACGGATGCCCGGGATGAACCCACCGTACTTCTTCATGTTGTCGGCCTGGTCGTTCGGGTCGTACTGGATCGACACGTAGAAGTACGAGAAGAAGATGATCAGCAACGCGAAGATCAGGATGTAGGGCCAGCTCGACGGGTTCGAGAGCATCGTCATCACGTTGCGGTTCCACCAGTTGTCCTCCTGCCCGGCGTCACCGGACTGGATGATCTGGGTGATGAGGATCGGAACCGTGAGGATCGAGGACGCGAAGATCACCGGAATCACTCCGGCCTGGTTGACCTTGAGCGGCAGGTAGGTCGAGGTCTCACCGTACTGGCGACGTCCCACCATACGCTTGGCGTACTGCACCGGGATCCTGCGCTGCCCCTGCTCGATGAAGATCACGGCGATCACCAGCAGCAGCACAGCGACGATGACGCCGGCGAAGACGAATCCACCGGAGCTACGCAGGATCTGCATCCCCTGGGCGGGGAGCTGTGTGGCGATACCGGCGAAGATCAGCAGCGACATACCGTTGCCGACGCCCCGGTCCGTGATCAGCTCACCGAACCACATCACCAGCACCGCACCGGCGGTCATGATGGTGACCATGGTGACCAGACCGAAGATGCCGACGTCCTCGTGCAGTACGCGGACATTCGCCCCCAGCAGCTGCTGCCGGTCGGCGAGAGCGACGATGCCGGCGGACTGCAGCAGAGCCAGGGCGACCGTCAGGTACCTGGTGTACTCCGTCATCTTCGCCTGGCCGGACTGCCCCTCCTTCTTCAACTGCTCGAAACGGGGGATCACCACGGTCAGCAGCTGGACGATGATCGACGCTGTGATGTACGGCATGATGCCGATCGCGAATACCGACAGCTGGAGTAAGGCGCCACCGGAGAACAGGTTGATCAGCGTGTACATGCTGTTCGAGCCGTCCTCGGTCAGCGAACGGACCTGCGAGGTGACTTCCGCGTAGTCGACACCGGGGGTCGGGATCTGTGCTCCGATCCGGTAGAGGATGATCATCGCAAGAGTGAAGAATATCTTCTTGCGCAGATCAGCATCCCGGAACGCCGAGAGCAAGGCGGTCACGTTTGCCTCCTGGCTCGGCAGTCACTGTCGGGAGTACCACTCCCGGGGCGGGCCGCCGAAGGTTTCTACTTGGGGTAAGTGTTCGGTCACTGAATCCCCTGCCGGTGGCGCCCGGTGTCAGAGGGGCGCAGCCTGCGGGGGACAGACAACTGCACAAGAATAGCAGGGGTCGCATGGAAGGTTACACTTCCGTGACCAACTACGCGGACTCGGAACCGGTCACAGGATGTCACCGGCGATCGTGGGCCGAGCGGGCGGGCCAGCACAGGGGCGCCACATCACCGGCACCGGCGTCCGCGCACGCAGCGTGGACGTGGCAGAGCAGTGGCAGAGCAACTGGCACGACGGCAGAGCTGACGGTCGTTTCCGGTAGCCGAAACGACCCGTACCTCTGATGCTCCTATAGTTTGTCAAGCTGCTGCCTCAGTCACCTCAGCCAGATAAGCCCG
>NZ_VDYZ01000190.1 GCF_007673095.1 Corynebacterium glyciniphilum AJ 3170
CCCCAACCCCCCTCCCCCCTATCCTGCACTTCCCCCACCCCAACACCCCCTTCATCCCCACCACCCCTTACCACCCCCCTCCCACTCACCGCAGAACCAGCACTATCCCTGATATCACAACCCTCACCCCCTTCCCCCCACCCCCCCACTCATCCCCCCCGACACCCTCCCCCACACCCCCCCACACCTCATCCCCACCCACCACCCACCCCATCTTCTCACCCTCCTCCACCCCCACCACCACTCCCCCTCCACCTTTCTCACTTTCCCTCCCTCCACCCTCCT
>NZ_VDYZ01000191.1 GCF_007673095.1 Corynebacterium glyciniphilum AJ 3170
GGGGAATCTGCCCAGCGTCGCGGTGCGCTGAGCCGGTTGTTGTTCCCCAAGGAATCCGCCGGGTTCGACGAGCACCGTCGTAGTTTCGGTGACGTGTCGATCCTGACCGACCGTCAGTTCCTCTACGGGTTGGTCGAGGGTGAGGAAACCGTGGTGCGGATCAGGAACAATCCGCCGATGGTGGTGCGCCTGGATGCCGTCGGTGAGCCCGATGAGAAAGGTATGCGTCAGGTGGTGTGCACGGTCAACGGGCAGATCCGTCCGATGCGGGTGCGTGACCGCTC
>NZ_VDYZ01000192.1 GCF_007673095.1 Corynebacterium glyciniphilum AJ 3170
ACTCCTCACTCAAAACCTCCCCCATCCTCACCACCCCAAGCTTCCCCCCCCCCACCCCACCCACCACCTCCTCCCCCACCATCCCTCTCACCCACTCCCACCTCTACCTACCTTCCCCAACCTCCCCCTACTCCCCCACCCCCACCTCCTCCTCCCCCACCACCCGCACAGCGAACCCCTCTCCCCCCCCGTCCCCCCCCAACCCACCATCACCCCATCCACCCCACCCGCCACCTCTCCGTCGGCTGACTCCCCACCACCCGCACCCTCAAATCCCCGCACCA
>NZ_VDYZ01000193.1 GCF_007673095.1 Corynebacterium glyciniphilum AJ 3170
TTAAACTACCACCCTCCTCCCCTTTTCACCCCTCCTCCAGCCCCTACTCCCTCATACCCTTTTCTCCTCATCCCCTCCTCACAGCTTTTCTCCTCACCCTTCCTCCCCTCCCACCCCCCTCCCCTCCTCCACACACTCCACCCCCCCCATCTTCTACCCCTCCACCACCCCCCCCACCCCCTCACTTCCCCCATCTCCCACCCCCTCACACCCCTGAACCCCTCACCTACACCATTCACCCCCTAATCTCATCCCTCCTACTCTTTCCCTCATCCACTATTTCT
>NZ_VDYZ01000194.1 GCF_007673095.1 Corynebacterium glyciniphilum AJ 3170
TAACCCACCCCCCTTCTACCTCCCTAAGCCCCAACTCCTCCTCCACACTCCCCACCTCCTTCCCCTCACCCACCTTCTCAACCCCCCACCCCCACACTCCCCCATCTTCCCCCTCCACCCCCCCCAACTCCCTCTCCACCACCCCCCACCTCCTCCTTCCCCTCCACCCCATCCACCCTCACCCTCCACCCCATCCACTTCACCCCCATCTCCACCACCCTCCTCCTCCATCCTCACCACCCCTCCCACCTCCAACCCAGCATCCCCCCCCATAAAACCCCCA
>NZ_VDYZ01000195.1 GCF_007673095.1 Corynebacterium glyciniphilum AJ 3170
TTGGGGAAGAACCAGGGCGAGGGGGAGTTCATGGCGGGGGGTTTGGTGGTGGGTTGGGGGGAGGTGGGTTGTGACTTCGTGGGGGTGGTGAGGGAGAGGGTGGAGCAGGGGATTGGAGAAGGGGTGGTGGTGGAAGTGGTGGGGGAAGTTGGAGGGTTGGGTGGAAGAGGGGGGTGGGGGGGGGATGTCGTGGGATCCGTGGGGGAAGGTGTGGGGAGGCTGTTGAAGCTCGGGGAGGGGTAGGAGATCATGAGGTCCCTGGGTGGTGGGAGCGGATTGTGG
>NZ_VDYZ01000196.1 GCF_007673095.1 Corynebacterium glyciniphilum AJ 3170
GAAGTTGGTGTTGGTATGGAGGGTGCTGGGGGGGATGTGGATAGTGGGGTTGGGGGAGGGGGAGGAGGGTTTGGGGAGTGGGGAGGGAGAAGGGGGGGAGGGAGATGAAGAGGGGGGGGAGTGGGGGGAGGGGGAGGGGGTGGAGGAGAGGGGGGAAGGAGGGGGTGGGGGAGTAGGTGGGGTGGAGTAGTGTGGAGGGGGAGGGGGAGAAAGTGGTGGTGAGGGGAGGGAATATGGAGAAAAGGAGGGGACTGGGGAAGGAGGTGTGGGGGGAGGGTTGG
>NZ_VDYZ01000197.1 GCF_007673095.1 Corynebacterium glyciniphilum AJ 3170
TAGGGGTTTGGGGGGATGTCGGTGATGGTATGGTGTGGAGAAAAGGGTGTAGGGATGTGGAGATTGGGGGCGTAGGGGAAAGGGAGAGAGGTGGTGAGGTAGAGAATAGTAAGGGGATGGGGTGAAGTGTGGTTAAGGAAGTGGGGAAAATGGGGGGGTAAGTTGGGGAGAAGGGGGGGGGGTGGTGGTGATGGTGTTTTTGGGGGGTGAGGTGGTGTGGGTGGGAGAGGATAGAGGGAAGCGAGTGTTTACTAAAAAGACAGGTGCGTGCGAAGAGGTTG
>NZ_VDYZ01000198.1 GCF_007673095.1 Corynebacterium glyciniphilum AJ 3170
CGTCGGGGGTGGGGGGAGCGAGGGGATCTGGGGGAAGGTGGGGGAAGGTGAGGGTAAGGGGGTGAAGTGGATGGTGGAGGGTGTCGTGCGGGAGGAGGGAGGGAGGATGATGGGTAGGGGGGGAGAGGGTGTGAGGGAGGAGAAGATGGGGGAGGATGTGGACCGTGTCCACCGTCGGTGGCTGGAGATCATGGAGAAGGAGAAGAGGGAAGGGGCGAAGAAGGGCGCGAGGCGGGTCACGATGTAGGAGGAGCGGAACCTCGTGGTGAAGGTGGTGGGGG
>NZ_VDYZ01000199.1 GCF_007673095.1 Corynebacterium glyciniphilum AJ 3170
GGAGGGGGACACCAGGGAAGGGTGGGTCAGCGAGGAGATCTGGGACTGGGTGGACATGGTTGGAGGGATGTGGGAGGAGTTCGGCTGCGGGGAGGGAGTGGAGGGGGTGGGGGAGATGAGGGATGAGGTGATGGAGGTTGTGGATGGGGAGGGAGATGGGGAGGAGGTCGTGGGGGAGGTGGAGTGGGGGGATGGAGAGGATGAGGGTGGGGAGGTGGGTAGGAAGGATGTGGGGATGAGTGAAGTGCGGGGGTGGCTCGAAGTTGTGGTGGGAGTACAGA
>NZ_VDYZ01000019.1 GCF_007673095.1 Corynebacterium glyciniphilum AJ 3170
CGGCTCGGGGTCAGCCACTTAGGGGGTCACACCGGCTCCCACACCAACCATCATCTACGCCACGTTCGCCACCTCTGCCGTCCCGGTGATATTGCCGGTGAAAGTGACGTAGGCTCAGGGAGTATGGAACGTCACCAGCACATCATTCCGCGCATACGCCTGCAGGCGGGGGACCACGGCGTGGTCGGTGCCGCCCGTTTCTACACCGACGTCTTCCGCCCCTTCGAGGAGGCGGGCCTGGAGCTCGGCGCGGCCGGGGTGGTGGGGACCGACGACGGGGTGGAACTGGCCGTCGCAGGTCTCCGACTCCACCTCACCGACGCCGCAGACAGCCCCGACGGGGCACCGGTCACACCGGCGACGAACTTCCTGGTGAACATCGACCCGGTGTTCTTCGGCTGGTCCGTGGACGGCAGCGAGGACGATCGCCGTGCTGCCTCGGCCCGGGCCCGGGCAGTCCTGGACACAGTCTGGGAAGGACTTGTCGCTGACGGGGCGACGGTGCTGATGCCTCTGGGGGAATACCCGTTCAGTGCCCGCTACGGGTGGGTGCAGGACCAGTTCGGGATGAGCTGGCAACTCATGCTCACCGATCCCGCTGGTGCACCCCGACCGGCCCTGATCCCGTCCTTCCTGTTCTGTGGCGCAGCACAGAACCAGGCGGGCGAGGCGGTGGAGACCTGGACGCGGGTCTTCGGTGAGGTCTTCGACGGTGACACCTCCGGACGGTCCCGCCCGGGGGCACTGGCCACCTACCGTGAGGACACCGGACCGGCCGTGTCAGGATCGGTGATGTTCAGCGACGCGCAGTTGGCGGGCGTCTGGGTGTCAGCGATGGACTCCGGTGCGGAGCAGCCCTTCACCTTCACCGACGCCATGACATTCCGGGTCTCCTGCGACACCCCCGTGCAGGCGGAGATGCTACGACGTGAGCTCGGTCTCGACGGTGCGGGCCTGGACCGCTTCGGGGTGAGGTGGGAACCGGTCCTGTCCGACGGCTGAGACGACTGAGATGGACGACTGAGACGGCTGGGAGGCCCGCAGCGTCACCGCACCGGCAGCGGTGAGGCCAGGTAGTCGGCGCCGAGCAACGTGTCGTCCGCTCCGAAGTGCAGTACCCACACGCTGCCCTTCTTCGTGCGCAGATCCTCGATCTCGAAGCCGGCGTCCTCCGCCAGCCCGGCGACGACGGTGGGAATGATCTCCCCCTGTGAGCACACCACGCTCACCGGGGCGGAACTGGCCTGGACCAGTGCCTCCATGACCGTACGGGCGGAGTGCTGCAGCGCGGAATCGCCGAGGTTGACATCGGTCTCGATCTCGAGGCCGAGCTGGTCCGCCGTCGGTTCCACCGTGGCACGGCACCGCTCGGGCGCTGCGGTGAACACGGATTTCGGCTGGTACCCCTCCAGCACCGTGGGAAGGGCGGCGGCCTGGCGGTGCCCCTTCTTCGTCAGCGGGCGGAGAGCGTCGTCCTCTTCCCAGTTCTCCCGGGACATCGCCTTGGCGTGACGCACGTAGAGCACCCGCCGGGTGCACCCCAGTGAGAGCACCTCCTCGGCGGCCGCGATGACATCCCGGTCCGCGTCGTGGCTGACCTTCGCCTTGGCCTCGTCGGGGGAGAGCCAGCTCAACTCGTCGACCTCGTTGTTGTCCTGGAAACGGCCGTCGGTGACCTCGGCGGTCCAGTAGTAGACGACCTTGGTCTTGCTGCCGAGCGGGTAGTGGATGTAACCGAGGAGCCATCCCAGGGTAGGGGTGTACCCGGTTTCCTCGGCGATCTCCCGGGTGGCGGTGGCGACCAAGTTCTCGCCGGGGTCGACCTTGCCTTTCGGCAGGGACCAGTCGTCGTAGTGGGGACGGTGGATCACGGCGATCTCGATCGCGGCACCGTCACCGTTGCCGCCGCCGGCGGTTTCCGGGGTGCCGGGCCCGGCGGGGCTCGTGCGGCGCCACAGGACGGCGCCGGCGGCGAAGACGGGACGCTCGAACTCATCGGCAGGTGTGCTGCCGATCCGGGCGACATGGCCGACCGGGGCGTCACCCGTCCCGGCGGTCTGATCGTACGTCTCCTTGTCGAGGTTTCTCGATGCCAGGGAGGTTGACAGGTCTCCGGTGCCGGTGTGGCTGATCAAGGGGGGACGCCTTCCCGAGCACACCGGTCCGGTCGAGCCGTCACCACGGACCGGGTGCGTCATGGTTCAATGTTGGGGAGCAGAAGTGCCGGAACTTTTTCCGTCCACCAGCGTAGCGGTGATGGTCGCGGAGAACGTAATAGACGAGACAGAGGAGCGCACAAGAATGGTTCGCGTAGCGGTGATGGGGTCGGGCTCCTGGGGGACGACGGTGGCCAAGGTCTGTGCCGACACCGAGATCGGGGTGCGCCCGGCACCGACAGGGTCCGCGGCCAGCCCGTCGGTGACATTGTGGGCTCGGCGGGCGGAGATCGCCGCGGAGATCAACGACGAGCACCGGAACTCGACCTACCTTCCCGGGACCGTCCTGCCGTCGTCGGTCACCGCCACGACGGACCCCGCTGCGGCGCTCGACGGCGTTGACGTCGTCTTCCTCGGTGTTCCGTCACAGTCCCTGCGGGAGAACCTGGAGCGGTGGCGCGACCTCATTCCGCAAGAGGCCACCCTCGTCAGCCTCGCGAAAGGCATCGAGCACTCGACAGGTAGACGCATGAGCGAGGTCATCGCGGAGGTGGCAGAGGTCGACCCCGGACGTGTCGCGGTGCTGTCGGGGCCCAACCTGGCTGTCGAGGTCGCCCAGCAGCAGCCCGCGGCGAGTGTGGTCGCCTGCACCGACGACCGTCGTGCACGGCTGGTGCAGTCCGCGCTGGCCACCGACTACTTCCGTCCGTACACCAACGACGACGTCATCGGCTGCGAGGTCGGTGGTACCTGCAAGAACGTCATCGCCCTGGCCTGCGGCATGGCCGCGGGGATGGGGATGGGCCACAACACCATCGCCACGGTGATCACCCGCGGGCTCACGGAGATCACCCGGCTGACCGTGGCGCTCGGCGGACAGGAACGGTCCATGGCGGGCCTGGCGGGCATGGGCGACCTGGTGGCGACGTGTAACTCGCCGCTGTCACGCAACCGCACCTTCGGTGAGCGTCTCGGCATGGGCGAGTCACTGGAGCAGGCCAGTGGTGCGACCAAGGGGCAGGTCGCCGAGGGCGTGATCTCGAGCATGTCCGTCGCCGAACTGGCGGAGGCACACGGGGTGGAGATGCCGATCACCCGGGAAGTTGTCCGGGTGTGCCATCACGGCGGGGACGTGCAGACCGCGATCCGGGCCCTGATGGGCCGTATCAAGAAAGCCGAGTGACCCGGGACCCGGGTGCGACCGCTACACTTGGTCCCCGTGAATCTCCCCGTGAATACTCCCGCGACCCCGGCCGGCGACACCCCCGCAGGACACAACCGCACCACGGTGGCGGTGCTCTACGGAGGCCAGAACACCGAACACAGCGTGTCCTGCATCTCCGCCGGTGCGGTGATCTCCCACCTGGATCCCGAGCGGTACACCATCGTGCCGGTGGGAATCACCCGCGACGGGGTCTGGGTCAAGGGGACCACCGACGTGGAGCAGCTGCGTGCCCACGGCCGTGAGCTCCCGGAAGTCTCCCGGGGGCGGGCCGTCACTTTCGACCTGGGAGGGAAACGTGGTGCTCAGCTACGCTTCGGCGACGGTTCCCTGTACGCCGAGGTCGACGTCGTCTTCCCCGTCCTGCACGGCGTCAACGGTGAGGACGGCACCGTCCAGGGGCTGCTGGAGCTGGCGAACGTCCCTTATGTGGGCAACGGTGTCTTCGCCTCGGCGACGTGCATGGACAAGCAGTACACCAAGGCCGTCGCCCGGCATGCCGGGATCCCGGTGGGTGACGAGGTGATCGTCACTGAACGTCGGATCCTCACCGACGACGAGAAAGAGTCGCTGGGTCTGCCGGTGTTCGTCAAACCGGCGCGGGGCGGGTCGTCGATCGGGATCTCGAAGGTCAGTGACTGGGGGGACTTCCCGGCCGCCCTGGAGACCGCCCTGGCCGCAGACAGCAAGGTCCTGGTCGAAGCGATGCTGCAGGGACCGGAGGTCGAGTGCGGCGTTCTGCAGTACCCGGACGGGACGATCCAGGCGTCCTACCCGTCGATGCTGATGGGAACCGAGGACGGGCCCGAGGGGTTCTACGGTTTCGACACGAAATACCTGGACGACATCATCACCTACGAGATTCCCGCGCCACTGCCGGACGACCAGGTCGCCGAGGTCCGTCGTCTCGCCGTGGAGACCTTCCGGGCGCTGGGCTGCTCCGGCCTGGCGCGGGTCGATTTCTTCGTGACACCCGACGGGCCGGTCCTCAACGAGCCGAACACCATGCCCGGCTTCACCCCGATCAGCATGTACCCGAAGATGTTCGCCGCCAGCGGCGTGGACTACGCCGACCTGCTGGACATCCTGATCGCCCAGGCACTGGCGACGTAACGCCGGGGGACACCGTCATGTGGACGGTGCTGGCGGACCCGGGCCCCGTCTACTGTTCGGCGGTGCGCTCCAGGTTGTCGTCGATGGCCTCGGAGACAGCGGTGAGCACGCTGTTTCCGGCGTCCAGCGGCAGGGACACCGCCACGGTATCGGCGTATCCCAGCGCGTACCAGACTCCCGCGGTCGACCCCTCCGCCAGGGCGGTGTCCTCGAACCAGGGGACCTCGTCGATCTGGGTCAGCTGTGCACCGGCTTCGTAGCTGTCCGGAAGTTCCGCACCGCACCGTAGGACGACCGGTTCACGGCCCTCAGCGACCCACACCAGAGAGCCTTCGACTGCGTCGGCGGTCTCCGGGTCCATGGTGTCCGGGTCAAGGCGGCGGTACTCGCCGAGATCCTCCGGCAGCGCGTCCTCCAGTGCCGAGCAGTCGGAGCTGTGTGCGGCGGGCTGGTTGGCCAGGGGGGCATCGCCGGGCGCGGGGGCGTTGTCGCTGTCGCCGTGACGGGCGATGACCTCGCCCAGGTCACTGAGGTCACTGGCGGTGATCCGGCCGTCGGTGGTGACGGCGACCACGGGGGAGTGCCCGACGGAGTACCACGTGGTCAGGTCGGACCCCGGCGTGGCGTCGGCGATCTGCAGCCACTGTTCGCCACCACTGTCCTCGACCGAACTCAGCAGGGTGTACTGGGCGGGGGCGTTGACGCCGCACCGCAGGGAGAGTTCTGTGCCGCCGCTGTCCCGGTAGCCGGCGGTCCCGTCCGGCGCAGGGTCGGCCACGCCGACGTCCCGGTAGTCCCCGAGACGGTCAGGCAGATCGTCGGTGATGTCGGTGCAGACGGACGCGTCGGCGTCTGGTGCATCCACCGGTCCCATGGCCACCGGAGTGTAGACGCTGCGGTCCACCAGGATCTTCGCGCCGACAAGAACGAAGACGACGAACACCACCGCGATCAGCAGTGCCAGGACGGCTCCCCTGCGTCGGACGATTCCGTGTCCGGCGGTGCTGCTACCCTGATCGGTGACCTTAGACCGTGAAGACATGCGGATGATTCTACGGCCCCCGGGGCGAAAGTCCTGATCCCCGGGGGCGGTGGACCGGTTCGCTGTCGGCCAGGCACGGTGCGTGACGATTCGAGGAGACCGATGACGGGAAAGGCACCAGGGAAGCTCACCGTGGCGCAGGCGGGCGAGGCGGCGACCATCGCGGCGATTCGTGAGGCGGCCCCCAGCGAGATCAACGGTGACGATGCGGCGGTGCTCGACCCGGCGCCACCGAACTCCCGCCACCTCGCGACCACGGACGTCCTGGTGGAGGGCGTGCACTTCCGCTTCGACTGGTCCAGCCCGGTCGAGGTCGGTGCGAAGGCGGTGACCCAGAATTTCGCGGACATCCAGGCGATGGGTGGACGGCCGACAGCTGTGCTGATGTCCCTGGCCGCACCTGCGGACCTGGAGCTGGAGATCGTCTCCGAGATCGCCCGTGGAGTCGGGGAATGCGCCGCACCGTGGGCCGTGGAGCTCGTCGGGGGCGACGTGGTCTCCTCGTCTCAGCTCGTGGTGTCGTTGACCGCGATCGGGGTGTTGGCGGGGCCGGATCCGGCAATGACCATTGACGGGGCACTTCCCGGTCACGAGGTGATTGCCAGCGGGGTGATCGGACATGCTGCCGCCGGGGAGGCGATCCTGCGCTACTTCGGCTCGCGGGACGCCGTCCCGGACAACGCTGTGCTGCAGGACCTGGTGCGTCGGCACTGTGCACCGGAACTCGTGGTCGGGAGAGGCTCGGTGGCGCGCGCCGCCGGTGTGTCATCGATGACGGACAACTCCGACGGCCTGCTGCGCGACCTGACGACACTCGCGACCCGTTCGGGGGTCGACCTGGACCTCGACGGGGCTGCCCTGACCCCGGACGCCCAGCTCTACTACGCCGGAGAGGTGCTCGGAGTGGACCCGTGGGAGTGGGTGCTCACCGGCGGTGAGGACCACACCCTGATCGGCACCACCGCGCAGCAGGTGCCGGCCGGGTACCGGACGCTCGGAACGGTGCGTGAGGCCGGGGAGTTACCGACGGTCACCGTGGACGGTCAGCCACCGATCTACACCGGAGGATGGGATTCCCTTGGCTGAATCCGACACCGTCGCCGGGCGGATCCTCGCGACGATCCACCCCTCCTGGCGCAACGTGCTCGACGCCTCGGCCGTGGAGTCCGCGGCGGAGTGGACCGCCGCCAGGCTCGCGGAGGGGGAGCCTGTCCAACCTGCCCCGGAGAACATCTTCCGGGCCTTGTCGCGTCCGGTGTCCGAGACCAGGGTGCTGATCCTCGGACAGGACCCGTACCCCACGCCCGGACATGCGGTGGGACTGTCCTTCGCATCGACACCGCAGACCCGGCCGCTGCCGAAGTCACTGGTGAACATCTACACCGAGTACGAGTCTGACCTGGGTCTGCCCCGGCCGGGGTCAGCTGACCTGTCACCGTGGACAGATGCCGGTGTCATGCTGCTCAACCGGGTGCTCACCGTGCGGGCCGGTGCCGCGAACAGTCACCGGGGCCACGGGTGGGAGGAGATCACCGGGGCGGTGGTGAAACATCTCGCGGAGCGTCCGATGGTCGCCATCCTCTGGGGTAAGCAGGCGCAGGACATGGCCGGTGTGGTCGGCCGTGACCGGTGCATCCTCTCGCCGCACCCGTCACCGCTGTCGGCGTACCGGGGTTTCTTCGGCTCCCGACCGTTCACCAGAGCCAATGAGCTTCTCGAGGCCCAGGGTGCCGCCCCGGTCAACTGGGACCTCTCCGGCCAACGTGACGTCGCTTCCTCCGGCGAGGGGGCGTCATGCTGACGGGAGCGCACGTCGCCTCCTGGGCGGAGCAGGCCGCAGCCGGCCTCGCCCGGCACAAAGACGAGATCAACGAGCTCAATGTCTTTCCGATCCCGGATTCAGACACCGGGTCGAACATGACCGCGACCATGGAGTCGGCGGTCGACCGTATGCACCAGGACCACGGAGACGCGCAGTCCGCTGCCGTGACCCGGACGACTGTCGCCGATATCGCCGGGTCCCTGGCAGCCGGGGCGGTCACCGGTGCCCGTGGTAACTCGGGTCTGGTGCTGAGCCAGTTCCTCCGGGCACTGGCGGATTCTGCCGCGGCCTCGCGCCGGGACGAACTGCCTGTGACGGCGCTCCCCGGAATGCTGCACCGGGCAGAGAAGCTCGTGCGTCGGGCAGTGTCGGTCCCGGTGGAGGGGACGATCATCACGGTTCTGCACGCAGCGGCGGAACAGGCCTCGAAGAGTCTGGAGACCGCCGACACCCAGGAAACGGTCACCGCCGCAGACGTCGTCCGTGCCACCCGTGACGCCGCCATGGAGGCGCTTGCCGCAACCACCTCCCAGCTTCCGGAACTCGCGTCCGCCGGGGTCGTCGATGCCGGCGGACGGGGACTGGTGGTGATCCTGGACGCACTGGTCGATGCGCTGTCCGGGAAGGAACCGGTGCCGTCCGACGGCGGAGACGGTTCCGGCAGGGACGGTGGCGATGCCGGTGAGGATGCCGGTGACGGGCAGGACGCGGGCCGTTCAGGCCGGGCTCCGGTCGCCGAGATCGAGGTCATGTTCACCTACCAGGCCGATGACCGTCAGCTCGATGAACTGCGTGAACAACTCAACCTGCGGGGAAACAGCGTGGTGATCGTCCCCGGAGAGGCCACCGGGACGTGGCGGGTGCATGTGCACACCGCGCACGGCGGCGCCCTGATCGAGTTGGCCTACCGTACCGGTGTGGTCAGTGACCTGGTCCTGGAAGTCTTGCCGGCGGTCAAGGAACCTGAGCCGCCCAGAGCCACGGCCCCTGTCCTGGCGCTGGCTCCGGAGGGCGGCCTGCGCGAGATGTTCGCCAGCGCCGGGGCGACCGCCGGTGACACCCAGACGATCATCGCCGAGTTCGAGCGTCGGGGTACCGGGTGCATTGTGTTGACGAACGGGCAGGACACCACCGAACTCTTCGGTCGTCTGTCCTCCTCGACCGGGGAGGCGACGGTGGTTGACACCGAGTCCTTCGTTGGTGGCCTGGCCGCGCTGGCGGTCTACAGCCCCACCGCCGACCTGGACGAGAACGCCGAGGAAATGGCCGATGCCGTGTCCGCACAGCGGTGGAGGGAGACCGACGGTGGCCCCGGTGCGCTCGGCGCGATCGTTGAAGATCTCCTCGCTGACGGAGGAGAACTCGTCACGGTCCTCTACGACGGGCCCCGGGACGCAGACGAGGGCTCCGCAGACGCCGGTGACTCGGCGGGCGACGGTGACTCTGCGGGCGACGGTGACCCTGTCACCGAACTGGTGGAGTCGCTCCGGTCGCTCCACCCGTCGGTGGAAGTGCACTGCTACCGCGTCCCCGGACTGGGCACCCGTGCACAGGTCGGGGTGGAGTAGATGCTCGGGTGGGACGATCCGCGGCCACTGAGCCTGGTCATCTCCCCGGAGCGGGCGCGCAAACTCGCGGGCAAACCCGGGTTGGAGACGCTCGGACAGGCGCTGATGAACTTTCCGACCGGATATGTCCACACCAGCGGCACCGGGACGATGACCGGCGACGACACCGACCCGGTGCACGGCGGGATCTGGACCGACGCCCTCATCGAGGGAGAGCTCCTCACCTGTCTCGGCGAGGTGACCTGGGCCCAGCTGCAGGATAACCGGGCGAGGAAAGGCCCCCGGGAGATCCTCGCGTTCCGCTTCAGGGTCAACGGCGAGGACTTCTCTTCCGTGCTGTTCGGGGCTGCCCGGAGTCACCAGCCGTTCATCACCGTCGGCGCGAAACTGATGCTCTCCGGCAAACTCAAGCTGTTCCGTGACGAGTGGCAGCTGCGTAACCCGAGCTACATCACCCTGCACCCCGGGCCCGGCCCGGACGGTCAACCGCTAGAGGGCGAAGCCTATGACGCGGCTTTCGGTGCCTTCGGCCCGCTGGAGACCATCGTCGAGGTCGCCGGGGGAATGCGCGCCGCGCAGGAGCTCCTGTCCGTCCCGTGGCTGCCGACCTATCCGCGCAGGAACGGCACCACCGGGGCGGAGGTTCTCGCCGTTACGGGACACGTCCTCGAGGCCATGGGACGCCCGTCGGACATGCTGCCCGCTCCGACGGAGGTCACAGGTGCACCCGCATGGCCAGCGGTCGACGGTGCCCCACTCGTGGACTTCGCCACGGCTCTCCACGACATCCACCGCCCGCCTGAAGACGGGCCGCAGGATGCACGGACCCGACTGATCTTCAATGAGGCACTCGCCCTGCAGCTCGTCATGGCGTTGCGGCGGGCAGACACCACCGCCCGGCAGGGACGTGCGGTCGTCGACATTGATGACGAGTCGCGTTACTCGACCCTGGTCAGAGCCCTTCCTTATGAGCTGACTGAGGCACAGCAGGCGGCGCTCGACACCATCGGGCAGGCGATGGGCACCGATGTCCCGATGAGCATGCTGCTACAGGGGGACGTCGGGTCAGGCAAGACGATTGTCGCCCTGCTGTCGATGCTGCGCGTCGTCGATTCCGGTGCCCAGTGCGCGTTCCTGGCGCCCACGGAAGTGCTGGCGGCACAGCACTACAAGACGCTGACCGGTCTGCTCCAGGGAACCGGGGTGACGGTGTCCCTCCTCACCGGGTCCCAACCGGTGTCCGAGAGACGTGACACACTGCTCGACATCATCTCCGGAACCACCGACATCGTCATCGGCACCCACGCGGTGATCCAGGACGCCGTGGAGTTCTACGACCTGGGCATCGTCGTGGTCGATGAGCAGCACCGCTTCGGTGTGCGGCAACGTGACAAACTACGCGAGGAGTCGCCGGTCGACCGGACCCCGCATCTGCTGGTGATGACCGCGACACCGATACCCCGCACTGTGGCGATGACGATGTTCGGGGATCTGTCGGTGTGCACGCTGGACACGTCCCCGGTCGGACGCGGTGTGGTGCAGTCCCACGTTGTCCCGATGTGGAAACCCGCCTGGGTCGACCGGCTGTTCGCCGTGATCCGGGAGCAGGTCGAGGGTGGGCACCGCGTGTTCATCGTGGTGCCGAAGATCGAAGGCTTCGGTGGAGTCGACAATGTCGCTGACCGACTGGAGGCCGGCCCCCTGCAGGGGCTGAGGATCGGACGTCTCCACGGAAAGATGTCGGAGAAGACCGAGGTCATGGATGACCTGGCCAAAGGTGAAATCGATGTCCTCGTCTCGACCACCGTCGTCGAGGTCGGGGTGGACATCCCCGAAGCGACGGTCATGGTCGTCATGGACGCCGAGAACTTCGGAGTCAGTCAGCTCCACCAGCTACGGGGACGGGTCGGTCGTGGATCGGATGCCTCGTTGTGCTTCCTGACCACGATGATCAACCCGGAGGCGGAGGAGACCACCCCGACGGCCGCGGCATCGTACCGACGGCTGGAGGCTGTCGCCGGGACGACTGACGGTTTCGCCCTGGCGGAACTGGATCTGCAGACCCGTACCGAGGGTGACGTCCTCGGTGAGAGTCAGTCGGGGGCACGGGTGCGCCGCGCCCGGTTGCTCAACCTGGCCACCGACGGTGAGATCGTCGCCGAGGCCCGGCGCTACGCGGAGGACCTCGTTGACTATGACGAGGCACTGGCCAGGGCCCTGGTCGCGGATTTCACCGAAGGCGACCAGGAGTACATCGAGCGGAGCTGACCGGCACGATAGAATCCGGGGCATGGACATTCACGCCCCCTTTGCCGGAATCGTCAGATTCGCTGTCACCGACGGCCAGACCGTCGCCACCGGCGACCGGCTCGCCGTTGTCGAGGCCACCAAACTCGAGAGCGCCGTGGACGCACCGGGCCCCGGTGTCGTGCACCGTGGCGCGGTCGACGATTTCGCCCGCGTCGACGGCGGCGACCTGCTGCTGAGCCTCGGGGAGGACTGATCCCCGGTGACACGCATTATCTCGGGCGCCGCCCGTGGACGGAAGCTCCGTGTACCTGCCGACGTCACACGTCCGACCGCCGACCGCGCCAGGGAAGGCCTCTTCTCTTCCCTGCAGGTTCGTTTCGGGTTCGAGGGGGAGGTCGTCCTGGACCTCTTCGCGGGCTCCGGCGCGCTCGGGCTCGAGGCAGGCTCGCGGGGGGCCGCCGAGGTGACCCTGGTCGACGACAACCACCGGGCCTGTGAGACGATCCGGTCCAATGCTGCCGTGGTGGGTCATCCCAACGTGCACGTCGTTGAATCGAAGGCCTCCAGCTTCCTCGCCACCGCCCCACACAACCGGTTCACCATGGTGCTGGCAGACCCTCCGTACGAGCTCACCGATGAGGCGGTCGACGAGATGGTTGTCGCGCTGGTGCCGACCCTGATGAAGGATGCCGTGGTCGTCGTCGAACGTCATGTCGACTCCGCCGAGGTCACGTGGCCGGACGGCTTCGAGAAGACCAACCAGAAACTCAAGAAGCGCACCTACGGGATCGCCCGCATGGACATGGCCATCTGGCGGGGGACCGCCTGAGGTGCAAGGTAGGATCAACCCCATGCGAGTCTGCTGCCCCGGGTCATTCGACCCCGTCACCAACGGTCACCTCGACATCTTCACGCGTGCTGCGCGGAACTTCGACGAGGTGACTGTCCTGGTCACCTACAATCCGAACAAGTCCGGCCTGTTCACCGCGGAGGAGAGGGTGTCACTGATCCGCGAAGCGCTCGACGCCAGCGGTGCGCCGGAGGCCGGGAGAATAACGGTGGATACCTGGGACCGGCTCCTGGTGGACTACCTCACCGACAACAACATCCCGGCGATGGTCAAGGGACTGCGCAGCTCCCTCGACTACGAGTACGAGTTGCCGATGGCGCAGATGAATCAGCGTCTCTCGGGGGTGGAGACCTTCTTCCTGTTGACGAATCCAGAGTACGGCTACGTCTCCTCGACGATCTGCAAGGAAGTTGCCAAGTACGGCGGTGACGTCAACGGTCTGCTGCCGGAGAACGTCGCCACCGCGGTGGCCACCAGGTACGGCAACTGACAGAGGCTGCGTCGACGCGTCTCGTCCCGGCTCTGCGTGTCACATCCGTACCGTCCGCCACATTTCTGGCATGCTGGGACGCATGTACAAGACTTTCCAGGGCCTCGATGATCTCCAGAACATGGTTGACCAGGCGTACGGCGTTCCCATGACGTCCAACTGCATGGTCCCGCGCCGCGAGGTCCAGGACCTGCTGGACGAGGTCCGCACCGCTATCCCGGTCGAGATGGACGACGCCCAGGACGTCCTCGACCACCGTGACGGCATCATCGCCAACGCTGAGGACGAGGCGGACACCCTGGTCCGCGACGCTGAGGCGCAGCGGGACCGTATCCTCGAGGAGGCACGTCGACAGGCCGAGGACATGGTCAATGACGCTGAGGAACGCGCCCACTCCACGGTGGCACGTGCCGAGTCCGAGGCAGACCGGCTGGTGTCCGACGCCCGCGCCGAGTACGAGCAGACCACCTCACGGGCCGAGGCCGAGGCCGAGCGTCTTGTCACGGCAGGCAACGAATCCTACGACCGGTCAGTCAACGAGGGCATCGCCGAGCAGCAGCGGCTTGTCGGCGAGTCGGAGGTTGTGCGCGTCGCGGAAGAGGAAGCCCGCCGGATCGTCGAGTCGGCACATTCCGACTCTGACCGGCTGCGGCGCGAGTGCGACCACTACGTCGACTCCACGCTCGCCCAGTTCGAGGAGTCGCTCACCGGCACACTGCGCACTGTTTCCCGTGACCGGTCGGCCCTGCGCAAGGGCGCCGGTGTGTCCGGGGTCCGCCACGGCGACAACGGGGGACGGGACACCGCGCGACGGGAGCCGCGCGGCGAGTACCGCGAGGAGTACCGGGACGGCTACCGGGACTGATTCGCACAACCCCCGGTGTCAAGGGTAGAAACATGGTGTGAGTAACGATCCTTTTCTCCTTGATGTCCGAGAGCCGCTCGTGTCCGTGGGCGCGCCGCACCATGTGACAACTTCCGGGGCAGCTCCCGTCCGCCTGGGCGGTGAAATGCTCGGCGTCGCTGAGGGGGCGCCGGTCGAGGTCGTGGCCGACATCACCAACCTGGGGGAGTCGCTGCTGGTGGACGCTACCGCGTATGCGCAGGTCAGCGGCCAGTGTTCCCGGTGTCTCAGCGAGATCAGCCAGGACGTCTCGCTCCATGTCAGTGACGTCTTCGGGACGACACCGGACTTCATCTCCGGTGATGATGCGGAAGACGGCGACGAGCCCCACATGGTGCAGGATGACCGGGTGGACATCACCCAGCTGCTCGTGGACGAGGCAGGGTTGAACCTGCCGTTCAACCCGGTGTGCGAGGACTACGGGCAGTCCTGTTCCGACGCGACCCCGGCACCTGACGGTGTCTCCGGTGAAGAGGAGGTCATCGACCCGCGGTGGGCCGCCCTCGCCGATAAATTCCCCGGTGCGGGGCAGGACACTCCGTCGGATTCGGAAGAGGATGCCTGATGGCACGCAAACGCCGTCTCACCGGTGAGGCAGCACTCGAGGCCGCTTACTCGAAGACCGACCACGCCCCACTACTTGAAGCGTGGGGTGTGGACCTGCCGGACGACATGCTCCGGCTGGCGCTCTCGCACCGCTCCTTCGCCAACGAGAACGGCAACCTGCCCAACAATGAGCGTCTGGAGTTCCTCGGCGACGCCGTGCTGGGGCTGAGTGTGGCCGAACAGCTCTACGTGCAGTTCCCGGAGCGTTCGGAAGCGGACATCTCCAAGATGCGCGCCGGCGTGGTCAACATGTACGCCCTGGCGGACGTTGCCCGCGAACTCGGTATGGGGGACAACATCCTGCTCGGCCGTGGCGAGATGCTCACCGGCGGCAGTGACAAGCACTCGATCCTCGCCGATTCGGTGGAGGCCATGCTCGGCGCGATCTATCTCGTCCACGGTTTCGAGACGGCTCGTCAGGCCGTGCTGCGAATCTTCGAGGACCGCATCACTACGGCACCGTCCACCGGTCTGACGATGGACTGGAAGACCGTGCTGCTGGAGAAGCTCAGCGATCTCCGCGTCTCCGGTGACCCGGTCTACACCTCCGAAGCAGAGGGGCCGGCTCACGACCAGACATTCCATGCCACGGTCACCATCGGTGACACCGTGCGTGGGAAGGGGGCCGGTCACACGAAGAAGGAAGCGGAACACAACGCCGCCCGCGAAGCCTACAAGGCCCTGAGCTGACGCATGCCTGAACTCCCTGAGGTCGAGGTGGTCCGGCGAGGCCTGGCTGAACACATCCTCGGGGCCGAGTTCGAGCATACCGAGGTCCTCCATCCGCGTGCGGTCCGCGGGCAGGACGGTGGGGCCGCAGCGGTCGTCGCGGGATTGAGCGGGGCCCGGGTGGGCGGTGTGTGCCGACGAGGGAAGTACCTGTGGTTGGATCTTGCAGGGCGGGGCAACCTGCTGGTGCACCTGGGCATGTCCGGCCAGATGCTGCTCGGGGAGCCGGGACAGGTCGTGTCGCCGCACGTCCGGATCCGGTCCCGGCTGATGACAGCACGGGAAGAGCCGCTGGAGCTGACGTTCGTGGATCAGCGGACCTTCGGGCGCTGGGAACTGACTGCGGCCGATCCGGTGCCCCATATCGCTCTCGACCCGATGGATCCGGCGTTTGATCCGGTCGAGACGGCCAGGTCGGTACGTCGCCGCCGGTCCGAGATCAAACGGGTCCTGCTCGACCAGACTGTGGTCTCCGGTATCGGCAACATCTACGCGGATGAGGCACTGTGGGCTGCCGGGGTACATCCCCGCAAGCGGGCGAGTGCGATGCGGCAGCAGGACGTCCTGCGGGTGCTCGATGCGGCGCGACAGGTGATGGCACGCGCTCTGGAGGCGGGCGGGACGTCCTTCGACGACCTCTACGTCAACGTCAACGGCGCATCGGGGTACTTCTCCCGGTCTCTGAACGCGTACGGACGGACAGGGGAGCCGTGCCACCGGTGCGGGACGCCGTTGCAAAGGCTCGTCATCGGCGGTCGCTCGTCGCACTTCTGCCCGAGGTGCCAGCGGAAGCGGTGACCAGACGTTCCGACTGGACGAGATCGCGACGCCCTTTGCTGGATACGGCGTCTGAGCCCGTCGTGGGACGCACTGCGAGCTGTACTCGACGGAGACGCGCTCCGGAGCCTGGCTGCGACAGGTGCTTGCCGGTACCCTGGAGACATGCCGAAGACCGTCCTGACGCCCGAGACGCTCGCTCTGCGCGAGCTCATTGAAGCGCGCCGAGACGATTTCCAGGCTCTGCTGGTCAAGTATGGCGCGACCAACCCGAAGCTGTTCGGCTCCGTTGCCTGTGGCACCGCGCACGCCGACTCGGACATCGACATCCTCGTCGAGATGGATCCGGAAGACGGCAATCTCCTCATGCGCGCCTCCGGGCTCATGGAGGAGACCCGCGGGTTGTTTGGCCGTGACGACATCGACGTGTTTCCGGCGCAACTGCTCAAGCGGCCGATCTCGGTCTCGGCCGTCGCTGACCTGGTCGAGCTGTGAGCCGCGACGCCGGCCAGCGCATCGCCGATGTTCTGATGGCCATCGAGCGGTGCCGTCGGTATGTCACCGCCCTTGACGGTGATGGCGATGTCGTGGACATGGCCGAGGATCCGGGGCTTTCGCAACATCCTCGTTCATCAGTACTTCGGGGTCGACGTCGATGTCGTCCGCGATGGTTGTCGACACCCACCTCCCTCCGCTCGCAGAGGCGCTGCGGAGTCACGTCCACGACGACTGAACCGAACCCGTCGCCCCTGATGGCTGGAAACGTGTCCATCACGACGAAGCACTTCAGTGCACCTTGCGTGAGAAGTCGGGATACTTCTCCCGGTCTCTGAACGCGAACGGACGGACAGGGGAGCCGTGCCACCGGTGCGGGACGCCGCTGGTGCGGGAACAGTGGATGAACCGATCCTCGCATTTCTGTCCGGTGTGCCAGACAATGCGCTGAGATGGCACAGAAAGTAAGATTTCGTTATTCCGTAATTACGTAAGTGTGCTATCATTCCGACCATGGCCGATCATGACTCCTTGAATGACAGGGTTTCCCAACTCGAAAGCCGGGTTCGGGATCTGGAACGCGCGCGTGCCGGCAGTAAGCAGGAACCGGGTGAGACCGTAGCACCACAGTCTGGCGCGGTGGGGCCCGATGACAACGAGACGTTCTGGGCACTCAACGGGCTCGTCGAACAGATGGGGCCGTCCGGCGGAGTGGCCTACACCGGCCACGTGACGCCACCAGGCAGCGACTCGCCGGTGTCATGGCAGATGGGGCTGGCGGCCGCTGAGCTCGAGGACGTTGATTTCTCGGGCGCGGCTGAGATTCTCTCTGCTGTCGGTCACCCAGTCCGTCTTTCGCTGCTTCAGGCGATCTACGAGGGGAAGACGACTACTGCCCAGCTCGGCGCTGATGAGCGCTTCGGCACAACGGGCCAGATCTACCACCATCTCCATGCCTTGTCGGGCGCAGGATGGCTGGAAAACGCCCGACGCGGGCACTGGAGGATACCTGCACAGCGGATCATCCCGCTTCTCACCCTCGTCCTCATCGGCATCCACTGATGATTCCGCACTCACCAGGCAAGGAGAAGACAACAATGAAGAAACTGACGGACGACCCGCGGCGCAGCTACCGTACGGACACCGGGGCGATGCAGTCTCCGTACCCGGGGAGCCGGAACTGGCCGCGGAGGTGACGTCATCCGTCGGACCAGGCCCCTGGGGCGGACGCTGCGGTACCGCGTGAGAACTTCGATGATCATGACGACATCGGCTGGGCATGGTTCACGACAACAACCACTCCAGCGGTGACGTGGCATAACGGCGGGACGGACGGTTACCGCTCCTACCTCGGTTTCGACCGGGATTCGGGAGAGGGCATCATCATGTTGTCGGACGCCGCCGTCAGCGTCGACGGAGCAGCCGATGTCATTTCGCAGCCCGAGGGCTCCTAGTCACCACGGCGGCGTGAAGATCCGCAGATTGCCGTCGGAGAGCCACAGTTCACCGTTGATCCACCGCGCGGCGACATCCGACTCATCGACAGGTACCTCCAGCACCACGTCGAGTGTGTCCGGATCGAGCAGCTGATACATGCCGGAGTCATCATCCTCGCTCCACCCCGGGTCAATGGAACTGAGTCGGAAGTGGAAAGCCCCGAACCACGGGCCGACCACCTCGAGCCAGTGATTCGATGCCGGAGCCCAGTACCGCTTGACCACGTCGAGGTTTCTGTCTCGCCGGGTCAGAGTCGTCTCGTCGCTGGTGAATATCCGGCCGTCAGTAACGAACACCTTCCAGCTTTCCAGGCTGTAGGTCTTCTCCGCCCAGTGGACTTCACCGTCGACCGCCCGGCCCAGGTGGTACACCAGCATTCTGGCGTCATCGTCCACCCGTTCATTGAGTACGATGTACCCGCCGTCCGGGTGTTCCTGCACGAAGTCATAGCCGGGCAACGGCATGCTTCCCTCTGGCGCAACCTCGCAAATATCACGGAAGACCTGTTCTTCCCCCTCGGTAGGACGACGCTCACTCCACTGCGTAAGCGGCCTTTCGTCTACAGGTTCTGGGGCGGGTTCGAGGACATCAGTCGTGCCATTGGATATGAGCGGCTGCCATGGTTCAGGCCGTCGGGCCGGCCCGTAGTATCGGTCATCCCAGGAGAAGACCGATGCGTCGAGAACGTCCGGAAAATCCACGTCGACGAGCTCACCGCCGCCGTCGCCGGTGCCCATGGCGAGGACCACACCGGTGACGGCGTCTACGTCGATCCATCGGGCGCGACCGGAGCTGTCCAGGTGGCGTCCAGGCAGACCGGGGATGCGGTAGGCACGCCGGCCCCGGACAGCGACGTCTTCCACCAGCCCGGCAGGGAAGACCTGGTCGAGAATCCGGAGAAGCTGACGTGGGTACAGAAGCCATGTGGCCGGCGTCGTAACGGAGAGGTTCTCCGAACCGTCCACCGGATCACCGTCTGTCATGACCACAGCCCCGTCGTCAGCGTCGAGGAGACGGGGCGTCCCGTCCATCTCAGTCACCTTGCAGCGGTGATGATCCCTGATGAGACGATAGTTCCCGGGGCCGAGGACCAGGCTCGCTATGCGTTCCCCTCCGACCATCCAACCGAACTGGGAACCGTCGAAGTCGCCGTGGAGTACCAGCGTCGCAGTGACCCGCGCTGCTACCTCACTATTCAGGCATATCTGTTCGTTAATATCTTCTTCGGCCAAGATAAAACAGGGTTATTCATCGTCTCTGTTCAGAGTGAACTACACTTACCGGTAGTCCCACGGGCACTTTCGGTGACTCTCTCCGACCCGCGGCCTACACAGTGCCTGGCCGGGTTGATGCAGGGGGACAGTCCTCACTCTCGATCATGATTCCCAGGAGAATTCTGCCGTGCGTTTGCGCCATCGTGTCACTGCCTTTCTCGCCGCCGTTGCGGCCCTGTTCACCGTCGCCACGTCGCCGTCGGTGGCAGGGGAGCTCCCACAGGGCGGCCCGGCAGGATCCTCAGCTTCCTCAGGCTCCCACGGTTCTCTCGGCTCCGGGGCGAGCGCGGCCGGATCCTCGGGTATCCCGTCGCTGGGCGCCCTGTTCCCCCTGGTGAACCCATACTCGGAGAACACTGTCGACAATCTGGTGGCGTTCGGAGACTCATTCACGGCGAACTCACACTGGCTGATCAACAAGCACCCTGCGCTGGGCTTCGCCTACCCGAAACGGGAGGGCTGCTTTGTCGCTCCGGACGCCTGGCCGGCGATCGTCGGACAGGAAACGGGCCGTCCCGTCCAGAACTGGGCGTGCAACGGGCACACCACCGTCGGGATGCTCGACCGCATTGACCGCGCCATCAGCGCCGAGGACATCAATGACACCTCCACGGTGGTGCTGGCGGCCGGGATGAATGACAAACGTCAGGGCTTGTCCGACGAGGTGATCCGGAAGAATCTCGTGACCGGGGTGGAGAAGGTGCGTGCGGTCGCTCCGGGCGCGGAGATCCTGTTGTTGGGTCGACTCTCCACCACCAGTCCTGACGGCATCTACTGCGACCGGAACATCATTCCGAACCTCCCTTTCGGCGAGTCTGACGCGACGACGGCGGCATTTGAGCGGGCCAACCAAGAGAATCACAAGGCCGCGGCGGAAACCGCCAGGGTGCCGTTCATCGATATCCGGGACATGACCGTCAACACCAACTCGACCTGCGCCCGGGACGCCGACCGCTATGTCTCGGGTCACTGGGACCTCACGACGCCCGGGTTCAACATGCGCGCGCACCCGTCCTTCGGGGGCAGTAGGTTCCTCGCGGAGCAGATCATCGCGGCATTCGGCACCGATGGAGCATCTTTCCTGTTGGGTGTCATCGACGACGTCGACCTTGACAACGATCCTGCTCTCGCGGATGTCGCCGAGGAGCTGACCGGGCTGCTGGACGACGGCCGCTGAGCCAGGAAACATCGCCGTAACATGGTGAGCCCGGCAAAGTGATGTGCGACACCTCGGCGCGTGTTGGTGCCGGAGTTTTCCCCACTGCGCAGTAACGTCCGGAAAATGACGGATTTCATCACCTCCATGAACGACGGCGTGTGGAGCGTCGTCGTCTGGGCTCTCGTCGGTGCCGGTCTGTACTTCGGCGTCCGCACGATCCTGGTCCAGCTGCGGTTGTTCCCCCAGATGTTCGGTGCGGTCGCCGAGGCACCCTACGAGGACGACGAGATGCTCAACCGCGATCCCGAAGCGGCAGAGAAGAAGGGCATCTCCCCGTTCAAGGCCTTCACTATCTCGGCTGCATCGCGGGTGGGCACGGGTAACGTCGCCGGAGTCGCGGTGGCCATCACCCTCGGTGGGCCCGGGGCAGTGTTCTGGATGTGGATCATCGCGATCCTCGGCGGTGCCACGTCGTTCGTCGAAGCCACACTCGCACAGCTCTACAAGACCCGCGACTACGAGAACAACGCCTATCGTGGAGGACCGGCGTACTACATCACCCGCGGCCTGAACAAACCCGTCCTGGCCGTCATCTTCGGTATCGTCATCACGCTCACCTTCGGGTTCATCAACAACGCCCTGCAGACCAACTCGATCGTCGAGTCCGTGGGGCGCTCTGCCGACAACGACGGCCTGACCCTCAAGATCATCATCGGTCTGGCAGTCGCGGCGCTCACCGCCGTCATCGTCTTCGGCGGCGTGCAACGCATCGCGTCCGTCACCCAGGTGATCGTTCCGTTCATGGCAGTGATCTACATCGGGCTCGGGGTCATCGTGGTGCTGATGAACCTCTCCGAGATCCCCGGTGTCATCGCCCAGATCGTCGGTCACGCCCTCGGGTTCCGGGAGGTCGCCGGTGCAGCCGTCGGCGCTGCTTTCATGAACGGGATGCGTAGGGGTCTGTTCTCGAATGAGGCAGGCCAGGGGTCGGCACCGAACGCCGCGGGCACCGCGGCGGTCTCTCACCCTGTCAAGCAGGGCCTTGTCCAGACCCTCGGTGTCTACTTCGACACCCTGGTCGTCTGTTCGGTCACGGCCTTCATCATTCTGCTGTCCAACCCTCCGTTCGGCGAGGACATCCAGGGCGCCAGCCTCACCCAGGACTCGGTCGCCGCGCAGATCGGCGACTGGGGAATCCACGTGGTCACCTTCATCCTGTTCTTCCTGGCGTTCTCCTCGGTGATCGGCAACTACTACCTCGCGCAGTCGAACGTCGAGTACTTCACGAAGAATCCGGCGGTCATGTTCTGCTTCCGTCTCCTCGTGGTCGTCTGCGTCTTCCTTGGCGCCATCGTCAACCTGCCGGTCATCTGGGCGTTGGCCGACACCTTCACTGCGATCATGGTCGTGGTGAACCTGTGTGCCATCGTCCCGTTGTGCCCGATCGCGCTGAAGCTGCTGCGCAACTACACCGACCAGAAGAAGCAGGGACTGGACCCTGTCTTCCGGCGCAGTATGCTGCCCGAGTTGAAGAACATCGAATGCTGGGACGACAAGGACGACACCTTCGATGCTGTTCCGGCGCGGACGCTCCGCGGCTAAACTGGCCCCATGAGTGACTCAGAGGTACCGACCACCCGATTGACCGCGTGGGTCCACGGTCACGTCCAGGGCGTCGGCTTCCGGTGGAAGACCCGGACGAAAGCTCTTGAACTCGGCCTGGTCGGTTTCGCCTCCAACTACCCGGACGGGCGTGTGCTGGTGGTCGCCGAAGGATCGGAGGACGCCACGGCCGCGTTAGTGGCGTGGCTGCGTTCGGGTGAGACCCCGGGACACGTGGACCAGGTGGTGGACTCGGTGACGGGACCGCGTGGCGAGTACACCGGGTTCGAGACCCGCTGAGGTAAAATCCACGCCCATGCACCTCAAGTCGTTGACCCTGAAGGGTTTCAAGTCCTTCGCGTCGGCGACGACCCTCAAACTCGAACCGGGTATCTGTGCGGTCGTCGGGCCGAACGGGTCGGGGAAGTCGAACGTCGTCGACGCCCTCGCCTGGGTGATGGGGGAGCAGGGGGCGAAGACCCTGCGCGGCGGCAAGATGGAGGACGTCATCTTCGCCGGCGCCGGCGACCGTAAGGCGCTGGGGCGCGCCGAGGTCACCCTCACGATCGACAACGCCGACGGTGCGCTTCCCATCGACTACACCGAAGTGTCGGTGACCCGCCGTATGTTCCGTGACGGCGCCAGCGAGTACGAGATCAACGGCACCAAAGCCCGGTTGATGGACATCCAGGAATTGCTGTCGGACTCCGGCATCGGCCGCGAGATGCACGTGATCGTGGGACAGGGGCGCCTGGCCCAGATCCTGGAGTCGCGGCCCGAGGAGCGGCGCGCCTACATTGAAGAGGCCGCCGGGGTGCTCAAACACCGGCGACGCAAGGAGAAGGCACAGCGTAAGCTCGTCTCGATGCAGGGCAACCTGGACCGGTTGCATGATCTCACCGACGAACTGTCCAAACAGCTCAAACCACTCGCACGACAGGCCGAGGCGGCCCAGCGTGCCGAGCAGGTGCAGGCCACCATCCGGTCGAACCGGCTGCTGCTGACGGCCGACAAGGTCCGTCATCTCTCTGATGAACTCAACGACGCCGATGCCCAGGCGAAGGTCCTGGAGTCCGACATCGCCGAGCTCAAGGAGGCACTCGAGGAGCACACCGGCGAACTGGCGGTGACCGAGGAGGAACTACGCACCGCCCTCGAGGAAGCGGAGGCGGCGAAGTCGCTGTGGTTCCGCTTGTCGACGATCGCCGAGAAGAACGCCGCAACCCTGAGGATCGCCTCCGACCGTGCCGAGGACTCCGGCGCAGACACCACATGGACAGGGCAGGACCCCGACGAACTGACCGCCCGTGCAGAACAGGCCGACGAAGAGCAGGCGGTGCTCGACGAGGAGGTCGAGGTCGCCACGGAGCGGTTGGAGAGCATCCGCGACGATGTCGCGGCCCGGGACGAGGCGGCGCGTGAGGCTGAACAGGAGCATCTCGCGCAGGTTCGGGCGATTGCCGACCGTCGGGAAGGCATCGTCCGTCTCCTGGCACAGCAGGAGGCGGTGGATCAGCGTCGCAGCGCGGCAGCCGAGGAGATCGACCGCCTCCAGCAGTCCGTCGAGGAACAGCGCGAAGCACTGGAGGCCACCACCGGCTCAGAGGAAGCCGATGCCGCCGACGCACTCGCCGAACTGCAGAATCAGGGTTCGGGCCTGGAAGACGCCGCTGCCCGGGCCGCCGAGGAGTCCACCGGTGCGGAACGACGCGTGGCTGAACTCCGCGCCGCTGAGCGCGACCTGGAGCGCACCGTCGCGTCCCTGGAGGCGTCAGTGGAGGCGTGGCGTGACCGACTGCGTCCGTCGGACGGGGCGGCGGTGGCGGTGCGCGCCGCCGAGGAACGGGGAATGGAGGCGCTCCAGCCCCTCGCCGAGCTGCTGACCGTGCGCGACGGGTGGGAGAAGGCGGTGGCCGCCGTCCTGCCGGCCGGACTCGCCGGCGAGAACTCAGAGGCACTCGACACCCTGGTTGACGCGCTCGTCGACGCGGCGGAGGGGCGAACCGTCCTGCTGGCCGGGGACGGTGCCGGCACGACCGCGGAGTCATGGCGTCTGGACCGTGGCGCGGGTGGCCCCGGAACCCCGTCCACCGACTGGCTCCTCGACCACATCGACATCGCCGATGCGGTTGTTCCTGCGGTCACCGCCCTGCTTGTCGACGTTGTCACCGTCTCCGACGTGGAGGAGGGGCGCAGGACGGTCTCGGCCGATGAGCGGCTCCGCGCGGTCACTCCCGCCGGAGTGGTCGTCGGTGCAGGATGGGTAGCGGCCGGGTCGGGTGGCACGACGCCGGTCGAGTTGTCCACCCGGATCGACCAGGCCGCTGCCGATATCAGCGCACGCACGGCCGAGTTGGCTGATCTGCAGGCGACTCTCAGCGGTGCTGAGCAGGCTGCGGAGGAACTGCGCACCGCGGCAGCCGGGGCGACGGCAGCCGTGCGGGACCACCGCACCAGGCTCACTGCCGCCCGGCAACGAGTGGATGCGGCCGAACGCACCGCAGGTCAGGCGCGTCGACTCCTGGACAAGGCGGTGGCCCAGCGTGATGAGGCGGAGAAACGGCGTGACGCCCTCGCCGTCGAGGCCGACGAGATCGCCGACCGGCTCGCCCGCCTGGACGCTGACGGCGACGAGGAGGGAAGCGGTGCTGAGCCGTCCACCGCCGAGCGCGACGCCACCGCCCAGGCACTCACTCAGGCCCGTGCCATGGAGATGGAGGCACGACTCGCACTGCGTACCGCGGAAGAACGTGCCGGCAACCACCGGGGGCGTGCCGAGGGGTTACGGCGCCAGGCACGTCAGGAGACCGCGGCCAGGGAAGAGTTCAACCGCGCCGCCGCGAAGCGACGGGCCGCCCGGGAACGCGCCCGCGTCGTCGCTGAGCAGGCGCGACGAGTGGACGTACGCATCCGGGACGCCCTGGACCGCGCCGAGGGAACCCGCGCCCGCACCGACGAGGCACACCGCCAATGGCAGGCGGCACTGAACGAACGCAAGGACAAGGTCAACACCCTGACACTGCGCCTCAACCACCTGACCAACACCGCACACTCCGCTGAGATCGCCCGCAGCCAGGCGCAGCTGCGCATCGAACAGGCGCTGGAGCAGGCCATGGACCAGCTCGGGATGACCGCCGCCCAACTGCTGGAGGAGGCCCCCGGAGACGACTTCGACCGAGATGCCGCCACCCGGGACCTCAAAGCCGCGGAAAAGTCACTGCGCTCCCTGGGCAAAGTCAATCCGCTGGCCCTGGAGGAGTATTCGGCACTCGAGGAACGTCACCGCTTCCTGGCCACCCAGCTCGACGACGTCGAGAAGGCCCGGGACGACCTCGAGGGGGTGATCAGAGACGTCGACGACACGATCCTCGCCCTGTTCACCGACGCCTGGAACGACGTCGAGGACGAGTTCCCCCGCGTGTTCAACACACTTTTCCCCGGCGGTGCCGGCCGACTGGTTCTCACCGAACCGGATGACATGCTCACCACCGGCATCGAGGTCGAGGCCCGACCGCCGGGCAAGAAGGTCAAGAGGCTCTCACTGCTTTCCGGCGGGGAGAAGTCCCTCACCGCGCTGGCGCTGCTCGTCGCGATCTTCCGGGCCCGCCCCAGCCCCTTCTACGTCATGGACGAGGTGGAGGCCGCGCTGGACGACGTGAACCTGCGTCGGCTCATCGCACTGTTCGAGGAACTCCGCGAGGATTCCCAGCTCATCGTGATCACGCACCAGAAGCCGACCATGGACGTGGCCAACGTCCTCTACGGGGTCACGATGCGTGGTGACGGGGTCACCAGGGTCATCTCGCAACGCATGGACCCCAAGCCAGCCGAACCCGCCGACCCCTCCTAGAATGGGATGACGTGAGCAACACCTCGAGCCCCGCACAGAGCCCCACACAGGGTCCCATCGCCGACCTGTCCGACAACCTCCTCGCCTGGGCATCCAGTACCGAGATCGACCTTTCCCGACGTCTGGGTGAACTGAGCGGTGACCCTGCGGTCTTCGTGGACCTCGACATCACCGGTGATGAGCTGGAACGCATCACCATCTTCTTCGGTGAGTTCCTCTCCCGCCAGATCCGTGCCGGCGCTGACGAGGACGCCCTGCTGCGGACCTGCCCTGCACTGACCGCGACCACACTGCTGTTCCGGGCGGCACGGCTCAACGTCGTCGGCGAACTTGAGTCGGAGTTCTGGACGGGGCTCGGACTGGAGCCGACGGACGCGCGCGTTTCACTGATCGACTACGCGGAGATCCTCACCCGTGCCGGGCTCGACCCCATGGACGCGGCCGCCGCCGGTTCCGACGGTGACAAGGGACGTCTGTTCGCCCATGTCGGCATCGCGACAGACTGGGTCCCCGAACTCATCGAGCTCATCGACACCCGCAGGCTCGCCGGTGATGCCCTGTCGACCCCCGCTGAGGAGGCTGGCGCAGTGGTTGCCGTCCTCGCCGAGGAATCGCTTCAGGCAGGACCCTTGTGTGCAGCACTGCCGGACCTCGCCGTCCGGCTGATCACCCCGGTGGTGCGGGTCGTGCAGCTCGCCGCGGAACACCCCGACCACTGGGTCAACTCCCTCGGGGACGCGGGCGAGGAAGCACAGGTGGCGCCACTGGTGCTCGAGGACGTCATCGAGGAACTGCGCGAACGCCCCGCCGGGACAACTGCGCGTCGGCACCGTGTCGGCGTGGGCACCCGTGAGGACCGTCCGCGTCTGGCCATCGACCTGGCCCGCCAACGCGTCGTCCTGCGACTGCCCGAGCAACCGCTGGAGTCGGTCCGCGGTGCCGGGGACGGACGAGACGACAGCGATGCTGCCGTGGGCGAGGTCCGCTGGCACGTGGACGTCGACGGACGACCGGCCGGTTTCCGGACCCGCCGTTCGGACGCGCCCGGACGCCCGGTCACGGAGACACTGGATCTGCCGGTGCGCCGGCCCGTGCGAGAGATCGGAGTGCGGGACCTGACCCACGGAGAGTCCTGGGTGCTGCCGGTCGTCGACGACGCGGACCCGGTCATGGTCTTCACCCGTCGGGGCAAGGAACTCACCGACCGGGTGTCCCTGCACCATTCCCGTGTGCTCGTCGTCTGCCCCGAGGACTCCACCGCCGTGGACCCTGTCGCCGACCGCGAACTTCCGGTGCTGGGGGAGTGGCAGGTCAAGGCCTGGGACGGCTGGGTCATCCGTGACCTGGACCTGTCCGCCGCCACGGCGCTGCACGTCGACCGTCCCGGTGTCGCGCGTCCGTCGATGGGCACGGTGCGCTGCGTGGACGCCCGTCAGCGTGTCTGGTTCCGCGAACCGGAGGACGTGCTGCCGGCCATCCGGACGCTCGGAGGCCTGCCCGTGCACGCCTCGAGTCTGCAGGCGGTGTTCCCGGCCACCGTGTCCGGGGCACCGGAGATCTGGTTCCTCTCGGTCAGCTCCTGGGCCGGCCCCGACGAGACCGGCGAAGAAGTCACCGAGGAGGAGCCGCTGGAGGTCCCTGCTGAAGGCGGGATGTTCGACGTCTTCGACCCGGAGGCCTATGAGACTCCGTGGGTAGGCGAGTACCTGGTCCGCCTCCGTGGACCCCGTAATGAATCCTTCCGGCACGAGTTCGCCATCGTGGAGGGCCTGGACATCGAAGCGCCGGCCAGCCCGCGACTGGGGCTGGCCGCCGGTCTGACGCCGGTGACCGTCTCCCTGTTCCCGGGGGAGAAGCAACTCTTCATCCCGAAGTCCGTGGACATCACGGCCGAGGAGAAGTCCGTCCAGGTCATCGCCGAGACCGACGCCGGCGACGCACTGCCGCTGGTCGTGGAACCGCCACGCCTGCGGTTCCAGCTTCCGCTGATCGGGGAGGACCCGATGTGGCGGACCGAGTCATTGGTCGCCCCGGCGGTGGAGATCAATTCTGCGACCCGGTTCCGTATCCGGCCGGGTATGCCGGTCGAGTCACCCAGGCTGGTGATCCGTGACCGCCACGGTGCGCCCGTACGCACCCTACGTCTGGGCACCGTCGACCAGGTGACGTGGTCCGTGTCGTTGTCCTCGGTCCGTGCATCATTGCCCCAGCTGACCGAAGGCTCCTGCGAACTCGAGTTCGTCGCCGACGGGCGCAGCCACAGTGTGCGGTTGGTCACCATGCGTCCCGCAGAGAAGCGGACGCTGAGTTACTCGGCCGCCTCCGATGACACTTCGGCCGCCACCCTGACGGTGGAACCGAAGACGGACTCGCCGGCATGGGTGTGGCCACTGACCGCGCCATGGATGTCTGCGCGGGTCCTGCCCTTCACCAACGGTGTCGCGGAACTTCCCGAGGAACTCACCGACGCCGGCGCCCTCAGTGTCCAGTTCTACAACCGCGACCGGTTCAGCCCGCTGCATCCGGCCGCATCGCCCGGCCCGGGCGCCTTGCGCGTCGACGTCCCGGGGCATGCCCGTCCGGACGACGGCGGCCCCTGGACCCAGCTTTCGGCCTATCTCGCCGGTGCGTCGGACGAACTGCCGGAGGATACCGACGTCCTCACCGTGCTGTGGGACGTTCTCGCCGGCTGGTTGACCGGGGAGGCCACCGCGGATGCCAGCGCGGCAATGCATGCAGCGCTGGCACGCCACCCCCGTGAGGCACTCCGGGCGATGTCCCGGTCGCTGGTGCCGTCCACTGACCGTCCTGCCCAGTTCATCCTGTCGGGGCTGGTCCACGCCTCGTTGCGCTCGTCCACACCGGACCCGCGTCCCGGTGTCGCCTGGATCGCCGCGCTGGAGATCCTCGGTGAACTCGCCGCGACCGATGACGAAGACACCGCCTCACGCCGTGAGATCGGGCGTCGGCTCTCCGCCATCGGCGGGCTGCCGCTGTCCCAGACCGTCGAGACCGGACGCGACGCGACCTTGGAGACGTCCTGCATTGACGCCACCACGGTGCAGATCGCCCAGTTGTCGCCGGAGCAGCAGGAAGCGGTGCTGAGCACGTTCTTCGCCGGGTCCCAGGTCGTCCCCGGTGCCCTGTCGGAGGAGAACTCCCGGCTGATCGCGGTGTTCGAGACCTTCCGTCACCGTGAAGAGCTCGGCCAGGTACTCGCCGACCCGGGGCTGCTGCGCGTGGCGTTGGCACTGCTGCGCCGGATCCGTCAGACCAACCGGCAGCTGTACACCTCAGCGCGGGTGCGCTTCGACAAGCTCGACAACGTCGACACCGACAACCCCGACAACCGCTGGGCCCTGACCCCGGTGATCAGCATGATCCTGGCGATCGCGGCGCGTATGCACGCACACGGACGGCTGGGCTCGACCGGCCAACTGTCATCGGCGTACCCGGGGTGGGCCGAGATCGCCCGCGTTGTCCCGGACCTGGTCACCGGCGACCTCGTGGCGGCCGACGCGATGGTGCTCGGTGTCTTCGGCCCCGACGAGGTGGAGGACGAGGTGGAAAACGAGGACCTGGCTGGAGGTACCGCAGGTGGTGACGGCGGAGCTGGCGCTGCTGAGGCTGCGATCGACTCCGTCGTGAGTGAGTAGCGTCCTCTCGCTCCGGGCCGATGTCCCAGAATGACCTGAACACTCAAGGGTTCGGTACCTTGAGCGTTCAGGTCATTTTTCGGGGTCCTGGGTGACTCGGGGGCTCAAGACGTCGACGGGCAGGAAGTCTCCGGGTGTGTCGAAGGATACGAGGTGGAGAAAAACCTCGCCCTCCGGCACACAACGGAGGGGACATTTGGTTCACTGGTGGGATGGACCCGATTATCTGGATAGTCATAGCCGCCGTCGCGGTCATTGTCATCGTCGCTCTCCTCATCGTCCTCGGCCTGCGCCGCGGGAAGCAGAAGGAGATCTCCTTCGAGACGAAGACGGAGATCGAGGAGAAGAAGCCGTCGTCCGGTGATTACCAGGCGCAGGGTGGATTCAACTTCAGTGCCGGTACCGCAGCTGGCGTACAGGAGAAGGAGCCGGAGGTTCTTCCGGGCCAGGAACTCGGCGGATCAGAGCCACCGACCCCGTCAGTACCGACGGAAGCATCGGAACCCTCGACACCTCCCGCAGCCCCGGCCCCTGAACCGGAGCCCACACCCGAACCTGTTCCAGAACCGGAGCGGGAGCCCACACCCGAACCGGAGCCCACACCGGAGCCTGAACCAGAACCGGAGCCCACACCGGAGCCTGAACCAGAACCGGAGCCCAGCCCCGAACCGGAGCCGACTCCCGAACCAGAATCCGCCCCGGAACCGGAGCCCACACCTGAACCTGCTCCAGAACCTGAGCCGGAGCCTGAGGCAGAGCCGGAGCTCACACCCGAACCGGAACCCACACCTGAACCGGAACCCACACCTGAGCCGGAGCCCGCGCCGGAACCTGTCGAGGACATCGCTCCGGTGGAGGGGCGTCTCGGCCGGTTGCGCGGCAATCTGTCCAAGTCGCAGAACGTCATCGGACGTGGCGTGCTCGGCATCCTCTCCGCGGGAGATCTGGATGAGGATGCGTGGGAAGAGATCGAAGACACCCTCCTCATGGCGGACCTCGGTACCAAGACCACGCTCGCGGTCGTCGAAGACCTACGGGAGCGCATCACCACCCAGGGCGTCTCCAGCGAGGCAGAGGCGCGGGCACTGTTGCGGTCCTGCCTGATCGATGCCTGCAAGCCTGATCTTGACCGGTCGATCCACGCCATGCCCTACGACGGAAAACCGGCTGTGATCATGGTTGTCGGGGTCAACGGGACAGGGAAGACCACCACCACCGGAAAGCTCTCGCGTGTGCTTGTCGGTATGGGCCACTCCGTCCTCCTCGGGGCCGCAGACACGTTCCGCGCTGCCGCCGCCGACCAGCTGGAGACATGGGGCCGGCGGGTCGGCGCGGAGACCGTGCGGGGCAAGGAAGGCGCCGATCCCGCCTCCGTGGCCTTCGACGCGGTGGCCAAGGGCGTCGACGACGGTATCGACGTCGTCGTGGTCGACACCGCGGGTCGACTGCACACCTCAGTGGGACTGATGGACCAGTTGGGCAAGGTCAAGCGTGTCGTCGAGAAGAAGGCCAAGGTCGACGAGGTGATCCTGGTGCTCGACGCCACGGTCGGCCAGAACGGGCTCGTCCAGGCGCGGATGTTCCGCGAGGTCGTCGACATTTCGGGTGTCGCGCTGACCAAGTTGGACGGCACCGCCAAGGGCGGCATCGTCTTCCAGGTCCAGGAGGAACTCGGAGTGCCCGTGAAGCTGGTCGGGCTCGGCGAGGGAGCCGATGACCTCGCACCGTTCGAGGTCGAGGGATTCGTCGACGCTCTGCTGGGCTGACCGTCCGCCGTCACCCCTGACACTGAAACACCGCCGTAATCTTGCGGCGGTGTTTTTCATGCACCGGAAATCATGCGGAATGAACAGGCGAAACATCGGGGCAGTTAACTACTCAGCGTGAGACACCGGCGCGAGGTGCCGGAGACAACCCCCACGCAACCCTGAGGAGTTCCCCGAAATGACACCCGAGGAAATGGCGGCGGCGACAGGTGACTCAGCCTGGATGCTCATGTCCGCCGCGCTGGTCCTGTTGATGACACCGGCGCTGGCCCTGTTCTACGGCGGTATGTCGCGCCAGAAATCCGCCCTGAACATGATGATGATGTCGTTCGGCACACTCGGCCTGATCGGCGTCATCTACGTGCTGTGGGGATGGTCGATGTCCTACGGTACCCAGACCGTCGGCGGACTGTTCTCGAACCCGTTCGAGTTCTTCGGACT
The DNA here is from genome assembly GCF_007673095.1 of Corynebacterium glyciniphilum AJ 3170. Lineage (GTDB taxonomy): Bacteria > Actinomycetota > Actinomycetes > Mycobacteriales > Mycobacteriaceae > Corynebacterium. The sequence continues at coordinate 31,270 of NZ_VDYZ01000019.1, forward strand.
GAAGGACTCCGTCACGGACGCGGAAGGTAACTTCATCGCCGGTGCCGAGGGCTACGCCAATGTCATCGACATCGGATTCCAGCTGACGTTCGCCGTGATCACCGTCGCCATCATCTCCGGCTCACTGGCCAACCGCGTGAAGTTCTCCACCTGGATGGTGTTCGCGGGTATCTGGGCCACCTTGGCCTATTTCCCGATGGCACACATGGTGTGGGGCGGTGGCCTGCTCTCCGACGGAGAGGACGGACTGGCTGCGATGATGTTCGGGACCGCGTCCGAGGACGGCGAGACCGTCGCGGCAATCGCTCCGATCGACTTCGCCGGCGGCACCGTCGTGCACATCAACGCCGGTGTGGCGGCACTGGTGCTGGCACTGATCATCGGACGGTCCCGCACGTTCATGAAGGAAGGCTCCAGGCCCCACAACCTGCCCCTGGTGATGCTGGGTGCGGCCCTGCTGTGGTTCGGCTGGTTCGGCTTCAACGGCGGCTCGGCCTTCGGAGCCAACGGCGAAGCCGGCCTGGCGTGGCTCAACACCACCGCGGCGACGTGTGCCGCGATGCTGGGATGGTTGCTGGTGGAGCGGCTGCGCGACGGCCACACCACGTCCCTGGGCGCGGCGTCCGGCGTCGTCGCAGGCCTGGTGTCCGTGACCCCGGCCGCAGGCGACCTCACCCCGCTCACCGCAATCATCCTGGGGGCGATCGGTGGTGCCCTGGCCGCTGTCGGCGTGGGACTGAAGTACCGCTTCAAGTTCGACGACTCCCTCGACGTGGTCGGCGTACACCTGGTCGCCGGTATCTGGGGAACGATGGGAATCGGACTACTGGCGACGGACCGCGGTCTGCTCACCGGCGGAGGAGCTGACGGATTCAAGCTCTTCATCGTCCAGATCGTCATCGCCCTGGTCGCGGTGGTCTTCTGTGCCGTGGTCACCGCTGTCATCGGGCTGGCACTGAAGTACACCATGGGGTGGAGGATCTCCGGCGACGACGAGAACGCCGGAATCGACAGCACCCAGCACGCGGAGAGCGCATACGCCTACACCGACGACAACGAGCAGGAGTTCGAGGAGGTCACCGACTTCGACTCCGCACAGGGAAACGCGCACCGGGCCAATGACCTTGCCGACGGTGCACACCAGAAGAACTGAGTGTCGTACCCTCGCAGGCTGAATCCGCCGGGCAGGTGACAAAGTCGGTCTCCGAACCATGTGTGAGTAGGCAGGCCCACGGACACCGGGTACGGTGGAGGGGTCAGAAGTCATTGTGTAAGGGAGATTTTCCACTGTGTTTGAGTCCTTGTCCGACCGCTTGTCCGGCGCCCTCAAGGGCCTGCGCGGGAAAGGACGGCTGACCGAGGCGGACATCAACGCCACCGCCCGTGAGATCCGTCTGGCTCTCCTTGAGGCGGATGTCTCCCTGCCGGTCGTCCGTGCCTTCATCAAGAGGATCAAGGAGCGCGCCAACGGTGTCGTGGTCTCCGAGGCGCTCAACCCTGCACAGCAGGTCATCAAGATCGTCAACGAGGAACTGCAGGGCATCCTCGGTGGCGAGACCCGTCGACTGAATCTCGCCAAGAACCCGCCGACCGTGATCATGCTCGCCGGCCTCCAGGGCGCGGGTAAGACCACCCTGGCCGGAAAGCTCGCGAAACACCTGGCGAAACAGGGGCACACCCCGATGCTCGTGGCGTGTGACCTGCAGCGTCCTGGTGCGGTACAGCAGCTGCAGATCGTCGGTGAGCGTGCTGAGGTGGCGACGTTCGCCCCGGACCCGGGTACCTCGCTTGATTCCCTCGACCATGAGATGGGGACCAGTCACGGAGACCCCGTCGCCGTGGCCCAGGCCGGTATCGAAGAAGCGGGGCGCACCAAGCACGACGTCGTCATCATCGACACCGCAGGCCGGCTGGGTATCGACGAGACGCTCATGACCCAGGCCCGCAACATTCGCGATGCGGTCAACCCGGACGAAGTCCTGTTCGTCATCGACTCGATGATCGGGCAGGACGCCGTGACCACCGCCGAGGCCTTCCGTGACGGTGTGGACTTCACCGGTGTCGTGCTCACCAAGCTCGACGGTGATGCCCGAGGTGGTGCGGCACTGTCGATCCGCGAGGTCACCGGCAAGCCCATCATGTTCGCGTCCACCGGTGAGAAGCTCGAGGACTTCGACGTCTTCCATCCGGACCGGATGGCCAACCGTATTCTCGGCATGGGTGACGTGCTCAGCCTCATCGAGCAGGCCGAGCAGGTCATGGACCAGAGGAAGGCGGAGGACTCTGCGGCCAGGATGGCCTCCGGTGAACTCACGCTGGAGGATTTCCTCGACCAGATGCTCATGATCCGTCGGATGGGGCCGTTGGGCAACGTGCTCAAGATGCTCCCCGGCGGCAAGCAGATGAACGACATGGCCGACATGGTCGACGAAAAGCAGCTTGACCGGATCCAGGCGATCATCCGCGGTATGACTCCCGCCGAGCGTGAGAACCCGAACATCCTGAACGCCTCGCGGCGTAAGCGTATCGCTGCCGGCTCGGGCGTGACCGTGGCTGACATCAACCAGCTGGTCAGTCGGTTCCACGAGGCCAAGAAGATGATGGGAAAGATGGCCGGACAGTTCGGCATGGGCGGTGGCATGGGGCGTTCCGCGACGAAGAAGAAGCCCAAGGGGCGGAAGGGCAAGAACGGTAAGCGTAAGCCAGCGAAGAAGGGGCCTTCGCAGCCGAAGACACCGCAGGGCATGCCTGGAATGCCTGGCATGGGCGGAATGCCGGGGATGCCCGGCGGTGGCGGAATGCCGTCGATGGCGGACCTGAAGAAGATGCAGCAGCAGATGCCCGAAGGCTTCGAGAACATCGACATGAACAACCTCGACTTCGGCAAAGGGCGTTAGCTGACCCGGTTGCCCGGATTTGTTCGGGTGGTCTGCTTCCCTGTAGTGTCGAACGGTCTGCGTAACACCGATCACGACCCCGGTCGTCCGGTGGTCACGCGCAGGATAAATCCAAGGGTTGAACCGGCCCGCAGCTATGCGCCCCCACCTGTGCGGGGTCCGTCGGATGCGGGTGTCCGTACTGCCCGGTGACCGTCAACAGGAAAGAGGACCTTTCATGTCCGTCAAGATCAAGCTCCAGCGCCTCGGCAAGATCCGCACCCCGCACTACCGCGTGGTCATCGCTGACGCCCGTACCCGTCGCTCCGGCAAGGTGATCGAGAACATCGGCATCTACGAGCCCAAGGCCGAGCCGTCCGTCATCAAGATCGACTCCGAGCGCGCACGCCACTGGCTGAGCGTCGGCGCACAGCCGACCGAGCCGGTCCTCGCCCTGCTGAAGGTCACCGGCGACTGGCAGGCCCACAAGGGTCTCCCGGGCTCCGAGGGAACCCTGAAGGCCCAGCCGGAGAAGGCATCCAAGCTGGATCTCTTCAATGCCGCGCTGGCAGAGGCTGCTGACGCACCGACCGCCGAGGCCATCACGGACAAGAAGCGGAAGGCCAAGGAAGAGGCGGAAGCCAAGGCTGCCGCTGAGGCTGAGGCGGCCGACAAGGCTGCTGAGAAGGAAGCAGACAAGGCCGACGAGGCCGCTGAGGCTGAGTAGTCTGTCTTCTATCGTCATGTGTCGGAGTGCTGTGAGACTCTGAGCATGATTCCCGGGGCACCGTCTCCACCGTTATGACCGGTGGGGACGGTGCTTTCGTCTGTCGTGACCGGACGGGGCTTGGTGATACCGATATGTACGGGCGGGGGTGTGTGGCGGGGGTGATATCAGGGGGCGCCGGTTGCCGGACATAGATTTCACAAGTGTTTCGACATCATTTCCTGTGCAGGCCGACCCTGAAACAAAGCAGGTCAGATGTTGTGTCCTGGGTCACTCATGTGGCGAACCTGTTAAGCGGACTGTGTCAGGCAGGTAAAATATCGACGGTACAGAAGTTTTCACCGAAGGGAGCACGATGGACGTCGATGCCACAGTCAAGACCTACTACGAGCAGATCCTCCAGCGGAACGCAGGTGAGCCCGAGTTCCACCAGGCGGTCTCCGAGGTCCTCGACAGCCTCACGCACGTGCTGCGCAAGGACCCCCATTACGCCGACATGGGGCTGATCCAGCGGCTCACCGAGCCTGAGCGCCAGATCATCTTCCGGGTTCCGTGGGTCGACGACCAGGGCAACGTCCACGTCAACCGTGGCTTCCGGGTTCAGTTCAACTCCGTGCTCGGCCCGTACAAGGGTGGGCTGCGTTTCCACCCGTCCGTGAACCTCGGCATCATCAAGTTCCTTGGCTTCGAGCAGATCTTCAAGAACTCGCTGACCGGCCTGCCGATCGGCGGTGGCAAGGGCGGGTCAGACTTCGACCCCAAGGGTCGCAGCGACCTGGAGATCATGCGTTTCTGCCAGTCCTTCATGACTGAGCTCGGCCGCCACATCGGCGACAAGATCGACGTGCCCGCCGGTGACATCGGAGTGGGCGGACGCGAGATCGGTTACCTGTTCGGCCAGTATCGTCGTATGGCTGGCCGTCACGAGTCCGGCACCCTGACCGGCAAGGGCCTGCAGTGGGGTGGTTCACTCGTGCGTACCGAGGCGACGGGGTACGGTGCCGTGTACTTCACACAGGAGATGATGACTGCCCGTGGTGAGCGACTGCACAACGCCAAGGTGATCGTCTCGGGTTCCGGCAATGTGGCGATCTACGCCATCGAGAAGGCCCAGGAGCTCGGTGCGACCGTCGTCGCCTTCTCGGACTCCTCCGGCTACGTCACCACGCCGGACGGTGTGGATGTGGAACTGCTCAAGGACATCAAGGAAGTCCGGCGCCTCCGGGTCGCCGACTACGCCAAGGAAGCCAAGGGTGCCGCCTTCCACAAGGGGGGCAACGTCTGGGAGGTCGAGGCCGACGTCGCCCTGCCGTGTGCCACCCAGAACGAGTTGGACGGTGAGTCCGCCGAGCTGCTCGCCGACAACGGCGTGAAGTACGTGGCAGAAGGCGCGAACATGCCGTGCACACATGACGCGATCCGCGTGTTCGGGAAGCGCAAGATCGACTTCGCGCCAGGCAAGGCTGCCAATGCCGGTGGTGTGGCGACCTCGGCACTGGAGATGCAGCAGAATGCGTCCCGCGACTCCTGGAGCTTCGAGTACACCGACAAGCGGCTGCGGGACATCATGGGCAATATCTTCCGGACGACGGCCAAGACTGCCACAGAGTACGGCATGGAGGGGGACTACGTGGTCGGCGCCAACATCGCCGGCTTCCGCAAGGTCGCCGACGCCATGGCTGCACAGGGCGTCATCTAGGGGCTGCGGAACTGTGCGGTTCCGTGCGGTACGCTGACCTCCATGTCAGGTACTGAACAACTCCAGATCGGCCGGGTGATCAAGCCGCACGGTGTGCGGGGGGAGCTGGTGGTCGACGCGACCACCGACGATCCGGCGGGACGGTTCGCCGTGGGGACCGTGTTGACCGGCCGACACCGGGGGACGGAGAGGACCCTCACCGTGACGTCGACGCGGCCACATCAAGGCCGGTTGCTGGTCACGGTCGAGGAGGTCACTGACCGTACCGAGGCTGAAACGTTGCGTGGTCTGCGTTTCTTCGGCGATCCCGTGACGGAACCGGGGGAGGACGGATTCTACGACCATCAGCTCGAAGGCCTCCGTGTGCTCGACTGCGGACAGGTCGACGAAGAGACCGCCAACGCCCGGGCGTACGACGGTGCCACCCCGGAACCGGTTGATATCGGCGTGGTCAGCGGGGTCACTCACGGTCCCGCCGGCACGTTGCTCGAGGTGGCGGTGGACACGGATGCCCCGTTGCCGACAGCGGGCGGGACGATCCTGGTCCCGTTCCGCCACGCCATCGTCCCGATCGTCGATCTGGACAACGGTGCGCTGGTGCTGACCCCGCCGGAGGGGCTGCTCGACCTCGGGTAAGATCAACCCCCATGCGTCTGGACGTCATCACGATCTTTCCCGAGTACCTGGACCCGTTGCGGCATGCTCTGCTGGGGAGGGCCATCGAGCGCGGAATCCTTGACGTCGCCGTCCACGACCTGCGCTCCTGGACCCATGACGTGCATAAGGCGGTGGACGACACCCCTTACGGCGGCGGCCCCGGCATGGTCATGAAACCCACGGTGTGGGGCCCCGCGCTCGACGATGTGGCGTCCCTTTCCGGACCGGCAGCCACGGTGAGACGGCTGGAGAGTGCACAACCGCATGTGCCCGCCGTCGCGTCGGATACCGGGCGGGCTCATGCCGGCCACGACGACCGTCCTGTGCTGGTCGTCCCGACTCCCGCCGGGGCACCCTTCACCCAGCACACCGCCGAACGGTGGGCGGCGGAGGAGCGGCTTGTCTTCGCCTGTGGTCGCTACGAAGGAATCGACCAGCGGGTCTTCGATGACGCAACGGCGCGGTACCGGGTGGAGGAGGTGTCCCTCGGCGACTACGTGTTGATCGGAGGGGAGGTCGCGGTGCTGGTGATGGCAGAGGCGGTGGTACGGCTCATTCCTGGTGTCCTGGGGAACCGCCGGAGCCATGAGGAGGATTCCTTCCAGGACGGTCTGCTCGAAGGCCCCAGCTACACCAAACCGAGGGTCTGGCGGGAGCGGGAGGTCCCTGAGGTCCTGCTCTCCGGAGATCACGCGAAGGTGGACCGGTGGCGCAGGGACCAGGCACTGTTGCGCACCGCGACAACCCGGCCTGAGCTGATCGAGGCACTGCAGCAGGAAGGCGCGCTGGACGCCCGGGACCGCAGCGTCCTGGAGTCGACGCCGGACACGCCGGGGGAGTAGCACGGCGGACGGACCCTGCGTCGAGGGCCGGTTGTCCCCAGGGAGCGTTCTGTCCACAACGTCCTGGTGCTTCTCCGGGGGTGCAGGACGGCGAGGGGACCATCGTGTCTACTGTTCTCCTGGACGGCCGGATACGTTTCCGGCCACGGGACAAGGGGGAGATCATGCCAGTCACCGAACCGGTGAACAGTCCGTCGGTGGAGGAACTCACCGTCTATCCGTTCAACAGAATGGAACTCAGGATGGCACAGAGCGGCCTGCGTGGTCGATCCGCGGCCGAGCGTGCCGCCATCTCAGAGATGGTGCGCACGCGTGGGGCAGCGTATGCGGCCCGGTTCCGGCACGCCGCAGAACTGTCGTGGAGGATGCCGGAAATGTACTGGTCGGCTGTCGAGGACGGCCGGATGACCCTGGAACACATGGACGCGGTCTGGCGCCGGATTGACCGCCATGCGGGGCTGCGGGCGAGGATCGAGGACCAGGAGGCTGAGCTGCAGCGGCAACGGGACCTCGCGGGCCGTGAGAACGACGGGGAGGACGGGGAGACCTGCGGTGCCGGTGGCTCCGGGGGAGAGGTTTTCTACGGGGAGCCCACGCCGTGGGAGGTCAACGATGCTCCGTGGCGACGTCGCTTCCCGGACGTGGAAAGCCCGTACTGCCCCTCGGCGGACCGGTCCGTGGAACAGGCGGTGACCGACTGGCTGCTGGCCTGTCCGCACCGGTTGATCACCTCCTCCGGTGCTGGCTCGCTGATACCGCGGTCCACCGTGACCATCCACCGGCTCCGTGAAGTCGTCGATGCGGCCGTGGACGACGACCTCGCCAGCCGGGAGGCTTATGAACAGCAGGGCAGTCCGGCGCATCCGGATCCCTCGGGGCATCCGTTCTAGGACGGACACATATCGGCGCGGGGCGGTGGACGCGACTAGCGTGGTGACCATGACAACACGCGGGCGAAACGGCACCACCGCGACGGACATGAATGTCCTCGTCCGTCCAGACCATGTCGTGGCTCTGGCTGACGCGATCAAACATGCGCTCGGCGACCACGGTGCCACTGGCGTCGAGGTGGTGTTGACCGGTATTGAATCTGCCTGCGAGCCGGACAACATGCTCGTGGCTGAATACCAGCAACGATTCGACACGCCGCCGATCGGCGAACAGGTCCACCGCCTGAGGGTAACTGCCTGCTGGCCGGACGCGCACGGGCAGGACAAGACGATGAGCACCGCCGATGTCACCCGCGTCATCGCAGCGTGTCTGCCGGGTGTTCCCGACGGGTCGCCCGGGCTCTGGTTCGGCCAGACGTCCACGCTACGATCATCCGAATGAGCGTCCGACACACCGCAGAAAACAGCGATTCAACGATCACCACGGCTCTTGCGAGGGAACTCGACGTCAGCGAGGCCCAGGTGCACGCCACCGTCGGGCTCCTGGATGAGGGAAACACTGTCCCGTTCATCGCCCGTTACCGCAAGGAAGTCACCGGGGGTCTGGACGATTCGCAGTTGCGCACACTGGAGACCAGGCTGCGCTATCTGCGCGAACTTGCGGAGCGGAAGCAGACAGTTCTCACGGCCATCGACGAGCAGGGCAAGCTCACAGATGAACTCCGCGACCTGATCCTCGGCTGTGACACCAAGGCCCGCCTCGAGGATCTTTACCTGCCGTTCAAATCCACACGCCGCACGAAGGCCACCATCGCCCGGGAGGCAGGTCTGGAACCGTTGGTGGAGCAGCTGCTCGGGGACTGCACCACCGACCCTGCCGACCTGGCGGCCGGCTTCATCACTGAAGGGTTCGCCGATGCCAAAGCGGTGCTGGCGGGTGCCAGGGCGATCGTGCTCGAGGAGATCTCCACGGACGCAGACCTGGTCGGGGAGGTCCGCGAGAAGTTCTTCACCACCGGTGCAATGACAGCCGGCGCCGTCGCAGGGAAGGAGAAGTCGCCCGAGGCGCAGAAGTACCGTGACTACTTCGAGTTCTCGGAGCCGTTCACGACACTGCCGAGCCACCGTATCCTCGCACTGCTCCGCGGCGAGTCAGAGGGCGTGCTGCAACTGACTCTCGATGCCGGTGACGATGAGATCTACCAGGGCATGATCGCACTGGCCCGTGGGCTGGAACCACGGGGAGACGCGGCAGACGGGTTCCGGGCGGAATGTACGAGGTTCGGGTGGCGTACGAAGCTGCAGGTCTCCTCCGGTGTGGACGTGCGCATGCGGCTCAAGGAGCGGGCGGATGAGGCGGCGGTGGAGGTGTTCTCACGCAACCTGCGGGACCTGCTGCTGGCGGCGCCGGCGGGGCAACGGGCCACGCTCGGACTGGACCCCGGCTACGCCCACGGCGTGAAGTGCGCGGTGATCGACCAGACCGGCAAGGTTCTTGACACGGCAGTGGTCTACCCGCACAAACCCCAGAACCGGTGGGATGCGTCGGCGTCCACCCTGGCTACGCTGTGTGCCCGGCACAACGTCGAGCTTCTGGCCGTGGGCAACGGGACGGCGTCCCGGGAGACCGAGAAGCTGGCGCGGGAGATCGCCGAGACCGTCTCCACCGCGACAGGCACCCGGCCGACCCCGGTGATGGTCAGCGAATCCGGGGCATCGGTGTACTCCGCCTCGGAGCTGGCCGCCGAGGAGTTTCCGGACATGGACGTGGCCCTGCGTGGCGCGGTGTCGATCGCCCGTCGACTGCAGGATCCGTTGGCGGAACTCGTGAAGATCGACCCGAAATCCATCGGCGTGGGCCAGTACCAGCACGACGTGAACCAGGCGCTGCTCGCCTCCGGATTGGATTCGGTGGTGGAGGATGCGGTGAACTCCGTCGGGGTGGACGTCAACACCGCGTCCGTCCCGTTGCTCCGCCGGGTGGCCGGGGTGAATGCGACACTGGCCGACAATATCGTCAGCCACCGTGAGAACAACGGTGCCTTCTCCACCCGTCGGCAGCTCAAGGATGTGGCCCGACTCGGACCGAAAGCATTTGAACAGTGCGCAGGCTTCCTGCGTATCCACGGTGCAGCGGATCCCCTGGACGCCTCGGCAGTGCACCCGGAGGCGTATCCCCTGGTGCGTCGAATCACCGAGGCCACCGGGGTGCCGGTGCCGGAACTCGTCGGAAATACAGCGGTGCTCACCAGGCTCAACCCTCGTGATTTCGCCGACGACACCTTCGGCGTACCGACCGTGACCGACGTCCTCGCCGAGCTCGACAAGCCGGGGCGCGATCCGCGTCCTGAATTCCGTACGGCGTCGTTGGCCGACGGGGTCGAGAAGATCTCGGATCTGACCCCGGGCATGGTGATGGAGGGGACGGTGACGAATGTCGCGGCCTTCGGAGCCTTCGTCGACGTGGGCGTACACCAGGACGGACTGGTCCATGTCTCGGCGATGTCCGATAAGTTCGTCTCCGATCCGCACGACGTCGTCAGCTCGGGCCAGGTCGTGAAGGTCAAGGTCATGGAGGTTGACGTCGACCGTCAACGTATCGGCTTGAGCCTCCGGCTCCAGGATGAACCGGGGGAGCCCACCCGCAGGAACGCCGGCGGTGGGAATCGTCGTCAGGCGAAGAAGGGGCAGACCGGTGGGCGTGACAACCGGGTGAAGAAAGGTGGAGGACAGCAACAGGGCGGGGCCGCCGGGTCCATGGCCGACGCGCTCAAGCGGGCCGGGTTTGGCCGGTAGGGTCCGGCGCTGGCATAATAGCCGGGTTGCGTGAACTCTGCCTCCTCACCGGGGCGGGGGAGCGCCAAAATTCAATGGTGTGGGCATGAACGCGCACCGCTCGTCCGAGCAGGTCGTGGGTCCTCTGTCCGATCGAAGACACAGCAAGGAAACTGAAATGCACTATCTCGACAAGGTCGACGCCGCACAGCTGCGTAGCGACATCCCCGACTTCCGTCCCGGCGACACCCTCGACGTCCACGTCAAGGTCATCGAGGGCACCAAGAGCCGTGTCCAGGTGTTCCGCGGCGTCGTCATCCGCCGTCAGAACTCCGGTATCCGCGAGACCTTCACGGTCCGCAAGGTTTCCTTCGGCGTCGGCGTGGAGCGTACCTTCCCGGTGCACTCCCCGAACATCGATCACATCGACGTCCTGACACGCGGTAAGGTTCGTCGTGCGAAGCTGTACTACCTCCGCGACCTGCGCGGTAAGGCAGCCAAGATCAAGGAGAAGCGCTAAGCTTCTGCTAGAAATAGCCTCTGACCTTCATTTCTGCTTTGTGCAGGATGCGGGCCAGGGGCCTTTTCTTTGTCCGAAAGCCCCGAACTACGGGGTACCGTGATAGGCCTTGTGGTTCGGCCTGCCGTGCCTCGCGCCGCTGTTGTCCTTCGTGAGACTGGGCCGAGGTCATTCTCGACACGACTAGACTAAGGCTGATGTTTACCTCGCTGCACCGTGCCCTCGGCATTGGCCCGACCGACACCTTCACTACCGAGATGCTCGACGAACTCGTCGAGATACGAGCTGTGGAGACTGCTGACCTCGACTTCAAGGCCAAGCTCGACTCCCGCCCGACGGACCCGCACAGCGATGTGAAGAAAGACCTTGCCGCCATGGCGAACTACGGCGGCGGGGTCATTGTCTACGGTATCGGTGAGAAGTCGGATATGAAGGACCATGCCGGTGAGCGCGTGGACGCCGGTTTGGTCGACGAGGGATACGAGCAGGCGTTCATGAGTGTGGCGGTTGGTCACATTGTTCCGCCGCTCTTCGGGGTTGAACTCCACCGGGTCGAGGAGGATGGCCGCAACGCACTCATTGTCGTAGTACCTCGCAGCCGGCAGGTGCCGCACATGTTCTTTACGGAGAGGAAGAACTCCCCGAGGGCGCTCTCGGTCCCTGTTCGCCACGGGGCGCACTCGGAGTGGCTGTCTGAGTCCGAGATCGCCAGGCTCTACCGTGAACGCTTCGACGGGCACCGCGAGTCGGCCAAAGCCCTCAACGAACAGTACAGAAGAGTCATGGAACTCCGCGGTGACGACGGGTATTGGATGGCAGGTGTGGCGCGGCCGACCCACCCGACGGTGGTGGGCAAGACTGGGCGGGACGAAATACGCCAGGTCGCTTTCAATGCTCGCGGTGACGCCTTGCGCGAAGAGTACAGCGGTGGGTTGACAGCGTTAAGTTCGGTATACGGGGACCTCCGGCCGGACTTTCGCAGTTGGAGATTCACTGCGGCCGACAAGACGACCGGAACGCCAGAGTTCTACGTCGAGTTCCACGACGACGGTTCAGTCTCCGTACTGTGCAGACTGGATGTGGAGCCAGGCAAGACAGATAAGGCCGACGTGTACACCTACCGCATGCCTGCCGTTGTCGGTGACCTGCTGGCTTGCCTGCATCATTTCAGCGGTTGGACAGGTTCACGGGAGTATGACGTTCTCTTTGGCGTGGAGTGGACTGGGGATGAACCGTTGACTTTGAAGCAAGAGACTAACCTGCTGTTCTCCTCTGAACCGGTCGTGCCTATCCGACGGTTCGTGCCGGTGGAGGCGACGGTGGACGTCGCCGGTGACGACGCGGAGCTACGGGAGACGGCACGCGGGCTTGCGCTCGACTGCCTGAACCAGGCGGGGGTTTCGCAGCTGACCGTATTTCGGTGATCCTGTCGGCCTCCACAGAGTTTTGCTGTCCCGAATGACGTTAAGAGGGCGATTCGCCCCGAGCGTCAGCAGCGATGACCTGCAGGCCGAGTGCGACGACTTCCCCTACTGCATCACTAAGTTCAGCATCACTCAGCTGCTGGAGCTTGGTTGATTGAGGGGCATTCTCCGTTTCTGTATACCGGAACCAAAGCTCCTTGAACTGACCGTTGAGAGATTCTGGCAGGTAGATGTCTAACCAGAGCTGGGCCAGATCGTTCTCCCATACGTTCTGCAGGCGGGGTCCCAGCGGTCCCGAGCTGACTGCGATACTAGTGTCGCGTGTCGTTAGTTCCTAAATGGTTCGTGGTGTGGGAGAATGAATCATGCCCAACAACCCCGCACCCGCCCTGATCCTGCGCGACGGCGACAAGGAGATTCTGGAGTCCTGGACCCGGTCGACAACGATCAAAGCAGGGCTGGTGCAGCGGGCACGGATTATTCTGCTGGCTGCCGACGGGATGGCCAACGCGCACATCGCCGAATCGGTCGGTACCACCACCACCTCGGTGTGGAAGTGGCGCAACCGCTACCGCGAAGTCGGTATTGACGGTCTTGGTGATGCGGCCCGCTCAGGCCGGCCAAAACAGGTCAGCGACCTGGACATCGTGTACGCCACCTTGGCCCGTCCTCCGAAGAAGTACGGGGTAACCCACTGGTCATCCCGGCTGCTGGGTCAGCATCTCGGATTGGGCAACGCGACAGTCTCGCGGGCCTGGCGGGCCTACGGAGTCCAACCCTGGAAGGCGGAGACCTTCAAGTTCTCCACCGACCCCGAGTTGGTCGCCAAGGTCACCGATGTTGTCGGACTGTATCTGGCCCCGCCGGACAATGCGATTGTGCTGTGCGTCGATGAGAAGTCCCAGATCCAGGCACTCGACCGCACCGCGCCGATGTTGCCGATGCGTATCGGGGATGCTGAGAAACACACCCACGACTACAAACGCCACGGTACGACCACCCTGTTCGCCGCACTGGAGGTTGCCACCGGGACTGTCACCGGTGCGGTGAAGCCGAAGCACCGCCGCAGCGAGTTCTTGAGCTTCCTGCGCCAGATCGACCGCGCCTACCCGGAACAGGATCTGCACCTGGTGATGGAC